>JBEKQD010000093.1:0-15476 GCA_049520075.1 Occallatibacter sp. | reverse complement strand
AGCCCGCCGGTCTCGGTTCCCACCCAGATATTTCCTTCGCGATCTTCCATCAGCGCCAGCACCGACGCCGAGGCCAGCGGATCGGTCACCGACAACCGTTCGAGTTTTCCTCCTGCCCACCGAACTAGCCCGCCGTTCGTGCCAATCCAAAGGCTACCCTCGCGGTCGGCAAAAACAACCTGAATGCGGCTGCCAGGAAGCTCGTGGCCGACCGCGAAGCGTGCAATAACCTTGATCCCACGCCACACTTCCAAGGCACCCTGGTTAGCAAACACGTGTTCGCCATTCGGCGAGGACTGAAGTAACGAGCCTAATTCTGGTATCACCCCCACAGAAGGGTTTGCACCACCGCCGCCACTCGCGTCCACCGTCCAATATGTGATAAAGCGGTCACTATCAAACCTCGCCTGCGCCTCATCTGTCCACACCCAGAACTGGCCGAGTTGATCCTCACCCAGCCCCCGTATCCCATTTCCCGGCAGTCCATCCTTCGTGGTGAACGCCTTCACCACTCCGTCTTTCCACCGCGCCAGACCCTCGCTGGTTCCAACCCAAAGCGCCCCGTCCTTTGTCTCCAGCAAGCAGCGCACATCGCTTCCCGGCAGCGCCAGCGTCGAATTCTTGTCGAAGACCTGAAAGCTATTGCCATCAAAGCGGACCAACCCCACCTCGGTCCCCAGCCACACAAAGCCATCTCTTGTCTGAACGAGCGCCTGCACCGTGTTCTGCGGCAAGCCGTTCTCCATCACCCAGGTCTGGCGTCCGTAGTTGGCCAGTGGCGTGGAAGGCTCCAACCCGTGCGCGATAAGGGCGCAACCCAGCAAAATTGATATCACCACCAGACCCCATTGCGCATCCACGCGTCGAGTTTCGCCAAACCGCGTCAAGTTCCGGGCGGTCTCTTGCGCTTCATTCATCGGGTTGGCGTAATCGGGGGCCACTGAAGTGCGAGCCGGCTTCCTAAAACAGAGTTCATACTGCGCAAAAAACCACGCACCTCCACAGTAATTGGGCAGGCTCCTGAATGCACAGAAACATAAGCAGATATTTTCGAGGAAGAACCGCCGCAGGCCTCACACGGGCCTCCATCTTTTGGATGAGTCTGGCCTATCGACTAGTCGTGTATCTTGAAGAGGTTCCCTGTTTTGGAGGCCTTTTGTCCACTTTGATTCCCCGACAGTCCCCGGCTTCTCCTTCTGCGAATTCGAAAGTGTTGATCTCGTGGAATGACAAAGTTCCGGCTGCAACCAGGCCGGCCCCCATCTGTCGGCTTGCAGCCGTTGCGCTCTGCGCTGTTCTCATCGCTGGCTCGAGTCGCTGTGCCGCCCAGTCCACCACGCCCGACTCCCATGCCTCCGATACCCAGTCCGATAAACCCCGCGAAGGTGGGCAGGCTCCCGCCGTTGGCGGAGTCAACACCGGAGGCGCGCACCCGGCTGTCCTCGACAGTGAGCACCGTCCCATCACCGCTGGCGGCTTCGTCAAACAGGGCCCCATCCTTTTCAATGACATTACGCGTCAGGCCGGCTTGACGACTTGGAAGCACGTCATGGGCACCCCGGAAAAGAAATTCATTATCGAGGCCAACGGCTCGGGCGTCGGCCTCATCGACTATGACAACAGCGGCTGGCTCTCGATCTACATTGTGAACGGTTCGACCTATGACGCCGAAAGCGGCAAGGCCGTGCCCCCAAAGGCCGCGCTCTTTCGCAACAACCATGACGGCACCTTTACCAATGTGGCGGAGCAAGCCGGCGTCACTAACGATCGCTGGGGCGTGGGCGTGGCCATAGCGGACTATGACAACGATGGCTGGCCGGATATCTATGTGACAAACTTCGGCAAGAATCGACTCTACCACAACAACCACGATGGCACGTTTACTGATGTTGCTGAAAAAGCCGGCGTAGCTCTCGGTAACTGGTCAACCGGTGCCACATGGGGAGATTATGACGGCGATGGCCGCCTGGATCTTTTTGTTCCCGGTTACGTTCACTATGACCTCGCGAATCCGCCTGTCTCCGGCGAGAAGGGTGTCGCTTACAGCTTTTGCCAGTTTCGCGGCGAAAACGTAATGTGCGGGCCACGCGGCCTCAAGGGCGAACCAGATCACCTCTTCCATAACAACGGCGACGGAACATTTACCGATGTAAGTGAAAAGGCAGGCGTCGCCGACACAAATGGCTACTATGGACTTACTTCAGTTTTTGTAAGTCTTAACGGCGATGGCAAGCCCGACTTGCTGGTAGGCGATGACTCAACACCAAACTACTTATATCTCAACAAGGGCGATGGCACATTTGAAGATGTCAGCTACTCCTCCGGCTTTGCTCTCAACGAGAGTGGGCGCGAAACCGCAACGATGGGAATCGCTGTGGGCGACTATCAGAACAGCGGTCTTGTCGATCTGTACGACACCACTTTCTCCGACGATTACAAACCGCTCTATCGCAACGATGGAGACGCCAACTTTACTGACATCAGTTATCAGTTGGGGATTGCCGAACCTACCATTCCTTTTCTCGCTTGGGGCGCAGCTTTCCTCGACTATGACAACGATGGATGGAAGGATCTGATTGTCGCGAACGGCCACGTCTACCCAATTGTGGATAAGGAGCCATGGGGAACGAGTTATGCCGAGCGCCCCTTGCTTTTTCATAACATCGGCGGCAAGCATTTCGAGTTGATGCCCGCAGTCGAGGGGACGGCGCTCGCCCAGACATATGTTGGCCGCGGCCTCGCTGTCGGTGATCTGTTCAACGATGGCAAGCTCGATGTTGTTATCAATAATCTCGACGGCGTTCCGGCGCTGTTCCGCAATGTCTCGTCCGACAAACATCATTGGATCGAGCTCAAGCTGATCGGCGGTCCGAAGAGCCCGCGTGACGCAGTCGGCGCTACCGTTTTTGTCAAAGCGAATAACATGCGGCAGCGAGGCGATGTTATCTCCGGTGGCAGTTATGCGTCCACCAGTGATCCGCGTCTGCACTTTGGCCTGGGCGACACAACAGCCATTGATGACGTTGAAGTACACTGGCCCAGCGGCGCCAAAGAGCGTTTCGCAGTTGCGCAAATTGATTGCATCGTAGCCCTGACGGAGGGACACGGAATGAAGCCTTAGAGCACATTGTCCTTGGTTCAGTCTCCATCTCCCGTGGAGATTCTTCCCCATCGAATGCCGGAGGTCAAACCACCATGAAGCTTAAAAGCATCAAAATCACGCTTGCGCTGTTTGCCAATCACGCGCTTCGGACGGTTTGCGCTTTCGCAGTTGCGGCGGCCGCCTGTTGCAGTTGGATGGCGTGGCGTGCGGAACGAGCCTACGCAACCAACGACGAACCGGATTCGACCGACCGGTCGGTTTATTCGCAGACTGTCAAAGAGCACTACAATTCTCGCTTTGGTGTGGATCAGCCGTTTCTCCCCTCCAATGCGGTCACGGACACTGGCGAATTCATCAATCCCAAGAGCTTTCCCACTGCACAATATTGCGGCCACTGCCATCAGGAAGCGCACGCTGAGTGGCGTCAGAGCGTACATGCAAACTCTTTCCGTGCTCCCTGGTACGTCAAGAACGTCAATGTGCTTATGAAGACCAAGGGAACCGAGTATGCGCGTCACTGCGAAGGCTGCCACAATCCCGTCGCGCTTACTTCCGGCGCTATGACTCAGCACTCCCCCGTGAACCGCAACTTCGACGCCGACGGTATAACCTGTTTGGTATGCCACTCCATTCAAAGAGTCGATACGCGTGGCACCGGGAGTTATGTGCTCGCTCAACCGGCAGTTATCGTGGATGAAAATGGTAAACCTATCTACGGCGAAGTTTCTGACAAGGAGATATTAGCTCACCTCGATCGGCACTCCAAAGCAGTAATGAAGGATTTCTACCACACCAGCGAGTTCTGTTCCGCGTGCCATAAGGCTGCTTTGCCGCGAATCCTGAATGACTATAAGTGGCAGCGCGCTATTTTTCTTTATGATGAGTGGCAGCTTTCTTCGTTCGCCAAGCAGTCGCCGCTTCCCTTCTACGTGAAGGACCAGGTCTCCACATGCCAAACCTGCCACATGAAGCAAGAGGACATTCAATTGCCGGACTACGGCGCCAAAGACGGCAAACTTGCGTCGCATCGCTGGCTCGGTGCCAATACAGTTTTGTCGAAATATTACGGCTACGACGCGCAAATGGAGAAGACGATTGCTTTTTTGCGCAATGGAGTCTTGAATGTTGACATCTTCGGGATCGAACGCAACGGAGACAAGATCATTGCGCCACTCGGAAGTGCGCCGTTTGAAATCGCACCCGGCGATGTGCTCACTGTTTCCGTCGTGATTCAGAATAAAGGCATCGCCCATAGCCTTGTTCCCGAGCAGCGAGACTTTTATGAGAGCTGGGTGGAATTCGAGGCGAAAGACTCCTCCGGCCGCACACTTATGCATTCCGGCGCGTTGCAGCCGGGAGGCTCACTCGACTCTGGCGCGCACAGCTTTACGAACAGGTTGGTCAATGCGCAGGGCGGATTGAACGATCTTCACCAGGTTTGGAATACAAGGGTCGTTGCCTATAACAACACCATACAGTCCGGCCGCTCGCAAATTGTCCGTTATCAGTTCAAAGTGCCTACGGATGCCGCCGGGCCCATCAGCGTTACCGCGAAGGTAAACTATCGCCGCTTCAATCAGCACTTCATCGATTTCGGCCTGGGTAAGCACTATGAAATGCCGGTGGTTGAGATCGCTGCGCGTACGCGCACTTTCGCCGTTGGTGCCAACTTGGCGACGCCGCCCGATCCGCTGGACAACAAGGATTGGATGCGCTGGAATAACTACGGCATCGGCCTGCTGGATGCGCAGCAGTACGCTGCGAGCGCGAGCGCATTCAAGCGCGTTACCGAGATGCGTCCCGACTATGCCGACGCATACACTAACGTCGCCATCGCCGACTCGCAATGGGAACGATTCGACGATGCACGTGCCTGCCTGGAGAAGGCCTTGCAGCTTGCTCCGCACAATGCACGCGCCCTCTATTACCTCGCGCTTGTAGAGCGCATTCAAGGCCATCTCGACGCGGCCATCAGCGATCTTCGTGAAGTGACGGCTCAGTTTCCTCGTTCGCGCGACGCTCACCGTGAACTAGGTTACTCTCTTTACCAGCAGCATAGGTACGGCGAGGCGCGCACTGAATACGAGACGTTACAGTCGATCGATCCCGACGACCTGGCGGCGCACTATATCCTCTCTATCGTCTATCGCCGACTTGGCATGAAGGCTGAGGCAACGCGCGAGGCCAACGCATTCGCGGACCAGAAGGATGATCCGACTGCGAGCACCTATGCGTTGGAATTTCTGCGCAAGCATCCTGAGATTACTTCAGAGAGTGTGCCGTGGCACATACACAGTGACCTGGCTGCAGAGCCCGTTGCGGCCGGAGGAACTAATCCATGAGGTTGTGGTTGACCGTCCCTGGCTTGGCTCTGATCTGTTCCCTTGTGGGCTTTGCGTCTACACGCGACCAGCGCGCGCACGGCGCTTCTCTATTCGCTACCAGCGGATGCATGCATTGCCACACCATCCACCATTCCGGAGGCCGCAAAGCGCCCGACCTGTCCGGTGTCGGCAGAAGGTTGAATGAAGTCCAAATGCGCCAACAGATCGTCAGCGGCAGCCTGCGCATGCCACCCTTTGGAGATGAGTTGCAGGCTTCGGAACTCACCGATCTGCTCGCTTACCTGCGTTCCTGCAGAGATAAAAGGGAATAGCGAGTTATTCCAGAAAAGCGCTTTGTTGCGTTGCATATTAGCGGGGAACTGCGCTAGTTGTCGAATGTTCTCGTACGGTTTTTCAAAGTCCCGAAGTTTCAGCGCAACTCGCCGGTTTGCAGAAAAGCGAATCCGGAGATCATATTTCCTGAAGCCAGCACGTTTCTGAGCCGCTCCGGATTCAACCCCCCTTGGTCTTTGGCGCTGCTCATGGCGGCAGCAGTCTCAAGCAAACGCAACGCTGCGGACGGCGTCGTTCCGGACGGCAAACGGAAGATCCAGGGAATGTTTGTCGAGGTAAGTTTCTTGTCGCTGCTGAGAGCAATTACCGGCACAAAAGCTTTGAGCGCCAGCTGCTCGGCCAAATGAGCGGCATCGCGGTCCGTCGCCACAATCGCCAGCGCGTGTCCATCCATCAGTGCATGAACCAACTGAGTTGACGCCGCGCCCCAATTCTGATCGCTATCGACGGGCTCAAGCTTCCACTCGCGACCCTTTGCCGTCGCGGCTGCAAGCTCTTCCACAACAGCAGGAGACTGCGCAACCTCTGCGGCATGGGGACCAAATAGCACTACGCGAACCGGCCCCGGTGGAACGTCACTCGGATGCGGCCCGGCATAGTCCACGCCATTCTCACCGACACGCGCATAGGGTGTCTGCGTCGCCGGCGGTGCAGCAGATACAGGCGCTTGTACTGGTGGCTGCGGTGCAGGTGTCTTTTCCATCGTTGCGAGGCGGTAAGTGATCCCGCCATTATGCACCGTGCCCAGGTACAAAGGAGCCGTATTCTTTTGGTTGGGATCGAAGACCATTTTCCCGGTTACGCCGTCGTATTCTTCAATGTCGGCCAGCGCATCATGAATGCGCGCCCGATTCAATCCCGCCTTGCAGATTGAGTCCAGCAGCATATTGATCGTGTCGTAGGCCATCGAGGCGAACTGCTCCGGCTTTTCATTGAAACGCGCCTCGAAGCGCTTATTGAAGTCCAACCAGCGCGGGTCAGTGCGCGTGGGATCATAGGGATAAACGGCCTCGAATCCCTCGGCGGCATCGCCAGCCTGCGCCACCAGAGTGTCGCCCAGTGTTCGGAACTCACCAAAGGCGCGCTGCTTCATCCCAGCCGCTCGCATCTGCTTCAGAATCGTCGCAGCCTCCGGCTCGTCTCCCACCACAAGAACAGCGTCAGGACGCGAACTGCGGATCACTCTGAGTTGCTTCGCATAATCCGTTTCTCCGGGCTGAAAAACCTGCTCCATCACAACCGGATGGCCCAGACGCCGTGAGGCATCCAGGAATTTTCCAAGGCCAAATCGGCCGTATCGGCTGCTCGACCTGAGAACCGCCACGCGCTTCAATCCAAGCTCGGTATAAATGCGGCGAGCCAGCGTCAGATACTGTTGCCGGTCATCCTGCATGGTGCCGAAGTACCACGGAATGGTGGTCTCCGGAACGGTGGGGTCGCTATTGGCCGAACTCACAACCGGAAGCTCCGCGCGCAGAGCCACACGCAGAGCGATATGTGTTGACTCGGAGCTGATCGAGCCGAAGATCGCCCAGACCTTTTCGTCGTACGCCATCTTTACCGCTTCATCCGAGGCCGAACCCCAGATCGCCGGTTCGGTTGGCCGGACTTCGCCATAGACTGCCTTCGCCTGCCAATTGTTGTAGTCATTGTGCAGCATCAGTTTGAAGGGTTTGCCGCCATAGCCGCCGCGTGCGTTGGCCTCTTCCAGAGCCAACTGCGCGCCATGCAACATGCGCAGTCCAAGAACCGATTCCGAATTGTGCTCAATTGGACCGAAGAAGCCAATGCGCACCTCGGTCAAGTCCTTCGGCTCGGGAATATCCCGAGCCGCGCCGGCATATATGTTCGGGCGTGTGTAGTTGAGGTCATAAGGCGCAGCAAACTTTGCATAGGGCCTCATGTCAGCCGGCTCGCCCGCATAGGGCTTCACTTCGCGATCGCGCGGCGGTCCCGGTGGATGCGCGCCGCACTCGCACACGTGCGCGCCGTTGACTGCATCAGTACCCGTGTTCTGCCCCGTAAGATTCGGAGCGGCGAACGCGGCCAGTATGCCCACCGCGACCAAAAGCGATCCCTTACGCATGACAACTACTCCTTGTTGCAGCAAGCCCTGTCCGTGCGGAACATGGCAATGGCTTCGATCTCAATAAGCAATTCTGGGCGGCAGAGATGCGCCTGAATGCCGGTGGACGCAGGCAGAGGGTCGAGCCCCTGCTCTTTGAAGAACTCAGTGCGCCCGGCATTGAAAACATCGTAGTCGCGATCGATGTCCCGCAGGTAGCAGCTGGTGCGCACAATGTCGTGCCATGTGCATCCTTCCGCCTCAAGCAAGCCGGTAATGTTGTCGAAGGTGCGCCGAAGCTGGGCTGGAAAGTCGCCGATGTGGACACTCACACCGTTCTCGTCGATTGAGGCTGTGCCCGAAATCAGCAGAATGGCCACGCCGCCGATATCGATTCTCATGCCGCGCGAAAATGAACTCGGCTTGGCATAGGCATAGGCCTCGTTGAGTACGCCGTGATTGGTTATCGCGCGCTTCTCGATAGGCGCGTGTGCGATGGCTTCCAGAATGTCTGAAAATGCATTCATGATGCTGTCTCCTGATGGTTTTACTTCTGTCGAACTCCGTGACTTAAACCTTTGGCTGTTGCGACCCAGATATCGTCGCCTTGAAAATCGATGTAGAGAATGTAGTTATGCGCCGGCGCTGTGGTGACCGTGACCGGTGTTACAGTGCCCGCCGCATCCCGCACTGTCATCTCCGGCTTGCCATCTTTCATCGAGGGACGATACACGGCCCAATTGACGCCGTCGTAGTATGCGAGCCCTTTGTCGGTGCCGAACCACGCCCTTTTGCCGTCCACTCCCCTCACAATATTAGTGAAATTCGAGGGTAGCCCACTGTCCTTTGTTAGAAAATTATGCCAGTAGCGGCCATCGTAATGGCTGTCTCCAAAATATGTGGCTGCCCACAAAACTTTGTCCTTTTCCATATAGCTGACCGAGGTGACGATTTCGTGGATCAATCCCTGATCCTTGAAGAGCACCATCTCTGTCTCTCCGTCTGGATCGTCGTACTTGTCCCACTTCCCGGTCTTCTGATCGTACTCAAGAACTCCGCTTCCCCAAATTCCGTAGTAGACCTTGGTTGGCGTGGCTGAGACCGAATAAGACCAAATCTCAAACATCGGCGTATTGCGCTCGTTATAGAGCGACCACTGGTTGGTGTGCAGGTTCAGACGGCAGGCGCCGGCGGCCGTGGCAATCCATACGTTCTCGCCTTCGACTGAGACGCCATAAACAACATTGTTGCTCAGCCCTGAGTTCAACTGAGTATAGCTGTCGATGCGCCCGCCCGAAATGCGGCTTAGTCCCCCCATGGTGCCAGCCCACACGTCGCCAGTTCGCTTATCGAGAGCCAGCGAGATCACGGCGCGATGCGCAAGACCATCCGCGGTGGTATAGGTCTTCCAAGAATGATTCTCGTAAACCGCCAGTCCGTCGTCCGTCCCCGCCCAGATGCGGTCTCCATCCACCAGCACCGCATACACGTGATCATTAGGGAGGCCGTTGGCTGTAGTGAAGTTTTCAAAACGGAAAAGAGGCATCTTCGGCGCTGCCGGCGCCGGCGCCGCGGCAGATCCAGTTGGCGCTATAAAAGCCAATACCCCGGCGGCCACTAGCATTGCGAGCTTATCGAGTCTTTTCATCGCGTCTTCTCCTATCGAGTCCTGAGATATTCGACTAGGTCGTTTAGCTCATCCTTGGTCAGGTCGTTGGTCCGTCCGTGTTTGTCGTCCGGGTTGTAGACCGTCCATATCTCTTCCATCGCGTGCGCCGATCCATCGTGCAGGTATGGTGCGGTAAGCGCAACATTGGTCAGCGGCGCCGATTTCAGAAGGCTCGCATTGTCGTTAGGCCTGCGCGTACCCACGTCGGATGTTTTCTGGTTGGTGCCCTTGGGCCCGCTGTGGCAATAGGAGCAGCGGTTGTATTCGGGAATCGGCTTCTTGAACTTGTCCACCGTGCGCTCGAAGATTGCTTTGCCGCGCTCTTGAGCAGGCGTCAGTTCGCCGTTTGCCAGCCGCCAGCGGTTGGGCCGTGGCTCCAGGCTGCGAATGTACATTGCCAGGTCCGTTAGCGTCCGGTCGTCATAGTTCTCCGCGCGCCAAAAGTATTTTTCCGTGCGCGGGCCGCACTCGGTCGGTATGTTGGGATTCGTGCCTGTCCACTTGTAAGGCTCGGTACCCCTGATGCCTTCCAGCAACTTGTTGGCCACCGTGTTGCGGCCAAAGCCGTCCGGTTCCAGGTTCCACGTTAGCCCGTCGAAGGTGGAATCGATGTGGCAGCTGGCGCAGCCAATCTGACCCTGAAACGAATAACGCGATGTGTAGAACGTCTGTTCGCCATGACGCAGCGGCGAAATCTCCTTCGGTCCGTCCAGCTTGATGGTCGCGGCCACACGATTAGTGTGCGTGTCAATCACGCTCAGCGTGTCCTCAAGCCGGTTGGCCACAAACAGCTTGCGTCCGTCGCGGCTCAGCGTCAACCCGCGCGGATCGTGACCCACGGAAATGCGCGCCACTACATAGTTTGCGCTGGCAGAGAGATCCTGCGCGAATGACGCCGGCTGGGCTTGAGGCCTCGCGTGAATGAAACGCAGCAGGCGCGCCACGTCAATTACGGTTACCATCTCCGAGCCGCCAATGGTCACGTAGATGCGCGACTTATCCGGCGCGATGGCCACGCCAAACGGCCGCGATGCATAGCGTTCCAATTCGTCCAGAGGTATTTCGACCGGCTTGTCCACATCCGCGCCAAATAGCTCAAGCGTGTAAGCGAAGGCTCCGCCGTGCTCCAGGTGAGCCAGCGGAATCATGTTCTTGGGATGATATTCCGCAGCTACGCCCAGACGGCCATCGTCAGAGAGCGCCACATGAAAAACGCCTGCGATGCCGTGCAAGGGAATGCGGTCAACCACCACTGCGCGCGCCGTGTCGATCACGGTAATCTCCGACTCGGGCGCCGTGCGATTGTCCCGGTCGCTCCGCACTCGCAGCGGGTTCGGATAAACATGGGTAACGTAAAGCCGGCTGCCGTCAGGTGAAGGCGTCATGTAACTCGCGCCGCGTCCCGCTGCCAGCCGCTTCTCTTCTGTCCCGGTTTGAGCGTCCAGCACTGCAACATCGTTGCTGATCCGATTGGCCACAAACAATTGTTTGCCCGCACGGTCTTCAATCACACTGGATGGCTCCGCGCCCACCGGCCAGGTTGCCATCACGGTCAGAGTCCGCGCATTGATTACCGACAACGTGTCGTCCCAGGAGTTGGTCACAAACAGCCGCGCTCCGTCAGGCGACAACGAAATCCCTCGCGGTACGCGGCCTACCGCGATGTTCTTGATGACCGCATAGGTTGACGCATTTAGCACGCGCACCTGCTCGCTCTGTTGGCAGAGCACGTAAATGCGCGCTCCATCAGGCGACAGCAAAACCTCGAGCGGCGACGCGTAATCCTGCACACCTCGCTCGTCAGCGCGCACCGGATGATTGATGGCGGGCCAGAACAAAAGCGTGAGCAACATCACGGCCAGGGCCGCAAGCCCCGTGCCGAGTGCCGTTTGGAGTCGCCGGCTCACTTCAGCTTCCTTTCTCCCGGCTCTTGCACCGTGAGCACCTTATCCACGCTGAGTTTTTCCAGTTTCTGCTCAATCCCGCTCGGCCAGTGAACAATCAGCTTGTCGATAGTGGTGGCTGCGCCCAATCCGTAGTGCAGACGTTCATCGTTCTGCGAAAGATAGCCTGAGCCGGCCACGCGCTCTGCCGTCTGCCGTTTGCCTGCGGCAAAGACTTCAACGCGCGCGCCGATGCCGTCGCGATTGCTCTTGGTCCCGACGAGCTTGATCTCGACCCAGTGGCCGGTATTCGTTGAAACATTGCGCAGAAGCGTTCCCTTCGCGCCCAGATTCACTACGAACGCATCCACCTTGCCGTCGTTTTCGTAGTCGCCGAAGCAGGCGCCGCGAGCCGTTGTGCGCTCACTCATCACCGGCCCCGCCTCGCGCGAAACATCGGCAAATTTCCCATCGCCGAGTCCGCGAAACACTGTGTGCTCCTGCGGAATCAAATGAATCAGCCCGCCGTGAAAGATGAGAATGTCGAGCAGCCCGTCGTTGTCGAAGTCGTATACGCCCGTGCCCCAGCTGACATATTGCCCATTGGTCTGCGAGACCCCATTGGACGCGCCGATATCTTCAAAGCTCATCTTTCCCGTGTTATGCAGCAGCCGATTATAATGTCCGTCGGTCACCCACAAGTCAAGCATTCCGCGGCCTTCAAGATCGGCAAAAACCGGCCCCATCGATGAAGTCGATTCGCCATTCTGTCCGAAGGCTGTGCCCGTATCATTCCCGATTTCCTCAAAGGTTCCATCGTGCTTGTTATGGAAGAGGAAATTTTCCGTGCGGTCGTTGGCGACGTAAATGTCATCCCATCCGTCGTTGTCGAAATCTGCCGCCGTCACGCCCATGGTACGGCCCACGTAAGCGCCGATGCCAGACTTATCGGTCACATCTGTAAATGTTCCGTCGCAGTTATTGTGAAAAAGCTGATTGGTCTCGCCTTCATAATCAAGTGGACCCGGATAGTTAGTCGGCGCATAGAAGGCGCGATACTTGGGATCGAACTTCACGTATCGACCCACAAACAGATCGACGCATCCGTCCTTGTCGTAGTCCAGCCATGTGGAACTAATCGCCCAGCCGTCCACCTTGATGCCGGCCTTTTCGGTCACATCGGTAAAGTGGCCGTTGCCGTCGTTGTGATAGAGAATCGTTTTTCCGTAACCCGTCACCAGCAGATCGACAAAGCCGTCGTTGTCATAGTCCGCCGCCGTCACTGCCATTCCGTACATTTCGGGATCGAGTCCGGCCTGCTCCGTAACATCGGTAAAGCGACCGTTGCCGTCGTTGCGATAGAGATGATTGTGCGGCGGCGTTTCCGGCTTCTCTTTGAGCGGATAGGGATGCATCGAGTCGTCCAGCGGCCGTCCGTTCACCACGTAAAGAGATTCCCGTCCGGAGTGGTTGTAGTCAAACCAGATGCACCCAGCGCCCGTTCCCTCCAACAACGATCCCAGCTGCCGCGACCCGAAGCTGTGAACAAAGTTGATGCCCGCCTTATCGGTGGCGTCTTCAAAGCGAATCACCGGCGCAGGCGCCGTGTGTGCGATGGGTGCTGTCTGAGTCGCGGAGGCAACGGGTGTCGTAGGCGCAGTCTGCGCCGCCGCCATGGTAACCGCGCCGAATAAAGGAAGAAAGCGAATCAACATTCTATTTGCCCCCTGGGGCTTTCTGCGGTGTCGCCTCCGCGTGTGTTGCGCCCGTCAAATCAACTGCCGTCGTCGTGCGCAGTAGTACGTCCGGCACTCGATTCTCCGATGAACGCTCTGGCCCCGTGTGGCAGCCGACGCAAATGCGTTGCTCGCCCTTCCGTATCCAGAACCATCCATGTTCCTGGCGCAGCACCGTGCCTCTTTCGTCCAGCAACGCAAACCGAATCGGCTGGTCTGCTGGAACCTTGACGTAAAAAGATCCGTCCGCTTCCACTGGTGCCGTGCCTGTAGCGACTGTTTGGCCGTCTGCGTTCATCCGCTCCAGCCTTACCGAAGCGGGAGCCTTCTTCAAATCCCCTTCGCGCGAGAGGCGCGCATCGAGCGCCATCATATTTGCGTAGTCCCATGGATGCAGACCTGAGGGATGGCGTCTGGGCGGGGTGCGTGGCGCCAGTAAAACCGGCTCGACAACATCCTTGCCGCTCTCTGCGAACACTGTTTCAAGCGCCGTCGCTCCAGGCTTCCACAGCTTGAGTGCAAACCACGCGCCTGCGCCGGCCCGCGCGCTTACCAGCCACGCGCCCTCAGCCGTCTCGGCCATTGCGCCCGCATATTCCGCGCGCGGCGCGTCAATTTTCACTTCGTGGGCCAGCGGCGAAGTAAACCGAGCCAACGAGTCTCCGTGCGTGAATACCACGTCGCCCGAGGCCAATTGCGTCCCACCCCAGCGCGCCCGCCCGTGATCGCAGCGGTACGACTCAACGCCCGAGCCATCGGCGTAAACCAGATACAATTCTGCGGTCGATCCCGAGCCAAGAGGAAAGCCGGATTCAAATAGAATGCGTCCATCCGCCAGCACAGCGGCCGGAAAAGCGCTGGCTTGCGTGTAAGTGAGCGGAAGCACACCCGGGCCTGCCGTTGGATTCAAGGGCGGATTGGCCGGCGCATGGCCGTCTTCCGCGGACTCCAGTTGAAATCCCCACGGCACACGCTGCGCCCAGACCATTCGTCCACCGGGCAGGTATAGTGGGCGTTCCGCATCGGTCGCGGTCGTAATCACCTTGCGCACCGCGCGACCCTCAAGCGTCACTTCCCATATCTGCCACGGATCGCCGGCGGCCTGCTTGCCCGCAAACAAAACGCTTTTGCCATCGAAGGAAACATCGGCGTCGGCGGTTGCAGCAAAACCCGCTACCAAGGGCTCTGCCTTGCCGCCGCTCACCACCAGAACTTGTGCGCCTTGAGGAAACCGCTCTCGCCCACGCAGTTCCGCCAACGGCTCGTACACCGGCGCAGCAGTCACAATAACCGGAACGATCGGAATCTGCGCGGGACCGTGCGCAAACCCGCAAATCAAAATCAGCAATCCAATCGAGCCAAGGATCGCCGGGACTCTGGCCCGGAATTTCATCCAACGACCTCCATGACCCGCGCGCCCGCCGCGTTGCGCAACCGGTCTCCGGACTCATGTCGCGCAATTTCCTGCCGGCGAATCGCCAAATATGGATCAAGCGAAGCCATCATCTCGTCGAAACCGTCGAAATCCAATGACTGTTCGCCGTCGCTCCAAGCTTTGTCAGGGTCGGGATGCACCTCCACGATAAGCCCATCAGCCCCTGCAGTTACACCAATGCGCGCCAGAGCAGGCACCAGTTCGCGATGCCCGGCCGCGTGGCTCGGATCGGCAATCACCGGAAGATGCGAAATCAGCTTGAGCAGCGCGATGGCCGCCACATCGAAGGTATTGCGCGTCGCCGTTTCAAAGGTGCGAATACCGCGCTCGCAGAGGATGACGTTTGGATTGCCGTTGTCCAGCACCATCTGCGCCGAACGCAGCATATCGGCCACAGTGGCCATCATCCCGCGTTTCAGCAGAACCGGCCGGCCGGAGCGCCCCGCTGTTTCCAACAGCGAGTAGTTTTCCATATTGCGCGAGCCGATCTGCAGAATGTCGGCGTACTCGGCGACCATGGGAACATCGTCTTCTGACATGACTTCGGTGACGATAGCCAGACCAGTTTCCTGCCGCGCGCGCGCCAGCAGTTTCAGCCCTTCCAGGCCAAGTCCTTGAAATGCATAAGGGGAACTGCGCGGCTTAAAGGCGCCTCCACGCAGAATGCGCGCGCCGCCGCGGCGAACGCGGTTGGCTGTGGCCATCAATTGCGCCTCGGTCTCCACCGCGCACGGCCCCGCCATGACGATGAACTCGCCTCCGCCGATCTCCAAGTCCAGCACCGGCACAATAGTGCGCTGGCGCTGCGCATTCTTCAGGACATCAGGCGTTTCGGCAAACCGTTCGTGCCAGCTCTCGCGCACCTTTCGCGCTCCTATCCGGGGAAGCCTAAGGCTACCGCGAATAT
>JBEKQD010000092.1:0-18819 GCA_049520075.1 Occallatibacter sp. | reverse complement strand
CAGGTCTGCTTTAAATATTCCAGGTAAAGGCCTTTTCCGAGTCCCATGCGAAAGGAACCTCATGACCCAAACGAATCATGCTGGCATCCGCGACAATTTCGCCGGAGCAATCGCCTACATTACGTTTGTCCCGGCGATTGCTTTTTTGGTGCTCCCGCCTTACCGCAATAGCCCCTTTGTCCGCTTCCACGCCTGGCAGTCCATCTTCCTCACCATCGTGGCGATTGTCGTCAGCTTCGTGCTGAGCATTATTTTGCCATTCAGCCTGATCTTTGCGGGATTCCTTTTTGTGGCCCTCACACGGCTCGTCTGGCTTGCCTGGATACTTCTGTGGATTATCTGCGGAATCGAGGCCGTGAACGGCAGGCGCTTCAAACTGCCGATCATTGGCGCAATTGCCGAGAAGCGCGCCGTCGCTTAAGCGCAGCGGATCATTTTTCACTACAAGTGGCCCCGCGCAATCTCACTCCAAGAAACAGCGCGGGACTCGACGCGGTAGGCGGTTGCGCGACAGATTCTTTAGCTGGGAAGAGAATGTGCTTGACAAGGTCGAGGGCCACCATTTTCTCTAGTTTCAGTTTCGAGCCGTTCCCCCTCGAAAATCGTTGCCCGGATTTCCCCCGGTTTGCATAGTCCGGCTGAGGCTTGAAGCCTCTATCCCCACAAATTGGATTGACCCCAATAAGGAGGTAACGTGCCTGACGAAACTCTGCGAACCGGCCTCTCCGATACCGCCGCCGCGGGACTTGCTTACGTCACTATCATCCCGGCGATCATCTTCCTGATCGTTGCACCCTACAACCAGAAGCCCCTGATTCGCTTCCACTCGTGGCAATCCATCTTTTTGGCCATTACCTGGATTGTTGTTCATGTCGGGCTTGCCATTGTCGGCAGGATGCCGTTTGCCAGCTGGTTCATGTTCTTCGTGAGCCAGTTGGTGAGCCTGGGGTTCTTCATCCTATGGGTCATTGTGCTGATCAAGGCATTCAACGGTCAGCGCTTCAAGATTCCAGTCATTGGCGATTTCGCAGAAAAGCAGGCCAACAGCTAACAGGCATACTGACGTTTGATTTCATCCCCGAAGGAGCTTCCATGTCCGAACCAAATCAGTCTGGCCTCTCCGACAACGCCGCCGGCGCGCTGGCATACGTCACCATCATTCCGGCGATCATTTTTTTGATCGTCGAACCTTTCAACACGAACTCCTACGTGCGCTTCCACTCCTGGCAGTCCATCTTTCTGGGCATAACCGCCTTCGCAATCAATATTGTGCTCAGCGTCGTCCCCGTCGTCGGATGGATAATCATGCCGTTCGTCAACCTGGTTCTTCTTGTGCTTTGGGTGTATGTGCTGATCAAGGCCTTGAATGGACAGCGCTTCAAATTTCCGCTCATTGGCGATCTCGCCGAGAAGCAAGCTAACGCTTAAGGCCACCGACAATCGGGCACAACTGGGGACTGCGCCATTCGCGTCTTTGGGCCGCGCCGTTGAGTCAAACCTCCTTCAACGGCGCTTGCCTTTTTTGCCGAATTTCTTCCTGGTCTTGAAGGCGGGAGCAGCCGCGCTCCTGCGCTTGCTCTTCTTTGGCTTGGAGGGTGCAGCTTTCTTGCCGGTCAGCGGCATACCTTCTTCGACAATCGAAAACTGCAGCTTTCGTTCCTGAGCCAGGATGCGATCCAGAATCACCTGCACGCGGTCGCCTGCGCGGAAGCGGCGGCCGGTGCGCTCACCGATGATCTCATGCGTATTCTCGCGCCACGTATAGCGGTCGTCGCGCAGCGAGTCGATGGGCACAAGCCCTTCGACAAACAAATCGGTCAGCTCGACAAAGAGCCCGTATTTGGCGGGGTTCAGCACCAGCGCGGCAAACTCCTCGCCGACCTTGTCTCGCATGAAGCGAACCTTCTTCCACTCGACCAGTTCGCGCTCTGCCTCTGCGGCGCGGCGCTCGGTCTGGCTGGTCTCCTCGGCAATCTGCGCCAGTTCGGCTTCGGGGATGGGCGGCTCGCCGGTGAACCTTGCTCCCACCCTGGCTGCCGGGTGCCCCATCCTTGGCGCGTCCTTGTTTTTCCACCCCAGCGACGAAGACCTGTCGCTGGGGCCCCCGGTTTTGCGCCAAAGGTGGGAAACCACACCACTTGACTGCTGGCCTTCGCTCGGATGCGTCCATGGCGAACTGTGGCGTCCTTCGGCAACTGCACCCTCGCCACTCACGCCTTCCTGCAGCAGCGCCTTGGTAATGCGATGAACAATCAAATCGGGATACCGGCGGATGGGCGAAGTGAAATGGGTATACGTGGGCGCAGCCAGCGCAAAGTGGCCTTCATTCGTCTCCGAATAGCGCGCCTGCATGAGCGAGCGCAGCATCAGATAACTCAGAATCCGCTCTTCCGGCTTGCCCTCGATTTTGGCTGCAAGCTTTTGATACATGCGCGGCGTGACAAGAATGTCTTCCGGCACTTCGTATGTGCGGACGTTGCGCCCTGTGCGCTGGGCGTCGCGGCGGTCGCCTCGCGTCTGAATTCGTTTGACCGGCAATGCGCCCAATCCGAGCGTGTAACCGAAGCTGGCGGCCAGCTCCTCAAACTGCACCACGCGGCGCGGCTCCGGCTTCTCGTGAATGCGATAGAGCGAAGGCACGCCCATGTCTTCAAGCCAGGTGGCGACACATTCGTTGGCGGCCAACATGAACTCCTCGATAAGCCGGTTGGCCCATGTGCGCTCGGACTTGGTTACGCCGCGCATCTGCCCCTGCTCGTCAAACTCGATCACCGGCTCGGGCAGATCGAAATCAATGCTGCCTCGCAACTCGCGCCGCTTGTTCATCAGCATCGCAAGCTTGTGCATTCGCTCGAAACCGGGAACCAGTGCGATTGCGTGGACCTCGGTGTACGTCATGCGCGCAGCCGAGCGGATTACGCCTTCAACAATTTCATAATTCTCGATACGTCCCGCTGAATCCAGCTGCATGATGCAACTCAGCACCAACCGGTCTTCGCCGGGGCGCAGGCTGCATATGTTGGTGGAAAGCTCCTGCGGCAGCATGGGTATGGCGCGATCGGGAAAGTAGACGCTGGTTCCGCGCAGCCGCGCTTCCAAATCGAGGTCCGTCGCGGCGTGCACATATTCGGCCACGTCGGCGATATGCACTTGCAGCTCATAGCCGCCGCCTTCGCGCTCAATGACCAGCACCGCATCATCGAAATCACGTGCCGTTTCGCCGTCGATGGTGACTATGGGTAACTCACGAAAATCTCGGCGAGTTAAGACCTCGGAGAGGTCAAGGTGAGCCACGGCGCGTGCCTCGGCCAGCACGTTCTTCGGGAATTCCCGCGGCAACTGGTGCTTGCGGATCATCATCTCCACATCCACGCCGAAGTCGTCAGGCGAGCCCAGCACCTCGATCACACGGCCCACAGGCGGGCGCGTCGGCGTGGGCCAACTGGTAATCTCCACATCCACAACCAGGCCTTCCAGGCTTTCATGAACGGCAGTCGGCGCTGCTTCTTTGCCGAGCACGCGATGCGGCGTGGCCGATTCATTCGCCGCAGGAAGCTCCTGCCCGGCGGGGATAAGAATGTGCTGCGTCATGCGCTCGTCGAAAGGAACAACCGTATGCCCAGCCGCACGGTCCGAGCGAGAATAGTGAAAGACTCCGACCACAGTCGGGTTGCGCCGTTCAAGAATGCGCACAATCCGGCCCATCCGGCGTCCATCGGCCTTGGGAGGCTCCACCTCGACCAGCACCTGGTCGCCCTGCATGGCGCTATTGATTTCGTTGGGTGGAATGAAAATGTCTTCCGTCACTGATTTTGCTTTGTCAGCTTGCCGCGCATTGGGCCTGACAAAGCCATAGCCGTCGCGATGCAGATCCAGCCGCCCAGCCGCCAGATTGTCGCGCGTTCCCAGTGGCCTGGGGATGCTCCAGTGCTCACGATCCAGCTTGACGAGCGCGCCGCGCACAGTCAGCCTGGCAAGCTGTTCCAAAAGCAGACGCCGCTCCCGCCCGCCGCCCAGACTCAACTCGCGGACCAGTTGCTTATATCCGGCTTTGCCGCCGGCGGAGCGAGCAACGCGGGTGAGCAGTTCCCTATCGGTCATAACTCAAGAGTAAGATATCCAGGCTCTAGAGATACTTCCGGACGCGCTGCTTGCCTCCGTCCGGATTGCCCACGACGACGAAGCCCTGCTTCGCAAACAGGCTGCGTGTCCCGGTCCATGCGAAGGCAGCGGGTGTCTTTTCACCGCTATTGAGCGGCTTGACAGGATAGCCTTCAACGATCTTCACGCCCATCGTTTTCATCGCCTTAAGTGCGTGCCGCAGCAGAGCCGTGCCCGCACCCTGACCCCGAAAATCCTTGTGTACAAAGAAACAAGGGACCGACCAGACCTGATCCGCATCGTCGCATCGAAGGCTGGGAGCGCGGTTCAGCCTGAAGTAATCCACCCGGCGGTCGAACGAGCACCAGCCCACTGGTTTCCCCGCGCTAAAGGCCAGTATCCCGTGCGCCTTGCCCGCGGTCACCAATTTCATCAGGCGTGCCTTGTTCCGAGCGCCCTTGTCTTTCTGCCAGTCGTCGCCAGACTGCCTGCGCCACGACATGCACCAGCAGCCTCCACAAGCGCCGTTTGCGCCAAATAATTGCTCAAGCGCCGGCCAAAGGTTGGGCTCAAGCTCCTTGGTTTCGATCTTCATACTGCCCTCATTCTCAACATCATATGCGCAGCCCAAACTTGAACAGGCCCTATTAAGTTGTATGGTGTTGCAATACAGCGTAACAGCGGGACACGAGCATCAAGCCGTTACCAAAAGGTGCACCACCGTTCAACTTTTCTTCCCGCACTCGCCTACTCGCGGCGGATTATCATAGAATTGCGGCAACGCAGTTTTTTGTGTGGACCGCGGGGTGAGATTGTCCCGCAGGCAAGCCGCGAACGGGGCCGCCAAGGGCGTATACTTCGGCTGTCCACTCATTTAGACTTTGGGCGCACGGCAAAGGCCCTTGCCTTGGCAAGCCCGTCCTGTCAGGACAGAAAAGGAATCACCTTGAGCGCAATGTGGAAACCCAGCTCCTCCGGACCTGCAACACCTAACTATTCACCCGAGCCCTCCCGCCCTGTGCCGCCCGCTCCTGCCGCTGAGCCCGCCAGTCGCCCCCCCGTTGCATCCGGCGGCGATCAGGCCACTCTCGGCAAAGGCCTGGTTATCAAGGGAGAGATCACCGGCTCCGAGTCGCTGTTTATCGATGGCAAGATCGAAGGCAGCATCACTCTACCCGGCAACCGCGTTACAGTGGGACGCAACGGCCAGGTGGCATCCACCATCACCGCCCGCGAAATCGTCATTCTGGGCAAGGTGCGCGGCAATGTCGCCGCCTCCGACCGGGTTGACATTCGCGCCGAGGGCGCTCTGACGGGCGATGTAACCGCCGCACGCATCAGCATCGAGGATGGAGCCTTCTTCAAGGGAGGCATCGACATCCGCAAGGCCGATGCCAAGCCGGGAGCCGCGGCAGCAGTCGCAGCAACGCCGGAAACGCCCAAGCCGGTTCAGGTTTAGTCGCGTTTCAGGTCACGAGCCAACGCACGCGTACCTCCCGACGCCGGGGGCGCGTGCGTTTTTGCGCCGAGGTCGGTTTCCCGGTCCTGTGTTCGGAAGCCTCAATAATGTAGTGACGACAGAATGAACAGGGTGTCGCGTAAATTGGGTCATCTTAAATAGATAGCAAGGCAGTGATATCGCAGGCTGGTCGAGCAAAAGGTATATTTTAGGTATAGGGGAAATTCATATTGAGATTGACAGTCTTAACCCAGCGTTTGTAGTGTCAATCTCAGAGGAAGAAAAGACCTTGCCAAGGCTATCGATCCCTGAGAGACACCGCGCTGGCGTGGCTGCGCTTGCAGCTTTGCCCGAGGGCACATTTGTCGATTTTCTCAACGTCGTAAAGAAGGGTCTTTCTGCAGATACAGCAACGGAACTAACTGCTCGGTTGGAGAAGGGTGTTCCGTCGCTTCGCGGCACAAATCTCCTGGGGATGCTGGTTGCCGTTGAATCTATGCAGAGCATTCAAAAGGACGCGCATGTCTCTCCAGAGACATTTTCTACGGACATTTGCGATGCGCTGGAGGAGGACTCTCCGAAATTGGCGAAGAACGTCAAGGCAGAGGTGCTCAAGAGGAGAATCGCTAAGATTCTGAAAGCAAAGGCTATTCACCTTACGAGCGAGAAGATTAAAGAGATTCGTTCTGAGGTCGAAAGGTCCTTTTGTAAGGCCAGAATTCTGACGGATGTTCGAACTGCCTTTGGTGAGAGTCCTGAGCAGGCCCCCTCAGGAATGACGATCTTGCACAATTTGCAGATCAGATACCACGATGATTCAGGGCGGCACAAGGAGTTTTACGTGGCACTTGACGGCGACGAACTCAATGATCTTAAAGAGGTTATTGAGCGCGCCGAAAAAAAAGGGAAGACCCTCGAAAGGATGCTTGCCAAAGCGAATTGCCGTTTGTTCGAGTGACATTTATGCCTACGTCAAGTGTTTGTCGTCGCATAGTTGAAGAGAGCCCGTATCCAAAGGACTGGAGCCGGAAACCGAAAGGCCGTGCTCGGGCGAGTCTTTATCCGTTGGCCTCTATGGCCGCTCCGCATGAAGCTGAGTACCCTCATGATGTTTTTGAGCGGAAAATGCCTGTCTTAGTAGCGTCCGCGAAGCCTCTTCGGAAGGCGGAAGAAGCTAAGTTTAAGCGTTTAGCAGAAGCGTGGCAAAAAGACACGGCGATTCATTCGTCAATGACCAAGATAGTGATGCACCCTGCATACCAAAAAATCATCGGGATGGGGTCGGATGCGCTCCCATTCCTATTTAAACAACTCAGATTAGAAGGGGATGAGCCAAATCATTGGTTCTGGGCACTTGCGGCAATTACCGACAAGAACCCTGTCCCACAAGAGAGTCGAGGCCACATAGCCGAAATGTCCAAAGCGTGGCTTGAATGGGGTCGAGAAAACGGCTATGTCGAAATGGCGTAATTGGCCCCAAGGGTTCGTTTTGCCTAAAGAGCCGGATTTTGTACGCGATTTCCCCCGGCTACGCCCTGAGCATTGCGTAGGCGATTTTAGCGATTGCAGTAGGAAATACAATTGCTTCGCTTGGGCCGCATCGGTCAACACTGAACGATGGGAGCCAGACCCAATGTTTCAATATTATTGGCCCGACAGTGCGCCGCGCGAATACACAATCCCCGCTTTTTTGTCAGCCTATGGGTGCTTGAATTACGAAACCTGCGACAATGGAGACCTAGAAGATGGGATGGAAAAGATAGCGATATACGCCTCACAAGGCCAGCCCGCGCACATGGCACGACAATTGGAAAACGGACACTGGACTACCAAGTTCGGCAATCTGGAAGATGTTGAGCATATTGATTTGGAGTGCTTGTCCGGTCCGGGCTACGGCGATGTGCAGGTCTACATGAAGCGCGCAAGGAAGGTTGTAAAGTGAGCGTATCGAAGCCTCATGAGCGCAGGAATTTTATTGTTGCGGCCTAAGAGGCTCCGTTCGTTGACAAATTGACCGGAGTCAACGGAAATGCTCTATTCCAGGCCCAGCCGTTCCATCGCCACTTTGGGCAGCGCCGATCCAGTCTTTTCCAGCACCCATTTGACGACGGCAACCCAAAGGGCTGTGCCGGCCAGCAGCACGGTGATATCGGTCAAGTAAATCCGCCCCGGCGCGATCTTGTGCAACACCATTCCCAGAGCTCCCCATAGTATCCAAACAGCTGCGAAACTCCCCAGCCCCGCCAGCAGGCACCGGCCCAACTCCAGATAATCCAGGCTGGCAAGCGAGACCAGGCGCCGCTGGTGCAGCAGCAGAGCCAGCGTCACTGTCTGCACCAGGATTCCCAGGTTGGAGGCAATCGCCAGCCCCATCGGTCCAAACAGGCGATAAAGCTCGGCATAGACTGGCCACGAAGCCAGCGTGATGACCGTTCCCGCCGCCATGGGAATGAAGGTGTTTCCCGCGGCATAAAAAGCGCGTGAATAAATGGCCTGCGCCGACCACAGAAACAAGCTGACCGAAAATGCGGCGAAGTAGGCGGCGCACATACGAGCATCATTTAAGGAAAAACGGCCGCGCATGTACAGCAGCTCGACCAGCGGCAGGGCAAGAGCCGCCATCGCCGAGCCGGCAAGCAATCCCAGCGCGGTCACGCGCGATACTGAGTCGGCCACGCCTGTGGCGAATTCATAGCGGCGCTGCTGGCTCCACAAACTGGCGAAAAAGGGCATGGAGGCCGCGGCGGCCGCCTGGGCCAGTATGGCCATGGGCGCGTTGAAAAGCTGCTTGGCGTAAGTCATCAGCGAAACAGCGCCATCGGTCCTGGAGGCAAAGTGGGCGATGATCCAGCCGTCGGCTGACACCAGCGAAACGCCCACCATGAGAGGAATAGAAAGCCGCACCCATTCCCGCAATCCCGGATCGTGCCAGTCGAGCAGCACGCGGTAGTGTGCGCCCATCCGCCGTGCGAAGAACGCGTTAAGCAGAAACGGCCCCAGCAACGCTCCCACCAGCGTGCCGAAGGCTAGCGACGATACGCCGATCCGGCGTACCAGAAGCAACCCGCCAACGATGGTGCCGAGGTTATAGATCAGCGGGGCGAGAGCCTGCACGCTGAACTGCTTGCGTGCCAGCAGAACCGCGCCAAAGATTCCGCCGGCAAAGAAGAACAACTGCGCGGGCAGCACGATGCGCGTCAGCTTCACGCACAGCGCAGCTTTTTCGGAGTCAAAGCCTGGGAACCACCAATGGATGTACCACGGCGCAAAAATTTCGGCCAGTACGATTGCAGTGCCGATCACCAGGTACATGGTGGTGAGAATCACGGAAAGCGATCGCTGGCCGTCCTCTTCTCGCCCGGCTTCGCGATAACGAGTGAGAATGCTGACAAATGTAATCGACGCCGCGCCGCCCACCAGAAAATACGAGATCATCTCCGGCAGCACGAAAGCCGCGTTGAAAGCGTCAGCTTCCATTCCCCTGCCAAAGAGCCAGGCGATGTAAGAGACCCTGACGAGCCCGATGATGCGCGAAAAAAATGCCGATGCCATCAGCACGAGCGTTGCCGTGAATGCCGTGTGCGAGTGCGACGGGCGGAGCAGTCTGATGCCGCGCGTCCATCTGGATCGCGACGCCGGTGAAGGTCCGGTTGTGGGCGATTCTGCCACTTCACATGATTCTACCGAGGCGAGGGCAGAGTCTGGATAAGCACAAGGAAGGAATGTGATTACCTGTATTCAGCTAGAAGCTCTTTCATAACCTGCTTCGTGTCAGGCCACGACTTCAGTCGTGCCTAAGTACGCCCTAAAACAACGGGCTTTAGCCCCAGAGGGACGGATGGAGCCCGTTATGAAACAGGTTCTGAGCAATTGATAGTATCGCTCGACAACTGGCATCCTTGCGGTTGTCCCGGCGCACAGGATGACTTGGAGGCTTGCTTTGAGAAAGAGAATTTCTCCGCTTGCGGCTTTGACGTCCGGCGCACTCCCTGTACTGATCTGTTACAGCCTTACCGGCGGCCGCTCCGCTTGGGTGGGTGTTGTGCGGCGGATTCAGCACAATGCGGGACGAGCTTGCCTTCTTTTGGACGGAAACGGCACATTCTGCTCCGTAATCCAGTACCTCCCGCGCGGGAGTGGTACCCATCCTCAAGGACCTCAGGTAACCTGACGCATCGGGGCTTCCTGTCCGATAAGAGAGATGCGGCGCATTTGCGGCAGGCAAATCGGTGGACATCCAATTACCTTCGTTGCAAGCGCTCAAAGCGGGAATTGATCCAACAGCCTCTGACTGCTTGTAAAGCAAGCGGGCATAGAGGTTAGTTGTTTCCCGCCAAAGCTTTGCCGGTGTGGGCGCCAAAGGGCCAGGAGTCAAGATGCCACAAGCAGAATTCGAGATTGAGGGAGTTGATCGGCAGAAGGAAGATGCACGGCTGGCTGCGCTGGTGGCCACCGGAATTCTCGACACTCCGCCCGAGCCCGCTTACGACACCATTACGCGCCTGGCTGCCGAATACTTCCGCGCCGACGCAGCCACGATCTGCTTTGTCGATGCCAGCCGCGTCTGGATCAAATCGCACTGGGGCGCGGTCATTCGCGAATTGCCGCGCAAGGACTCCATTTTCGACCTCGTGCTTGCCGAAGATGGCCCGCTCATCGTCACGGACATCTCGACACATCCTCAACACGATCGGCTGTCGATGCGCGTCAGAAGCCACAACGCCGCGTCGTTTGTCAGCGTGCCCGTACGCTCCTTCGACGGCAGAATTCTCGGAAGCTTGTCAGTTTTCAGCAAAAAGCCCAGCCTGAAGATAGAGCCGGAAGCCGTTCGCTCACTTGAGGGCCTGGCCGATATGGTATCGAGCCAGTTGGAAATTCGCAGGCTGCGCAACACCCTTACCGAGGGCAAGAAAGGCCCACGGCGCGCTCACCACATCGAGTCGGCCGCCAACCACAATTGGCCAAGGCCTTCTGATCTTCGTCACGCGTTGGATCATGGTCAGTTTGTGCTCTATTACCAGCCGGAAGTTGATCTCGTCACGCGCAAGATTATCGGCCTTGAAGCTCTCATCCGCTGGGACCATCCCGAGCGGGGACTGGTCCCTCCCATGGACTTTATTCCGCACGCCGAAGAAAACGGGATGATTCTGCCCATCGGCGATTGGGGGATTGAAGAAGCGTGCATCCAGATTCAAAAATGGTGCAATGAGGACCCGCTCCACGCCTCCATGCGCGTCGGCGTCAATCTTTCCGCCAGCCAGTTCCAGCGTGAAGGGTTGGCCGACCACGTCGAGGCTCTCCTGGTGCAATCCGGCATCTCCAGCCGTCAACTCGGCTTGGAAATGACTGAGTCGAGCATTATTCCCAATATTGGTACAGCCATGGGAGTTCTTGGCAGTCTGCGCAGACTGGGCGTTTCTCTGCTGATGGACGACTTCGGCACCGGCTACAGTTCTCTCAGTTACCTGCATTCGTTCCCCTTCGACATACTCAAGATCGACCGCTCTTTTGTCTCCCGCATGAACGAGGGCGATCAGCCACTACAGATTGTGCGCACCATCATTGAGCTGGCCCGAGTGTTGGGAATGGATGTTGTGGCCGAGGGGATTGAAACCTACGAGCAATATCGCGTCTTGCGCGAGATGGGCTGCCGCTATGGCCAGGGTTTTCTCTTTGCCCGCCCCATGAGCGCAGAAGCCGTCACTCAACTGTTGAGACTCCCCGGCCGCATACTCCCTGAACCCGAGCCCGAGCAGCTCGCCTGCGCCTGAGCAACCGACTGTTTCCGCATTGATTCCGCGCGCCCGAGATCCTTCTCAGGCGAAAGATCCAGTGTGTTTCATTTCAGGATATGCAACCGGATCGTCCTCTTATGGAATCCGTCCAATCGCTGCATGGGAATCTCCTCACAATTGCAGTCCACCCTCGCGGTATGCTCCAAGCCATGCAGCAACAAGCTCAAACCGGGGTCCCCAACGAGGAGTCTTCGTCGTTGGGGCCCTCCCCCACTTCCTCGAGCTTTGCAGGATTGCTGGCTTCGCTGACATCGCCCGCGCAAACCACAGGCGACTTCAGCGCCAAGCCGTCGTTCAGTCGCAAATCTGCATCCACCTGGAACGATGACGATCTCGCCGATGACGTGGCGACCCTCAGTTACGAAAGCGCGCTAAAGGCCCACGCGCGCTACCGGCCCACTGACGAATCGCTCACCCAGCTTCCCGATCCCGCACCATTCTGTTTTGAAGAAGCCCCGACACCTGTTCCACATCCGGCGCCGCGCCTCGCCACGTACCCTGCACCCTGCGCTGACTCAATTCCAGAGCCGGAATTGAATCGCCTTCCGCTCGCGCAATTCGAACGCGATCTGAAGAACTCGAGCATCACCATTCGCATGAGCAAAGCGGAGTGCGCGCAACTCCACCGCCGCGCGGCCGAAGCCGGCCTGACCATCTCAGCTTATTTGCGCTCCTGCACCTTCGAGGCAGAGTCGCTGCGAGCGATGGTCAAAGACACCATGGCCCAGTTGCGCTCTGTGACAGCCGAGGTCAAGCACGCCGACCCCGTGCCGCCGTCCCGCCGTTCCCGCTTCGGCAAACTAAGCCGCCTGTTCACTCGCGGACACCGCAGCCCGCGCTCCACAAGCGACTGATCACGCGCTGGGCAGGAGCCCTGTTTTTTAGCGCGTCCCTGTTCTTGCGTCTAAAGTGCGATATTAACGTACCGTTTTTCCACTGTTTTCACGGTGTGGTATTTGTGTTTCAGCGTAAACTTGTGTTGACTTTCGGTAGGGTATCCCTTAGGTTCTATTAACCAAGTTTTCCGGCAAGCGCTGCGAAGTCAACGCAAAAGCCACCTTCGCCAATTTGTTTAAGGAGATTGACATTGAGAAGCACAATGTTTGACGCAAACTGTCCGAGATCGATGAAAAACTCAGAAGATTCAAGATTCCTCAAAATGATTCTTCTCGCGATTGTCTGCGTTCTCACGCTGATAATCTCTCCGGCCATTCATGGTCAGGCTACAGGAAGTTTCTCCGGGAATGTGATCGATAAATCCGGATCCTCCATCCCTGGAGCTACCGTGACGGTCACTTCCCCGGCAACGGGCCTGGTCCGTACCGTGCAAACAGACGATGCGGGGCATTATCTGGTTCCATTGCTTCCCGTCGGCATATACACCGTCCGTGTAGATGCGGCGAAATTCAAAGGCGCCGAGACCAAAGACCTGCGCCTGCAAGTTGATGAAGCAAGGGAGATGGATTTCACTCTAGTGCCGGCAGGCGCGGTGGAAACGATCGCGGTTTCCGCGGAAGCGGTCGCCGTCGAGACGGCCAGTCCTTCTCTCGGCCAGGTAATCACATCGGAAGAAGTGACGGATCTGCCTCTCAATGGTCGCGATTTCGTTCAGCTGGCCACGCTCACTGCCGGCGCTACAGCAGAGACGAATCCCAACAGCTTTTTCACCCAGGGCGCAGACAGCGAAGTGGCCGCTCGCGGCTCCTTCTCTCTGTCAGTCGGCGGCTCTCGTCCCAACAGCACCGATTGGCTGCTGGATGGAGTCGACAATAACGAACTGACCGCGGGTGGCATCGGCATCTTTTCTTCCATCGATGACATTCAGGAATTCAAGGTTTTAACCTACACCTACTCCGCCGAATTCGGCTCCCGTGCCGGCCCCACCGTCCTGGTCAGCACAAAATCCGGCACCAACAACATTCACGGCTCTCTCTTTGAGTTTGTGCGCAATACCGATCTCGATGCGAAGAGCTACTTTGCCTCCGGTGTGGAAAAGTTCAACCTGAACCAGTTTGGCGGCTCAGTCGGCGGACCAATTATCAAGAACAAGACCTTCTTCTTTGTCGACGCCGAACAAAAATATCAGCGCCACGGCATTCCCTTTACAGGTCTGGTTCCTTCGCTCGCCATGCGCGGCCAGGACCCCAGCGAACTCGGCGTCTACGATTTTACCAACGACCCGTTTGGAAATCCCGTACGGGATTCCAATAACAATGTCGTGCCGTTGCCCATCGCGAATCCGAATATGGTCGGTGCTCCGGATCCTTACTTCCAATGCAACACATCCAACGGCAGTCCAATAGCCGCCGCGCCTGACGGGAGCCAAACCCCGGGAACAGACTGTAACAAGATCCCCTCAAACCTGGTGGACAACGTCGGCAAGGCGATGATCAATATCTATCCCCAACCGAATGCCAACAACGCTGCCTCCGGATACAACTACGTTAACGAGCCTGTGCGCAGCCTGAACGAAACCAAGTTCGACGCCCGGCTGGACCACACGCTCTCCACCAAGGACAATCTCTTCGGCCGTTTCAGCTACGACCAGGCGGGCTCTTTTGTCCCCGGCGGCGCGCCAGGACTTGCCGAAGCAAACGCCTTCGGCAGCAATGAGAACCTGATCAACCACGCACGCAACATCGGCATCGGCTGGAACCATGTGTTCTCGCCCCGCGCGCTCAACCAGGCCACCCTCGGCTACGACCGCATCTTCGACTACATTGCCTCGCAGGATAACTTCAGCTGCGAATCGGCCATCCTGGGAATTCCCAACGCCGATCTCGGCTGCTCCAATACCGGTACCCCCAATTCCACTGCTCCATACAGCGAAGGTTTGGTTTCCGCTGAAGTTACCAGCGGATATTGGGCCCTCGGCGATCGCGGCTACTCTCCCTTCCAGGGTGGAACCAACATCTACTCCTTCAAAGACGATCTCGACCTGATTCGCGGCAAGCATGAAATTCACACCGGCATCGATTTCCGCGGAAATCAGATGAACGTCGGTACAGCGGCTTTTGGAGCTGGTTTCTGGCTCGTCGGCACCTTCGGAAACTTCTCAAGCGGAGGCGTCGCCCCCGGCAATCCCGAGGCGGATCTGCTGATGGGAATGGTCGGAGGGGCCATCCACGACCAGACATACGACGGCGCAGTCACCGGACGCCGCTGGAATATCTACCGGCCCTTCGTCGAGGACGATTGGCGCGTTACCCCGTCGCTCACCCTCAATCTCGGCCTGGCCTGGGACTTGACCACTCCCATCACCGAGGTCCATAACCGCATGGCGGACTACATCCCCTCAGCGGGCTACACCCCGCAAAACGGAGGACAGCTCCTCATCGCCGGCAAGAGCGGAGTAAGCAACTCGGCGGGCATCAACATGTACAAGGGCGCATATGAACCCCGTCTTGGCCTCACTTGGAAGGTTCGTGGCAGCGACAAGACCGTTCTGCGCCTCGGCTTTGGCATCTATCACGATTCGTCCTGGAACCAGGGCGCGCAGGGCCTCTGGCAAAACCCGCCGAACCTGGGTGAGTCCGATCATTTCCCGACTACCTACTCTGCAGGCTGCGCCTTTTCGACTTCATACTGCGCCTCCTTGCCCGGGCAGACAGTCGAGAATGTCCCTACCGCCTCCGGCGGTTTTTTGGCCCTTCCCCAGCCGCAAAATGTGGCCAGCTTCGTCGGCACGTACTACTACCAGCCGACCAACTTCCAGCCAGGCAGGGTTCACCAATATAACGCGAACGTTGAACGTCAGTTGCCGGGAAATGTTCTGCTCACCGCCGGCTACGCCGGTTCGGTCGGTGGTCATATTCTGGTGATCGGCAACGATATCAACGTCGGCAGCCCCTCGGCTTGCGGGCTCGTATCCGGCTACACGATCGGCTGCCTGCCCAGCGGCGCTCCCTACGAATATCCCTACAATCCTCCGAACTTCAACGCAGTGTTGCTTTTCGGCGATGTGGGCAAAACACACTACAACTCGGCGCAGCTCAAAGCAGAGACCAAGACGCCAAAGTATGGCCTTTACGCGCTGGTCGCTTACACCTACTCCAGAACATATGACAACGGGTTGTCGGACGGCCTCGGTTCCGAGCTGAGCGCCCCCTATTTCCCGCTTCCCAACTGGGAGAACCTGGATTGGGCCTTATCGCAGATCAATCTCGATCAAAGCTTCACCGGCAGTGTCATTTACGATTTACCCTTCGGCCACGGAAAGCAGTTTGGGAGCAGTTGGAATGGCGCGACCAACGCCATTCTCGGCGGTTTCCAACTCACGCTGATCGAAAGGATCTCTTCCGGGTTCCCGGTCCCACTGATCGACAGCTTTAATGGGTCGGGCACAACCTTCAATTCCGGCGGCGACTCCTACAACTACAACCGGCCAAATCAAGTCGCCAACTGCAACCCATACGCTGCCAATCACGGCCAGCATCAGTGGATCAACGCTGCTTGCTTTACCGCGCCTCAGGCCCAGGTATTTAATAACAGCGGCGTCCTGATCACGCCCGGCGAGTTGGGAAATGCATCGCGCGTCCCGGTCGTCGGTCCGGATTTCGTCAACACTGACTTCTCCCTCATCAAGAAGATCGCGCTGCCTCGGAAAGATATGGGTTTGGATTTCCGCGCAGAGTTCTTCAACCTCTTTAATCACACACAGTACGGCATGCCGGTCAATGATATCAACGCGGCAGGATTCGGAGCCGTCAACTCCACCGTCAACAACCCGCGCCTTATCCAGCTGGCGCTCAAGCTTTCTTACTAGGGCCGGGCGATCTCCGGTGGGATCAATTCCCACCGGAGAGCCTCTCAACCAGTCGAGATTTCACTCAGGGCACGACTTCGGTCGTGCCCTGAATGCATTAGTGCAGTGTCTGGTGAGTCCTAAGTGAATCGCAAATCGACAGGCTTTGTGTCAGGGCACGACTTCAGTCGTGCCGCAAATGCCGGCAAAATGAACGGGCTCTGGCCCCTGCGGGACATTTTTCTTCGCTTGCTGAATGCTCGTTTGATTCACCAGATACTGCATAGTGCACCCTCTATTCATTATTCGATCGTGGACGATGACAAACGTCAGCGCCGGCTTAAGAATCCCCTCCCATTGGGCGTACTGAAGGTGCCTGCCCAGATGGCAAGTCCCGTCTGTCCGCTACAGGCGGCTTGCAGAGAATAAACCGCCCTTGGCGCACACTGGCAGATAGTGGAAATGGACGTGCAATCCCTCACTGGTCTAATTTGTCGGATATCCGCCCGGTTCAAAGTGTCAGGGATGTGCCCGGTCCGTACCGTACCCCCCCATATACCCCTGGGGGGTATAAATTTCCCTAGAAATCTTGCAGATTATTTTTAACTCGTTTAAAATCAACGCCTGTGTAAAACTTCTCGACCCCAAATTCTCCCGCATCATGGGATTTGGCCTCTGAAAATCACTGGAAAAATCCGTTTTTCACCCCTTTTGGAAGTGGACGGCGGAGAGACGGGCAGGAAACTGTCAAACTCTAAGCCTGCGAGTTGGCGCATTTACAATAACAACTGTGCAACCCGAAAAATCTTCGCCGATCATTCTCGCCGAAAACCTGACCAAGGTTTACGCGGCGGGCCGAATTCAGGTCAAGGCCGTGCACGGGGTTTCGCTCGCCGTCGAGCCGGGCGAATTTGTCGCCATCGTCGGGCCCTCGGGTTCGGGCAAGTCCACGCTGTTTTACCTGTTGGGTGGGCTGACGCGTGCCACAGAAGGGCGCGTAGTGATTGACGGAGTGGATTTTGCCTCGCTCTCTGATGCCGAGCGCACGCGGCTGCGCAAGCATCGCATCGGATTCGTCTTCCAGAAATTCAACTTGCTGCCGACGCTTTCGGCTATGGGCAATATCGAGATCGCCCACACGGTGAGCGGCAGCAAAGAACCGCTTGACCGGATCTATCTCGACCATCTCAGCGAGATGTTGGCGATCAAGGGTCGGCTCCATCACCGGCCGTCGGAGCTGAGTGGCGGCGAGCAGCAGCGCGTGGCCATCGCGCGCGCGATGATTACTCGCCCGGCCATCGTGCTGGCCGACGAACCCACCGGCAATCTGGACACCAAGAGTTCGGACGCGGTGTTGCACATGCTGTTGCGTTCCAATCGGGAGCTGGGTCAGACCACGCTGATGATTACGCACAATCCAGAGGCGGCAGCGATTGCCAGCCGAATTCTATATATGCGCGACGGGGAGATTGTGCGCGAAGAGAAAGGTTCGCGGCCCGGTTTTGCGGCGCCGATTGCAGGTTCGGCGATGGCAAATCCCGGTCCGGCGGCCGCTGCGGTTTGACCTCAATAAGTGGCCCCGGTATACTCAATCTTGCACCTGCGGGAGTAGCTCAGTGGTAGAGCATCGCCTTGCCAAGGCGAGGGTCGCGAGTTCAAATCTCGTCTCCCGCTCCATTCCGCCCTCCGGCCCTGGCCGGGTTGGCTACGGCGGCATGGAGCGTAGATTATTCAGGCAGCCCTGCCAAGGCGCGGTACCCAAGTGGTAAGGGAGAGGTCTGCAAAACCTTTATGCGCCGGTTCGATCCCGGCCCGCGCCTCCAACACCTTCTCAACAACTTAGAGCGATTAATCCAGGCGGACTTTTTGCCGTGGCATCCAATAAGGCAGCCAATTAGCATATAAGCCCTGATTAATCAGCCGCGTGAGCTGTCGCGGGCTGCGGAAATCCGCCCCCGAACTGCCCGCTCAGCGTCTCCGCCGCCATGTCCGCCGACGCATCGAGAACATGCGCGTAGAACTTGAGAAGAATATCGGGACGCGAGTGCCCCAGGCGTTCCTGCGCTGCCTTGAGCGGAACCCGCGCCTCCACCATCTGTGTCGCCCCCCAGTGCCGCAGGAGACGCCACGTAATGTGCGGAAGACCAAGATCGTCCGCGACAGGCTGAATCACCCTGCCGAGAAGATCCTCGTGCCGGATCGGGCCGGGCTTCATCTTCGTCCCGGTCTTGATGCGATTCGGAAACATCCAGTCTTCATCCTGTGCATTCATCCTGGCCTTCGCGGCAAGCAGACGCTGAACGTCCGCTTCCGTCAGCCGGATGGGGCGATTGGCGCGGTGGTACTTGGGCGTGTGGAACTTGCCGCGATTGACCGCGCGCACGACCCACAACATCCGCTTGCCGGCGTCCAGATCCTTCCATTTGAACGCTGCCAGTTCCTCCGGACGAACACTACTCACAGCGGCGAGCCAGACTGCCGTACTGACTGGTTCCTTGAGACGTTCGATCAACTGATTGAGCTGATCGCCGGTCGGCAGCTGCTTTTGTTCCTTGATCTCTTCCGGTGGAAGATCCGTGCCACGAGCAGGATTCGACGTGATGTATCCGTACTTGATCGCGGCAACGAAGATGGCGCTGAGGCCCCACTTTAAATTCTTGAGGGTTTGGACAGCCTTGCCTTCGATTGCCTTCTGGTTGAGGAATGCCTGCACCGCTTCG
>JBEKQD010000091.1:0-26303 GCA_049520075.1 Occallatibacter sp. | reverse complement strand
TGCAGCATGAAGGTTCGACGCGGCTCCGGCAATATGCTTCGTGAACCCGCACTGACGCAGGAAGACCTCAACGCCGCTATCGAGGCCGGCATGAGCCTGGCACAAGCCGCCAGCGAGCAGGGGCAAACATTGGTAGCCGTCGGCGAAATGGGCATCGGCAACACCACATCTGCGAGCGCCATTGCTGCGGTGCTGACCAAGAGGCGCGTAGGCGAAGTAACTGGATGCGGCACGGGGCTCGATCTGGCTGGAAGGAACCACAAGCTCAGCGTACTTAGACGATCGCTGAAGAGGCACTTCGACGCCTCAGTGGAGCCGCCGGAGCCTCTGGAGATTCTTCGCTGTGTAGGCGGATTGGAAATCGCGGCCATGACGGGCTTCATTCTCTGTGCAGCGGCGAATAGGATGGCCGTTGTCTGCGATGGTTTCATCTCGACGGCAGCAGCAGCCATCGCGCACGCCGTCGCGCCTGAAGTGAGTGGATACCTGTTCGCAGGCCATTGCTCTGAAGAGCCAGGGCACGGGCACTTGCTCCGGCATATGGGGCTGACACCGATTCTCAAGCTGGGGATGAGACTGGGTGAAGGGACGGGCGCGGTTCTGGCCATGCCCGTAATCAAGTCGTCCGTTCGGCTTTTTGCAGAGATGGCCACATTCTCATCGGCCGGAGTGAGCACGGCAAGCGAATGAGCAGAATTCTTCAAGATATCGCAGCGGCATTTCAGTTCTTGACCCGTCTGCCTCTGAATTGGCTTGCCTACAAGCCGGACGCACTGCCACGCGCAGTGAAGTATTTTCCTCTGGTTGGCCTCGCGATGGGAGCTGCTGCTGCGGGAATCTATCACCTGCTGTCAACGCACCTTCCCATCGCGATCATCGCGCTGCTGATCGTGCTCTTCACAACGCTCGTGACCGGCGGAATGCATGAAGACGGCCTCGCCGATGCAGCCGATGCATTTGGTGGAGGATGGAACCGCCAGCAGGTTCTCGAAATCATGAAGGACAGCCGGATTGGCAGCTTTGGAGCGCTGGCGCTGATGTTTTCCATTGGTGGGCGCGTGTTGTTGCTGTCGTATCTTCCCGCCGTGGACTTAGTGTCCTATGTGATCTCCGCTGAAGTACTCTGCCGCTGGGTCATGCTTCCACTCGCGGCAGCATTGCCCGGTGCTCGTCCGGAAGGAAGCCAGGGCGCCCGTATTGCCCGCCAGGTGTCAGGCATCTCCCTTGCGGTCGGGACGCTCTTGGCCTTGGGCATCGTGAGCTTCATGTTGCGCCTGTCAGCGGTCTGGCCGGTTGTCGCCGCATCGGCAGTGACGCTCATCAGCGGGTTGTACTACAAGAAACGAATCGGCGGAATCACAGGCGATTGTTTTGGCGCAACTAGCCAGGTTACGTTGCTGGCAGTCTACCTTTGCGGGGTTTGGCGCGCATGAACACTATCGTCTTTATCCGCCATGGCGAAACCGATATGGCCGGCAGGTTCTGCGGCCACAGCGATCCTGACTTGAACCCGGCTGGCGCGAGTCAAGCACGTTGTCTCGCCGAACAAGCTGCCGTGTTGGGAATAGAGCGCATCTATTCGAGCGACCTGCGGCGAGCATCGCAGACGGCAATGGCCATCGCTCAACGCATCGGTGTTGATGTCGTCTATCTGCCTGCACTCAAGGAAATCCATTTTGGCCTTTGGGAGGGCCTCAACTGGCAAGAGATTGAAGAACGGTTTCCCGGCGAAGCCGAGCGATGGCTTCGGGAATTCCCTCTGCACAGAGCGCCCGGCGGAGAATCATACGCAGAATTCACGGCAAGAATTGACTCGGTCATCGCACCATTTCTGGAAACGACAGCGGCAACGACCACAGCCATCGTCACACATCGCGGTGTCATGCGTTATGCGCTGACAAGGCTTTTCAGCATCTCCGAGCAGGAGGCCTGGGAAAAAACTGCGCCGTACTGCGCAACAGTTGTGGTTACCGCTCGAACGCGAAATTGCGAGGTGCTGTCGTGAGTCCTCAGCATCTTGAAATTCGAGAACTAGCGGCTTGGGGATTCGATCACCCGGTGGATAGAGGTTCGCTTGGAGAAGACCAATTGCGGAATGCGGCCTGTCGAGCACAGAGCAGATTTGCAGCGCGGATGGCCTATCGGGCTGACCCGCCCATCTCCGTCGTGGAGACACGGAAACTTGCCGGCGTGCTTGCGGATCGGAAGGACAAGGTCGCGTCGAGCGGAGAGTTCGATGGCCTGAAGTGGGAACTCGCCGTTGTCGATCTGCGAAAGCTTATCGCCTTCCAACGCCGCATAGGATTCGCGCATTGCGATAGCCGTCCAATTCAGCGGAAAACAGAATCGCGGCAACTCATCGATCTGGCGCTTCCGCTCCATCCAATTTCAAAAAGTCCATACATGGAAGTCGCGTCCTATTGCGGCCGATGGTTTCTTCGTGACGGCTATCATCGTTCCTTCCGATTGTTGAACGAGAGCGTGCATTTGGTTCCGTGCGTTGTTGTCTACGCAGAATCACTTGCCCAGATGGGTGCTGTTGACAGCCAGTTCTTCTCGCAAGAAATCCTGTTTTCAGTGCAGCCCCCGATTGTGACAGATTTCCTGGACGAAGAGACCACGGTGCGCTATCGCCGCGCACTGCCGGAACAAGTCGTTCCTTTTACCAATCAGCAGTTGCAGCAGCCGGTCGCGGCCGTTTGCTGTCAACAGGAGGCCTTATGAGCATTGCTACGAAAACGGGAGACGGCGGCCAGACGGGCCTTGCCGGAGGTGTCCGCGTTTCTAAGGCGGATCTGCGCGTTGAGGCGTATGGAACGGTGGACGAACTGAACTCATCGCTGGGCTTTGCCAGAAGCATCTGCAAAAACTCCGAGATGGGTGTTGTGGTCCACAGTATCCAGAAGACGCTGTTCCGCGTCGGATCGTCTCTGGCCACTCCGCCTGAAAGCAAGAAGGCGCGTCCACCGCTGTCTGCGGCGGATGTCGATGAGCTTACGGATATGGTTCATTCGATCGAGACCAAGGAGGGTCTTCTTTCCGACTGGTCATTGCCGGGAGCGCACGTCGAGTCCGCCGCCTTCGAAGTAGCCAGAACCGTGTGCCGGCGCGCTGAGCGATGTGTTGTTCGTCTCATCGAGAGCGGTGCCGAAGTCGATCCACAGGCACTGCCTTACATCAATCGCCTCTCCGATTTGATCTGGCTATTTGCGCGCCAGTTAGAGCTCGAATACGGAATTGACTCGCGTTTGCGCGACGATACAAAAGCAGGTCCTCGATGGTCGCGAGCATGGTGAAGGAATCGCACCGCTCAATGCGGAAAGGGAATCGATGACGGCGCGAGCCATCATGGTGCTCGGAACCGCCTCGCACGTGGGCAAGTCGCTTACCACCGCGGCACTGTGCCGCATCTTTGCGCGAGCGGGTTATCGCGTAGCGCCGTTCAAGTCGCAGAACATGTCGCTCAATTCAGCAGCCACACCGGACGGATACGAGATCGGACGCGCGCAGGCGCTGCAGGCCGAGGCCGCCGGAGTTGTCCCGTCTGTGCACATGAATCCGATCCTCATCAAACCCAGCAGCGACACTGCCGCGCAGATTGTCGTGCGCGGCAAGGTGTGGCGCAACCTTGATGCCCGCAACTATCAAGAAGTGCGCGTTGCCGAACTGCTGCCGATCGTGGAAGAGAGCTATCGCATCCTTGCCGAACAAAACGATGTCGTGGTTCTTGAAGGCGCCGGTTCCCCCGCTGAAATCAATCTCAAAGACAACGACATTGTAAATATGCGCATGGCCAAAATGGCGAACGCAAAATGTCTGCTCGTTGGAGACATTGATCGCGGCGGCGTCTTCGCTTCGCTGCTGGGGACCTGCGAACTCCTGGAACCTGACGAGCGTGCACTGATTGCCGGCTTTGTCATCAACAAGTTTCGTGGCGATGTCTCGCTGCTTTGGCCCGGAGTGCGCATGATTGAGCAGCGGCTGGGCATGCCCTGCACAGGCGTGATTCCGTATCTTGGACACTTGTCCCTCGATGAAGAAGATAGCGTGGGATTCGACCAGCGCCCTGAAGCGCCGTGGACCGTGGATGCCGGGCCGGCGCGGAAGTTGCGCATCGGCGTCATCGCATTCCCGTCGATTTCCAACTTGACCGACTTTGACGCGCTCCATGCCGAAACCTTCGTGGCTCTCAAGCACCTTCGCGATCCCAGCAGCATGGCGCTTGCGGACGTCATCATCCTGCCCGGCAGCAAGCAGACGGCCGACGATCTGTGCTGGTTGCGCGAGTGCGGGTTTGAGCCTGCGCTCTTGGAGTTTGCGCGCCAAGGCGGTCTCATCGTAGGCATCTGTGGAGGGTTCCAGATGCTAGGCAAACAAATTCTCGACCCGCATGGAATGGAACACGCGGGGAGCGAGCGAGCGCTCGGCCTGCTTCCCATCAGAACCATCATGGCGCACGACAAGATCACGGTTTCAGCGCGCGGAATGCTCGCTAGTGGCGCACTGTTTGGTCAGCCGATCGACGCCTGCGAAGTCGGGGGCTACGAAATTCATTTGGGCACAACCGAATATCTCGATGAAGCGTCGCCGTTTGCACTTATTACTCGGCAGAACAACGGAACACAAACTTTGCCTGATGGATGCGTCTCGATTGACGGACGTATCTGCGGCACCTATCTGCATGGCCTCTTTGACGGAGACGCCTTCCGGCATGCATTCCTGCGCGCAGCCCGCGCGGCGCTTCAGTTGGATGCTCCGGCCGGACTGGTCGCATGGAGCGATCTGCGCCGTCAGCAGTTGGACATGCTCGCCGACGCGTATACCGGCACCCTCGATTTGACAGCCGTGTTCGCGATGCTCGATCTGCCGCGTTGCGCAGACCGGGCAGAGAGGAGGCTCTCTTGATGGAGCAGAGCAAGTTCGCGGCTGCTTATGCGCTGGACTGGTGCGTCGGCGATCCAGAATGGCTACCGCATCCTGTGCGGCTTATTGGCTGGAGCATCGACGCCTCCGAGCGCGCGCTTCGTCATCTCGGTTCCGGAAAGCGCTTCGAGTTGGCTGCTGGCACTCTCGTCGCAGTGGGAGTGCCGGTGCTCGCCGGGCTCAGCGTTTATGCGCTGCTGAGGCGCTTGCGGGGAGATCATCCGGCAATCGCAACCGCTGCGGAGGTTTGGCTGGGCGCGACATGTCTCAGCACGCGCAACCTGCTCGATGAAGCTGCCGAGGTCATGCATGCTCTTGAGAACGGAGATCTGCAGCGCGCGCGTCTGCTGGTTGCGCGCATAGTTGGCCGCGATACGGATGAGCTCAATGAAGAGGAAATCTGCCGAGCCCTTGTCGAAACACTCGCCGAAAGCCTGTCAGATGGCATTGTCGCACCGCTTTTCTATCTTGCTATCGGCGGCGTTCCGCTGGCAATGGCGTATAAGGCGATCAATACTCTCGATTCGATGATCGGACATAGAGATGAGAAATATCTTTACTTCGGACGAGTCGCCGCGCGCGCGGACGACGTTGCCAATTACATTCCGGCGCGCATTGCCGCCCTGCTGCTCTGCGTTGCCGCGGAATTCATACCGCAAGCCAGCGGAGTTCGCGCCGGCCATATCTGGCTCCGGGATCGCGCCAAACATAACAGTCCAAATGCGGGACAAGTGGAAGCAGTCATGGCCGGCCTGCTCGGTGTTCGGCTCGGCGGGACGAACACATACGCGGGCGAAGCAATCGAGTCACCGTATCTAGGCGACGAATTTTCGCAGCCGAACCGCAACGATGCGCGGCGTGCGTGCAAGGCCGTTGGCTTGGTTTCTCTGCTTGCCTTTGGCGGAGCGCTCTTGCTTTCGCTGAGGAGCAAACATGCGTGAAAACTTCTTGCCTGCGCATGGAGGGCAACTGCACGAGTTAGCCGCCGAGTTCGGCGTGTCTGAGTCGTCGCTATTGGACTTCAGCGCCAGCATTGATCCTCGTCCGCCGTCCGATCTTGTTGTTGATACTCTTTGCGACGCCCTTCGCGCTCGAACGATTCTAACCGCGTACCCGGATATGCACTATTCAGCGCTCAAAGAGGCAATTGCTGCGTATGTGCAGGTCGATGTTCAAACCATTGCCATTGACAGCGGCGTAATGCCGTTGCTTAGCGCCGCTCTCAATGCGCTTCGTCCGCGCCGATGCCTAGTCGCCGTTCCTGCATTCGCCGAATACCGCAAGGTGCTCGACATGTGCGGCGTGGAGTGCAGCACATTCACCTCGACACACGATACGGATTTCTTGGTCGATGGCGCAAAGATGGCCGCAAGCCTGAAAGCCTCGGGCGCGCAGGCCGTGCTGCTGGCCAATCCGCAGAGCCCATCGGGACGGCTGATGCCCGCAGGAGAATTGTTGCGGCTCCACGAAGCAGCCTCCGCACTGGGCGCAACCACTATCGTCGATGAGGCATTCATCGACTACGCTCCTGAAAACGGCATCTCGCAATGGGCCGCCAGGAGCCCGAAGCTGATCGTGCTGCGTTCTTTGACCAAATTTTTTGCCATGCCCGGTTTGCGTGTCGCGTATGCGGTCAGTTGCCCGGAAATCCGCGCTGCCATCGAATCGCGCATCCCTGCCTGGCCCGTCGGTTCGATAGCGGCTGAAGCGGCGCGGATGGTACTTCAGGATCGTCCGTCAATTCGTCAAACTCGTGCGGCGAATGCAGTAGAACGAAGCTGGCTCGTGGAACAATTGCGAGCACTGGGCCTCCGCGTCTTTCCCGCTGCGGCCAATTATCTGCTCATCAAAATTGATGCAAGCCGCAATGGTCAGGAGTTCTGGCAACGTCTCATCGTCGAACATCGTATCCTCCTTCGCTCTTGTGCGAACTTTGAAGGCCTCGATGGACATTACTTCCGCATCGGCGTGCGCACGCGTCCGCAAAATGAACTGCTAGTGTCGGCGTTGCACAATGTCCTGCATCTCTCGCCGCTGAGCGAGGAGTAAAAGAAATGCGTGGACAATGGAAGCTTCTTGCAATCTTCACGCTCCTCTCTGCAGCGGCGGTCACGTTGGCCCAGAGTTCCACTTCGTCCTTGCGAGGAGATGTTCGCGATCCTTCCGGCGCGGCTGTTGTAGGCGCTCAAGTAGATTTGAAGAACCCTGCAACTGGATTCTCTTCATCACGCACCACAGACTCCGCGGGCGCATATCGCTTTCTCGGTGTACCCGCCGGAACTTACACCGTTTCCGTGACGGCGAACGGATTCGCCGCGCAGTTCGCAATTGTCGAGTTGCTGGTCAATCAACCGTTCACGAAAGCTTTCTCACTTTCCGTCGAAACGTTGCGAACCGTGGTCCAGGTAAGCGGCGACGCACAGGGGTTGAATCTTGTAGACGCCAGCATGGGAGATGCGGTGAATTCCGCAACCATTCAATCTCTGCCCATGGAAGGGCGCAACGTTCCCGGCCTGCTCAGCCTGCAATCGGGAGTGTTGTACCTTGGCGAAGCAAACGATCAGAGCCATGACAGCCGCAGCGGAACGTCCAGCGGCAGCCGCTCAGACCAGGGCAACATCACGCTGGATGGAGTGGATAACAACGATCAGGCGCGCGGGTATGCATTCACCGCAGTGCTTCGCTCCACACTCGATTCCGTGCAGGAATTTCGGGTAACGACAGACGCCTTTGGCGCCGACAGCGGGCGCTCCTCAGGAGCGCAAGTCAGTCTTGTGACCAAGAGCGGTACCAACAGCCTGCACGGCAGCCTCTACGAATACAACCGGAGTTCATTGGGCGAGGCCAACGACTGGTTCAACAAACAGGCGGAGTTATCGAATGGTCTGCCGAATGGGCCGGGCAAACTTATTCGCAATACTTTCGGAGCATCGCTTGGCGGTCCTATCAAAAAGGACAAAGCTTTTCTATTTGCGAATTATGAAGGGCAGCGCACCGCAGAGAATCAGCAGCAGACGCTGACCGTCCCTACGCCACTGATGCGCGCTGGAAATATCCAGTACCTCACTCCCAATCAGGGCGGCCCGGTTCTGCTCGATTCAGGGCAGATTGCGGCCATGGACCCGAACTGTTTTGCCCAATGCAATCGCCCCTGGGGCCCTGGCGTGGATCCAAACGTGCTCGCGGTATTGAACCTCTATCCCGCGCCCAACGGCCTCTCCGCCGGTGACGGCTTGAATACGGCTTCCTATGTATGGCCGGCGCCCAATCCAGCATCGCTGAACACCTATATTGCACGCTTCGATTTTATCCCGTCGCATCGCAACTGGTTTTTTATCAGGGGCAATCTGCAAAACGACAAAACCTCTGCCGTTCCGCAATTTCCAAGGCAGCCTGCCAGCTCAACCGATACAGATAACAGCAAGGGTTTTGCGCTGGGAGATACATGGGACGCGTCTTTCAATTTCATCCAGAATCTGCATTACGGCTTCACGCGCCAGGGCTATGCCAGCCGCGGCATCGGCCAGGGCTCGTATGTCAACTTCTATAACATCAGCCCGCTCTATGCCGAAACCAGAACCACACTGGTCGACATACCGGTTCATAACATCGTCGACGATGTGACCTTGACGCACAGAGCGCATACCATCCAGTTCGGCGCAAATTACAGACTGATTCTCGATCATCGCCGCTCGGATGCTTTCTCCTATAGCTACGGTTATACCAACGCCTACGCTTTGGCCCAGGCCGGCATTGCCAACACCGGACAGAGCTTCGATCCGGCAGCCTTCGGGCATCCGGCAGTCGCAGGTAGTTTCGCAGACTCATACAACTTTGCGATGGGCAATCTTGCCGGCCTGCTTGACTTAGTAACAACGCAATCCAATTACCAGATCGCACCCGGCGGGAACACGGCAAGTCTACTGCCCACTGGAGCAATCCTCGATCGCGAATTCAAGAACAACGAGTTTGAATATTATCTGCAGGATTCCTGGCGCCTTCAGCGGCGTCTCACGCTTACATTCGGATTGCGCCACACCCTGCTGCAGACGCCTTATGAGATTCACGGGCAGCAGGCGCAGCCCACAATCAATATCGACCAGTGGTTCAGGACTCGCGCACAGCAGGCTACGCTGGGCAATAGCGTGCAGCCAGATCTAACCTTTGCGCCATCGGGGCAGGCGCGAGGATTACAAGCCTACTGGCCGATGGAAAAAGGAAACATTGCTCCTCGCATCGCCGTCGCTTTCTCCCCCGGCGTCGCGCAAGGTTTTCTGCACAAACTCTTTGGCGCGGCAGAAGAAAGTTCAATCCGCGCCGGCTACGGCATCTATTACGACCACTACGGCGAAGGAATCGTCAATCTCTTCGACCAGTACGGAGCATTTGGCTTAAGCGAAAGCATCACCAATCCCACCAACTTGCTTACTCCGGCGACCTCGCCACGCTTCACCGGCATTCACGATCTTCCCGATATAACCGGCAAGCCCTCAAGCTCGATCACCTATCCAGCGCTAGCGCCGAACGATCCACTTTGGACGGGTTTCGAAATCGCGCACGGCCTCGACGATCGCATGAAGACGCCCTATTCGCAAGTGATCAATTTCTCGATTCAACGCGAGCTGCATCGCGCGTTCGCGCTTGAAATCGCCTACATCGGCAGGTTCGGCCGTCACCAGTTGCAGCAGATCGACCTCGCGCAGCCACTCGATCTGGTAGATCCAAAATCGGGCCAGGATTATTTCTCTGCCGCTACTCAACTCTCCAAGCAAAAGTATGCTGGAGTTGGCAGCGCACCGACTATCCCCTACTTCGAGAATATGTTTCCCGATGCAGCCGGAGACGGCCAGAGTGCGACCCAAAATATCTACAATCTATGGCTTCCCGGCAATGAGACGGGATCGCTCTACATGCTCGACATTCTCTGCGCTCCTGGCTGCGGCGGCACGCCGAATCGTTTCTGGCCGCGCCAATATGCCAGCATGTATGCCTGGTCGTCCATCGGAAGCAGCAGCTATAACGCCGGGCAAGTCACGCTGCGACGGAGTTTGAATCAGGGCGTACAGATGGAACTGAGTTATACATTTTCCAAATCAATCGACATGGGGTCGGACAGCGAGCGCACCATGTTCTCTTCCAGTACCGGCACCAGCGCCGGCAGCAGCTTCGGAGCCATTCTCAACGCTTGGAATCCGCGCTTGAATCGCGCCGTATCAGATTTCGACGTCCACCACTTGGTTAGCGGCAATTGGGTGGCTGAGCTTCCGCTTGGAAAAGGCAAGACGCTGCTGGGCGGCGCGAACCGCGTTGTGAATGGAGCCGTCGGATGGGGAACCGATTGGGATGAGCAGAGCAACATGGTTCAGACCGGGCCCATCCAAACCGGCACTCACATCGACCATGGTCAAGCGCAGGTTTTTGCGAATCCCGCTCAAGCACTAAACAATATGCGCAACCCGTATCCGGGCGAAGCCGGGCAGCGCAACAACTTCCGCGGCGACGGCTACTTTGGCGCCGACGCCCGATTGTCGAAGACCTGGAAGACAAACGAACGCAACAGCATCCGCTTTGCCTGGGAAGTCTTCAATCTTTCAAACTCCGTTCGTTTCGACGTCAACCCGCTCACCTCACTGCAGAACATGACAACCAGTGGCGAATTCGGAGTGTATGATGCGACGCTTACCAAGCCGCGAGTGCAACAGTTTTCTCTCCGCTATTTGTTCTGAGCTGATGCACGAGTCTCATGGCGTATGCGTGTGGCACTACGGAAGGATTGGATGTCCGTTGCGTTATAAGCGATGAGATGTGGAGATAGGTGACCTGCGCCTTCGAAAGGCGAAAGCCATTGGAGTATACGATGGTTGCAGGGATGAATTGATTGCAAAGATCTTGTGGTTGAGGGTCAACGCATATGAACATTCAAGAAATTCACGTCCAACGAGTTAATATCGTTACCACCGAGCCCTTTGACAAGGTGGTTGCCCGAATCGACGCGGCGATCGGGCATCCGGATATGGATGCATTTCGCAAGAGCTTTTCAGCCGCGCAAAACGAAGCCGAAATGAAACAAGTTGTCGATCCGGTGACTCAACCGAACGGCCTTATGGAGTTTACGCGGTTCGACCTCGGCGAAGTTCTCCGGAAAGAGAATGGAACTACCAAGCCGAGAATTCTGCGCATTGTTGCAGGGAATCCACTGATCATGAAGGAGATGGTGAAGCATGTTGTTGACGCAGGCTCTTATGCCCCAGTAACCATCCTCATCGAGGAGCGCCCAGATAGCGTCCGCATCTCGTATGACAGGATGGCCTCCTATCTTGCGCCGTATGGGAACAGCGATGCTCTCAAAGTAGCGCGGGAACTTGACGCAAAGGTCGAGAGGATTCTGACTGCGGCTGCGGATTAAGTCCGCGTTCATCCATCGTTGGACTCCAAATGAACGCTGTCTACCTCGTAATCGATGCCGTCTGGATTATCGGCATGACCCGAGCCAACTGGGGGCGATTAGCCTCCAGTGCAACTGCACGGCCCAACAAGAAAGGATTGTGCACATGACGAACCCAACAAAATCAATCGTTCTCGTCTTCGCACTTGCTGCAGGCTTCCTCGGTGGCGCCACAGCTCGCCTGAATGCGCAGAGCGAAACACATCGTATTCGTAACATCGTTCTGGTTCACGGAGCCTGGGCGGATGGGTCTGGTTGGAAGGGAGTCTACGACATCCTCAGCGAGGATGGCTACAACGTCAGCATCGTTCAAGAGCCGGAGACTTCCTTCAAGGAAGATGTGGCAGCCACAAGGCGCATCCTTGCACTACAAAATGGACCGTGCATTCTCGTAGCTCACAGCTACGGCGGCGCAGTCATTACCGAGGCCGGCACGGAGCCATCAGTTGCTGGATTGGTATACGTGGCAGCCCACATGCCAGATGTCGGAGAGAACGAAGCTGATGACGGAAAGCGCTTCCCCAGTGACCTGAGCAAGTCGACCGCAATCAAGAAGACCGCTGACGGCTTTACCTATCTGGATCCGGCGCAGTTTCATGAGTTCTTTGCAGCCGACTTACCTGCTCAACAAGCCGCTCTTATGGCGGGATCGCAGGTATTTAACTTCGCTGAGAACTTCAAGGGAGTCATCACCAAACCTGCATGGAGAAGCAAACCGAGCTGGATGATCGTGGCAACAAAGGACAGGACTATCAATCCGGATCTCGAGCGGTGGTACGCGGCACGAGCCAACAGCCACAAAGTCGAAATCTCAGGCGCCAGCCACTCGGTTTACGTTTCAAGACCTCGGGAAGTTGCAGCCGTAATTGAGGAGGCTGCGTCACGCGCTCAGTAGAGGCTATCCCCAGAATGAACTTGGAAAGTGTAATCTGAAGGCCGGTGATTGAAGACGCGGTCACCATTGCTCTCGGTGCGTGAGAGCCCAAAGCGATGACGACTTCCTAAACAAACAAAGAAGCGAAAATTACGAATAGTCTTTTCGTTGAGTGTCCTTCTCGCGAAGATTGGTGATGAGTGACCGAACAACGCAGCCCCTATTGTGAGAAGAAGCCGATAGGCTTCGGAAGTTGCCTAGCGGAGCGTTACGATGGCAAGGACGGCTAGACCGACTGCGAGAACGTCTTCGAGCAATGCAGCAGGCAGATCGCGTTTGAACAGTCGCGCTGCAAAGGCTCTTGCCTTGGAGCCTGCAAGTGTTCCGACGACACTGCCGATGACTCCCGACAGAGCACCGATGATGATGTGCCCTTGCGAGAGCCCGATAGCGGATCCCGTGAGCGCGCCCATCACCACTCGACCGCCGAATTGCGGAGGCACAAGGCGGCTGGGGGTCTTGGGCAACTTATCGTTAATCACTTCGCCCACAGCCAGCAGGCTCGTGATGTAGGGGGTGAAGCGAAATCCGAGGAATGAGAGCCAGGTTCCTTCAAGCGGAATCTGCTGGCAGTTAGCCGCCCAACTCGTAGCGGCAAGACCAACCATGGCGCGGAGACCGCACGCAACACCCAACACGAAAGCAGAGATCAACACAGACATATCATTCTCCTTAGAAAGGCGATTCTTTGAATCGCCAGGTTGAGGGCAGTAGCCTATGAGGTTTCGCTATCTACCATTAGGCAAATTGCGGCGGGTGGAGACCAAGTAGTAGATGGTCTGAACCAGATGACTTCAATTCGAAGGCCGCAGACGTTCCAGAGCCCCCCTTGCGATCACGTCCTTCTCAACATCAGATGCCATTGTGAGCCTCCCGTCGCTGCCAACCTCGTAGATCCATCAGGAATGGCCAAGTCTTGATGCTTTCTGCATAGAAAGCCGATTCCAGGAAGGCTAATGCTAGAGAAAATATGCCGGCGGCGGTTCATCCCTTACAGCGCGGGGAGCAGCAAGCGAAACGCGAAAGCGGTTCGCAGAGCACGGCGATCACCACAACAATAAACCAAACTAACCAGTAAATAAAACCAAAAAACAGAGAACTCCACAGCTTCATCAGGAATAGCCAAGTCACGTTGTTTCTTGCAAAGAATATCGATCTCAATGAGAGTAGCGTGAGAACGAATGAGCCTGCCGATGGCCGTTGAATAGGACGCAATATGACTTCACGCCCGCGAAAGACTTGTTAGAGACAACCACGGCGCATCCAGAACTGTATGAACGTTTTGACCTCAAACTCAAACACGCCCGCTTTATGCGGTGACAGACACGGAGGAAGCACAATGAATACCTTCACGACCAAAGATGGGACATCAATTTACTTTAAGGACTGGGGAACCGGACCTATTGTCACGTTCTCACACGGCTGGCCGCTTAGCGCCGATGCCTGGGACGCTCAAATGCTATTTCTCGCTCAGAGAGGATACAGGGTCATCGCACATGACAGGCGAGGACATGGTCGCTCCAGCCAGACTTGGACCGGCAACAACATGGACACCTATGCTGACGATCTAGCCGAGCTTGTTGAGAAACTCGACCTGAAGGCGATAACCATGGTGGGCCACTCGACTGGCGGAGGAGAGGTCGCGCGTTACATTGGGCGGCACGGAGCCCAGCGGGTGTCCAAAGCTGTTCTGATCGCGTCTGTACCGCCGATCATGTTGAAGACTGAGAACAATCCTGGCGGTTCGCCAAAATCAGTGTTTGACGACATCCGCGCCGGCGTACGCAACAATCGCGCGCAGTTCTTCAGGGACCTAAGTCTCCCTTTCTACGGGTATAACAAACCGGACGCAAAGGCATCCGAAGGAGTTCGGGATTCATTCTGGCAGCAGGGAATGCAGTCTTCCATCGTCGCGTCGTATGACTGCATTGAGGCCTTCTCGGAGACAGACTTCACAGACGACCTCAAGAAAATGAACATCGCGACATTGATCCTGCAAGGGGATGCCGACCAGATTGTGCCGATAGACGATGCCTCGATCCTCTCCACGAAGCTTGTCAAGAGTTCAGTCCTGAAGGTGATCCCGGGTGCGCCTCACGGTCTTTGCACCACCCATGCGGACCAGGTAAATGCAGAGCTACTCGCATTTCTGAAGACCTAACAGGCTGCTGAAAAGGCTGTTGTGCAGCGATGGTCTACGCCGATGAGAAGACCGCATTGATGCCTTAGTCAGAAGCACGTCGAAGGTGCGTGCTGGAAATACGATAAGGTTCGTTGCTTTTCTCAGTCGTTGGAAGCTCCGCCGCTCCCTGCGATTTGTTCAATCTTACTGAATTTTCGCGAAACGTCCCCAAGGATAATTACCCTAGAGCGAAGTCTGTTGAGATACTTAGTTCCTTCCACTGTCTGTCGAAATTCAATTTGGCTAGGTCATTCTGTTCGATAGCCTGGAAGGCATCGCTGCCGAGAATCAGCCTGAGCGGAGGGTTATCGATGCTGGTAATGTGGAGCACGGCAGCCGCTGCTTTTCCTGGATCTCCCGGTTGCTTTCCGTTGAAGTCGCGTTGAAACCGTGCAGTCTTGCCCACTGTCGCGTCATACTCAGGGCGTCCCTCGCGGATTGCAGTGGAGGAGCCTGCAAAGTCGGTGCGAAAGCCCCCTGGTTCAATGATAGTTACCTTTACACCGAGAGGACCAACCTCTTTCGATAGAACTTCCGAGAAACCTTCCACTCCCCATTTTGCGGCAGCATAGGCTGCACGGCCAACTGGGCCTATTCGACCGCCGACCGAGGAAAATTGGAGAATGTGGCCACTTCCTTGCTCGCGCATAAACGGAAGGGCCGCTTTGGTGACATGAATGACGCCGAACAGGTTTGTTTCTATTTGTGCTCGAAATTCGGCCATGCTCATATCTTCGATTGGGCAGACGTCGCCATAGCCGGCATTGTTGGCAACCACATCCAATCGCCCAAACGCTTTGATGGCTTCAGCAACGGCACTGGCCGCCGCTTGCTCGCTTGTCACATCAAGAGCTACGGCGCGAACCTGATCGCGATAGCGCGCCACCAGGTCCTTGAGTTGTCCTGGATCACGCGCTGTTGCCACAAGTCTGTGCCCGGCTGCGAGGACCGCTTCCCCAAGTGCCCGTCCCAATCCGCGGGTACTTCCGGTGATGAGCCATACCTTTGTCGCAGAGATTTTAGTGTCAGTCATGTGCGTGCTCTCCTTCTTCAAGCATTGATCCGTTCGCGAATTCACTTTTTTCCGCCGAAGACAGCCGGTCTACCATACAGCCTCAGCCCACTTTCAGTACGATCTTTCCAGGTCCCTTTTCCGCCGTTCCGCAATGCCAACTGCGCTCTTGCCGCATCTTCGAGCGGATAGCGCCCGTTCCTCACTCATCGCTGTCTTCTCCTTAACTCCTCACCTTAGGTGCTTCGACGTTTCTTTACCGGCACGCCATGCGAAGCGTAGCCGTCAATCGGGCCAGACTTTTTCTATTATGGAACCTGGAGTCTTATCCTTGTGCTCGATAGCGTGAGACGACTTGCAATTTTCGACGTATCCATCACTGATAGCCAAATTGTGTTGTTTTCTGCTAAGAATGTCCCCTCCCCTAGGACTAGTTTTAGAGTTAGTGCATGAGCGATAATGTCAGCTTTATTGATGTTTTTGTCTATGCATCACAACGCAGTATATTGAGGGCAAGAAATACAAGTTGGCGGACATCGATTGTGCGGAAGGAGGCGCCAACAGTATGCAGGTGCTCGAGCCGTGCACATCTCGAACGCGAAGCACAGGTGCTGAAGACTACGACGAAGAGGCTCTCCGGTAATGAGCCTGCGAGATTCGTTCTGCCGCACATGATTCGCCCCAGCATCTGCTGGCGGATCATGTGCAGCGATTATGTTCTTTGCCACCGCCGCAATGCGGGAGTTGCGAGGTTTAAATGAACAAGACATTTGACGCAATCATTATTGGCGCCGGCCAGGCAGGGCCATCGCTGGCGGGCCGGTTCAACGATGCAGGGAAGACCGTGGCGCTGATCGAGCGAGACCTGCTCGGCGGCACGTGTGTGAACACGGGCTGCACGCCCACCAAAGCGCTGGTGGCGAGCGCCAAAGCCGCGCAGACGATTCGTCGCGCGGAAGATATGGGTCTGCCACCACAACGCCCCTCCGGGATCGACCTCGCTGCGATTCAGAGAAGGAAGGATGCGATTGTATCGAAGTCTCGCCAGGGTCTTGAAAAGTGGCTGGGCGGCATGAAGCACTGCACCGTCATCCATGGCGATGCGCGCTTTGTTGGGCGGGACTCCGTTACCGTCAACGGAGATGTGTTGCAGGCGAAGCAGATCTTTCTGAATGTGGGAACGAGGGCTGCCATCCCCAAACTTGGAGGCATTTACGAGGTCCCGTACATGACAAATTCCTCGATACTCACGCTCGGTGTTCTGCCATCGCACCTGGTGGTCGTTGGCGGCAGCTACGTTGGGCTGGAGTTTGCGCAAATGTTTCGGCGCTTCGGTTCGGATGTCACGATAGTAGAACGGCAGTCCAAATTACTGAACCACGAAGATGCCGATGTTTCGGACGCTGTGCGCGCCATTCTTGAGAAGGAAGGCATACATATTCGCACCCAGGCGGAGTGCATTCGGTTGGGAATGCAGGATTCGCGGCCGGTGGTCCATGTGGACTGTCAGGAAAATGCCCAGGAGATCGCTGCGAGCCATGTGCTGCTGGCGACAGGCCGCACCCCGAACACGGATGACCTTGGGCTTGAAGCGGCAGGCATCGAGCGCGATGAGAAGGGATACATCCCGGTAAACGAGCGGCTGGAGACCGCCATACCCGGCGTGTGGGCGATGGGAGACTGCAACGGGCGCGGCGCGTTTACGCACACTTCCTACAATGACTATGAGATCGTTGCAGCGAACCTGCTTGACGGCGGATCACGCAGCGTCGACGACCGCATCCCATGCCATGCTGTTTATATCGATCCGCCGCTGGCACAGGTAGGCATGAACGAACGTGAAGTGCGCGAGCGTGGCCGTCCGGCACTGATGGGGATTCGCCCGATGACCAAGGTCGGCCGCGCCGTCGAGAAGGGCGAGACGGACGGATTCATGAAGGTGCTGGCCGATGCCGAGACGAAGGAGATACTCGGCGCGACGATCCTGGGCACGGGTGGCGATGAGGCCATTCACTGCATCCTCACAGCGATGTACGCGCGCAAACCGGTATCGCTTCTGCTGCACTCGGTGCGCATCCATCCGACGGTCGCCGAGCTGATCCCCACAGTGTTTGGCGAGCTGATGCCGCTGGAGTAATTTGCAAGCTATTGCATCCCAGACAGACACGAGAGTAGAGATTGAAAGGCGTCGGCCTATGACCGGGCCCTCCGTCTTCCTTCGAATCCAACTGAGCAATTAACTACGAAAGGATATTGCCATGGCCCCTCGCCCACCACTGCCTCCCTTTACTCTGAAAACTGCTATCCAAAAAGTTCGATTGGCAGAAGACGGCTGGAACAGCCGAGACCCGGAAAAGGTCTCCCTTGCGTACACCGTAGATTCGCGCTGGCGAAATCGAGCCGAGTTCGCCAACGGGCGTCGAGAGATCGTCGCACTGCTTACACGGAAGTGGGCCCGAGAACTCGACTACCGACTCGTCAAAGAAATCTGGGCATATCTTGACAACCGGATTGCCGTCCGGTTTGCGTACGAGTATCACGATGACTCGGGCAATTGGTTCCGGGCCTACGGCAACGAAAATTGGGAGTTCGACTCTGAAGGGCTGATGCATACGAGGCACGCAAGCATCAATGAACTCAGGATTACCGAGGTTGAACGGAAGTTCCATTGGCCTCTCGGACGACGCCCCGATGAACATCCAGGGTTGACCGATTTGGGCCTATAACAACTCGGATTGGTGCTTCCCAAAAGAGAGTCCATCCGAAAGGGCCAGTTCAGGTAGGGAATCCGATATGCAACCTGTATCCTTCCGGACGTTCCTGCTTCGCAAGTCCGCACAGACGATCCGAGTTCTGTAACAAACTCGGCTCGTCGTCCTGCCGTCCGGCGCGAGGTCGTTCGATGACGCGCAATAATTTGGGGAGCCAAGGTCGGTCGCTCCCACGATACACTCCCAAAAACGTATCCGGATAGACGGAAACCAAAAGCCTGCTCTGCAAATGGACACAGATTCGTGTCCATTTGCAGAGGCATTCCCGCTTCAATCCAGGTTATTACCGGCTTCCAACCGATGTCGCGGCTTGCTCGATAAACTCTGCGACTCTCAGCGGCTCCTGAAGCATTGCCAGATGGCAGGTCGGCAATGTGATCGTTGTGGCCCCAATTGTTTCCGCCATCGACTCCTCCAGACCTGCAGTAATCGCCTTATCTTGAGAGGCGATGATGAACCATGAAGGTTTCGTTCGCCAAGCGGGTATGACAGTCGGCGTCGCCGAGAGGACTGCAACAGACGCAGGACCTTGTGTAGCCGTCAGCACCACCTGTTCACGCTTCGATAAGTCTTGAGCAAAGGCCTCGGCCACGCCTTGTGCGGAGATCGTTACGAATTGGCCGGCCGCGTCAAAGACAAGAAACGGCGTGATCGGAGAAGGGGTCTTTAGCGTCCCCAGTAGTGAGAGCGCGGATTCACCGCTGTCGGGAGCAAATGCGGCAACATATACCAGCCCTGCAACATTTGGATCGTTTCCAGGCGTGTCTCCAATAACGACGCCACCATAAGAGTGTCCGACAAGCAGCACGGGACCCGGATATGCCGTTGTAATGCGCGTGATTGCACGCTGCGTCACGGCGTCATCATCTGCCAGGGACGTAAGGGGAAGTTGTACTGCGACCACATGGTAACCCTGGGCCTCCAGCAGGGGGATTACGCCGGACCAGCTTGAGCCATCAGCCCATGCTCCGTGAACCAGCACGATATTCTTGACGCCGCGACTGAAGTTGTCTCGCGACGATTCTGGTGATTGTTGGGCATAGCCAACGCGATGGAATCCTGCCGTCAGCAGAAGTCCGACACTCAACACTGCTTGAATAGCTGTCCTTGTTCTCATGAATTGTCCTCTCAAATTGTGATCTTCACTACGCGTGCCGATCGGCAAAACTTGTGGCCATTTTCACATTCGCTTGCCCGTTACATCTGAGACTAGTTCTGGTGAGGGGAAGAATCTAGGCGAAAGCCATCAGGAGTTGGCCATTCCTGTTGCATGAGAACAACCTGTTCGCCAGTCATGCATGCAATTGTTGGTATGGACCAGCATCTGCTCCACTTGAACTGTCTGAACCGCTGGGGCCGCGAGTCGTCGTCCGTCGCCATATTCCCGGCGCTACCCCGTGAAGTCTTTTAAAGGTGCGGTTGAGTGCAGATTGATCCGCGAATCCGGATTGAATGGCGATGTCGGCAAGAGACAGCCGGGAATTCGTCATGAGATCTCTGGCTCTATCCACGCGACGTTCAATCAACCACTTATAAGGCGGCCTGCGAAAGGTCTGCCTGAAGGCCCGAGCAAAGTGGCCTACCGATAAGTCACATGCTTCCGCAACTTGATGGAGGGCTATCTTGCCATCCAGGTTGGCCTCCAGTAGCTCTGTTGCTTTTCGCTTCTGCAAGGAGGAGAGTCCACCACGAAATTGCTGGGCCAACATTTTCACACCGCCATAAGAGCAGACAAAATGACAATTCAAGGCATGCAGAACATGGTCAACGACAAGCTTCGAAGTGTGATGGGGTTGCCCAAGCGAAGTGAGAAGGGTCTTTCCAAGGTGGTAGACGACGGGGTCGAAATGCCCAAGCGGCCAAACCAATTGCTCCACGCGTCGCGCCCCATGGGCATAGGCAACTTCATCCAGAGAAGCTTGAGTGACATACAGCACCAATGCATCGAAGGGGTGCGGGAGCAGAACTGCGGGCTCTTTCCGTAAGTCGATTGCACTAACTCCACCGATAGGATAAGAACCACTCGATACCTTAGTCTTTCCGAAGAATTGCTCAATAAAAGGTATAGCTTTGAGTTGCAAGGCAACTATAAAGCCCTCCTCTCTAACGATCGGACGTGCAATTTCCGGCAGACCTTTGCTGCTCTGGATCCTCGCAAACGGGGACGTGGCATGTTCGGATAGGGTGACCTGGGCCGTGAGCGAATCCTTGAGATACATGGCCTCGGCGAGTTGATTCCAGACAGTGGGGACTTGGGCGGCTGTATTCATGTATGCGAGGCCTCCCCCTTGGATTGAATGAAACACGGGATTAGTTGTCGATGGGCGAGCCTGGCCGATGCTGCGGTCGTAATTCGACGAAAATCCGAAACTCCTGGCCTGGCTGGCCAATTCAAAGACTCCAGCTCATCTATCCACTCCGCAGTGGACACGCGTGCCTGTTCGGGGCCAAACAGCTCACTCACCGCTCCGGCAAAGGCTGCCAACTCGCGCTCCGCCAAGATGATCAGGTTCGCATGAAAAAGTGCGATCTCTTCCAGTTGCCGACCGGTCTGCTTCGATTCCCGATGACGCATACGGTTCTCGATTCTTCACCATGGGGAGATAGTGACACAGATTCACCAGTTGCTTTGTTTAGTTGGCCTGGCGTGCTTTACCACTGCCTATCTAACCACACGATAGAGATTTCCCAGGACGCGCAACACATTTTAAACTACAGAATATGCCCTAGTATTCTCTGTAGGTACGGTTGATTGTTCGATGGACAATGCGAGGGAATTCAAAATGGATCACGATTGCGAATGACGCGACGATACGCATTTCGAAGCCAGGAGAATATGCCAGTGTCGGGATTCAAGAAGCTCACGCTGCCGGGCACAATCACGGAGATGTCAGTTCCGGATTCAGTGGAACTGAGGATGGTTAATCTTCCCTGGATGCGGGCAGCGCGCTCACGCATGCCCTGCAGGCCATGATGACCCTCTCTCCCACCTATGGCATAGTCCGGATCGATTCCGACCCCATTGTCCCCCACATGAAGTGTCAGGTCGTGGCCGTAGGTCAGGTCGATGCTCAGACGACTCCCATGAGAATGGGTCTTTGCATTTTGGATAGCTTCGTTTCCAATTCGATACAGCTCATCGCGAACGATCGGATGCAACTCCCGCGCATCCCCAATGACCGAGACCGATACTGTCATTCCATCGGGGACAACTCCACCTTCGGCGGCTCGCCGCAGCGCCGGTGCAAGCTCGTTCTTCAGCGTAGTTGATGACCGCAGCGAGTTCAGGGCCGCGCGGCCTTCCTCAATTGCCTGCTCAAGCCAACCGGAGACTTGTCCCAATGCACGGCGCATCTTCTCCGGATCCAGTGGCTCCTCAAGGCCATCGTCGACGACGAGCTTGCTGCCTTGAATCGTCTGAATGAAGGTATCATGCAGTTCTCGTGCCATGCGTGTACGTTCCGAAAGCCGCTCATCGAAGCGGACGCCAATGGCTTTTGCGACCTGCTGGACTCGTATACGGTAGAGAATCGACCCGATGATGACGAAAGAGACGAAGCATAAGATCCGGAACGACGTCGTTTGATACCACATGGGTGCAATGGTGAAGTCCAGGATTGCACCTTCTTCATTCCAGACGCCATCGTTGTTGCATGCGATCACGTGGAACCGGTACTTACCGGGACGGAGGCCGCTATAGAAAGCCCGGCGCCTTGTTCCTGGTTCCTGCCAACCAGGATCGTAATTCTCCAATCTATAACGAAAACGCACTTTCTGAGGCACGACGAAACTCAGCGCGGTGTAGTCGATCTCCAGATTGCGTGTTAGCGCAGGGAGGTTATTTTGATCGCCTGCAGAGTAGTTCACTCTGTCCGCGACGATCTGCTCAATATGAACCGGCGGCCGTAGAGAGTTCATTTCCAGATGATTGGGATCAATCATCTGCACGACATTTTGATTAGCGAACCACAAGCGCCCGTCGGGAGAGCGAGAGGTGTGAGGTTGAAAGGCCGCAGACCATGGCCTGGCGCCGTCGAACACGTCGAAGATGTCGGCCTTCACACCAGCGTTGGTGCCATCCCACCACTCCCGCAATTCCGTACCTGCGACTCTAACGAGGCCACACTGTGCGTAAAGCCAAAGAGCATTCTTGTTATCCGAAACCAGACCGTACAAACTGTTGCAAGGGAGACCGTTTTGGCTGGTCAATGTCCGCTGTGATCCATTGTGCCATTCAGTAAGTCCAGATGAGGTAGCAACTAATACCGACCCATCGGCCCGGACAAGGATCTGTCGCACCGGGGAATTAGCAGCGTTCTCGGGGGAAAAGGTTTCAAGCCGCCCGTGCCGATATCGAGCTAAGTCGCCGTCGACCAAGCCCAGCCAGATCCCATCTTGGGGATCGGCGGCGAGGGCGGCGGCAGCCGGTATGCGAGATGCAGGAAGTTCTTCGCGAACCTCACGACCCTGAATACGAAGTAGTTTCGCGGGGCTTCCAAGGACTTCCGCCCAAATGTTATTGTCTCGGTCTTCCGTGATCGCAATGACCGCACCGATCTCACTGGTATTGTTTCGTCGAATCGGATCAAATTTCCCGTTCTCATAAACGTACAGACGATCTTCGATTCCCACCCAGAGTCGGCCCGCGTGATCTTCAAGCATTGACGTCACTTGCTGGCGGAGCAAACCGTTAGTCAAGTGGATGGATGACAGCCGATCTCCGCGAAGGGAATCAAGCGCACCATGGTTTCCGATCCAGATCGTTCCATCTCGCGCCGCAAGGACCGAATCGACCAGATTGGCACTGAGCCCTTGTCGAGTTGAGAATGTGGTGACGCGAACGTTTCGAAAACAATCGATCCCTTCGGTCGTTGCAATCCAAATGTTTCCTTCACTGTCTTCATAGAAGGCAGTTACGGAGTCGCTTGACAGACCGTCCGCGCTGGAGAACCGGTCAACCTTGTCGCCGTTCAAGCGATAGATACCCTGGTCTTCGGTCCCAATCCACAGGGCGTTCTCGCGGTCTACAAACAGAGCACTAACCTGGAGGGCGTTCTCGTCTAGTTTCGGGCTGAGGGGCTTCCGAACGCCATGCAACCACCGCTGCAACCCCAGCCCTGGTCTGCGGCGATCCATTCCGCTCCAGATCGAACCGTCCAGGCCGGCGGCAATGGCTTGAACGCCGCTTAGCCCTTCTCCGCTCTTTGCTTTTGACGGAGTGAATATAGTGGATGAGCCTGCTCTCCAACGTATTAGAAGGTTGACGCTGCCGATCCAAAGGTTCCCCTCGGAATCCTCAGCGAGCGGTACAGCATAAGGAGGAGTGATTCCATCTGCCTTTCCATAGCAGCGAAGCGACGTCCCCTTGACCTCACAGAGAGGGCCTTTGTCATCATGAACTCGTGACCGCGTGATCCAGATTCTTCCATCGTGGCTCTGAACGATAGAATTGACGCGTCCGTCTGCATCCAAGTAATTGGTCAAATTGCCGTTCTGAAGATGGGCGAGGTTCGTTGATGTTCCAATCCACAAGCCTCCATCCGTTCCAGCCAGGAGCGAAAAGATGCCGCTTGACAAGAGTCTTCCTTTCACTGGAACCCAAGGAACAAAGCGAACCCCGTCGAAACGGATAAGCCCATTTTGCGTCCCAATCCAAAGATATCCGTCTGTAGTCTGCGCAATGGCGTTCGGCGCACCGCTAAAGATGCCGTCCTGAATTCTCCAAGCGGTGTGCCCATATTGCGAGATCCGCTTGTTGGGATCGACCGCCCACGCGATGCAGGTTGCCCAGAGCAAGAAGAAACATAGACGGAGCGAACGCGAGGTCCTCAACTTGGCCACCTTGGCGATTTCAAGTAGTTCCTCCTGAGTCAAGCTTCAGTAGCGGAGTTGGGTCCTGCGGACTCATCTTATGTCGTTGTGGAGCACCAGCAGTGTCCAGGATTTAAATCCGCGGCATCCGCATCATAAGGATTCCCTTCAACGTTTCACGATAGCGTACTTGATATATTTGTGGAATGTCACAATCTGCTGCCAGTGAGCTGGAGTTTTCTACAGTGCGCTATCAGATTTCGAGTAGACCCCGCCGCACCGCAATTGTGACAGCATGAGTTCTGTCGTTCGCCTGCAGTTTGTCCACGAGATTCTTGATGTGGAAGTTGACTGTCGTCTCAGCGATGGCGAGCTGATCGGCAATCTGCTTGTTTCGATGGCCATCGCGAATGAGCTGGAGCACCTGCAACTCGCGGGAAGTAAGGTCGTCTTCGCCATAGTGCTCGGAGAGGCGCGCCGCCACTTCAGGAGGAAGATATCGTCGACCTGCGTGGACTGTCCGGATCACCCCCAGCAATTCGTTCTTCGGCATGCTCTTGAGAATGTATCCAGACGCCCCGGCCCGCATGGCCCGCCGAATTTCTCCATCACTGTCAGAGGTGGTCAGCATGACAATACGCGCCTGCGGATATTCTCCGCGAATCGCAACCAGTGCATCTGTACCATTCGTGCCAGGAAGACGGAGATCCATTAGCGTGACATCGGGGCGGTGTCTACGGAACTCCGAGAGCGCCTCAACGGCATCGTTTGCCTGTGAAACGAGAATCATGTCTGGCTGAGAAGCAATGATTGTGCTCAAGCCCTCCCGGAAAACGGGATGGTCTTCGACGCTCAAGATGCGAATTGGCTGGTTACCCATCCCGGGACCCTCAGTGTGATGATTATAAAAGTGTGACCTATCGAGCGTCTGTCAGGCTATAGATAAATGCCGGTTCGGCTCTGTAGTTTCCGGGGTTTGCGATCACCCGATTTCGGGCCAGATGCCTGTCATGGTGTGAAAATCCCGGTGAAGCTAAAAATGGTGTGACGCTGAAACTCGCATGAATAAAGGGGAAACACGAGACTCGGGACCATCGAAAAGATTGTTGTTGACTCTCCACAGTTCGTTTAGGCTTGTTTGCGCTTCTGTAAGTTATCGAACATACTAAGATTATCCATTTTGTGCAGATGAAGGTCAGCGGCGCGTACTTCTGCGTATTTTGCAGAAGGAAATTGCAAAAGTACGATTTGCCGGAACCGGCCATCCCGAGGATGAGCGTGTGCGCGACTTCGCCGTTATGTGGATTGAGAAAGTACGGTGCGCTGTTGTCGGTTTCGAGCGCGGCCAAATACTCATAGCCGAGATGCGCGTTCGATTTCTCTCCGGGAAGAATCGTGAACATGAACGAGAGATCGGCGTAATTGGAATTCAGGAGGTAAAGCCTGCGCAGATTCATGGCATAGTTGCCGAGAATCGTAGCAAAGTACGCATTGAGCGCCGCGCCAATTCCGGCCTCTGATCTTGGGCCTTCGAGGACGATGCAATAGAAGATTTCAATCTGATACAGCCGGTCGCGCTCGGTCCCGAAGAACTGGCGCCGCTGGTCGATGGCGGCTTCTACTGGTTGCCCTTCCTGTTTTGGTGCGAGGATTGAACGACTTCAGGAGCAATGCTGCCGGTGTAGCAATAGAAAACTGTCTCAACGAAGGGGTTCACCCCAAAACGCTGTGGGGACATTTGTGGATAGACTGCTTCAAAAAAGTGCCAAAATGTGGGCAGTACCCACAGTCCGTCTGTTCATTTCATATTCCGTAACGAGATGATAATAAGCGATATATAGCAATACAGAGTAACGCTGAAAAGGGCAATACCTTAAGCAGTTACCGAAGGGTTAACCTGGCCCCCAACCGCTTCTGGAAACCTGGTCGTGGACAGAACGCTGGTTGCCGGTCACAGGATAGCGCTACGAGCTGCTCTTGGCTCGCCGACTCATTCTTCTTGCGCTGCCTTGCGTTTTCATCTAAACTTTAGATGAAGGTGGCGACATGCAGACGATTCAACTCAAACTTCGAGAAGCGAGCGCGGTTCTGGGTGTGACGCCCAAGGATCTCCAGAATTTGGTCCAGTTCGGCGTACTACAGCCGCTGCGGAAGGACCGGTTCTTTGTCTTCGACGTTGCGCTTCTGCTGGAAGCCAAGGTTGCCTTCTACCTAAAGGAATCACT
>JBEKQD010000090.1:0-16122 GCA_049520075.1 Occallatibacter sp. | reverse complement strand
TGCGCCGCCAAGTTTGCTAGTTCCACAGCAGAGCTGGGTTGGGACGGGTCCCTGTTGCATTGTAAAAGCCCAGGGGTGGTTGTGCCTAGTTTTGGCGAAAGACTGGGCAAAAGAGCGTTTTTCACCTGTCCGTCGCAGCGTTGGACTCGGCTCAATCCCCTCTTTCGGGCCGGTCGAGCCATTTGGTTCCAGAACGGATGTGATTTAGACGCTGAAACGGCGAAAACGTCCACCTGCATCTACAGGAAAATAAACTGCTATCGCCAGCCAACTGGCCCTTACGCCACTGGCCCGATGCCGCGGCGCCAACGCGCCACAGCTCCAGGCCAGGGGTAAAGCCGCCCTACCAAACCCGGCAGGAGTCCACCGGATACATCGGTTGACCCTTGGTGCATCCAAAAGCCTTGCCGAATTGGTCAAAGTTCTGCACTGTGCCGTTGACGCGCCAGCGCCCTGGCGAGTGGGGGTCAACCAGCGCAGCCTGACGGGCCGACTGCTCGGTCTGGTTCTGGCACCAAACCTGCGCAAAGCCCAGAAAGTAACGCTGCGCCTCGGTGTAGCCGTCAATTTTGAGGTCAATGCTCTTGCCCTGCGCCGCCAATGTATCCAGCAGCGCCATGTATGCGATGCGCAAGCCGCCGTTGTCGGCCGTGTTCTCGCCCAGGGTGAGCTTGCCGTTCAGCTTCTGCACGGCAAGGTTGTCGTGCGCGGGCGCGGCTTCAAAGCCGCCGTACTCTTCCACTTCGCAGTCGGTTCGCTCGGTGAAGGCCTGGCGGTCCGCGGGCGTCTGCCACTCGCGCAGGTTGCCCTTGCCGTCGTACTTTGAGCCCTCGTCATCGAAGCCGTGTGTCATCTCGTGGCCAATCACCACGCCAATGCCGCCGAAGTTCACCGCCGGGTCAATCGTGAAATCAAAGAATGGCGGCTGCAGAATTCCGGCCGGGAAGTTGATGTCGTTGAACGAGGGGTCATAGTAGGCGTTCACCGTGGGCGGCGTCATGCCCCACTCCTTCTCGTCCACCGGCTTGCCCAGATGGTCCAGGTTCCAATTGCGCTCGAAGACCGCGCTGCGCTCCAGGTTGCCGATCAGGTCGTCGCGATTCACCTTCAGCCCGCGATAGTCGCGCCACTTTTCCGGGTAGCCGATCTTGTTGCGGATCATGGCCAGCTTTTCTTCCGCCGCTTTTTTTGTATCGTCGCTCATCCACGGCAGCGTCTTGATGTCGTCGCCCAAACTCTTCTCGAGCGCCGCCACCAGTTGGTCCATACTGGCCTTGGCCGCGGGCGGGAAGTTCTTTTTCACCCAGTCCTGGCCAACCGCTTCGCCCAGCGCGCGATCGGTCATGATGGTGCACTGCCTCCAGCGCGGCGTCGGCTCTTTCTGTCCTGCCAGCGTCTTTCCAAAGAAGGCAAAGTTCTCGTCAAAGAAAGCCTTCGGCAGGTTCGTTGCTGCGTCATGAATCGTGTGCCAGCGGAAGTACGCCTTCCAGGCATCTACCGGCTCCTTCTGGACTAACTCATTCAGTTCCTTGAAGAAATCCGGCGTCGCCACGTTCAGCGTGTCGAACGGCCTCACTTTCACGTCCTTGAAGTAGACCGAATAATCGAATTCCGGAGTCAGCTTCTGGAAATCGGCCACCGTATATATGTGGTAGCGGTTTGCAGGGTCGCGCAGGTCGGTGCGGCTGGTGGAAGACTTCGCCAGCGCGGTCTCGATCTCCATCACCGCCGCCGCCTCACTCGCGGCCTTCTCTGCGGAATCGCCGGCCAGCGTGAACATCTTGGTCACGTGTGCGACATATTGCTGGCGAATCTCCTTGAAGTGCGCGTTGTCCACAAGGTAATAGTCGCGGTCAGGCAGCGAGAGGCCACTCTGGCCAATGGCGGCAATCTGCTTTGAGGAGTCCTTGTCGTCCTGCTCCACGCCAAAGTTGAACAGCGGCGCCGCGCTCCCTTCTGCCTCCAGTTCGCCCATCAGCACAGCCAGCTTGCGGCCATCCTTCAGACCGTCAATGCGCTTGAATGCCGGCTCCAACGGCTTCAGCCCCTCCGTCTCAATCAGGCCCGTATTCATGCAGGCGGCAAAGTAGTTGCCATACTGCTTCTCCAACGTGCTCTTGGGGTTGCTCGCCGCCGAGTCCAGCTCCTGCCAAAGCAGATAGCGGTTGCGCTCGGCCAGCACCGAAAACGACCGCGCCCACCGCACCTGGTCGCCCGGTATGGGGTTGTTCTTCACCCAGTTTCCACACGCGTATTGATAGAAATCCGCGCAGGGGTCGGCGGTTTTGTCGATGGCCGTCACATCGAAGCTCTTGATCGCCGTCGGCGCCGTGGGCTTCTGCGCGTCAGCGGTGGGAGAGGTCTGAGCCAGGGCGGTTCCAACCGCGAGAATCAAAATCGGTGCGAAACAAAGACATTTCATAAGGGTCCTCTTGGTAGTAAGTTCAGTCGGCCTTTTTGACGTGGAAAGCGCCCGCGGATCACCTCGGGAATTGCAGCCAAATCGAGTTTTGCGTTAGTCAATTCACACAGGCACCGTCGCCTAGCAGCCTATCATGCCAAGTCGAGAGTACGGTATGCGTGGCTTCTCCGGTAATGGGCCGTTCCGGAGCGTACGGGCTTTACACGCTGCGGGAAAACTCAACACGGAGAGAGACTGGGGTCCCCAGCGAGGAGTCCTTGCCAACACGGCGGGAGGCGGGGTCCCCAGCGAGGAGTCTTTGCCGACTCGGAGGGAGGCGGGGGTTTCAACCCCCGCATAAAACTGGCAGAATAGCGGCGGGCTTCAGCCCCGGCAGCCACCAATTCTGGTTCACGGCTGAAACACCAGTCGCGTGCCCTGCTCCGGGCTATTCCACAACGATTCAATCTCGCTGAGCGGGGCCGTCTTCGCTTTGAACTGAAATGGCTCCGTCGCTGCCGTCTTGAAAAACTCCTCGACTGCCGTCCGAATCTGAATCAGCGAGGCGCTGCCAAAGCCGCTGCCCAGCAGCTCCAACCCCGAGCTGCGCAGAGAGGCCGCCGCCAGGCTGATTGTCCCTCCCGCGCTCGAGCCAATCTGCACGTACCGCACCCGCGGCGCGGCCTTGCTCAGTCCCTTCTGCGAAATGGCCTCCAGCGCGCACTCCGCCGGACGACCCCACAGATAATCAATCACCACATCCACGCCTGCTTTCGCGATCTCGCTCTTGAACGTGGCCACCAGCGGATCATGCTCCTGGTCGAGCGGAATAATCGCATCCGCGCCCAGCGCCTTCAGCTTTTCCAACGCCTGCGGATTGCGCCCGGCTGCAATCACGCGCCTCGCTCCCATCCGTTTTGCAATCTGCACCGCAAGCTGCCCCGCCACGCCGGTTGCGCCCAGAATGAGCACGCTCTCCCCGGAGACAAATTTCGCGCGCATCTTCAGCGCAACCCACGACGACATGGCAGGATTGGCAATCCCCGCTGCCGTCGCGTCATCCAGCCCTTCGGGCAGCGGGATGCACATCCAATTCGCCGCCAGCGTCCGCTCGGCAAAAGTTCCATAAGGGCTGCGCGCCGCTCCAAAAAAGACGCGCCTTCCGTCCTCCAGCAGCCCCGCGCCATCCACTCCGGGCACAAACGGAAGTTCCCCCGTGCTGCCGTAGTGCGTGCCGTTCGCCAGCGCCTTCACAATGGGGTGGAGGCCAGCAGTGGTAACCGTCACCGCAAGCTCCCCTTCCGCCGCGACGGGGTCGTCAAAGGTCGCATATTTCGGTGGCGCATCAAAGGCGCTCACAACGGCTGCGCGCATGAGTTTCCTCCTTGGAGTTAGATAGATTGTTCTGCCGCGGGAACCAGCCGGGGAATCTGGCTTGGGGGAATTCTATTGCATCTGCCGCCCGAACTGGAAGCCTGCGATACAACTTGATGCGGTGTGACATGCCAAGGCAATCGCACGAATCCAGGTTGTCGACCAGATCGGTTCTGATTTCTAACGCGCCGGAGGCGCAATGGTGGTTAGCCCCGCGCTACAGCGTGGGGAAAGGGGCCGACAATAGCCGGGTGCCCCATCCATCGCGCTGCCACCCCACGGACAGGTCTTCGTCCGTGGGGTGGCTGAGCGATGGGTGGGATAGCACAAATGCCTTGTACCCCACCCCACCTTACAAATTATTCCGCCAGGGCACTCGCAAAAACTCAATTCAGCTTGCAAACTTGAGATACCTCCTGCCACACTGAAATCGTGGCCACCCAAACAATTGTCATCCTCGACTTCGGTTCGCAGTACACGCAACTGATCGCGCGGCGCATTCGCGAGCAGAACGTCTTCTCCGTCGTGTTGCCCTGCACCGCGCCTCTCACCGAAATCAAGGCGCTCCATCCGCTCGGCCTCATCCTCTCAGGCGGGCCGTCGTCGGTCTACGACGCGGAGGCGCCTGCGGCCGACCCAAAGCTGCTCGATTTGGGAGTGCCGGTGCTGGGCATCTGCTATGGACTGCATTTCATCGTCCATCACCTCGGAGGCAAGGTACTCTCGGGCACCAAGCGCGAGTATGGCCACGCCGAAGTCACCATCGAAGACAGCGCGACACCGCTCTTCGCCGGCTTGCCGCCGACGCTTCAGGTCTGGATGAGCCACGGCGACGAGGCTGCCGAGTTGCCCTCCGGCTTTCACCGCATCGCCATCAGCGCCAACGCCCTGGCCGGAATCGCCAACCCGCAGCGCCGGATCTGGGCCGTGCAATTCCACCCTGAGGTGCACCACACGCCGCTTGGCGCGCGCATCATCAAAAATTTTGTCTTCCAAATCTGCGGCGCGGCGGGCGACTGGACCCCGGCTCACTTCATTGAAACCACGGTCGCCTCCATCCGCGAAAAAGTCGGCAAGGGCCACGTCATCTGCGGCCTCTCCGGCGGCGTCGATTCATCCGTCGCGGCGATGCTGGTGCACCGGGCCATCGGCGCACAGCTCACCTGCATCTTCGTCAACAACGGCGTCCTGCGCAAAAATGAATTCCAAAACGTGCAAAAAAATCTGCGCGACAAATTAGGCCTGAAAATCGTCGCCGTGGACGCCGGCGAGCGTTTCCTTAATCAACTGGCAGGAATCATCGACCCGGAAACCAAACGCAAGCGCATTGGCGCGGAGTTCATCGCAGTCTTCGACGACGAAGCCGCGCGCATTGCCAAAGAAACCGGCGGTGTTGAATGGCTGGTGCAGGGCACGCTCTATCCCGACGTGATTGAATCGTCCAGCGTAAAAGGTCCAAGCCAGACCATCAAGAGCCATCACAACGTGGGCGGATTGCCCCTTGGCATGAAGCTCAAGCTGATCGAGCCATTGCGCGATCTCTTCAAAGATGAAGTCCGGCGCATCGGCCGCGACCTCGAAATGCCGGATGAGATTCTGGGCCGTCAGCCGTTTCCGGGACCCGGTCTCGCCGTCCGCATTCTCGGCGAAGTTACGCCCGAGCGCGTGGCCTTGCTGCAGGAGGCAGATGAGATTGTCGTAGCTGAAATCAAGGCCGCTGGACTTTACAACTCCATCTGGCAGAGCTTTGCTGTTCTACTTCCGGTCATGAGCGTGGGCGTAATGGGTGACCAGCGAACCTACGCCTACACAGCCGCCGTTCGCGCCGTGCATTCTGAAGACGGCATGACCGCCGACTGGACCCCGCTTCCCTACGAAGTGCTGAAGCGCATCAGCAGCCGCATCGTCAACGAGGTACGCGGCATCAACCGCGTAGTTTACGACATCACTTCGAAACCGCCAGGAACTATCGAGTGGGAGTAGTTGCCATCACAGCCATTTCATGTTTGCTGGGTTGTTTTGTATCAGGGCACCACTTCAGTCGTGCCGCAAGCTACAAGACAGGGAAACGGTTTTAGCCCCTGCGGTGTGATTCCTTCGATCGAGCCGGAGCCGCTGATTCTATGACTGCGGCTTTGTCAACCACTCCGGAACGGGAGGCGGTTCTGGATTACCCGACATGATCGAGAGCATGGTCGGAATCAAGGAACGGAATTTTCCGTCACCACGATCATCGATGATTTCGATCATGGAATCGCAGGCCGAGTTCGGCGGGTAAAGATAATAGGAATACGCATAGGTTCTGCCGCGATACCTCCAGCGCAGCAGTTCTTCGAGATAGAAATCCCCGTGCCGAAGTTTCTTACGGCTTCCATTATCGTCAAAAATCATTGTCGGAAATTTGACTTGGTAATCTTTGCCATGGTCGATGAGTGAGACGGTGATCCCTTCGGGCCATGGTTGCTGTCTTCCATTGACAGTAATGTGAAATGGCCGGATCGTTTTCGCATCTGTCAATCCTGGAAGTGGCCAGCCTTCAATTCGATACCAATGGGTCAAGCTGGCTGGTTCAACTTCAAAGCCGCATTGCGCCAAGCAGGGAATGGCGCACGCACACGCGAGTACAAAGAAGAATTGGATTCTCCTGCGTCGGGTCATGAAGCCGATCTCCGTACGTGCATCAGTATATTCCTGATCTAAGGCGTGGAATCTGTGACTTATTATCACCGTTTTTCCAAACGCAGCGACACATCTACGGTGTGTGCATCATCGTCCCTGGTCAGTTTGTATATGCATTTGGTTGAGGCAAATGTTCGCCCGAGCGCCGATCGGGGGTCTTGCCCGGCAAACCAGGAACCCAACGCGCTCTCATTGAAGACTGCGCCGGTCGGCAGTTTCCATGCGGACCAAATTGCAGAGCGAAGGTCGTCGGCTATGTTTTCAATGGTCAGCTTGCCCATGGTATAAACCGGGCCCTGCTCGGCACTGACGGCAAAGCTCACCGTTCCATGCGCACGGTCGTAACTGGGCGTGGGATAAATCCTGGCTTGCATGTAGCCCTTGTTGTGGTAAAGGCTTGAGAGGTATTCCCAGTCTTCGGTCAGGCGCTGACCTTCGGCAATATCTCCGGGGTGAAGTTTCGACTGGCGATCGAACTCTGCTTGCGTGACTGGCAGGCCGGACGCGAGTTGGATTCCCGCCAATTTGTATCCGGCGCCCGGCGAAACGGACACCGCAAAAGGAATGTGAATCGCCTCTTGCGTAACCACCGGCGCGCCTTGCGGCACAGCATGAATCTCCGCTTCCAGGTAACCTTTGTCGTGATAGAAATTGCCGAGGTAGGTCTCAATCTGGTTTGGGCTACCCTCCACGTCATAGGCTGAGCCAGTCAATTTCGCGAGAATTTCCGCGACTTTGGCATCAATCGGTGCCGCCGCGCCATTCAACCGAATCTCGCCCACCTCGACCGGCGGCGCAGTGATGGAAAAACTCATCGCGGTCACCTTGCCCACCTTTTGATCTGTGTAAGGCGTTGCCGTGACTGTCGCTTTAATGCCCTTGGCCGCAATCATCTCTTCCAGAGCACCGCGCACGCCTTCGAGCAGCCCACCCTCGGCAGGTACTTTGCCGTGGTAGAGCGGAAGGCGATCGTGCAGCGCCGTATCCAGTTCCTTGCCCGGCGTGAGCGGCAGGTTCTCCAGGCGAATCGCGTAGAGATCGGTATGCGGAACCACGGTATAGATAAGGTCCACCCCGTCGAACTTGAAGAGGAGGCTTTCGAAGACGCCAGTGTCCATCAGCTTTTGCGAGTGTTCCTTCATGTCGGCGTAGGCCAGGACCGTGCCCTTTTTCAGCCCGGCAGCGGCCATCAGTTCCTGGTCGGAGTACTCCGGCGCGCCTTTGAACTGAATTGTCTTGGGCAGAAACTTCTGTGCGGTTGCGGGCAGACTGGATGCGAGAAGGACAACGGCTGTCAGGAGCAGAAAACACGTGCGCTTCATAATAAGGAAAGAGTAGCAAAAGGATCCGCTCACGCGGAAAATCATTTCGCCGCAGCTAGTGACTCGCGGTCCATGTGCCCGATTCTCAAGCCCTGCTTACCATCCTGCCGCAGCCTTGCTCTTGAAGAACTCCAGCGACTTGAGCAGCCCTTCTCGAAGTGTGATGTGTGGCTCCCAGCCGAGCAAGGCGCGGGCCCTGGCGATGTCGGGGCAGCGCCGCGTGGGGTCATCCTCGGGCAAGTCTTCAAAACGCAGTTCGCTCTTTGAGCCGGTAACTTCCAGCACGGCCCGGGCGCACTCCAGAATAGTGAACTCGCCGGGGTTGCCGATGTTCACCGGCAGGTGTTCATCCGAGCGCGAGAGGAGCAGAATGCCTTCTATCAGGTCGTCCACATAACAGAAGCTGCGGGTTTGGCTGCCGTCACCGTAGATGGTCACAGGTTCGCCGCGCAACGCCTGCATGATGAAGTTGGAAATCACGCGTCCGTCGCTGGGATGCAGGCGCGGACCGTAGGTATTGAAGATGCGCACCAGGTGAGTGTTTACGCCGCGCGAGCGGTGATAAGCCATGATCATCGCCTCGGCAAATCGCTTCGCCTCGTCATAAACCGAACGCGGACCCACCGGATTTACGTGGCCCCAATAACTCTCCCGCTGCGGATGCTCCAGCGGATCGCCATAACACTCCGAAGTGGAAGAGTGCAGATATCCGGCGCCATGGCGAGCTGCGATTTCCAGGGTGTTTTCCACGCCGACTGAGCCGACGCGCAGAGTTTCAATTCCAAGTCGGAGATACTCCGGCGGGCTGGCAGGAGAAGCAAAGTTGAAGACGTAATCTACCGGCCCCACGTCAAAAGGCTTGCATATATCCAGTTCTTCAAACTGGAAGCGCCGTTCATCGCCGAGGTGCGCAAGATTTTCGAGGTTGCCCGTGCAGAGGTTATCCACGCCGATAACCGTGTGACCCTCGCCTAGCAGGCGGTCTGTGAGATGAGAACCAAGAAACCCGGCGGCGCCGGTAACAAGTACGCGCATGGTCAACAGTGTATGCTCCTAATGATTCTTCAACAAATAATAAGTTGTGTTAGCCGGTATTCAGGGAGTTAGCTCTGCCGTTGCCCTCCGCGTCTCTATATGAGCGGCTTGCGTGGCTTGCCTCGCAACGCCTGATAACTTGCCGGGCGGCCCATGCTCACGTATGTGAAGCCATGATCCATCATCTTCCGCGGCTTATAAAGGTTGCGCCCATCAATCACGATTGGAAAACGGACCACCTGGTTAAGGCGCTTGAGATCAATCTCGGCAAACTCCTTCCAATCTGTCAGGATCAATACCGCGTCAGCATCTTTTGCGGCTTCGTAGATGTCCGCGGCATAACTGAGCTTCTCGCTGGGCGGCAGCGCCTCTTTTGCGCGTTCCATGGCTGCGGGATCGTAGGCCGTAATCACGACTCCGGCATCAAGCAGCTTTTTAATCACGTCAATTGCCGGTGAGTCGCGAATGTCGTCGGTATCACCCTTGAACGCCAGGCCCAGCGCGGCCAGCCGTTTGCCGCGCAAGGTCCACAACGCAGCCCGCACCTTATTGAAAAAGATTTCCCTCTGGGTGTCGTTGACCCTGCGAATCTCCTGAAGCAGTTGGAAGTCAACGCCTTGCTGCTGCGCCACCCAGTGGAAAGCAGCCACGTCTTTGGGAAAGCAGGACCCGCCATAGCCCAGCCCGGCATGAAGAAATTTTCCGCCGATGCGGCTGTCCATGCCCATGCCTGCTGCGATGTCTTCAATGTCTGCGTCCACCGTTTCGGCCAGGTTGGCCACGGCGTTGATGAAAGAGATTTTCATCGCCAGAAAAGCATTGGAGGCATGTTTGATAATCTCGGCGCTCTGTGCCGAAGTCACCAGAAATCCAGCCGGCGTGGTCGCACTGCAAGCGCCCTGCAAGGCATTCGGCTGAGCGTAATAACCGCCGCCGGTCAGCGGTTCGTAGATGCGCCGCAGCACTTCGGCGGCGCGCTCTGAGTCGGCGCCCACCACGATGCGGTCGGGATGCAGGAAGTCCATCACCGCGGTGCCCTCGCGCAGAAATTCGGGATTCGAGACCACGTCGAAGCTCTGCGGCGCCACGCCATTCCGATGCAGAACGCGCCGTATCCACTCGTTGGTGTACACCGGCACCGTGCTCTTTTCCACGATGACTTTGTAGCCGTTCATGGAGCGGGCAATCTGAGAGACCACGGCCTCTACGTAAGAGAGATCGGCGGCGCCGGTATCGCCCTGCGGTGTGCCTACGGCTATAAAGACCGCTTCGCACTGTTCCACAGCCGCGCTCAGATCCGCGGTGAAGTTGACGCCGCGTCCAAGATGCTTCGCGAGCAACTCGGGCAAATGACGCTCGAAGATGGGAACGCCCCCCGCGCAAAGGCTCTTCACCCTGGCTTCGTCATTGTCTACGCAGGTAACCTGGTGTCCGATTTCGGCAAAACAGACGGCCGCAACGAGTCCCACATATCCGGACCCGATCACACAGATGGAAACTGGCTTCGACATGCGCTTGAACTTTCTCCTCGGCGGATGAGCAATTTGGACTCGGCAGTAAAGAACCAAAGCGAACCCCCACCATCATATAGTCAGGCTGCCGGTTTATTGGTTAAAGAGAAGTGCGCAAGCTCTGCCAGGTGGAGAAAAATTCATCAACGTTTCGCTCAAATCACGCCAGACAAAGGCCCAACTCACACAAGATTGGGTTGGCTCTCTGATAAAGTGAGATTGCAGCTTCGTGCCCGGCAAGTGGCTTGTTTTCCAGGAGAACCTGAAAGCCCCAATGGCAATTTCCGCGCTGTCCGCCCCGTCCGCATGGGCTCCATTTCGCATCTCACCTTGGTATTCCGAGCGGGTATGGGGCTGGCGCGACCTTCATCCCTGGTATGACCGAGTTGTTGCGGATGGTGTGCCCATCGGCGAGGCCTGGCTCACCGGGGACCAGTGCATTGTGGCTACAGGCGCACACACCGGCCAGACACTGGGAGCGCTCTTTGCTGCAGCGCCTGAAAGTCTGCTGGGCAGCGCTGCTCCCATTAGCAAGGCCGGCGGACCCAATGTATCGCCCCTGCTGATCAAAGTCATCTTTGCCAAACAAAAACTCAGCGTCCAGGTGCATCCCGACGATGCCATGGCGCAGAAGTATGGCGAACCGCGCGGCAAGACGGAATGCTGGTACGTGCTCTCAGCCGAACCGGGAGCTCAGATCGCCTGCGGACTCAAGCCAGGCGTTACGCTGGACAGCATCAGGGCCGGAATCGAAGCGGGCACACTCGAAAGCAGCCTGAACCTGATCGATGTTACTGGTGGAGAAATGATTTATGTGGATGCGGGAACGGTTCACTCCATCTTCCCCGGATCGATCCTGCTTGAAACTCAGCAGAACTGCGACCTGACCTACCGCATGTACGACTTCGGGCGCGGACGCGAGCTGCATATTAAGAAATCCCTTGAAGCCACGCGGCTCGTAACTCGCGCTGGAAAAATTCCGTCCAGAGCTCTGGCTGACAGGACCCTTCTGATCGACGGAGAATATTTTCGCGTGGAGCGCATCGCCATAGCCGGCAACAAGACGAGTGCCAGTCTGGCTGATGAAGCCGAGACTACCTCTGGGCTCCAATACTTGTTTGTGGCCGGAGGAGCGGCGAGAATTGCCGGATCGTCCTTCGAGTCCGTTGAGCTGCCTATGGGGGGCATCGTTGCTGTTCCAGCTGCGTCGCCGGAGTTTGCAGTGGAAGACATGGGCAGCCTGGATTTGATGCGCATTACTCCGCGCTGGCCGGTAGAAAAAGATAACAAAGATTGAGTGAAAGAAAGGATTCGCAGAATGGGCATGCGGGTGTACGTTAGACTGACCCTCGCCGCGTTTTTTGTCTGCGCAACATACTCCGCCTTTGCGCAAACCGTACCGACAGCCACCGAGGGAAATTCGCCCTGGGCCATCGGAGCTGGTATTTCTGGTTACAACACCGATTATGAGAGTGGCCGCCTTTTCGGTGGAACGCTGTGGATCGATTACAGACTCACCAAGGTTCCGTCATTGTTGCAGGGGCTTGCCATTGAGGGTGAGGCTCGCGACCTCAACTACCTCCGTTCGGCAACGGAGGAATCGAATCTGCGACAGGACACCGCCGGCGGCGGCCTGATTTACTCCTGGCGTCACTTCGCTAAACTCCGCCCTTACGCAAAGGCATTTGCGGGATATGGAAACACTGACGAGGGCTGGAAAGACGGATGGCGCAACCACGACTCCCGCAATTTTCTCGCTGTGGGCGGCGGCGTGGAATACCGGATAATGCGGCATATCTGGGCGCGAGCTGATTATGAATACCAATCCTGGCCTGATATGTTCTTCAACGGCAATTTGCCCTCAGGGCGAATGAACCCCCAGGGCGTTACAGTTGGCGCCATGTACCACTTCAGCCGGCCCCGTCACCATTGAGTACCTGATTCAAGGGCTGGCCAGCGATGCACGGTAAGCGCGCTCAGCGCTGAATCCTCTCCTTGGGTTCGGGCTTCCTGAGACCGGGCTTGCAAGTGCGTGACTCCCGCGTGCAAGCCACGCAAGGCCTGAAGGCCTGTTCGCGGCCATTTCAGGCCGCATCGCTTATGCCCTGCTGCATAATCGGATACGCTTAATTGTTTTTATAATTTTCGCTGGTTTCCTAAATCCCTTGCTTTGATGCACAATCAAGAGCAAGATGAGCTTCCGATTCGCACTTCCCGATGAACTTCGCGGAGCCGTAGAACAGGCCACCGCCGACTGGACCGTCAACAACAAAGTTGCCCGCTTCTGGCAGAAAGATCCCAGCCTGTGGACTCGCGATGGCGAGGAGAAGTGGCTTGGCTGGATCGACATCGTTGAGCGCCAGCAGCAAGACCTGGCGACTTTTGCTTCTCTGGGCGCGGAGATAATGACCTCCGATTTCCAAACGGTTTTGCTGCTTGGCATGGGCGGCTCCAGCCTCTGCCCCGAGGTGCTCAGTCTCACCTTTGGGCAGCAGCCGGGTTTCCCGGAGCTGCGCATTGTCGATTCCACCGATCCGGAACAGGTTTGGACCGTCCGCAACGAGGTCAACCTCGCCAATACCCTGGTGGTGGTGGCCAGCAAATCCGGCTCCACGCTCGAGCCAAACATCCTCAAACAGTTCTTTTTCAATGAGATGAAGGGAACGGTGGGTGCAGATAACGCCGGCAGCCATTTCATGGCCATTACAGATCCAGGCTCCAAGATGGAGCAAGTCGCCAAAGAGGATGGCTTCGCCTATATCTTTTACGGCGACCCCGCCATCGGCGGCCGCTTCTCGGCGCTATCGAACTTTGGCGTAGTAGTGGCCACGCTGGCCGGCCTGAATACGGAGAAGTTGCTGGCCGAGGCAGCCAAAGCCACCGCGTCGGCCAAGCTGGACCCGGAAAATAATCCAGCGGTACAGTTGGGCCTGACTTTGGGCACGGCGGCCCGCGCCGGACGCGACAAACTCACCATCTTCACCTCGCCGGAAATCCACGACCTGGGCGCATGGATGGAGCAGTTGGTCGCCGAATCAACCGGCAAAAAGGGTTTGGGTATCACGCCGGTAGACCGCGAAACGATTGCCGCACCCGAGTTCTACGGCAAGGATCGCGTCTTCGCTTATATCCGTTATGCCGGGACAGCCGACAGCAGCGCGGATTCGGCTCTTGGCGCCAAGGTTGCCGCTCTCGAAGCGGCCGGCCATCCGGTCGTAACCATCGAAATTGCAGACCTTTACGAGATCTTCTCGCAATTCTTTACCTGGGAATTTGCTACCGCCGTCGCAGGCTCGGTGATGGGCATCAACCCCTTCAACCAGCCGGATGTGGAATCGGCCAAGATCGAGACCCGCGCCCTGACCGCAGCCTATGAGGAATCAGGCAAGCTGCCGGTGCGCGAGCCCGTGCTGGTGACCTCCGCGGATGGTCAGGAATTCCGGCTCTACGCCACCGATGCTTACGCCGCGACGCTGAAACAAGCTGCGCCGGACGCCACGCTGGCAGGCTATCTGCGCGCGCATCTTAGCCAGATTCATGCCGGCGATTACTTTGCCACGCTCGCTTACCTGCCCATGTTTCCCATGCACGAGGCGGTGATTCAAGGCCTGCGCCACAAGGTCCGCGACGCCAAACGCGTGGCCACCTGCCTGGGATTCGGCCCCCGTTTCCTGCACTCCACAGGACAGGACTACAAGGGCGGCCCCAACACCGGCGTTTTTTTGCAGATCACCGCCGACCACGCCCTGGACGTGGAGATTCCAGGGCAGAAGTTGAGTTTTGGCGTGGTAATCGACGCCCAGGCAGCCGGCGACCTTGCGGTGCTGGAGTCGCGTGGACGCCGGGCCTTGCGGGTTCATCTGGGATCCAGTGTGACAAGCGGCCTGCAGACGCTGGCCGCAGCCATTGACGAGGCGCTCGCATAGGGACGGGAAAATTCAACACCCCATGGTTCGAATAGCTCCCGGTCCGCGGAACTTTTCCCCGGGGATGGGGTTCAATCCGATGACAGCTCCCTCCATTCCCCGTCTAATACGGGTAATTGGGGAGCGAACTTCAGGCGCAGGAGATACATAACGATGAATCGGCCAATGTTCAAGAAAATTTTGCCCCTGACCTTGGTTTGGGCCATGCTGGTGATCCTGTGCGGCGTAATTTCGGTCGCCCAGGAGCCCGCTGCCGCCCCATCCGCGGCGGCCGAGGTCCGCACCGACAACCAGATTGAAATGGACGTGGTGCATGCCCTGGATTCCACTCAGGCGCTAAAGAGTGAACTGATCTCGCCGTCCACCATTCAGGGCGAAGTTACGCTCTCGGGGACAGTTACAAGCGACTCCAACCGCAAGCTGGCGGAGACAATTGCCGGCGGTGTGGCGGGCGTGACCAAGGTGAATGACAACCTCAAGGTCGTCGGCGCGCAGACGGCGGAAGACACAGGCGACAATGGCAATCAGGAGATGGATCAGCCCCAGCCCGCCCCGAATCAAGGCGCTCCAAATCCTGGAGCCGGTCAGCCTGTAACACAGGACCAGATTCGCGCTGAGGTCCAGGCCCAGATTCAGGCCCAAAGACAGGCTCAGCTACAAACACCCAGTGGCCCTTTGACCGTTCCTCCGGGAACCCTGCTTAAGTTACGCACCAACGAGCCGGTGGGCAGCAAGAGGGCAAAGGACGGACAGCCGGTTGAGTTCACATTGATTCAGACTGTGGCCGTCGGCGGCATGAGGGCCATTCCGCGCGGCGCGACCTTCCACGGCGTGGTCACTGAGGTCAAGCAATCAGGTGCACTGGAAGGCAAACCGGTGCTGGCGCTCACGCTCACCTCTCTGGAACTGGGCGGGCAGAGCTATCCGATCACGACCGGCCAGTTCAAGGTGAGAGGACCAGGCAAGGGCGCACGTTCTGCCAACAATATGATCGGCGGTACCTTGTTTGGTGCCATCATCGGCTGCGCAGCGGGCCGCGGCGCAGGTTGCGCCATCGGTGCTGGAGCAGGTTTGGCTGCGGGCACGGCCGCTTCAGCGGCTACTCCCGGGCCCGGCGTCTGGATTCCTGCCGAAGCTCTCGTTGAGTTCCACCTGACCGCCCCTCTGACGGTCAACCCGGTGAGCGCGCAAGAGGCTGCCCGTCTGGCGGAGGGACTCTATCAGGGCGGACCTAATCTTTACCAGCGCGGCTATTATCCCTACGGCCAGCCGTATCCTTATGGTTACCCGCCGGTTTACTACCGTCCCTACTATGCTGTGGGCGGGTACTACTACTGGCGCTGACAGCCTGGAAAACGACACGCATGATGCGGGCATCCCGAAGACCGGGATGCCCGTTATGTTTGTGCTGTCGGTCGAGCTTAGCGGTGAGAGCCTCCAACCGGTACATTAGCCGGGCGCGGAGGTTGAGTTTGAAGGGTACGGGCTTCAGCCCGTACATCAGACATACAAAATCAATAGGGCTTTAGCCCCTGAGGGACTGTCCGCTCACGCCGATAGTGCAACGTGCGCCATCGCAAGCTCTCTGTCGTCTATAATTGTTAAGAATCGCGTCAAGCGACAATTGCAGGTCAATTGCGCACGTCAGGCCGACGTTTGCGCGTAGAGAGTTGAAGGTTCAAGTCCGCCATGATCCGTTTTCTGCAGAAAGATAATCGCGTCGTCAAGGCACTTTTCGTAGTCATCATCGCCGCCGCCTCGGTGGGCATGGTGGTCTACTTGATTCCCGGCCTCACCGGCATGGGCGCCAACACCACCGACACTTACGCCACCGTTTATCCTCACTGGTACAGCCGCATCTTCTCTTCGGGAGA
>JBEKQD010000089.1:0-29107 GCA_049520075.1 Occallatibacter sp. | reverse complement strand
GGCGAGACACTCTCCGGAATGACGGTTTTTCCAGTAACGGCGCCGAGCGTGGAACCGCCTCAGCCCGCGCCGGCTCTCGAATACAAAATGTTCCTATTTGAGGGAGGCACTTTCAATGTGGAGGCTATCTTGGCACCCACACTGAACTTTGTGCCCGGCCGCGGACTGCGATTCGCTCTCTCCTTCGACGATCAACAGCCGAAAATCATCGATGCTTTGGAACGTAACTCAGATAAGGACTGGGCGCAGGCGGTCAGCAACGGAGTCCGGAAGATTGCATCAACGCTCAAAGTGGACGGGCCGGGTTACCACACGCTGAAATTCCGGATGGTCGACCCCGGTGTAGTGCTGGAAAAACTGGTAATCAGTCCTGGCCCTGTGCCGCCCAGTTATCTTGGGCCTCCTGAGAGTTATCACAATGCCGCAAAGACCGGGCCTTAGTATATAGAAGGAGAAATGCGCGGCATCCATTCTCTAAGTGCAAGATAGTATGCTCTCAATTGCGCTAACTGTTTACCGGTTGCGGAGCTTTTGACTTGGTTGCTTTTGACCTTGAACGCTGATAACCCGAATGGCGTTGCAGGACAACCGCCGCGGCGCCACGCAGCCTGGCGAATTCACCATCGTTGGTGATTCCCAACTGCGGCGGATCCCCGGCCAGCATCGTCGCTTCTAACCCGGCTTGAATCACAGGGCCGAAGCGAGCCCACGACGTGGTAATGTCGCCTGCAATCAGAATCACTTCCGGGGAAAACGCGGCGGTGACCAGCCGCAGACCTCGGCCCAGACACGTGGCCTGGCGAGTTAGCGCTTCTATCGCAGCAGGATCTTCTTCTTCGGCTATGCGGATCAGCTCGTGGATGCTAACTGGCGCTTTTTCAGGGTGGAGCTCCGCATAATATCGAATCGCCGCATTTGAAGACGCAAAGACCTCCCAGCATCCGTGCTGTCCGCAGCCGCATAGCGGTCCGCTCGGGTCAATGGGACTGTGGCCGAACTCGCCGGCCAAACCACTGCGGCTAGTCACAATCTGTCCATTGGCTAGAATGGCTCCTCCAACCCCCTCTGAAACCGTTATTAACACCGCATTGCGGATTCCGTCGAGCCTGCCCGACCATAACTCCGCAAGCAGTGCGGCATTGGCTGCATTGGTAAGCTCAACCTGTAGCCGCATCTCTTTTTCGATAGCGCTCTTGATGTCGTAGCTGCCCCACTTCAGATTAGGGGCAAGAATAAGGCGCTGCGACTCCGAATCAACACGGCCCGGCATACTAATGCCGATCCCCTCGAAGGAGCGATTGGAGTTGCCCGCGCGCATCGCTTTCATGCTGGAGATGATTTTGCTAATCGCGCTCTCAGGCTCGGAGACAAGAGGTACTACCTCGCGCGCAAGAAATCGCCCATTCAGATCGAGAAGCGCAACAATAGCCTGCTTCGGCCTTATATCGGCCGTCAAGATTACCAACCCGTCGTTGAGCGCAAGCTGGGTAGGATGCCTGCCGCGAGGCCGCCGTTCAATGGCGCCCTCCTTTACCCATTTCTCGGCAATTAACTGCTCGACAATTGAGGAAACTGTGCTGGGTTGCAAGCCGGAGGCCCTGGCCAGATCCGCACGCGATACAGGCTGCTGAGAACGGATAATCTCCAGAACTACATCGCGATTGATATCCCGCGCGCTTTCGCTGGTTGCCAACTGAACATAAGCCAGGTCAATGCGCTTGATGCCGCGTGTTGTAGATGCCGACCGCGTGGTTAATTTCATTCTTGCCGGTTGACTCCGCCCGTAATAACTTCGCATTCCAGCATAGCAGGTCGCCCACCCGCCTTTTCTCTTTAAGCCCTACAAACTCATTAAGTAGGGAAAATGCAGCGGGCAGACAAGCAAACAGTTCGCTGTTTGAGGGCATTCCAAGCGACAGCTTCTGAAGCTTCCACTTGCAGTATCAGCAGTTTTTAAGTCCGTCGATATACTTATAGTCGACCTGGTAAGTCGCATTATCTGCCAGCGTAACCTCCGCTCCTAGGACGGAACCGGAAGGAGTCACCTCCATGATCCGGATAGCCTTCACCGGATCCAATTCTTCCGGCGTCCATGGTGTGTCATCGGCCTTGTGCAGCATCGCCGTAATCATCAATTCCATCGCCGGGTTCTTGGCGGTGCGCTTGCGATGGACAAATAGCACAGTACTCTCTTCCGCTTCCGCATTGAAGCCCTGGTGAACCTGGCTCTGAATCGAATCCCAGCCGTTGTAAGCTATCATCGTTACCGATCTGCCCGGAATCGATGCAGTGATCCCTTGCCTCATCTTGTCCTCGAAAGTGCGCAGCACGGCCTTCTCCCCACCGAAATGTGGCAGGCCGAAATGGCCGAGCGTTAGCTCATGCTCGAAAGCCAGCCGGCAACGATCGATGCGGACGACGCCGCCAGGGACAGTGATCTCCGCGAGGTCGATGATGTATCCAACTCCGTTGTTCGGCGGCTTCCGCATGATCAATTGGCGATAGAGAACGCCGTCGCGCACGCCATTGAAGAGGATGCTTTGCGAGGTTTTGTAGGCGGCGCTCTTCGATGCAGCGTTATCGACAGCGCGTCCTGTAAGGTAAAAATTGATGTCCACACCTCGCAGATCGCGAGGATCCAGGCTCCGATAACTATATTCCTGTGAGGTGCCACCGTTCGGGTTGTGGTCTTCCCACGGGAAGTGCGTGTTGAACACCAGCTTGGAGTAGTTGTGATCGTCGTCGTACACTTTGCCGGAGACAATCTCGGAAGCTCCGCTGCTGCCGTGGTTGACCAAAACAATGCCCGGCCGTTCGAGCACAGTCCGCTTTGAGCGCTTTCCTAAGCCTTCCCACGTTCCGTCGTTCTCTTTCGCAGTCCAGAATGGAGAATCTTCTGGCAATGCCAGGCTTATGAACGGCAGAAACATGATGAATGGGCTCGCCGAGCAACTGTAGTTTTGAATCGCGAACTCCCGGTGGGGGTAGAAGCCGAGGCTGGGAATGTCGTTCTCGTAAAAATCTTCCCGTCCCGTGAATTGCAGAATCGATCCCGAACAGAGCCGCCTTGCCCAACCGGGATCGATCGGCGGTTCCGAGGCAAGCAGGAACGACGCCGGGAAGCCGCCCGAAATCCAGAGACGGTAGCAGATGCTTCTAGCCCACATGTTGATGTAGCCGTTCCGGCCGAAAAAACTGGTATACGTTTTGAACAGTTCTTTGAAACTATCCTCAAGCACTCCGGCGATCTCCGGATAGTGCTCGCGGCCGAAAGCACGGCTCCAAATTGTGCCGTAAACGACGAAAAGGCTGATTGTGTAGTAGTTGTAACTCTGCTCCAGGTACCAGCCATTGCCCGCATGATACGATGCGACCCACTGCAGGTGGCTTTTCAGCAGATCGTCATCGATGTCATATCCGCGTTTCTTAAGGAGCGAGAGCGCACAGATGTTGAATAGCCGCCAATTGTTCTGCGTCGTGCGGTGATGGGCCCACTTGGAAATAGTGACGGCCATTTCATCGCGCTGCTCTTGGGTCAGATAGGGCCATAGAACATCAGGCATCAGCAACAGCGTCTTCGCCAACCCGCCGAACTCGCAGGTGAACTGATACATTGCGTCCGGCAGATCCTCGGGCAAAGGCAAGCTGTTCACATGCCCCGGTGTCATCGCGTTGTAGAACTGATTAGCGTAGTAATCGCGTAGCTTGATGTCACCGATACTGACCTCGGGATCGACGTGGATCAGCGGGGCAGCCAGATTGAAGGTCCTCTCCAACGCTTCGAACTCGTTCGAGCGATGGCGCCATTCCGGTGCATTCGGCTGTGGATACGACTTGCCCGGCACATGGGGAAACACGATCGGCGAGTCAAACGACTTCACATGCCGGAATGCTCGTTGGAGCACATACTTGGCGCATTCAATGTAGTGACTTCTGGTCATCCCGGTCAGTGGACTTAGATTTAAATCGGGATTCCTGACTTCAAATGCATTCTTCATAATGTTCACGATTGGTTAGCATTCCTTGTTCCCTACTGCATGTTGCAATTTTTGCACCGAGCCTCGGGCCACCACATCACGAGCCGAGCACAGCAACCAAGTTTCCAACGTCACGAGTTCCACGGCCGCTTTCTCGATTCGCTCCGAGTGCCCTGAGCTGGGCATTACGTACGTCCCAGCTTCCGCTAGGGCCACCGAAGTTGCCCAGCCCAGTCCCGGCCTCCCCGGTTACCAGTGCAACCTTTTCGCTCAAGTCGAATAAACTTCGACCTATGAATGAAACCCCATAAATCGGCGAGACTCTTTCGCCGGTTCCATCTCGAAACCAGCCACTCGCAAACTGAGTGATAATTCTACCACCCATTGCATGTCCAGTGAAATATATAATCTGAAGCGACCGCATGCCCGGCGAAGGACCGATCCTGGCCGTCCATGGGGGAACATAATACATATATTTGACACGCGAACAATATTAGCGTTTGGCGTGATATCGTAGCAACAATAAGGCAATTACGAAAGGGGGCACGGAGATACACAGGAGTGATATGCTTGCCTGGTGTTGCAAAGGCGATTTGCTCGGCGGTCCCGGGTAAATCGGTTCATATGACGCATATACGGAGATTCTTAGCGATTATCAGTTTCGTGGCCCTTGCAAGCTGCGTGTGGGCGCAGGCTGGCATTGCCTCAGCGATCAAGACACAAGTCTGGGTTGCCAGTTGGGGAGCCTCGCAGCAGGTTCCCGAGCCACAGAATGCGTTGCCGGCTGACGATATGCGTGATGCAACAGTGCGGCAAATTTTTCACTTGTCAGTGGGAGGATCGGCGCTACGGGTGCATCTCTCGAATGTGTTCGGAACCGAGGCGCTGCACTTCACATCTGTGCACATTGCAAGGCCGCTTTCGCCGTCGACCTCCGCGATCGACGTCGCTAGTGACCGCCCTCTGACCTTCGCAGGCAGCGCCGATGTGACTGTTCCACCAGGAGCGGAGTTCGTATCTGACCCGTTGGAGATTGCCGTGGCGCCGTTGTCGGATCTGGCAGTGACCTATCACCTTGATTTGCCGCCGATCACAGAGACAGGACACCCGGGAGCCCGGGCAACTTCCTATTATGTTCACGGAGATTTTGTCGGCGCCGCAGATCTTTCGGAACCCAAACATGTGGACCACTGGTACCAGATTGCAGAGATCGACGTGCAGGCTGCGCCTGGAGCTGCAGCTGTCGTAGCACTTGGCGACTCCATCACCGACGGACACGGAGCCACCACAAACGGCAATGACCGCTGGACGGAGGTGTTGGCGCAACGTCTGCAGGGCGCTCTCGGATCGCGCAACATCGGCGTGTCAAATCAGGGTATCGGAGGGAATCATCTGCTGATCGATGGCCTGGGGCCAAATGCTCTGGCACGATTTGATCGCGACGTGCTCGCGCCCGCCGGCGTGCGATGGGTCATCGTTTTTGAGGGGGTCAATGATCTTGGCGGACTGGCGCGGGACCACGAAGTGTCTCCTGCTGCACACGCAGCCTTGGTGCAGCGAGTGGTGGCAGCGTATCAACAAATTATCGCGCGCGCTCATGCTCACGGCTTGCATGTTTACGGCGCGACGATTACCCCGTTCGTCGACTCAGATTACTACCACCCTGGCGCTCTCACTGAATCAGACAGGCAGGCGATCAATCAGTGGATTCGCGCTGCGGGGCACTTCGACGCGGTAATCGATTTTGATAGCGTTGTCCGCGACCCAATGCATCCCGACCATTTGTTGCCTGCATACGATTGCGGCGACCATCTTCACCCCTCGCCCGCCGGCTATAAGGCGATGGGCAGTGCAGTGCCCCTCACCCTGTTCGCGCCGTGATTCTCATAAATATGAACTGGGCCAAAACTGCTTCAGAGGCCGGCGGCTGAAGCTCGGATGACTGCCTCGAACGCTGGCTTCGGCTGACCGTTACGATCGAAGAGCAGCGGATAGCTGGTGCGGCCCTTCACGGGCCAGTCGTTCAGCCAGGAATCTCCATCCGTCACGCACCAGAACGTCACCCGTGTGACAACATCGCGGTGCTTTAGATAGACCCCGAACAAGGCGGCATATCGTTTCGCAAGTTCCTGCTGTACCGATTGTGGCAAGCCGCTGACATACGGGTTCCGTTTCGGATTCTGTGCTAGGTTCAGAGAGGCCTCGGCGGTTTGCTGCTGCGATGCGCGAGGCAGCACGTCGATGTCCAGCTCCGTGATTGCCACCTTGACCCCTAGCTTTGCGAAGGCGGAGATGGTCGCGTCCTCGTCCTCAATTGAGGGCCACACAAGACTGTTATGTCCCTGTAGCCCCACGGATGTGACAGGGATTCCCTGCGCCTTCAGCTTCGCAATAAGTGCGAGCGCCCCTTTTCGTTTGGCCTCATTCTCCAGCGAGTAATCGTTGTAGGTCAGTTGCGCTTGAGGGTCGGCCTCGTGCGCGTACTGGAAGGCCTTCGCAATATAGTCTTCGCCGATGATCTTCAGCCATGGAGACTGGCGCAGGGTCCCGTCTTCGTTCAATGCTTCATTGACAACGTCCCAGCTTTGAATGCGCCCTTTGTAGCGGCCGACAACTGTTTGAATGTGATCGTGCAGGCGCTTCAATAAAGTTTCGCGGTCTACAAAATTCCCCTTGTCATCGCGGAAGACCCATGCCGGAATTTGGTTATGCCACACCAGGTTATGGCCCACGATGAACATGTGGTGCCTCTCCCCGAAGGCAACGTACTGGTCGGGAATATCGAAGGCGTAAACGCCCGGCTGAGGATGGACGTTCTCCCACTTGAGTGCGTTCTCCGGCGAAATAGAGTTGAACTGCACCTCGATAATTGCGTCGCCACGGGTATCCTGGCCGGTGATCTGGGCGGTATTGATTGCCGCCCCGATCAGAAAGGCGTCCCGATAAGCGTCCTTGAGTGGGGTCGGAGTCTGGGCACCCGCCACAAAGCCCGCGGCAAGCAAAGCTGTAACGACCAAAAATCGCCGATTCAACATGAATGGATACTCCTGAACAAATTGCCAGTCATGGAAAACAAAAGTGCCTATGCGTTACGAGGCCGGCGACGAATAGCCTTTGCGCCGCTCAGCCAGTTCGTTCGAGATGCTCAGGTTCAGCTTCATGGTGATGCTGTAGAAGAGGAGGCAGACTGCGGCAGCAAGAAACGCCGCACCGGCAAAGACGGAGGCGATCAGGCGAATGCCTAGCAGCGCGTGTTCCGTTTGCGCAACATTGGGTTGGTAGCCATAAAAAGAAAGCAGCCATCCAGCAATCGCGCCGCCCAGCGCCAATCCAATCCACAGCGCAAAAACCACAGCAGCGGTTACCGTGCCAGTGGCTCGGCGTCCCGTCTTCCATTCGCCGTAGTCGGCGACGTCGCCCATCATGGCCCAAAGCACAGGGCCCGAGCAGCCAAAGGCGAACTGGCGCAGAACTTCCAGCGCAATGATCGGCACGGTTGCCGTAGCAGGTAGAAAGAGCAGCAAGATACAGAGAGCGCCCGTGAGCAACATGCTCCAGAAGAAGAGCGTGCGCTTGCCCATGCGCTTGGTCAGGGCAGTCGAGCAGGCTACGCCGATCAGCAGCGCCGTCAATCCGAAGCCGTTGAACCAACTGAAGAGCAACTGGTTGCCTGCACAGTATTTGAAAAAGGGCAACATCAAACTGCCGCGGATCATGAGGGCAATAAAGTAGAAGGTCGTCACCAGAAACAGCGCGATCCACGGGCCGTTCTTCATCAGATCGGTCAGATCCTGGCGCACAGAGGTCTTCTGCTGCGGGTCCGGCTCAATGCGCTCCTTTGACACCGAAAAAGCGATCAGGAACATCACCACGCTAGTCACCAGGAAAATACCCATCGTCAGCTGGTAGCCGCGGGCATTGCTGCCGTGGCCCAGCAGGACCACCATGGGAATCGCCAGGCTCTGCACAATGAAGCCCGCGCTATTGGCGAAGATCTGACGGTACGATGCAATGCTCGTCCGCTCGTTCGGGTCGTCGGTCATCACCCCGGTCAGCGAAGCGTAGGGAACATTATTCATTGTGTAGATGAGGCGCAATAGCAGATACGTGACCCACGCATAAACGAGCTTGGCGGAGATGCTCAAATCCGGTGTGGTGAAGGTCAGAATGCCGATCACGCCAAAAGGCACGGCGGTCCAAAGCAGCCAGGGGCGGAATCTACCCCAGCGAGTCCTTGTGCGGTCGGCGATCACGCCCATGACGGGATTGAACACAGCTGCTCCCAGGCCGACGACGAGAAACATCGTTCCCGCCTGGGCCGGCGTCAATCCGAATGTATCGGTGTAGAAGCTCAGTTGCAGGGCCATCATCGCCTGGAAGACGAAGTTGGCAGCCATGTCGCCCAGGCCGTAGCCAAATTTTTCGGTGAATGAGAGTCTTACGCTCGTACCGCTCATCAACTCCTACCCGCTTTCGCTTCAGATCGATTATCGCGATCCATTGTTTCCACCTATTCAGCGCCGCCACATCGTCAATGCAGGAGCGCTGCCAATGCGCTCCGCCGTTCTCCGCGGAGGATTCCCTCAGGCTTACTTCGTCACCTGCAAGGTCAGTTTTTGAAGATCGGCATCCCGCGAAGAGTTGCCGACCATGATCTCAAAATCTCCCGGTTCCACGACAAACTTCATGTTCACGTCGAAGAAGGAAAGCAGCGCCGGCGTAATGTCGAGCGTCACCTTGGTCCGCTCTCCCGGCTTGAGCCACACCTTGCGAAAGCCTTTGAGCTCCTTCACCGGCCGCGTCGCCGAACTCACCAAATCGCGGATGTAAAGCTGCACCACTTCGGCTCCAGCCCGCTTGCCCGTGTTTGTTACATCCACCAGAACTTGCGTCGATCCATCCGGACGAATCCTCTTCTTTGTCAGCCTCAAGTTTTCGATCGCGAAGCTCGTATAGCTCAGTCCAAAGCCGAACGCATAGAGCGGCGACACATCGTCAAAGAGATAGCCGCGCCGTGCCGACGGCTTGTAGTTGTAGAACACAGGCAAATGGCCCGCCGAGCGCGGCACGGAAATCGGAAGCTTGCCGCCCGGGTTGTAATCTCCGAACAGCACATCGGCAACCGCGCGTCCGGTCTCCTGGCCCAGATACCAGCATTCGTAAATCACCGGCACATTCTCGGCGACGTAGTTAATTGAAAGCGGCCTGCCGTTGAACAGAAAGACGATCACCGGCTTACCCAGCGCGACCATCGCTTTCACCAGTTCTTCCTGTTGTCCAATCAGGTCCAGACTGGTGCGGTCACCCATATGGTTGAGCGCCCATGCCTCACGCGACGTCTGCTCGTTCCCGCCAATCGCCAATACGATGACATCGGCCTTTTGCGCCACTTTTACCGCTGCGGCAATCGCTTTCTTGTCCTCTTCTGGATCGCTTGGCACTACCTCATCCTGGTTCCACGAGCCGCCGATAGTGATCTTGCAGCCCTCGCTGTAGAGGACTTTCACCTTCTTCCCGGCTTTCTCCTTGATGCCGTCCAGAACCGTCACATTGTGTTTCGGCACACCGCTGTACCCGCCCAACAGGCCACGATTCGCGTTTGGCCCGATCACCGCGATGGTCTTGACCGCGTTCAGATCGAGAGGCGCAAGGCCGTTTTCATTCTTGAGCAGGGTGATCGCTTCATGCGCAGCTTTCAGCGCCAGATCGCTATGCTCGTCGCATCCGACCACGCGATCCGCTTCCTCGGGATCGACGTATGGGTCGTCGAATAATCCCATCTCAAATTTCCAGAAAAGCATCGGCGCAACCAGGTCGTCGAGCTGTGATTCCTTCAGCACGTCCTTCTTCACCAGTTCCACCAAATGCAGGTAGCAGTCCGGATCGGGCAACTCGATGTTGACGCCCGCATTTACCGCCAGCGCGCACGATTCCTTTTTGTCCTTGGCGACGAAGTGGCCGTGCGTATCCGGCCGGTAACCCAGTTCCCAAATGGCAAAGTAGTCCGAGACAACGAATCCCTTGAAACCCCATTCCTTGCGCAGCAGGTCCCGCAGCAGCCACTTGTTCGCGTGCGAGGGAATGCCATCGATCTCGTTATAAGACGCCATCAGCGTCACGGCTCCTGCTTCGCGCAACGCTTCTTTGAACGTGTAAAGGAACGTCTCCTGCAGCACGCGCATGGAGACATTTGACGGAGCGCAGTTCATGCCCGATTCCGGCTGTCCGTGTCCTACAAAGTGCTTCAGTGTCGCCAGCAGATGCCGCTTGTCTTTGAATGTCGCGTCCCCCTGAAAGCCGCGCACCGCCGAGATTCCCATGCGCGAAACCAGGTAAGGATCTTCGCCGTAGGTCTCTTCGACGCGGCCCCACCGAGGCTCGCGCGCCACATCTACCACCGGGGTCAGTGCTTGATGCGCGCCGCGAAGGCGGGCTTCCAAAGCTGTCATCGTGAAGAGCGATTCCACCAATTCGGGATTGAACGTCGCGCCCAAAGCAATGGGCTGCGGAAAACTGGTTCCATCCGGGGCCGCGTGTCCGTGCAGGCACTCTTCGTGGAACATCACTGGAACTCCCAGTCGGCTATTCTCAAGAAAGAACTTCTGGATGGCATTCGTCAGCTCCGCCATGCCGCGAGCGTTCTTGCCGCCTCCGGCATCGCTCGGCCGGCCCACCTGGCCCAGTCCCCGACCGTCGCGAAATGCCTTCTTCGCCTTTTTGAAATCGAAGTTGCCGTCACTATCCACCAGCGTCTCGGTCTTCTTCTGCCAAATGCACATCATCTGTGCGGCTTTTTCCTCCAGCGTCATCCGCGAGAGCAAATCCTTCACGCGTCTGGCGGATGGCTGTCTGGCATCTTTATAAACGGGAGCGGCCTTGCGGGTGGTTACTGCGACTGCGGATTTCTGCTTTTTCATGCGATCCATTCCTTGAAGTTGCTGTTTGCGGCTTGCGGCGGCTCCAGCGAAAGCGTCAGCTGGAGAGCAGCTAAGAAATTGTTGTTTGGCCAAATTAAATCGACGAAGTTACTCCAAAATGGCAGGTGAGCGCCGATCTACCGGGCAGGAAGAATCGCAAGTCCTCGGTTCAAAGAGCCCACCTAACCACAATCTCCATCTGCCTCAGGCTACCGATTAATATACTCCCGGCCACCTCTGCATGCGACATATTTTGCACTTGCTTCAAAGCCAATCATTGGTTCTCCACCAAAATGTCCGTCCAGCGTTAAATCAGCCAACAGGGCATCGTATACGATTCACGTATCAGGCAGCAAAACCAGTTAATCTCATTCGGCTGCAAATATTTATTTTGACTGTAGTATTAAAGTGGTAATCGTTGCACCCACGCTTCAGAGAGCAACCCGCTTGCGTGCTTCAGGAGTCTGACGAAATGCCTTCAGAGGGTACCGAATCACGCACCTTTTCTCCCAAAATCCGGGCCGCGAATCGCACATCGCACCAGCGCTGGGTGATTTGCTCTCTCCTGTTTCTGGCCACGGTAATTGCCTACGTTGACCGCGGCGTAATCGCTTACCTCGAGAAGTTTCTTGAGGGCGTAATCCCGGGGCTGAACAGCGTCAAGTATGGATTCATTGTTGGCGGATTTACGGCTGCATACGCCATCGGCATGGTCGTAGCGGGCGGGGTGACCGACAAACTTGGAACGCGCAAGGCATTCGCCATCGCCATCGGACTATGGAGCGTGGCGGCCATGTTGCCGGGCGCGGCGTTTTCCGTGCTCACCCTCGGTATCGCCATGTTTCTTCTCGGCCTGGGAGAGGCCGCGAACTTTCCCGCCTGCATCAAGACTGTCGCCGAGTGGTTTCCCAGGAGCGAACGTGCCCTGGCTATCGGCATCTTCAATTCCGGAGCCAATTTCGGCAACATCCTCGTGCCACTCGCGGTGCCTTTTCTGGTAGCCGAGTTCAGTTGGCGTGGCACTTTTGTCGTTACCGGAGCCTCGGGCATGGCATGGCTCATCTTCTGGCTCGTCTACTATCGCCGGCCGGAACAGCACCGCGCTGTCTCCCCGGCCGAACTTGCGTTCATCCTGAGCGATCCAGTGGAAAAGGTCGAAAGCGTTCCCTGGAGGCGCGTGCTGCCCTGCAAAGAGACTTGGGCCTTCGGAATCGCCAAGTTCCTCACTGATCCCATTTGGTGGTTCTATCTTTTCTGGATACCGCGCTATCTGCAGTCGACCTTCCACCTGAGCCTCTCCGCCAATCGTGTGCCGGTGATGTTGGCGTATGGCATCTCGATCGTTGGCAGCGTTGCCGGAGGATGGATCTCATCGTTTCTGCTCAAGCGCGGAAAGAGCACCAATCGCGCCCGCAAAGCAGCGATGCTGATCTGCGCGCTGGCCATAGCGCCCATCTTTATGGCTCCATTCCTTCATCATCTGTGGCTCGTAGTAGCGCTGCTAGGCTTGGCGACCGCGGGACACCAGGGATGGTCGGCGAACCTGTTCACATTGCCCTCCGACATGTTTCCAAAATCCGCGGTGGGCAGCGTCACAGGCATCGGCGGCATGTTGGGCGCCTTTGGCGGCATGTTGCTGCAACCTGCCACCGGCTTGATCGTAGGCTTAACCCACAGCTATGTGCCGCTATTCATCCTGGCCTGCGTTGTCTATCCGGTTGCGCTCATCGTCATCCACGCTCTCACTCCCAGGCTCGCGCCGGTGAGCATCGATTAGCGCCTGGTACCTGAATCGGACAGCGTTGCTGCTCTCTGAGGACAATTGCTGGGTCAATGCGGAGCGTATCGAGGCAAGGGGCTGCAACGTTAAGTGGAAACGGGTCATCCCCATTGAGAATGTGACAGCGATTAGCGGAACGGTTCCGTAAAACCAGAATAGTCGAGGTCGAAACTCAATTGGACCAAGTTTGGCTCCTCAGGTAGGACTCGAACCTACAACCCTTCGGTTAACAGCCGAATGCTCTGCCATTGAGCTACTGAGGAGTGCCTTTAAAGGATTGCTCCACTACCAAGTTAGCAGAGAGCGCCAGTCGCGTCAAAAACTTTGGTGAATTGAGCTGAATTTATCTTGGGTTTCAGGCTCGTTTGCGGGGGCGGAAGCGGAGAATACGAACCAGCCCGCCCACAGCGCGTGCGAGGAAGCCGCGCGGGCGATACCATAGAAACAAGGAGAATCAATGTCTCGTATTTCCCGCCTTGAACGCAGCGAAGTGACCCCTGAAATGGCCACGCTCTACGACAAAATCTTTGCCCTGCGTGGCAACGTCCCCAATATGTTTCGGGTCATGGCGCACAGGCCGGAGATTTTCTCCACCATGCAGGCCCATTTCGGCGCGGTGCTATCCACCGGAACGGTCCCAACCAAGCTCAAGGAACTCATAATCGTTCGCACCAGCCAGGTGAATGTGACGCCTTACTGCCTTGCCAGCCACACCATTCTGGCAAAAAATCTTGGCTGGTCTGAAGAGCAGCTCGCCCACCTTGCCGACTGGCCCCAACGAGACGACTTCACCCCCGCCGAGAAGGCCGCTCTGCGCTTGGCCGAGATCGTCACGCGCGACGCCAACGCGGTGAGCGACGAGCAATTCGCCGAGTTGCGCGGCTTTTACTCGGAGGGAGAGATTGTTGAGCTGCTCTGCGCCATAGGCCTCTTCAACTACTTCAACCGCTTCAACAACGCTCTCCGCATGGAGCCCACCAAACCCGGCGAAGGCGGCTCTGCCGAGAGCGGCTGCGCGGCATGAAACTCAAACTCCCCGCAGGAACATTTCGCGCTTATCTTTTCGACTGCGACGGCACCATCGCCGACTCCATGCCGCTGCATTACATTGCCTGGAAGACGGCACTGGCAGAGTGGCACTGCGAGTATCCCGAAAAGCTGTTCTATTCCTGGGGCGGCAAGCCAGTGAAGAAGATCATCGCCGACCTAAACAAGATGAACGGCCTCCAGATGCCCATAGATGCAGTGGCCACAAAGAAGGAAGCCCTCTACCTCGAACAGCTCCCGCAACTCAAAGCGATTCCCGAGGTGCTGGAACACATTCAGGCCGAGCATGGCCGCATACCCTTCGCTGTAGTTTCCGGAAGCAGGCGAAGCTCGGTGGTTGGCTCGCTCACCGCAATCGGCTTGCTCGACAAATTCGATACCATCGTCGCCGCGGAAGATTACACGCACGGCAAACCGGCCCCGGATGCATTTCTCTTAGCCGCTGAAAGGCTCGGAGTAGCGCCCGCCGATTGCCTGGTCTTTGAAGACACCGATCTGGGTATTGAAGCGGCAACTGCCGCAGGTATGGCTTCCGTCAAAGTCCCATCGCCTCTGGAACGAAGCTGAGAGATCAATACAAAAGTACAGCCAGGCGGTAGGCCGTGAACGAGCCTTCGATGTTCTGCGTCGGACAACTGCCCACAGACGCCCCGTGATACTTTCCGGAGGCCAGGCTGTCTGCCAGATCTCCGGGTAATTGGGTCAGGTCCGCGTCCTGCCAGCGCATGACGTATCGGGGTCTCGGTCCTGAAGCAGGATGCGGCACGCCCTCGCCCGTAGCGCAAGTGGTGCGAGCCAGCGTCGCATCTTGCAAGATGGTAACCCCGCTTTGCGAAACCATAGCGGTAACTGCGGCCTCCACCTGGGCCTGTGTCAGTACCTGAACGCCGCGCTCATAATCGGCCACGGCAAAAAGCCCGTTGCGTCCGGCCACCACGGCCACTCCCACGCGGTCCACTCGAGGATTCAGCAGGTTGGCCCGATGGCCCGCAGATCGCATCCACGCATTGTGAATCGAGCCCGGATCGGGAGCAATCGCCACGTTCTCCTCGATCACGCTGAAGTGCGCGCCGGCCTGCGCTGCACGCTCTGAGATCTCCGGCTCGTCCGCATACTGATGAGAGATCACACCTTCGGCGGCCATGCGCAGGCAATGCCGGCGCGCGGCCGCAGCCAGAGCCGCATCCCACTTCAGCGGCCCGGCCCCTGCCTGTGCGCGTGCATGATTGGCCAGCAGTACGATTTGCCAGGCTTCAGGCTGGATAGTGTACGAGCTTCGAATCTCCGACGGCCTCTGTTGAGGCGTTTGTGCCGAGACCACGGGCACCACCAGCGCCAAACACAATACGGTACCAAGCTGCGAAATGCCCATAATCAATTCAACCCCACTTTGCCGCCGATGTCGCTGTATTCTTGCTTTGCCGAAGCTATTTTGTAACCTCGGCACGCCCGAGGCTTCCGTCTTACGATAAGGCTCTGAATGAAAATCGGTATTGTCAGCGACACACACGGCCTCTTCCGCCCTGAGATTGTGCCCGCCCTGGCCGGCGTCGAGCGCATTCTGCACCTCGGCGACGTGGGCAAGCCTGCCGTTTTGGCGGAACTTGGCAAGATTGCTCCGGTCACGGCTGTTCGCGGCAACGTGGACCGCGAAGGCCCCTGCGCCGAACTGCCGGAGACCGATGTGGTCCTCATCGCCGATCGCTACGTTTACATGCTGCACGATTTGAACACGCTCCATCTGGACCCCGCCGCCGGAAAATTCGCCGCCGTGCTCTCCGGCCACACCCACGTGCCCAACTTCTACACGCGCAAGGGCGTGCTCTACTTCAATCCAGGCTCCTGCGGCCCGCGCCGCTTCCGTCTGCCAGTGACAGTGGGATTACTAACGGTAGGTAAAGACGGCGAGTTTAATGCCCAGATTATCAATTTGAAGTACGATTGAGACCAGCGGGATCAGATTAGCTCTAAGGGCCGCCCGATAAATTCTAGTGACTGGCTCCAAGCCAACTTAATCTCTCCTGAATCGGGATCTCTATACCATGTCTCACCCCAGCCGCTCTCCCATGGGTTACCTGCCAAATCCCACTCCCAACTTACGCTTTGGCCTATGGTGTATTCCCTGCGGCTCGGGTGGATTTGCGTACCAGACTTTTCTCCGTTCGGACCAAACGATTCAAGAATTACGCCCCGGACGTCTTGACGCATAACAGTGCACATCCTATCTGAGAATACATTTACGACCGCGATCACAATAAAGCTTGGGCGTGGAATAGCCTGTAACATTCGGAGGATTCGAAGGCCGTAGTCTACAGATCGCATTGATAGATTGTCGTTCGCTCTTCCACCATGCACTACAACATTTCTTAGATCCCAAAAATTATTCAGCGTGTCTCGTAGTTCAGAAGGAATAAAATTTCCTGCATTGCTCTTCGCAATTAAATCTAAAGCGTCACTGGGAGACTGGCCAAAATATTCCTTCAGTCTCCCTATTACGGCGAGGATCAATCGCAATTGGCGGTCAATTTCCAACGACAGACGCATCATTGCAATAGATGGCGACTGAATTGCCTCCTCCAATATCTTTTCCTCAAATCCAAGGGGTATCCCGAGATTAGGCATATCAGACACCTTCTTCTGTCTTGTTGGGTGCAGGCACCGGTGGCAATTGCAATGAAAGCATCGATGCTTGTCTCTCAGCGATAGGTAATTCGGCGCCGATCTGGTTCAATTCGATTTCTACCCCAGGTGCATGCACGGATCGCGCGCGCCGAACGGCATTCGGCAACTCGCCAAGAAGTGAAGCGATTTGGCGATGAAATCTGACCAAAAAATATACGGCTACGCAAGGCCATGCAAGCGCGCTTATCAGTTCGGCAATCGCTTTGATGAGTTCGACCGTTTCGTGCATTGTCGGAACCTCTTGGCAGCCTCACCTTGTTGGGGAACAGCCAGACAAATGTCTCCGCTTCCATTTTATTGTCGCAGAATTCACCATCATTCGAGACAACTGCTTAGCGGATTTGCGATTCGGGCGGGTAAGCCCTAAATTCAGCTCGTTGTCGCCTTTTCCCCCACCGGCTCAACGCGAATTTTCGCGATGCGCCTGTTATCCATCTCCACCACCGTCAACCTCCGGCCTTCATAAACTAAGGATTCACCTTCCTTGGGAATATGCCCAAGCCGCATCAGAACAAAGCCTGCCAAAGTTTCCACGCCGCCGTCGCGGGGCAGGCTCCATTGTGTTTGCGTTTCCAGATCGCGCAGGTTCACCACGCCATCCATCAGCAATGCGCCGCCGGTGGTAGTCAACACGGGCAGGGAGGGCGAGTCAAACTCGTCTTCCAGTTCGCCGGTCAACTGCTCTATAGCGTCTTCTGCCGTGACCAGGCCGACCGTCGAGCCGTACTCGTCCACCACAATGGCCATCTGGCGGCGGCGCTGCTGAAACTCGCGAATCAGGTCGAGCACGGACTTGGTTTCAGGAACGACCATCACCTCGCGCATCACCTGTGAAAGTTTGAGTTCGACCACCGGAGCTGCTGTCCGGAAAAAGATCAGCCGCGCAAGGTCCTTGGAGTAGATGACACCCACGATGTGCTCCGGGCCTCGAGTCTCGTCGTAGACCGGCACACGCGAGCGCATATGTTCAATGACCTGCGCGCTCGCGGCTTCGATAGGGAGGTTCGAGGGCAGCGCAAAAATCTTTTGTCGCGGCGTCATGATCTCGCGGATCGGCACATCTTCCAGCTCCAGGGCGCGATGGATGAGCATCTCCTGAAAGGGCGGCAAAACGCCCATGCGGCGTGCGGCTGTGGCGATCAGCTTCAGCTCGTCGGGCGAGTGAACCTGTGCGCGCTCGGTCAGGGGAATATCAAATCCGCGCAGTATGACTGCGGCCGAGCTCTTGAGCAGCCTCACAGCAGGCCGTGCCAGCGCCATGAAGACCAGCATGGCCGGGGCGACGGCGACGGCCAGAGCCTCTGCGCGGCGCAAAGCAAGCGACTTGGGCACCAACTCGCCCACCACCACGTGAAAATAAGTGATAAGTGAGAAACCGAGCACGACGGCGGCGATATTGGCGTAGATCAGCGGATGAGCCTGAGTGAAGGGAATCGCGCTCATCCAGCCCATGAGCACGCCGGCGGCGAGCGGTTCGCCAATCCAACCCAGAGCCAGCGAACAGAGAGTCACGCCGAGCTGAACGGCGGGCAAAAAGTAGTCCAGATCGCGCTGCAGCCGGCGGACGGCGCGGGCTCCGGGCACACCGTCGGTCAGCATCTGTTCTATGCGTGTGTCGCGAATGGAGACCAGCGCAAACTCGGCGGCCACAAAAAAAGCGTTGGTCAAAATGAGCAGGCCCACAGCGACAAATTCAAGCAGCGACAGTCCGTGCATCTCGCATGTGAGAATAGCATTTCGGCGGAGCTGGCGTGGTTTACGCGCCGTGAGACGCGCGGTCTTCTTCAGCCCTTCACCTGGAAAAGTCCTGTCCTGAGCAGGGCCTCGGCATCCTTCGCGTCGATCGAGCGTTCCGCCTGCTCTCGCGAAAAGTGGTAAACATTGCGAGAGTGCTCGCCTGTTACGAGATAAGATCCCGATCCCTTGAAAACAACCGGCGTCAGATTCTGGGCGGATTTCATCGGCGCAAAACTGGACGGGACATAAGTTGCTCGCACTCGTCGAAGTTCTTCGCGCTTCTTGCCGCAGCAACTCATCTCTCATTCCTTTCCTGGCGGAGATTGTTGAGGGTCGACTGAATGATCCGTTGCTCTCTCCAGCAGGCAAGCTGCCCCTGAAAGGGCGAGCCAGAACAGCGTCCATTCTTTCCAGTTATTCGTCAGCAGGCAAGCAACCGGAGCCGCGACCCACAGGCTCAGGCAATAGAAGCAATCCATAAGTCTCCCGAAGAAACTGTCTCCCACCGCCTGGCGCAGACGCGCAATGATGTCCCAGGGACCGTCCTCCGCGGCCAGCAGATGTGTGAGGCGCCAGGTTGCGAGTACGGCCAGCGTCAAGTGGAACCACGGTTCCATGGCCATTAACACGCTCCTCATCGAGCTGTGGAATTTGAAGCGGCCCATAGCGCCGAAGCCATGGACCGCCTCAGGTTGAGAGTTAGTGAATATCCGAACAAGTCGATGCTTTGAAAGGGCATGACTTTAGTCGTGCCGCAATGGTTGCAAAATCAGCGCGGGCTTCAGCCCCTGAGGGAATGTCTGCCGGACACAGTGCAACCAACTAGAACTTCCGCAGACAGCCGAAACCCGCGTACGATCAGGCATTCACAATCGCGATTGCGAAGGACGGTTCAGTCCAGACGTAAGTCGGATTGTAATTCCAGTCGTCCAATGGGCCTGCGTCGCTGCCTGCGGGGTTGAACGCTCGGCTGGCGGCGTAGACGTCGAAGCTGTAGACCCCTTGCGGCTGCGAAGCGGCAATCCGGTATGTGGCGACATTGGAGACGGTATTGTCGCCGGCATCCTCATACCAGTGCTGCACGGTCGCCAACTGTGTGGCAAGCTGTGCCGGAGTTGTCGCAACCGGGTAGAGCGTGGCTCCGCCGTCGCATCCTCCGCTGCCCACCTGCACGGATTGAAGGTGATTGGCGACAACAGAGTAAGTGACCTGCACGAAAACGTCCTGGGGAGTAGTTCCACGGTCGATCACCACGCAATCGTCTGTGGGCACAGGCTGCGCTCCTGAAAAGTCGGAGTTGAAACTCCAGATGGCGCTGTAGGAGACCACCGGAACGGAGTTATCGATGTAGAACCCGATCGGCGCAGAGGTAGCCTGCAGAACCTTGCTGCTGTTGGCCACTTCAAGCTGGATCGTATAGAGGCCATTGGCGTTATAGGCTGAGTTAATTGTGTCCCATTCCAGAACCATCGAATTCGGGAACCATCCGTCAGCCGGGTTGATGACCGGATACCATCCGTTCGAGTCGGCAACCGGCCACTGTTCCTGGAGGGTTCCTCCAACTTCCCGATAGAGCGGCCACGTGAGCCCGGTAAACGGTGTGAGCGCTGAGGCAGTGGTGCTTCCCGGAGCCGTGTAAGTGTAGCGCAGACGGTAGTAAGCAGCCTTACTCACATTTGTGCACCCATATAGCTGTAGCGTCTCTGTATAAGGCGCGGTCGAGGGTGGCACACCGGCTTCAGTCAGAGTTCCGCCCGGATGAGGAGGGTTGGGCCGCGTTGCAAAGCCCGTCGTCGCATTGATATACGGCGCCAGAGGCAAGGCCGGATTAACCAGCGGCATCAAACCTACATACTGGAGTGCGGGCACAGTACCGCAGACCACGTTCGGGGTATTGCAGTTGGTGGTGGAAGTGGCAATGGGCGAGGCGACCAGGGTCACGTTCGAGACGTTGCCGGCCCACGGCACTTCGAAGAGCCCGCCGTCGTAGATGACCTCCTGCGTTCCGTTTCCGTTCACATCCTGTGTCACGCGGAAGGATATATCGGGTACCTCAAGAATGGGCACCCACTCCGGAACGACAATGTCGTAGCAGCGAAGGAATGGCCCGTAGTAGTGGTTCAGGTCGAGGCCTTCCAGTTGCTTCGCGTTCAGGCCGAGGTTGGTGGCCAAAGTGCTCCGGACCGCGGTCAGGTGCTGCTTCGCACTGGCTCCCGCGACGGGCTTTCTGAACTCCTTGGGCAATGTTGGCGCCAGGGCTGCGGGGAAAGCCGGACGCGTCAGAAGCGCCTGCTGGCCAGGATTGGCAGCGCCAAAGGCTTTGCTGGCTCCGACTGAAGCCAGTTGCCGAACCACCTGCGAGCCCAGCAGCTGCTCGGCCTTCTGGTAGAGCGAGGTGTTGGGCGTCAGAGAAACCGCGGACTGCGCTTCGGGTCCGGGGTTAGGACCAACGGGTTGGCCCTGAAGATAGGCGATAATGTTGGCCACCGTAGGCTTGGTGAAAAGCTGGAGATAGCAGATGCGCTCGATGCGGAAGCGCAGAATCCACTCAATGATGAAGCGTGGCACCCAGAAGCAGAAGTTGCCGCAGGGGTCGGTGGTGGTCTGCGCAACCACCTCAGTCTGGCAAGAGAAGGGGAAGAACCAGAGCCAGGGCAGACCAAAGGGGAAGTAGCCGAGAACGGAACAGGTCGTTTCCTCCGCATAGACAGTTGCAAAGGGGACAGGATCGAAACCGCCGGTTGCGGGGTCTTGTTTGACGACCTGACCGCAGACTCTGACGAACAACAGAAGATTGGGGTCGATCTGCCAGCGGTATTCGGTGGAAATCTCAGCTATCGAATGGCCTTGCAGCTTCGATGCATCAATTCCGGTGAGGGAGCCGAGGATAGTTGCTTGCGACTCCGTTAATGGCGTCTTGTCGGGCGCTAACTGCGTACGCGATTTTGCTTGCGGGCTCATAGAGAGTTCTCCTTCAGATTTTGTTTCTAGCTCTGGACGAATCTCGACTTGAGTGGGGAATTCCGGATGCGGCGTCCCAGGGCGGGACGAATACACCGCCGCAAGTGTAGCAGACATTTAAATGCGTTCGTCAACATTTAACTGCGTGTAATGGGGAAAATTCGGCGGTTTTTTCACAAGCCTCCCACCTGTCATTGGAACCGGGGGGCGTCGGCCTGCGTATGGAGTTTTAAGAGATGGTTGAGTAACTCCAGTTTTGTATCTGGGCACGGTTTCACCGATCGCGGAAAGACACATTGTTTTGAAGGGGCACGACTTCACTTTGGTCCCCATCGACGGGTCCTGGTCGATGGGGTGGGGCTTCAGTTGTGTAGAAATTGTTGTAATGAGAATGCTGGCCTTACAGGCTGCGGAAAACCCGCAGGAATTGTTCCAAAAGGCCGCTTTGTGTCAGGGCACGACTTTAGTCGTGCCGCAAATGCTGCAAAATCAATGTGGGCTTTAGCCCCTGAGGCGCAACGAGGTACAAGATGAAACATCTTCTTTTGGCAGTGGCAGCTTTGACATTGGCAGCGGTTCCGGCGCTGGCTACAGAGGCTACCTTTGATCGCACGCTTTCCGTTAACGGGCACGTCGAACTGTCGGTCTCGACTGGCTCGGGCAACATTCACCTGACCCGCGGCGCGGACAACCAGGTGCATATCTTCGGCAGGGTGAAATCCAGTTGGGGCGGCAGCGACGCGCAGGTGCGAGAGATCGCGGCCCATCCGCCCATCGAACAGACGGGCAACATTGTGCGCATCGGCGCACGCCACGAGAACCTGCACAACATCAGCATCGACTATGAAATTCAGGCCCCGGAAAATGCAATTCTCGATGCTGGTTCCGGCTCCGGCAACATCATCGTTGACGGCGTCGGCCAAAACGCCAAGCTGTCCACCGGTTCGGGCAGCATCCACGCCGTCGGCTTGCATGGCGGCTTCACTGCGAACACCGGCTCCGGCACCATCTACGCCGAACAAGTGGGCGTGGGCGATGTAAAGGCGCAAACCGGCTCAGGCACCGTCGAGCTGCGCAATCTCCACGGTGGCCTGCGCGCCGGCGCGGGTTCGGGAAGCATTAAAGTTGGCGGAACTCCGTCCTCGGACTGGAAGCTGGAAACCGGCTCAGGCAGCGTCGAACTATGGTCGGGTAACGCCGGATTCACGCTCGATGCGTCCACTGGCTCGGGCAGCATTCACTCTGACCGGGATGTGGTCACTCACGGCGAATCGAATCGTCATCACATGAGCGGCACGCTCAGCGGCGGCGGACCCACGGTGCGCATCCAAACCGGCTCAGGCAGCATTCGCATCCATTAAGTTGTTGGCAGTCAGATCGGCTGGAAACTGCTTCATAAGCAGGTTCCAATAAGCTAAGACTGCGAAGGTTGCGAAAAATTCCCTTTGGAGGGAGGCGGGGGTTTCAACCCCCGCATAAAGCCTGCAAAATCTTCGCGGGCTTTAGCCCCGGAAGCTTGTTTCTTCGGCGAGGCCCTGACGCTCCTGCGTGGGTCTCGCCATTTTTTGCCTTCGATCCCTCGACTACGGAATGAAATAGTAAGGGTCGGGATACTTTACGAAGAACTCTGCCTGTGGATTTCCTTTGTCATCGCTCCACTGGTCACCCACGTTGAGCACAATCTTGTAACCCTCCGCGACAATCGCGGCCCGTGCGCCGGCTTTGTATACTTCCACTTCCCCCGAACTCTGCGCAGCGGAGCGGAGAAACAACTGCTGCCAGATTTGAAAGCCCTGCGCATGGAGATTCTGCTCGGTAGCCTCGCGCTCCGTCTCCGGTCTCCCAGTGATAAAGAAAACCGTCACGCCCAGCCGCTGAGCCTCTTTGTAAACTCGCAGAGTCCCCGGAATCGCCGGCGCTTTGGCTGAATTAACCCAGGCGTCAAAGACTGTGCTGTCGTATGCGAAGCCGGCCTTCACCATCTCCTCGTAGTTCGAGAGCGTGGTCTCGTCAATGTCCAGCACCAGCGCCAGTTTTTCCTTGGGGCTGTGTTTCGCCGTGCGCGTACGCAAAAACGCAATCGCCCGATCCGCCTGATGATCCAGGTCTTTGGCGTAGCAGCCGCATTTGCAGGTGCATTCGTGATACTGCTTAAGCTCGGCCTTCACCGTGTCGAGATTAGGAATGCGCTCGCCTGACGCATACGTGCTCACCCTGCTGGCCGCCTGCGCCGCTGGCTTCTGCGCAACAAGAAAAACCGGGCCTAGACAAAGCCCGAAAATCGCAACGAAAATCGCAAACTGCTTTTTCACCAAAACTCTCCTCTTTCAAAGCGCGGTCGCCGCGCCGGTCTCAGCACCATCATCGTACCAGTCGATTGGGATGGTGAAGGTTGGCGGCAGGTCAATAATTGGAGTCAAAACCGGCTTGGGCATTGTCGGGCGCATTAATAGGGATCGGGCTTCAGCAATGAGCTATGATGTGAGCCATGAGTGAGAAGCAGAAACAGAAAAGGCGCAGATTTCAGGCTCATGAAACTATGCGAATGGACGCACTGAGCGGCCTGCCGCTGGCATTTTTCTGGCAGAGGTGCGTGGGATATTGGGTCGACCTGATCATCGCAGTGGCTCTTTGGGCGCCTGCGGAGGTGGCAGTTCGCCGCTTCGCCTTTCATCAAGAAAACATTAATGCCGTCTGGGATTTTCACGAACTGGGAAATATCATCGTGATGGTCCTTTACTGGGGTCTATGCAGCTACTTCGGCAATGGTCGAACTCCCGGCAAGTGGATCGCGCGGACAAAGGTTGTCTCGCTGACAAGCGAGCGAATGGGGTTGTGGCAGTCCTTCGAGCGTGCGCTTGGATATGGCTCAGCGGTGCTTGAGGGAGGCGTGGGATTTGCCCAATACTTCTGGGACCGCAACCGGATGTGTGCGCAAGACCGGCTCGCGGAGACGATCGTTGTGGATGTGAGGAAGCGGGCCTATCTGACAGAGGAAGCTGGCGAGTGCCTTTCGGAATCGGACGATGTCCCATTGGAAGAGAACAGCGATGGGGAGTAAGATTCCGCGCGACCGTTACACTGGAATCATGCTTCATATTCTTCGACCCCTTCCCATCGCTTCTTTGAAACTGCTGGTCTTCGATCTCGATGGCACTCTGATCGATTCCGCGCAGGACTTGTGCAACAGCGTCAACGCGACTCTGACTCGGTTCGGGCGCGAGCCTCTGCCCGATGAAACCGTCGCCAGCTTCATCGGCAACGGCGCCATGGTGCTGGTGCGTCGGGCCTTTGCCGTAGGTGACGCAACCGCGGATGAGGAATTGCTTGCCCAGGCCTACGCATTCTTCCTCGACTATTATCGCGAGCACAAGCTTGATTACACCTACGCCTACGAGGGAGTTCTTGAGGCGCTCGCCGCGCTCAAACAGTTGCATGAACTGCCCGCCGGACAAGACGCGACCAAGAGCATAGCCATGGCCGTGCTGACCAACAAGCCGGTTCGCCCCGCGCGCGACATCTGCGCCGCCCTCGGCCTTGCGCCCTATTTCCTCAGCATCTATGGCGGCAACAGTTTCCCCACCAAGAAGCCCAATCCGGAGGGACTGCTGGCGCTCATGATCGAGGCCGGCGCAAAGCCCGAAGAAACGGTGATGATTGGCGACAGCAAAGTGGACGTGGAGACGGCGCGCAATGCCGGTGCGTGGTCTGTCGGTTGCACCTTCGGCCTCGCGCCAGATAGCCTCACCGCTCACCCGCCCGACGTAATTGTCGATTCGCCCGCCGATTGGACTGCTGCGCTCAGTCCTGCGCAGACCAATTCCCAACCGTAGCTCGCCAGACTACCGCAACCACCGGCCAACTTAGCGGACAATCACAAAGACGAATTGCGCGTCTGCCTGAAAGCATGGACGAGTCTCGGGCCAGCTTGAAGGGTACGGGCTTTAGCCCGTACATTAGCCCCCGCAAAATCAGCTGGGCTTTAGCCCCTGAGGGAGAGTTTATTGAAACTGCTGCGGTTCAAAACGACAGCGCAAACGCTCGTCACTCCTGTGCTTTGTTATACTCAACCGTGGCGGGCGTCTTCCGCATTCAGCGGTGCGTACAGAAAATCACTGAATACGCCGAAGCTTTGAAAGGGCATGGCTTTAGCCGTGCCGCAGAATTAGCAAAATGAACGCGGGCTTTAGCCCCTGAGGGTATTTTCGCCAGGCAATAAGACTTGCGCAAAGTCTCCTTAGAGGCGAGTCCAAGGAACGTATAAATGGCTGTGGAACTCAGCATTGTCATGCCCTGCCTGAACGAGGCAGAGACTCTCGCAACTTGCATCCAAAAAGCTCAAAATTATCTTGATCGCTCGGGAGTTAGCGGCGAAATCGTCATTGGCGATAACGGCTCGACTGACGGCTCTCAACAGATTGCGACCAGCCTCGGCGCGCGCGTAATTTCTGTCCCAGGTCGGGGCTACGGCGCGGCACTTTACGGAGCGATTACCGCCGCTCAAGGCCGCTACTGCATCATGGGCGACTCCGACGACAGTTATAACTTCGAAGAGCTCGATGCTTTTGTCGATAAGTTGCGCCAGGGTTACGACCTGGTGATGGGAAACCGCTTTCAGGGCGGCATCCAGCCGGGCGCGATGCCGTGGAAGAATCGCTACATCGGAAATCCTATTCTCTCCACGATCGGCAAAATCCTCTTTCGCGCTGAAGTGGGAGACTTTCATTGCGGTCTGCGCGGCTTTTCCAAAAGCGCGTTTCAGCAGATGGACTTGCGAACTACAGGAATGGAATTCGCCTCGGAGATGGTAATCAAGGCCAAACTCATGGGGATGAAGATGACCGAAGTGCCTACAACCCTCAGCCCCGATGGCCGCACGCGTCCTCCGCATCTGCTTCCTTATCGCGATGGCTGGCGTCATCTGCGTTTCATGCTTCTGCACAGTCCGCGATGGCTCTTTCTTTATCCCGGCTCTCTTTTAATATTGGTGGGCTTAGCCGGATGCGCCTGGCTCCTGCCGGGGCCGCGCGTGGTCTACGGCATCGAGTTCGATGTGCATACGCTCTTGTATGCGTTCGTCTCCGTGGTGCTTGGTTTTCAGTTCGTATCCTTCGCCGTCTTCACTAAAGTATTCGCCATCTCGGAAGGTCTTCTGCCTGAAGATCCGCGTCTTAACCGCGTCTTCCGCTATTTCACTCTGGAAGTCGGCCTGGCCGCCGGTGCATTGCTGGTGGCGCTTGGGGTCGGCGGATCGATCTTTGCCGTTTCCGGATGGGCGAAACAGAGCTTCGGCGCGCTCGACGCAGGTCACATGTTGCGCATCGTCATGCCATCCGTCTTCTCTCTGACCTTGGGTGTGCAAATTGTCTGCGAAAGCTTCTTCCAGAGCATCTTGGGATTGCGCCGGAGCTAAAGCAGGACTGCAACGGAGCGAAGTCTGGAACCGGTTGCATAAATCGGCTTTGTGTCAGTCGTCCACCGGCATAGCCGACCCGCGGTTCGATGAAACGGCTGGCGCATCTTCTCCCGGAGGGAGAAGCGAAAATAGCCCAGGACAAGCGCAGCGCAGTCCTGGGTCAGTGTCCAACAAAAGTCCTAGTCCCGTAGGGACGGCTCGAAATTTTCTTACAGGCATTGCGAAAAGTAGGTTCCTTTTGGGGCGCGACTTCCCCGGGGTCCCCATCGACAGGTCTTCGTAGATGGGGTGGGACTCTGGTCGTGCCGAAAAAAGTAGCAAGAAAAAAGGGCTTTAGCCCCTGAGGGACATACCATAACTAACTGAGGGCACTTTGGCAACCACTTCTATGAACACGATTGCCGCAGCAACTCCGCACACCTTTCGCCCGCTGCGCATTGTCCTTCCCGGAGGCAGCGGCCAGGTGGGCCAGGCGCTTGCGCGCCACTTTACCGAACGCGGCCATCAGGTGACTGTGCTGACTCGCGGCCCTTACACGGCGCCTTGGCTTTCTGTTCACTGGGATGGCGAAAATCCCGGCCCGTGGACCGAATACCTCGATGGCGCTGACGTCTGCATAAACCTCGCCGGGCGCAGCGTGAATTGCCGCTACGACGCCGCCAACCGTCAGGCTATCTATGAATCGCGCATGCGCTCGACGCGGCTGCTGGGCAACGTAATTGCCGGCCTCACTGCGCCGCCCCGCGTGTGGATGAACGCCTCGGCGGCCACCATTTACAAACGCGCTCTCGACGGCAACGGAACCGATCTGCCTCTGGATGAAGCGACGGGCGAACTGGGCGGCGATGCGCGGGCCGTGCCTTCGGCAGACCGTTGGCTTCAGCGCCGCGATTTTTCCCGTCGCGTAGCCAGAGATTGGGAGGCCACATTCTTCGCCGCCGACACACCGCGTACCCGCAAGGTGGTCTTGCGCAGCGCTGTCGTACTCGATCCCACGCCGGGCAGCGCATTTGCGGTGTTGTCTCGTCTTGTTCGTCTCGGCCTGGGCGGCGCGCAGGGCAGCGGACGCCAGTTCGTCTCATGGATTCACGAAACCGACTACGCGCGCGCCGTGGAATTTCTCGTTGCACGCGAAGAACTTGATGGCCCGTTTAACATTGCCGCGCCCAACCCGCTGCCCAATCGTGAATTCATGGCCGCGCTGCGCTGGGCATGGGACGTTCCCAACGGCCTGCCCGCGCCGTCGTTGGCCATCATGCTTGGCGCAATCTTTCTGCGCACTGAGCCGGAGTTGGTGCTGCAAAGCTGCCGCGCCGTCCCCGGCCGTCTGCTCGACGCCGGATTCGATTTCCATTTTCCTCTGTGGCCCGAAGCCGCCGAGGATCTCGTGCGCCAGTGGGAAAACAGGGAATAGGCAGTAGGAAATAGGGGAAAGTCTTATGAATAGACCAAACTGCGTGCCAAATTAGGTGAATAACTGGGTGCCCCATCCACTCCGCTTCTTTTGCGGCTCCGGGGTCCCCAACGACAGGTCTTCGTCGTTGGGGTAAACAATGGGTGGGAAAGCACAAATCTCAACCGCGATTAGTCCCTCGTCCCTATTCCCTCGTCCCTAGTCCCTTGGCGTAACGTCCGTTACCGGCAAATCAATATGTCCAAGCAGAATCTCAAACCGCCGCTGTTCTTCTTTCTTATAAGTCTCCTGGTCCGGCCATAACTCCTTGATGAACGCCTCTTCGTCGGGGTTGGCCGTGGTGGCCACCGTCGAGTTCTTGTAGCGTATGGTCACTCGATAGTCCCAGCGAAGCTCTTCCGAAGTGTGGATAGTCGGCTGCTCAATCTTCACCGAAACGATGCGGCCGGTGGCCTGAATTTTCTTGAGCAGCGGGTAATGGTTCTTGAGGAAGAGCTGCAAAAACTCAGCCTGATGGCCCCACTGGCACTTGTAGTAGTACTCGACGGTGTAAGGCTGATCGGCGCTCACCTGCGGCGGCGCACCTTGAGCCCTGAGTGGCGCGGCCAGCGAAGCGGCAAACAGCACAGCGAAAACAGCGAGAAGTATTCTGCGCATGGAACCTCCTTGATTGAAAGCATTGTATCGTGAAGTTGTTTACCGCGCGTCGCCATCCCTGCCAGGGTGCAGGTGGAACAGCCGCTTCAGTTCTGGAGAAAACTCCTGCACCATGTGCTCCGCGGCGATGAAACCAACCTCGAGATGGCCCGTCTGCACCCCCTGCACCAGCGGTGTATAGTTATGCGGCCACCACATGGTTGCAATCATCGAACTGCCGTAAGCGCCGGAGAGCTGCGGAATGTCCAGCGTCTTGTCGCCGTTGCGGTTATAAGTGAGGAAAGTCATCTTCAGCGCGTGCCCTGAGCGGTGAAAAAATCCCGAGCATCCGCAGGCAAAGTAGCGCGGGTCGGTGCCTTCTAGCTCGGCCATGCTCTCGTGCACTGTGTTCTGGATCAGGTTGCTTCCGTAGCTCGAGCCGAGCCGCCGCGCAAAGCCTCCCGAAGTCCTCGGCCACGCCGCAGGATCGGGGATGGTCTGCAAATACAAGGCGGTCGCCACTGATTCCACATGGATTGC
>JBEKQD010000088.1:0-25970 GCA_049520075.1 Occallatibacter sp. | reverse complement strand
CCGCTCTATCACGAAAAATATTATTTTGCGCCGGGCGATCTGGGCTTTCAGGCTGTTGACACCGCTTTTGGCCGGGTGGGCACGCTGGTCTGCTGGGACCAGTGGTATCCGGAAGCCGCGCGGCTCACCGCTCTCAAAGGTGCCGAGGCGCTTTTCTATCCCACTGCCATTGGCTGGCATCCGGCGGAGAAGGATGAGTTTGGCGCGGCGCAATATCAGGCGTGGCAGACCATCCAGCGCGGGCATGCCATCGCCAACGGCGTTTATGTGGCTGGAGTCAATCGCGTGGGGATGGAACATGGCGACGTCAACGGCAATCGAGCCGCCGGTCCGGGCATTGAGTTCTGGGGTGGCAGTTTTTTGGCCGATCCCTTCGGTCGCATCATCGCCAAAGCCTCGCACGATGCCGAAGAGATTTTGATTGGCGAGATTGACCTTGGACTGATTGAAGAAACGCGCCGCAACTGGCCGTTCCTGCGCGACCGCCGCATCGATTCCTACGCGCCCATCACAAAGCGTTTCCTCGATCCCGTCGCTGCATGGCCGGCTGATGAGGATTCCGAGTAAAAATGCCCGCTCCTATTTCCGAAAATACGCCGCGCGAACTCGGCTATCGCATGCCCGCCGAGTGGGAGCCGCACGAGGCCACATGGCTGGCCTGGCCGCACAATCCCGAAGACTGGCCGGGGAAATTTCAGGCCGTCCCCTGGCTCTACGCCGAGATTGTGCGTCTGCTCTCGGCGCATGAGTTGGTGCATCTTATCGTCGAGGACGCCAACGCCGAACGACGAGTGCGTGGAATTCTAAAGCGTGCGGGCGCGAATCTTGACCGTGTGAGCTTCCACCAATGGCCCACTGACCGGGGATGGATGCGTGATTCAGGCGCAATCTTTCTGCGCAACCGCGAGGGGCAAGTCACCACTACCAACTGGCGGTTCAATGCCTGGGCCAAATACGCCGATTGGCAGCTTGACGACCAGGTTCCGAGCCGCGTGGCTACGCTGCTCGGCCTGCCCGAGTGGCAGCCAGCGATTCAGTTGGAGGATGGCCGCTCACACCGCATCGTCCTCGAAGGCGGGTCACTTGATGTGAACGGCACGGGTATTCTGATCACGACCGAAGAGTGCCAGCTCAGCGAAGTGCAGCAGCGGAATCCCGGTGTCAGACGCGAACGACTGGAGCAGGTTTTTCACGATTTTCTGGGCATAGATCAGACCATCTGGCTCAATCGTGGCCTGGTCGGCGACGACACCCACGGCCACATCGACGACATTACCCGGTTTGTTTCGCCTGGGACGATTGTCACCGTCGTCGAGCCGGACGCGAACGACCTGAACCATGCTCCTCTGGCCGAAAACCTGGCGCGTCTCAAATCCGCGCGTACGCTCGAAGGCAAACAATTCACTCTGGTCGAGTTGCCTTTGCCGCGTCCTGTTGTATTCCGCGGCCAGCGCCTTCCGGCCAGTTATGCCAACTTCTATATCGCCAACGGCCTTGTCCTCGTTCCCACCTTCCATGATCCCAATGACCGCGTGGCTCTCAATATTCTGGCCGAACTATTTCCGGGCCGCGAAGTGATCGGCATCCACAGCGTGGACCTTGTCTGGGGGCTGGGCACCCTGCATTGCATGACCCAGCAGCAGCCCGTCGGGCTAACATTGAACCCATGATTGACGACCGCGGAGCCATGGAAGCAGCGCTCGCTGAAGCACGCTTGGCCGCGGAAGCTGGCGAGGTGCCGATTGGCGCGGTTGTGGTGCACGAGGGAGCCATCATCGCGCGCGGACAGAATCGCGTACTGCGCGATCTGGACCCCACGGCTCATGCGGAAATTGTGGCCCTGCGAGCTGCGGCTACGGCGCTAGGCAACTACCGTCTGCTCGGTTGCACGCTCTATGTGACGCTGGAGCCCTGCGCCATGTGCGCCGGGGCCATGATTCATGCGCGGTTGGCGAGACTGGTTTTTGCCGCGGCCGACCCCAAGGCTGGCGCGGCCGGGTCAGTGCTCTCCGTGCTCAACCATCCACAACTGAATCACCAGATGCAGGTTGAGCAGGGAATTCTCGACGATGAGGCTGCCGAATTGCTGCGGAGTTTTTTTCGCGAACGGCGATAGCATTAACTCCTCGTCAACGCCTTGATCCTCTCCGCTTCCTGCGGCCACTTTCTGGTTAGCTCCTCATAACTTCCACTCTGGTAATCGGCGAAATCGAAGCCCGGAGTCACCGTGCACCCCAGCAGTGCAGCCTTCCCGTCGCCGACAAGCCGTGTGCCTTGCCAGACTGCTGCGGGAACGACAAGTTGTACATACTGCCCCGCCGCCAAATCCGGTCCAAGAGTGAAGACAGCAGAACCGCCATCCGGGAGAAGTTGGAGCATTTCGACGGGGTCGCCAAGATAGAAGTGGAAAATCTCGTCCGAGGCAAGCCGGTGCAATTCCGAAAACGTCCCCTGCTCCAGCAGGTAGTAAATCGCTGTACCCGCCGGCCGCGCTCCACGTGCCAGCTCGACCTCAACGCCGGAGGTGTAGGTCCGGCGATAAGAGCCGCCCTCGAGCGGGTGCGGCTCCAGATTCAATAGCTTCTTAATTTCGTCGGCGTTCATTGTTCATGATGGTAGCAGCGAAATCCCGAGTAAAATGATCCCATGATCGTGCAAATGTATGGGGCCTCCTGGTGTCCGGATACCCGGGCTGCCAGGAGATTCCTTGACTCCCAAGGCATCGAGTACACCGAAATCGATGTGGATCGTGACCCAGTTGCCTCGGCCGAAGTGGTTCGCCGCTTGGGCAAGCGGGCCATTCCGCAACTGGTAATTGACGGCGAGTGGTTCCAGCCATACAAGCCGGGCCAGGGGCTGCTGGTCGATGAGTTGCACGAGCGTTTGGGGATTCCTCGCACCTGAAGCCTCATGCCTCGTACAATCGAGAGTTGAAGAAGAGCAGCGAAATGTGGCTCTTGCAAGGAGTCTGCCTTGATTGAACGCTATACTCGCCTCGCGATGGGCCGCATCTGGACCGAAGAGAACAAGTACCGTTGCTGGCTTGAAGTGGAGTCGGCGGCAAGCACCGTACTGGCCGAGGATGGAGTGGTTCCGGCCAAGGCGGCCGAGGCTATTGCCTCCAAGGCTGGCTTCTCAGTGGCCCGCATTCAGGAGATTGAGGCGGAGGTGAAGCACGACGTTATCGCCTTCACCACTGCGGTGGCCGAGAGCCTGAACGCGCAGGACCTCGCGGATGAGTCCCGGTGGCTGCACTACGGGCTCACCTCGAACGATGTGGTGGATACAGCGCAGGCACTGCAAGTGAAGGCAGCCTCGGCGCTGATCCGCGCAGGACTTGTGGAACTTATGGCTGTGCTCAGGCGGCGGGCCATCGAATTCAAGCACACGCCCACCATCGGCCGCACGCATGGGATTCATGCCGAGCCAACGACCTTCGGCCTTAAGCTGCTCAACTGGTTTGCAGAGATCAAGCGCAACCTGGTCCGTTTTGACGCGGCGGCCGAAGATATGCGTGTGGGCAAGCTCTCCGGCGCCGTGGGCACATTCGGCCACCTGAAGCCGGAGCACGAAGAGAAAATCTGCGCGCGGCTTGGCCTTAAGCCTGCGCTCGTTGCCACGCAGGTTATTCAGCGTGACCGCCATGCGGCCTACATCTCCACGCTGGCAATTATTGGTAGCACACTGGACAAAATCGCTGTCGAAGTGCGCCATCTGCAGCGCACCGAAGTGCGTGAGGCTCAGGAGTATTTCAGCGAGAAGCAGAAAGGCTCCTCGGCCATGCCGCACAAGAAAAACCCGATCACCAGCGAGCAAATCAGTGGCCTTGCGCGCGTCTTGCGTGGCAATGCGCAGGCGGCTTTCGAAGACATTCCTTTGTGGCATGAACGCGACATTTCGCACTCATCAGTAGAGCGTGTAATCTTTCCCGACTCGACGATTCTCGCGGATTACCTACTGGCTAAGACTACGGACCTCATCGACCACTTGCTGGTCTATCCCGAGCGCATGAAGAAGAATCTCGAAAGCACCGGCGGGCTTATCTTCAGCGGCCAGTTGCTGCTGGATCTGGCCGAAGCTGGAATGATGCGCGAGGAGGCTTACCGGCTGGTGCAGTCCCACGCCATGCGGGCCTGGAAAGAGGACCTGGTCTTCCGCGACGAAGTGGCAAAAGACCCGGCGATCACAAACCTGCTAAGTCCGGAAAAGCTTACTAAAACCTTCGATTATGAGCGTCAGTTGGGCAATGTTGGCGCAATCTTCAAGAGGGTGATTGGCGAGTAAAGTTTATGAACAGACTGGAAGAGGAGGATCTCCAGCGTGTAATGGAGGTCATTCGACATGCGGTGGAGTCCGCGGAGAATAGCGATTCGGCATTTGCAACGCAGATCCTGACTGCAGTGGTTGAGGAGTTTCCAGGCCTTGCGATCGGCCACAGCTATCTAGGTTGGATCTTGTCTCGCGAGGGCCGGCATCGCGAGGCTATCGCACACGGACGAGTGGCCGTGCAACTGGAGCCTGAATCGGAGAGGGTTTCACTCTTGCTCTTCCGCGTGCTGTGGGGGGCTGGCGAACGCGGCGATGCATTCGAGGAGATGAAGCGGTTTATGGCAGTCGGGCACTCCGACGAATACTCCAAAATGATGGAGGGGTGGGCGCAAATTGCAGAGTCGTAGCTGTGTCTTTCCAGGTCGTTGAAGCGATGCCCGGAGCGTTCCGCTTCCGAGTTTCCTACCCTTGGAGAGAGAAACTCCCAACAGGACGGGCCTTATCTTACACAAATTGCCGGCCTAAATGCTTCAATGCATTGAACTTCAAGAATTACAACAGAATGACAGAGCGCTCATTCCCGGTCTTCCAATCCTGAGCTACAATTTCCGGCAAAGGAGAATGACGATGTTCCTTTCTTCCCCTCTGCTCAAGAAGTTGGTTCTCTTGGCGGCAGTAGCGTCTTTGGCCGCTACGGCCCATGCCACTGGAATCTCAGCCACAGCCACCTATACCTACTCAATGGTTTCTCCTGGGGTCTACGACTACTCGGTAACCCTGGACAATACCGGCACCACAACGATTGGAACCTTTTGGTTCAGTTGGATTCCAGGGGCCGGATTCTTGTCTGCAACGCCAACCAATATCGATTCACCCGCAGGCTGGACCGACAAAACGACGAACTCCGGCGCGGCCATTCAATGGACGACGACCACCAGTCCCCTCGCCGCCGGGGATTGGCTGAGCGGTTTCAGCTTTACAAGCACGGAGACCCCGGCGCAGTTGCTCCTCGACTTCACCGGCACCGGCACTGGCTCCGGCGACCCCGTAACGACAAGTACTGTGTACGCAGGGGCGCCGCTGGTGGGCACTGACGATGAATTTGTTGCTACACCTACCCCCGAACCAAGTTCGATGCTTCTCCTACTTACTGGGGTTGGTCTGCTTGGTTTTGTTCGGCGCATGGTTAGGGCCTGAGACTCAATCGCAAACCTCCAATTCCGGATCTGGCTAAGTGTGCACGCTTAGCCGGATCCATTTTTTTGTGATTGAAACATTCAATTCAGAACGCAAAGCCGTTGCAGAGCGAGGGATGAGCGAGGGCAGGTGAATAAGCCGGAATTATTGACCACATCTCCGCGCGACCGGGAAATGTGCGCTGTAGGTGCAAGAGGGAAGTTGCGGCTCATGTATGAGAGAAAGTCGCGCCGTAGGCGCAATGTTGGTTAGCCCCGCGCTTCAGCGCGGGGTGCGGATCGGAATGTAGAATGAGAGTCCCGTAGGGACGGCGGACCATGGCCCACACGTACGCAAGCAATTTCATTCATTGTGTCTTCAGCACCAAAGATCGCCGCTCGCTCATTCCTGCCGCCCGAACGGTCGAACTTTATGCCTACCTGGGCGGTATTGCACGGGGTGAAGGCTTCACACTCATCGCCGCGGGCGGAACGGCAAATCACGTTCACCTGCTATTTATCTTGCCGGCCTCCGATTCTCTTGCCCATGCGGTTCAGAAGCTCAAAGGAAGTTCTTCCCGATGGATGGGAGATGGCTTTTCCTGGCAGGAAGGATACGGAGCCTTCAGCGTCAGTCCTTCGCAGGTTGAGGTCGTAAAGGGTTATATTCAAGAGCAGGAAGAACATCACCGCAAACGCGATTTTGAGCAGGAATTTGTGACCCTTTTGCGTAGCTGCGGAATCGACTACGACGAGCGATATGTCTTCGGATAATCGGAAATGGCGCCGTCTCTACGGGACTCGGGATGATTTGTTGGTTGCAGCCCACCCCACGCTGAAGCGCGGGGCTAATTAACATTGCGCCTACGGCGCGATCGCTTCGGTCCCGGATTTCAAAATCGGGATCTGGGTACCCAGCAAGGTACGCGGAAAGAATTGAGCACGGAGCAAAATGAACTTAATAGGAGCTTTATGATTATCAGTCCTGAGCAAGAGAAGAGAGACTTCGAAGATTCGAGTGGAAAGACCTTCAAAGGAGATGGTTATACTGTGCAACATTTTGCTCCTATCGCGATTCGCTATGAAGAGTCAGGAAAACATATAGCAGTCTCAGCGGAGTTCCAAAGTGAATATCTAAAATGGACGACCTTTCTACCATGGATTCTGCGAATATTTATTGAAAGGACTTGGCTTGCTATTCAGATTGAAGAGCCGATGGTTTGGGATAACAGCAGTGAACAGCCGATTACTCCTGAAGACGCAATTATCGAAAGAATTATCAAAACCCTTAAATGGACGAAATACACCATTCGGAGAGTTCCAACCCGGTTAAAGGAGAAGCCATGAACCTCACTGTAGCAATTACCGGCGCATCCGGCGCGATCCTGGGACGCGATATGCTGCGCGCGCTCGAGGCCGATGAACGCGTGGCCTGCGTTCATTTTGTGGCCTCCGAGAACTCGCTGCGCGTGCTGGCTGAGGAACTTGGGCTGAGTGGCCGCAACGGCCTGCTCGATAAGCTGCTCGGCACGGCGCCAGTGAAAACGGTGCAGCACTCCGACACGGACATTGGCGCGGCTATCGCCAGTGGCAGCTACCCCTCGAATGGAATGATTATTCTGCCTTGCTCCATGGGCACGCTTGCGGCCATCGCCCAGGGCCTCGCCAACTCGCTCATTGCGCGCGCCGCCGACGTTACGCTCAAGGAGCGCCACCCGCTGATACTCTGCGTGCGAGAGACGCCTTTCAACCGCATTCATCTGCGCAATATGACGCTGGCTGCTGAAGCCGGTGCGGTCATTTTCCCGGTGATCCCCGCGTTTTACAACCACCCCACCGACTCCACTGAGATGGCCCGCCAGTTCGTGTGCCGAGTGCTCGCGCACATCGGCTTACCTCAGCCCGGAGCCTATGTGTGGAAGGCGGACGAGTAGCCAATCAGTCCCGCGTTTGCCTTTGTGTCGCGACCGAATCTCGAATGACCACACTCATATTAATTTGACTTCCTCCCGTTTTTTCTTGATACTGCTCTTAATGCAGAACTCAAGGAATCGCCGAATTGCGGTCATGGCCATGTGCATGTGTATGTGCTGCGGACCTGTCCGTGCGGCTCTTGAGACGCGAATGCGCTAGACGCAACCGATCTTGAAGCCAGGCGGCCCGGGTCCGAAGAGGATTCGGGCCGTTTTGCATTTTTTGCGCGGCCCGCAACCTTACCGATTCGCACCCACAAGCCGAGACCACCACCCTAACCACCGATCAAGGAGCCGACTATGTCCGAATCGAAGCAGCAGTTTGCCACTCTAGCTGTCCATGCCGGCCAATCGCCCGACCCGGCGACGGGCTCGCGGGCTGTGCCCATCTACCAGACCACCTCTTACCTCTTTCAAGACGCGGACCACGCCGGAAGGCTTTTTGCGCTTAAGGAGTTCGGCAACATCTATACGCGCATCATGAACCCCACGACAGACGTTTTTGAGAAGCGTGTGGCGGCTCTGGAGGGCGGCGTGGCGGGGCTGGCCACTGCCTCGGGCCAGGCGGCCGAGACGCTGACCCTGACCACCCTGGCCTCGGCGGGGGAAGAGATCATTTCCACCACATCACTCTACGGCGGCACCTACAACCTCTTCCACTACACATTTCCTCGCCTGGGGATCAAGGTGCGGTTTGTTGACGCGGACGACTTCGACGGTCTGCGCGCGGCCATCAATGACAAGACTCGGGCCATTTACACCGAAACGCTGGGCAACCCCAAGCTGGATGTGGTGGACATTGAGAGGATCGCCGCCATAGCCCACGAGCACAAGCTGCCGCTGGTCATTGACAACACTTCGGCTTCGCCGGCGCTAGTGCGACCCATCGAGTGGGGCGCGGACATCGTCGTCAACTCCGCCACCAAGTTCCTCGGCGGCCACGGCACTACCATTGGGGGCATCATCGTGGATGCAGGCAAGTTCGACTGGGCGGCTTCGGGGCGATTCAAGGACTTCGCGGCGCCGGACCCCTCCTACCACGGGCTTTCTTACACCGAGGCCTTCGGGCCGCTTGCGTTCATTCTCAAGGCACGTGTGCAGGGGTTGCGTGACACCGGCGCTGCTCTCTCGCCCTTCAACGCATTCCTGCTGCTACAGGGCATCGAAACGCTGCACCTGAGGCTGGAACGTCACTCTCAGAACGCCCTGGCTGTCGCACGGCACCTGGAGAGGCATCCTGGGGTCGATTGGGTCAACTATCCGGGCCTGGAGTCCAGTCCCTTCTTTAAGCGGGCGCAAAAATATCTGCCCACCGGCCAGGGAGCGCTGATCACCTTCGGCATCAAGGGAGGCTATGAGGCAGGGAAGAAACTGATCGACGGGCTGGAGCTATTCTCCCTGGTGGCGAACATCGGCGACGCCAAGTCGCTGGTCATCCACCCGGCTTCGACGACACACGCGCAACTCTCAGTTGAGGAGCAGGCGACCACCGGTGTCACGCCTGAGCTTGTGCGGCTATCGGTCGGCATCGAGGATATTCGCGACATCCTTGCCGATCTCGATCAGGCGATTAAGGTTGCCAACGGTTACGCATTTACGGGCGCAAAAGAAACCGCCGAGGTTGCTACGCGATAATGAGTCTCATGACTGAACCACGCGCCGGGGCCGCAGTAGCGCCGACAGGAACAGGCGTTCTGGTGCCGACCTACGAAGGTGACTTTGTGCTCGACGAGCACTTGTTGCTGGAGTGCGGCCGCGCGCTGGCCGGCGTGAACCTGCACTATGCGGTGTATGGCAGGCTGAACGCGGCCCGGGACAACGCCGTGCTGGTCTGCCACGCGCTTTCCGGCTCGGCGCTGGTGGGTTCCTGGTGGCCGGAGATCTTTGCCCCCGGCGGGGTTTTGTCGTTAGATCGCGACTTTGTCATATGCATCAATATGTTGGGGTCCTGCTACGGCTCGACGGGGCCCGGATCGGTGGACCCCGAAACAGGCAACATCTATGGCCCGGACTTTCCGCTGGTTTCGGTACGCGACAACGTCCGTGCGCAGGCCAGGCTTCTGGACTCACTGGGAATTCGCCGGCTGCGGCTGGTTCTGGGCGGCTCCATCGGTGGCATGCAGGCTCTGGAGTGGGCCATCCTCGACCCAGGCCGGGTTGAGCGTGCGGCCATCATCGGTGTGGCGCCGCTTTCGGCCATGGGGCTGGCGCTCAACCACTTGCAGCGCCAGGCTATCGAGCACGACCCGGAGTGGGCCGGCGGTTATTACCTGCCACAGCGCCCTCCAAAGCAAGGGCTGTCGCTGGCCCGCCAGATCGCCATGCTCAGCTACAAGTCAGCGGAGCTGTTCAACGAGCGTTTTGGCCGCAATCCGAACCGCAACGGGGAGGACCCGTGGGGACTGGACGACCAGGGCGGCGGCCTCATCGGCGGACGCTTCGATATCGCCGGCTACCTCGACCACCAGGGAGAGCGGTTTAACGACCGCTTTGACGCCAATTCCTATCTGGCTATTCTGCGCACCATGGACACGTGGGACCCGCTGCACGGGTATTCTTCGCCAGCGCAGGCTTTTGGCCGGATACGTGCTCGTCTTTGCTTTGTCGGCATCAGCTCCGATTGGCTCTTTCCTGCCCGGGAGGTAAGCGACTTTGTCAATACGATTCGTGAGGCTGGCGTTCACGCCGACTACCGGGAAATGACCAGCAACCACGGCCATGATGCCTTTCTGGCCGAACAGGCAGAGCTGTTGCGGCTGCTGCAATGAAGCCGGGAGCTGTTCTTCCGCCATGTCTGGGGCTTCCGGGTGAACCGGCAAGTCGAGCCAGGCGAAGGCTGCTGTCTCATACGTTTCTTTCCGGGTTGCGTCGATTTCCCCTGGAGACCGGCTCACTGGCCAGGTCTTTCAGGCGGTGCCGCGGGGCGCCGGGATTTGCCATTCCACGGAAATTATTGACTTCCCATACAACTATGCTTGTCATGAGAGGCAGGGCTTTCTATAATCCTTCAGAGACCGCAGTGGAAACCGAGGTGTAGGGTATACCTGTCACCCGGCGCTCAACCGCCCAAAAGAGCGGTTCTGCAATCCGTAAGCGAGTGCTTAAACTTTGATCTCCATTTTGGCAGTTCCCAGGAGCACTGAATGAAGAAGTTAGTCTTCGCGTTTGTGTTGGCATTGGCGAGCTTTAGCCTTGTTACGTCGCCTATGCTGCGTGCCCAGGATACGATCACTATCAAGGATCCTGCAGAATACAACACCTACCAAAACGCATTTACTCAGAAAGACCCCACGGCCAAGGCTGCGGCCCTCGAGAGCTTTCTGACTGCCTATCCCCAAAGCGTCGTCAAGAATGCAGTTCTCGACAATCTGATTGATACCTACCAGGGATTGGGCGACGCCGACAAAACGCTCAGCGCGGCCACCCGCCTGCTTCAGGCAGAACCCGCCAACATGAAAGCCATCTTCTGGTCGGTCCTTATCAAAAAGAACCAGTGCGCCAAGACCGTTAACCCGAAGACTGGCGTGACTTCAGACCCCCAGACTTGTGATGATGCTGCCGCGCTGGCCCAGAGAGGCCTCACAGCGGTCAAGCCTGCCGCTACTTCACCCGATGAGTGGAAGAAGCTGACCGCAGGAACCTACCCGACTTTTCATTCGGCCATCGCTTTGGATGACGTTGCTTCAAAGAAGGACACAAAGGCCGGTATCTCCGAATATCGCACCGAGCTGATGCTCTATACGCCCGAACAAACCACTAGCGGACCGGGGCTGCAGGATACGCTGCAATTGGCCGGTGCCTATACCAAGCCGGATGCCAAGGATCTGGTCCAGGCGGTTTGGTTCTATTCGCGGGCATGGAATTTTGTGCCCCCGCAAGTGAAGCCCCAGGTTGAAAAGGCGATTGAGTATTATTACACCCAATATCACGGCAAGCTGGACGGACTGGACGACATCAAGACCCAGGCTGCGGCCACTGTCTTTCCTTCGGGAACTTTCGTCATCTCCCCCGCGCCAACTCCGGCTGAGCTTGCCCACAAGGCAATGGTTGAAACTTCCGACCTGAGCAAGATGGCGCTTGTTGATACGGAGTTCATCCTGGCCAACGGAACCAAGGAAGACACTGATAAGCTGTGGGCCGTGCTGAAGGATCAGGTTACACCGGTCCCGGGAACCGTCATTGACGCAACAGCCTCAGTCATCAAGGTTGCCGTAACTCAGGATGCCAAAGATAACAAGGTGGCGGACTTCGTCGTTAACCTGAAGAAGCCTCTGTTGGATAAGGAAATTCCAGCAGCTGGATTCGTGTACAAGATTCCTCCGGCGACTGCGCTGGTGGGAACCTATGACTCGTTCACTCAGGTTCCTGGCACCGACACTACTTCTGCATCCGTGCAGATTGTGCTGCGCGACGGAGAAACTCAAGTTGAAAAGAAGAAGGCTGTACCGGCCCACAAGCCTGCAGCCGGACACCACACGGCGAATTGACCTGTGGCTGATTTGATTTGTTGACCGCGTTGGACCGGACGGCGTCCGGACCGGCAAACCATACTCCTGGGCCATCAAGGGCAGCCTGATTCAGGCTGCCCTTTCTGTGCTTTCATGACTCCGCTATCTGAATTCCTTGTCTTTTGTTACTCTCCCAGCATGATGCGCTGAATCCGTGCGGCGCGTCCGGTCGTCGGGTCGCAGCCGACCAGCGTAGCGCACATCTTGGGATTTCCCTTGGCCGCCTCGAATTTGCCTGGCATCCCAGTCAAAAACCTGTGCAGCACCAGTTCCTTTTCAACTCCGATGACGCTGTCGTAGGGGCCGCTCATGCCCACATCTGTCTGAAAGGCAGTCCCACCCGGCAAAATGCGCTCGTCAGCGGTGGGAATGTGGGTATGGGTACCCAGCACCGCCGTCACGCGTCCATCCAGATGCCAGCCCATCGCGACCTTCTCGCTGGTGGCCTCGGCGTGAAAGTCCACCAGGATGACCTTGGCTTGGATGTCCTCCAGCAACGAATTACAGGCGTGGAAAGGATCGTTCGTGGTGTTCATAAAAACGCAGCCCTGTAACTGCAGAACTGCATAGTCCACGCCACTCGCCGTGGTTCCCTCAAAGACACCGTAGCCGGGCACCCCCGGCTGAAGGTTGGCTGGTCGCAGCACGCGGCGACCTCGCGCCTGGCTGTCGGCGGGCGCGGCGCTCATGTAGTCGATCAGTTCGCGCTTGTCCCAGACGTGGTTCCCGGTGGTCAAAACATCCGCGCCCATGTCAAAAAATTCCTCGGCCAGTTGAGGAGTCAACCCAAAGCCCCCGGCGGCGTTTTCCGCATTGATGACGATCAGTTCCACTTCATGCGCCTTGCGGATATGGCCTATGTGCTCACGGACAATCCTGCGTCCCGCACTGCCGAAGATGTCGCCGACAAAAAGAATGTTCACTGGGGATCGGCCCCCTGCTCCTTGGCTCCTGACCCCTGCTCCCTATTCCTCATCAACGGAAACAGAATCACGTCGCGAATCGACTTGGAGCCGGTCAACAGCATCACCAGACGGTCAATACCGATGCCCTCGCCACCCGTCGGGGGTAATCCGTACGCCAGTGCGCGCACGTAGTCTTCGTCCATCTGGTGCGCTTCGTCGTCGCCGCGCTGGCGCTCCTCGAGCTGCTGCGAAAATCTCTTGTGCTGTTCCACCGGATCATTCAATTCGCTGAAGGCGTTGCCCAGCTCAAAGCCGCCACAGAAAAACTCGAAGCGCTCCACGTGTGCAGGGTCGTCTGGTTTGGCCTTCGAGAGCGGCGATACTTCCACCGGGTAGTCGTAAATAATCGTCGGCTGGATGAGGAAAGGCTCCACGACGGCTTCAAAAAGGTTGTAGACGGATTTGCCCAGCGGTGCGTCTTTCATTGACTCGTAGTAGACGGCGGTCACCGCATCGTGCATCGTCTTCAACTCGACGATGCGTTCCGGGCTGAGATGCGCAGTTTCTCCCACCGCCTTTTCCAACGAGTTCATTGCCGCGTGAAGCCGCGCCTGCAAGACTGGCGCCGACTCGAATGCTGTCATAGCCGGCTTGGCTCCAGCTTCCTCCGGCCAGAACTCGCGGATAGCCTCGCGCATAGTCAGTCGCGTCCACCTGCTCAAATCAATGGTGTGTCCGTTGAACTCGGTTTTCGCGGTCCCATTCACCTCCCGCGCCACAAACTCGATCAGATCTTCGGTGATCTGCATCAGGTCGCGATAGTTCGCGTAAGCCTGATAGAACTCCAGCATGGTGAACTCAGGATTGTGCTGCGTGCTTACGCCTTCGTTGCGAAAGTTGCGATTGATCTCGTAGACGCGGTCGAAGCCGCCCACCACCAGCCGCTTCAGGTAGAGTTCCGGTGCGATGCGCAGAAACAGATCCATATCAAGCGCGTTGTGGTGCGTCTTGAAAGGCCGCGCAGCCGCTCCTCCGGCCACCTGCTGCATCATCGGCGTTTCCACTTCCAGGTAGCCGCGCTCGTCGAAGAATTGGCGCAGCGCCTTGAGCGCCTTCGCGCGCTTGACGAAGACTTCGCGGGCTTCGAGATTGGTAAACAGGTCCACATAACGCTGACGGTAGCGCAACTCCACATCGGCCAGGCCGTGAAACTTCTCCGGCAGCGCCAGCATGGCCTTGGCCAGGAATGTCAGCCTCTCAACGTGGATAGTCAGCTCGCCCGTGCGAGTTCGGAAAAGGTAGCCGGAGACGCCGATATGGTCGCCGAGGTCGAGAAGCTTATAGAGAGCAAAGCCCTGCTCGCCCACGGCGTCCAGGCGCACATAAATCTGCAACCGCTGGCCGTCTTGTTGCAGCGTGGCAAAGCCTGCCTTGCCTTGGGCGCGGATCGCCATGATGCGCCCGGCCGCGGCCACGGTTACGCGATTTGCCTCCAGAGCCTCGGCCTGCGAGTCATCCCACTTTGCACGCACCTGGGGAACGGTATGCGAGGCAGGGAACTGGTTGGGATAAGCCGCCTGTCCCAGCTTCTCTATCTCTTCGAGCTTTGACTTGCGCAGTTCAAATAGACTGCGCTCAAATTCTGAATCAAACACTTTCACTTCCTTTGCGGGTGAACTGCGTCACAGCTTCAACAGCCAGTATATCGTTCAGCGCGCGAGCTGCACTCCAGACATGGACCCAATTTTTCTTTACGCCGTGAGCAACTTACTGCTAGAGAGTATGTTGAAATTCCGAGGAGAACCTATAAAACCAGGTTTAGCTGCATTGCTCTTTTGTGCGTCCTTGGTCTTCGCGGTTCAGGCGCGTGCTACCATCCTGCCGGATGCCTGTGACGATGACAAAATCAAATTCGACGTCAAGACAGAAAAGAGTAAGACCGCTCCTGCCCCTCCAACAGATGGTAAAGCGCAGATTGTCTTTGTCGAAAACGAGAATCACATGATTGGCGCTTTCATGTATGCCACAGTCCGGTACGGACTAGATGGAGCCTGGGCAGGCGCTAACTACAACAACTCATATTTCACGGTGACCGTGGACCCTGGAATACATCACCTCTGCGCGAGTTGGCAATCAGCCTTACCGATGCTGAAGAAGAATGTTGATATGGCATCCTTCACCGCCGAGCCGGGCAAAGTCTATTATTTCGCTGCCAATGTAAAGATGATTCCCACAGGCGAGAACAGCGCCACCTATGATTTCAACCTTATGCAGCTAGATGACGACGAAGGCCGCTACCGGGTTAAGGCCTGGAAGCTTGCCACATCGAAACCCAGCAACTAAGCCTCGCTCTTCCGCGCCAGAGGGCATCCATCGTAGATAATCACAGAGGATGCCCTTTCACCGCGCCATTCCGGATTCAAAGCAGCCCGCCAAGACCTCCAGCGGACTCCGCGCGTACGTCGAGGCGGAAAAGCTGATGCAGATTGCTTTTGTGCTGCCTTCCGCTGTCGTAGTCGGCCTGTTGCTTGGCATGGGTGCGGACCATCTGCTGCACCAAAAGTGGATCGTGATCGTCGGAATCATTCTTGGGAGCATCTCCGGGCTGGTTTTTGTCGTGCAGACGGCGGTTGCCGCCGAGAAAAATTCCCGCAAAACGGACACGACCCAGAATGGAACTGGGAATGAAAGCAGCGACGACCAGCCATGACCGAAGAAACACACCCCATCGTTGAACTTACTCAGCCAGACCTGGATTCGATGCTCCATCGAGCCCTGCGCAACACACTGATTTTAGGGCTGGTTGCTGCCCTTGCGGTGTCGATTGGAGCGGGATGGCGCAGTGGGGCCATGCTCGTTACAGGCGCGCTGATCTCCGCGGCCAGCATCTGGGAGTGGCAGCGGCTCGTCCGCGTAATCAACGCCAGACTGGATAAGCAGAAGACGCCCGCTAGCGCCCCGGTGGTGGTTATCTTCTTTGTGCTCAGGCTCACAGTTTTCGCAGTGGTCATTTATGGTAGCCTGAAATGTTTACACGGCTCGGTTGTGGCGCTGCTCTGCGGCCTCGGTTTGGCGGTATTGACCATTGGCTGGGAAGCGCTTCGGTTGTTGCGCGACTGATCGAAGCCGAGACAAACAAGACTCAAACAGGCCTGGCGGCGGATGTGATTTCCCGCCCGGAGGCGGAAAGACTCAAGTTTTCATGCCGGAATTCCTTTCACTCGCACACTTGCTGAACACTCTCTTTATGGGGGTTGAGGTTAAGGCCTTTCAGTCGATTGGCTTCACCCCGGCTGTGGCCACCGAAAAGGCCATCGGGGTCAACCAGGCGTTTGGCTTGGAACTATTGGTGGGTTTCGGCCTCATTGCCTTCTTCGTTATTTTGCGGCTCACTCTATCGGTCGAGAAGCCCAATCCGGCTCAGAGTATCGCTGAGTGGGTCCATGGGTTTGTCGGCGGCCAGGCTGAGCAGGTCATCGGTCACGGCTATGAGCGCTTCCAAGCCTTTGTCACTTGCATCTTCCTCTTCGTGCTGCTCAACAATTTGCTGGGGGTGATTCCTGGCATCTCCGCGCCGACCAGCCGGGCGTGGGTGCCCTTGGGCCTTGCATTCCCAACATTCCTCTACTACAACTTCCACGGACTCCGGGAAAACGGTCTCGTCGGCTATTTGAAGCAATTTGCCGGACCGATATGGTGGATGGCGCCGTTGATGTTTCTCATTGAAACCATCTCGCATCTGGCGCGCATCCTGTCGCTCACCGTACGTCTTTACGCCAATATGTTTGCCGGAGATCTGCTGACGCTGGTGTTCTTTTCGTTGATCCCGATAGGCGTTCCAGTGATCTTCCTGGGTCTGCACATTTTTATCTCGTTTATCCAGGCCTTTGTGTTCATGCTCCTGACCATGATTTATCTCTCTCTGGCAGTTGCGCACGAACACTAAGAGCAGGCATTAGCTGCTAGCTTTCAGCTTGAGCATTTAGTTGCGTACTTCGTGGCTGAAAGCTAACGGCTAAGAGCTAATAGCTGTTTTCAAAAGATTCCGCCGGAGAGCGCTTCCGCTCCGGACCAACGGTAGGCCGCAAGCGTGAGGGGGCCAGCTCGGTGAGCCTCAACCACCCACTGGCGGCCAATTCAAAGGGAAGCAGGAGAACTATGCAGAAGCTTCAATATTTGTTTATGGCCCTGGCGGTCTTGTGTTTCGCCATTCCGGCCTTCGCGGACGGCGGTTCGACCGCTGTCAATCTGATTCCAATCGGCGGTCAAGGCAGGGCTGTCGGCTCGGCCGTGGAAGCGCTCGCCCGCAATCCAGGCGCACGCGGCGGAATCTTTACCTTTCTCATTCTCGGTCTGGCACTGATCGAGTCCCTTACCCTTTTCACCCTGGTTATCGTTTTCATCAAGATGTAGCCAGATTGGCTCAGCGCCAGACAAAACGGCCCCACCTGTATCGGGTGGGGCTTTTTCGTCTTTGAATCACTAAAGCCCTAGCGGCCGCCTGAGGCCAAATCTGTCCGGAGCAACTGGATGGCCTGCCGGTAGTCCAGTTTGGCTGGGACTGGTGCATACTGGCTCATCTCCTCCGTGGTATCGATGTTTCTTGTCTTGAACAGTATCCGAAGGTTCATCTTCATCTGGAAGCGCGCGATTCGCCATTGCCGTCCGCTCACATCGGCCTGCTCGACGACCACCCATCCCCCTTTGCCTAATTTGCCTAGAATGCCCCAGCCGAAGTCTGTGTCCTGCTGCAGATGGCCCTCCAGCCGCGTTACACGCTCCTGTGTGGCGTCGATCCAGAGTTCGCCGGTCATTGCGGTCAGAGCCTGCGTCTCCAGGTCAGGCGGACTAAATCCGGGGTTGGGCCGGAAGCGAAACTTCTCCACGATCCCCGAGGAGCTCGACCCAGTGCCCGCGTACTCATAGAGGAATGCCTGGGGCAACATGCGTAATAGCTTGAAGACGATTCCGGCGTCCGCTTCCTCGCTCTGTTTGCGATGGCGCTGCTTGCTCGGGTCGCTTAGGAGCGCATCCAGACGCGCCTCTTCCAACTGCTCGGCGCTCCGGCTCAATGGCTGGTCATTGAGTCTCACCAGCCGGGCCACATCGCCGTCGGGGGTTTCAACAATTTCCTTGGTTGAGGTCATCCGCGGGCTGGACTTGCGCAGACGGTAACGCATAGGGTGGCTTGCGTCCAGTGCGGTGCGCATCTCCGTGGCAAGCGCCCGCCCCACCAGCGCCTGAGCCTGAGCGGATGAAAGGCCTCCGGGCGAGGCTGGCTGCGCCAAAGCGGCGCCAGTCCAGAAAAGAAGTAGAAGAAATGACAAAAAACTGCGCATAATCCCTAGTTTAGCGGGCATAAGCGGTCGATGGATGGTGACTGAGCTTGTTTGTTCTGTTAGACGCCGGAATGCCCTGGTTTGGAACAATGGGTCTCGGTTGCGTATAGTTCCTTCAGGACGAATTGCAAGATGCGAGGTCTCGCAGACTGAAGCCAGCGGCTTTAGGCCGGAGCTACCCCAGGAGGAATGAGATCATGCCAGCAGAAAATAATCCAGCACGCATCGGCAAGACCGTCGTGATACGAGGCGACGTAAAGGGCAGTGAAGACTTGGTTGTGGAAGGGCGAGTGGAGGGGACGGTGGTCCTCACCGAGAGCCGATTGACAATCAGCGCTAACGCAAACGTTGCCGCTGACCTCACTGCAAAGGACATTCTGATCATGGGACAGGTCCAGGGCAACCTTGTAGCCACTGGCCGCGTTGAAATGCGCGCCGGCTGCCAGGTGCAAGGCGATGTGCGTGCCCAACGCCTGGCAATAGAAGAGAATGCAGCCTACCGCGGCAAGGTGGACTTGACACAGGGTGCTTCAAAGCAGCTCGATAGCCCAAAAACGCAACCTGTGGGCGCCGTGATTTGACAAGCAGCTGTACGCGGGTTCGGTCACGTGCCGTCGGCTGAATCGCAAGGGGAATTGAGGGTGCTTAGCCGTTGGTTTGACAAGAAACACGAGAGCGGCCCCGTCGCTCCCGGTCCCGGCTTGACAGGGCCCAAAGTGCCGCGCCACTCGGGCGGGTGGGCGGCTCTGCGCAAACGTCTTGAGGTGGAGTCCAGTCTCCACACAATCGACGTTGGCTATACCTCACCGGCTAATATCCAATACCTCACCGGCCTGGGCCATAGCGTATTTATGGCGGATATTGTTCGTGACGCCTACTCGGAAAACTGGCAGACCGGCACGGATGACGACGGCAACCCTATCTGGGATGTCGAGGGCTTTCTCTCCCACGCGCTCGATTTTTCTGGTCGCATGTTTGACGTGGTTCTGTTATGGACCACACTCGACTATCTCCCCGAAGCACTGGTAGCGCCGGTAGCTCAGCGCTTGTTCGAGGCGACATATCCGGGCGGACAAGTTCTTGCATTTTTTCACACCCGGACCCAAGGCGAAGAGACGGTGCACTGCCGATTCCACGTTACTCCTATCGACGAGGTCGAGATGCAGTTAGCCCAACAGTTTCCCATCCAGCGTGCCTTTACTAACCGCAGCATCGAGAAGCTCTTCGCCGGCTGGTCCGGTTACCGCCAGTTTCTGGCCAAAGACGGCGTCACAGAACTGATCATCACGCGCTGAAGAGATGAACTGTACAAAAATCCTGACACCATTAACCTGACAAGGAGATACCACGATGAGCTTGCAGGGAACGCGCATTACCTGGCTGGGACATGCGACCGTGCTTGTCGAGACAGCCCGGGGAACAAACCTCCTGATTGACCCTTTCATTGCGCAAAACCCCAAATACCCGAAAGGCTTTGTTCTGCCCGACAAGATTCATTACATTCTGCTGACTCACGGCCATGGGGATCATATTTCCGATGCGGCCCCGGTAGCCGCGAAACACAATTCCACCGTGGTGGCCGTCTATGAGTTGGCAGCCTATGTCGAGAGCAAGGGCGTGGCCCACACCATCGGAATGAATCTGGGCGGGACCGTGCAACTGGACGATGTGGAGGCCACCATGGTCGAGGCCAGACACTCATCCGCGGCGCAGGATGAGCAGGGAACTCACGATGTGGGGGTCGCAGCGGGATTTGTATTGACCATCGCGGACGGTCCTGTTCTTTACCATGCCGGCGATACCGCGGTCTTCTCTGACATGAAGCTGATTCGCGAGTTGTACCGGCCAGAGGTCGCCATGCTTCCCATCGGAGGACACTTCACCATGGGCCCGAAAGAAGCGGCATTGGCTGTGCGTTTTCTGGAACCGAGGCTCGTGCTTCCGCTGCACTTTGGAACTTTCCCCCCGCTGACGGGAACGCCGGAGCAACTGGCCGCGTTGGTTGATGGCAGTGCTCAGGTATTTCGGTGGACGCCGGGAGAAACGGTCGAGAATTATTCGTTGCTTTCCGCCTGAATTCTCGCGGCAAGCCGGGGGTCATCGTCCGCAGCGTGCGGAAAAGTCAATAACAGGCTCTAGAGATAGTGAGCGGGGCGCGGCGGTAGCTGGCGGCCCGCCGGATCGGATGAGCCTCTAGGTCCGTTGAGGCCCGGGTCGCCGAGACGCACTCCGGTAGGAGTATCTGCGGCGCGATAATTGCGCAGATCGCGCAGAATCTCTTCCTTCTCACGGGCATATTGACCAGCAAGATGGGTCAGGGCATAGGTGATGATGTCGCTGTGGTGCAGGTCCTGCATCGAGGGATCGCGGCGCATATTCACCCACAAACGGTGAACCAACTGCACGTCGTCAGGGCTGAGCTTGGGCGCGTGTGGCCCGATGTAAAACACCTTTGCGTCGCCGCTTGGATCTACGACATAGAAGTTGAACTGGCGCTTGGGTTGCGGCAGAGCTTCCCAGGCCAATCCCAGATGGAAAGCCTGTTCTTCGGCGGTAAAAGAGTTGGAGACTCCGGCGACAACGGCGTCAACCTCCAGCGAACTTGCACCCTGCGCCAGTGCGGCGAAGACATCTCCGGCGGGAATCAGGAGCAGGGAGACTTTTTTGCCGAAGCTCTCTGCCACCGAAATGGCCTTGGTAAAGATCATCTGCTCATGTTCACTGAAGCTCTGTTCTATGGCGCTGAGATACTCCGGCCCACCAACGCCCATCATGCGCACATTCATAACCACCACGTCTTGATCTTCAGTGCTGGTGTGAGAGAGTGTCCATTTGAGCGCAAAGGGGTTAGCGGAGTCGTGCATGGTTACCATGACGCCACCGGGGCGGATAGCCGCAGACTCGCGGCTTACCGTGTCCTGGTGCTCCAGTTGGAAGAAATCCTTCATCTGGTGCGCAGTCAGGGCATGTCTGCGCAGGTTAGCGCGCTCTGACACCGTAAACACAATGAAGAAGGCCGCAGCAAAGACAACGCCGCTCACCGTAGCTACTGACTTGGTGAAGAGGTTGACGATGGCGGTGGAGGATAGCACCAGGAAGACCGAGAGCAGCCCAACCGGGATCTCAAAGTTTCCGATGCGGATGTTGGGAGGAACCTTCCAGCCGCGTTCGCCTTTGTACTTCCAGCGCAGAACCAGCATCGCCAGGCTGTTAAAGGTGAACGACCAGATCACGCCGAAGGCATATGCCTCACCCAGAGTGATGATGTTGCCCCGGCTGACGATGATGGTGAACATCTGGAGGACGAACACCATGTTGATGATGCGATAGCTGGTGCCGAATCTTGCGTGCGGCTTGCGGAACCAGTCGGTCAGCACCCCATCTTCGGCCACGCGCATCAGCACGCCTGTCGAGCCGATCATCGAGGTGTTGATGGCGCCGGAGAGTATCAGAAAGCCGACCAGCACCACAAAAATCCGAAAGGCGATGCGCCAGAACAACGGCCCAACCATGAACATCGCCAATCCTGCGATCAGGTTGTCCTGGTAGACGTGGGTGATTTGCCATGCGGGAATCAGCATGGATGCAAGCAGCGTTGCGCCGCCGGTGAAGATAAGGCTGTAGATGGCGATGACAATCGCCGCCCTCTTCAGATTCTTCAGCTTGGGATGCTGGATTTCACGATTTACCTGGGCCAGCGTTTCCTCGCCGCTCATCGCCAGGATGGAGTGCCCAAAGGCCATGAGAATGCCGAATAGGCCCATCATCGGGAGCAGTTGCGGCGCCCCCCTCAGGAATCCCAAGGCGTCGCTGCTGAATTTGAGATGGGTGGGCAACGGCGACGGAGGCAGGTGAGCACCGGGGACCATGAATACCGAGTAAGTTCCCCAAATCAGCAGAATCACTACCATTACCGTGGTGATCTGCATGACGCGCAGAGCCTTGCTGCTGGACTCCTCAATGCCCTTGATGTTTTGCCACCAGTAATAGATCGTGACCGCCGCCGCAAACACCGCCGCGGTGTGATTCATATCGAACTGGAAGGGATGATGATGCGGGTCCATCAGAGCCGGAGGGAGCCAATTGCTCTGGGCTGCAACCGTCAACAGCTCGTTCATTAAGCCTGTAATATATTGCCCTGCAGAAACACCGGAAATAGGCCCGGTAAGAATGTAATCGAACATTAAGGCGGAGACGCTGAGTTTGGCGAAGCCCCCGCCCAGGGCCTCCTTGACCACGCGGTAGACGCCGGCGCGGGTGAACATCGAACAGCTTTCGACGTAGACCGCTCGCACCGCGAAGCTGAACAGCATGATGCCGAGAATGAACCAGGGTGCCGCCTCGCCAACCATCTGCTCGGCGATACCCCCGGCATAGAAGGCCGAAGAACCCAAATCGTTTAGAACAATGGCTGCCGCGCGCCAAAAAGAAATGAAGGTCAGCATCACCGAGGATGCCACGATCAGGCGGACGCGGTCGGAAGGAGGGGCTACGGTCGTTCGGTTGGATGCCATCGCGATTGTGCCGGCGCGACGGCCGGCTGTCTCTCATTGCGGAGCGAAAATCACGATACGCCCCGCGACGAGTATATTTCCGAATCAAGAGCGAGTCAATGGAAATAACCGGCGACAGTCAGGCCGAGTCGTCAAGCGCGCCGCTCAGGCGGTTCGTCCTTGCCGATAAGTTCTTTGCCATCCTCAAAGAAACTGATGAGAACGACCACGGCGGATCCCGCAAGGCCGACAAAAAACATGATTTCCAGCAAACGCATGGCAAGCACAGCAAGCAGCATAACCAAATTGTAGCCTTCTTTCGGTCTGCTCGCGGTTTTTTTGCGAGAACGCATTCTCTCGGAGTGTGGCTGGAGGACGGCAACCCTCCTCGCGCAACGCCCTTCTACACATGAATCGCCCTGGCTCATTTACCGCGCCGTTAAGCCCAATGAGATAAACTCGGCGGAGTATGAAGCACGCGTCCTGGAAGTTGGGATCCTGGAAGTTGTGGGCCGCAGCGGTTCTATCCGCCGTCTTGCTCGAGTTGCCGTTTCCTATAGCCGGGCCAATGCTGGCCTGGCGCTCGATCTTTGCGTGGTTTGGGCTTGTTCCGCTCCTGTGGTCGCTCCTTTCGCCAGGCTCTGTGGAATCGCCACGCCCATTGCGCCGTGGCTTCCTGATTGCCTATCTTTGCGGCGTGCTGTGGTACATGGGCAATTGCTATTGGGTGCGCGACACCATGCTCCACTACGGCGATATGCCGCTGGGCGCGCCGACGCTGCTGCTCATCGGCTACAGCTTAGTGCTGGGGCTTTACTTCGGCATCTTCGGCCTGGGCATCGCACTTGTGCGCCGGGCAACGGGCAGCACCCGTCTGGCGTTGGCTTCTGCGCCCGTCCTTTGGACTGCGCTGGAATTGGCCGCAGCTCGCATCACATCTGTCCCTTGGGACCAGCTTGGCTACTCGCAAGTGGACAACGGAATTGTGAACCAGCTCGCTCCTTGGACAGGGGTCTACGGGATCAGCTTTGTATTGGTTGCGGCGAACGCCCTTATTGCCAGCAACTACTCGCTGGTCCCATGGCAGAGGGTCGCGCCAGGGCAGCCTAGATGGAGGCTGAAAGCTCTGTTCGGCGGCGAGACCTGGCGCGTCTTCGGCTTGAGTGCACTCGCGGTCACTTGCTGTGGCACCGCAGTAGCTCCGCCCAGTCCTGCGCCCACCGCAACCGCCGTCCTGATCCAGCCCAACCTCGATGTGGGGGCGGAAACCAATTGGTCAGGCCCGGGCGAATGGGACGCCCATATCGCCGAATTCAAGCAACTTGCCGACGAGCAGTGCAAAACCTACATCGCAGGAATCCCGCAAACCGGCGCTTCTCAAGGCGCGGTCATATGCCCGCCTTATCCCACGCATCCCGATCTGGTGGTCTGGCCTGAGTCGCCCGCGCCCTTCATTGAGAACGACGCGCGTTTTCAGCAGGCGCTCGCGGTCATCGCGCGGCAGGAGCAGGCACCGCTGGTGGTGGGCAACATCGGCGCGGATTTCTCCGCCGAAGATCAATCCTGGCGCGAATACAATTCCGCACTCGTTGTCGGCGCGGACGGCGCGCGCGTGGGCCGCTACGACAAAATTCACCTCGTCCCCTTCGGTGAATACATTCCCTTCCATAACCTGTTGACCTTCGCCCACAAGCTCACCGGTCGCGTCTCGGAGTTCTCGCGCGGAGACGAGCGCAAGGTCTTTCGCCTCCATGGCCACCGCTACGGCGTCTTCATCTGCTACGAAGCGGTCTTCGCCGATGAGGTGCGCGAGTTCGCGCAACTCGGTGCGGAGGTGCTTGTCAACATCAGCGACGACGGATGGTACGGCGATACCAGTGCCCCCTGGCAACACCTGAATATGGCTCGCCTGCGGGCCATCGAGAATCGTCGCTGGCTTCTGCGCGACACAAACAACGGCGTCACGGCTGTCATCGACCCCTACGGTCGCGTCCGCCAGAGCATTCCCCGCCACGCCATCGATGCCTTGCCTGCGCGGTTCGCTTTTCGCGACGATGTGACCTTCTACACCGCCCACGGCGATCTGTTTGCATGGCTCTGTGCCCTATCGTCACTCGTGATCGTTGGCTGGTCGGGAAGAAAACTATTACGAGAATGCGGTGGCCTTTCCTCTTCTCGCAGATAATGTAAAGGGCCAAGAATCGAGGGAGGGATCATGGAAGAGCAGATTCGCCGAAAGTCGATTGTGGGTCTGTTTGCCGCCTGCTTCCTGAGTTTGTGTTGTGTGCCGGCCTACGGTACTGACCTCCCAAAGAGCAGCGTCGCCCAACTCATCGACGAATTGACCAAGATCGACTCGCAATCGCCGGGGATCGACAGCGCCGCAGTCTATGAAGGATTCATTGCCGACGATGCTCCCGGCTCATTTGAGATGGGTGTGCTTGGGGTAGCTGCTCCCAAAGTGTCGCCACAGATGCGCGAGTTAGTGCGGCGCGGCCCTCTTGCATTGCCAGAATTGATCAAGCACCTCGACGACAGAAGGCCAACGAAATTCGAAGTCGGGAACAAGGACTCAGCCAGTTCATCGCACCAAGTAGGTGTGGATACGTTCATGTTCAGCTATTTCAGTGATGAATATGACCCTCGTCTACGAATGCTCTTGAGCGATAAGGCAACGGGAGGCAGGCCATGGCCTATGGAGAGGAACTTTCAAGGTAGGTACACGGTGAAGGTCGGCGATGTCTGCTTTGTGATCATCGGTCAGATTGTAAATCGCCGCTTGCTGTCTGTGCGTTATCAGCCGAGCGGGGGATTAGTGATTAACTCACCCATTGAAGTTCCGAAGCTCGCTGAAAAGGTCAGAAATGACTGGGGGCAGGGGAATGTAGATCGGCTTAAGCTGTCGCTCCTAGAAGATATTCATGCGAAGTATTTTCCGCAGTCGAACGACTACGAATTTTATAGAACTTGGACAATTTACTCGGCGCTGCAGAGGCTTAGGCTGTACTTCCCAGATACATACAAAGCGCTTGAAGGCGATGATCTGAAAAAGAAAATTGAATTCGAGAAGCAAGTTGGTAAGCAGCAATCATCGAATCAGAGGCGATGAATTGGACGCATCGTAAAGTGGTATTCTGGATACGAGTCAAGATAACGCAACCACACAGTCCAAAACAAAGTCAGGTCTAGAGCAAAGCCATGTCGTTGAACGATCTCGAATTCGCTTACGCTCCCGTGCGCGACCAAGTCCGCGACCTGCGGGAGTATCTTTGACCCTGCTCGCATCCGCAGGGAACTCGCCGAAATAG
>JBEKQD010000087.1:0-17475 GCA_049520075.1 Occallatibacter sp. | reverse complement strand
GAAGCTTTACATTGATGGCAACAACATCCGTATCAAGAAGGGGGACACGGAGGTTGCGGTCATTCCGGCTGCGGCGGTTACGGAAATCAGCTATGGACAGGATGTGCACCGGCGTGTAGGTGCTGCTGTTGGGGTGGCAATTGTCTCCTTCGGCATTGGAGCCTTGCTGGTGCTGGCCAAGTCGAAAAAGCACTTTGTCGGTCTTACCTGGGATGATGGCGGCAAGAAGGGCGGGTTTGCATTCCAGGCCGATAAGAATGACTACCGCGGCCTGTTGGCCGGGCTAGAAGGAGTCACTGGCAAAAAGGCAGTCGACTCAGACACCATGACGGTTAAGAACTGAAGGAGTGGGGCCGCCGCGAGAGGTATCTTGCGAATCGCGCGGCCTCGCTTAATTGTCATTCTTTAAGAGTTTTTGCGGTTTTGAATCGTAAGGAGAGAAGTCGTGCGCAAGAACATTCTCGCAATTGTATTTCTAGCAATCTGTCCCCTGGTAGTTGCCCAACAGGCACTCAACAATGGCTCCGTGATCAAGCTGGTCAAAGCCGGTTTATCGGACGATCTGATTGTTACCACCGTTAGCGCTTCGGCTGGGACCTATGACATCTCAGCGGATGGGATCATCGCTCTCAAAGCTGCACGTGTCAGCGACAAAGTGGTGGCAGCGATTGTGGCAAAGGCCAATGCCCCCGCGCCGGTTGCGGCGGCGGTTCCAGTTGTGGAAGATCCCAACGACCCGGCCTCACCGCACGAGTCGGGCATCTACCTGATGCTTAAAGGACCGGACGGCAAGGCGAAGATGGTGTTGATGGAGCGGACAGCTTCGACCAACGAACGTGTCGCAATGGGATTTTTCTCGCGCCCGATCAAGGCGAAGATTCCAGGCATCGCTGCTTCTTTGCGGACGTCAGCGTCGAAGCCCGTCTTCTATATGTATTTTCCGGCCGGCTCCGGCTTCAGCCATGCAGGAAGCCCTTCCCAGTTTGCGCTGTTGACACTAGACGCAAAAAAGGACCATCGGGAGACAGAGATTGGGCGGTTGAAACCGGTTGCTCAAAATTCGTATATGGCTGTGATGGGGTTTGACCAAACCAAGATCGTAAAGAATTCGGCGCAGAAGGTGGGTCCCTACGTCTTCAGCGTGACTCCGGACGCGGACCTTCTTCCGGGCGAATACGCCTTTATCGCCGCGTCGGAGCTGAGCGAATCTGCCCCTGCGACGATCTTTGATTTTGGTGTGGACGCAAAGTAAGACCTTTTGCAAACGGCCTTTGGCAGGGATGGCCGCCACTCCTCTTTCGTGCCCGGAGTGATAGGGTATTTCTGACGGCCCTTCATGAATAAACGCACGCGAAGAACGCTAATGGTTGTGGCTGCGGTCCTGATTGTTTTGGCCGCGGCTATCTTCCTGCGCTCGAAAGCTCCGCCGGAGGCTGCGCGACTGCTGCCTGAGTCGGACGGCATTATTTATTTCAATCTGAAGCCGGTGCGCGCGTTCTTTCACAAGGATCTGAAGCCGCCGGAACGCGCCCAAGAGTACCAGCAATTTATTGATGCGATTGGGATTGATCCGGAGCGCGACCTGGACGAGGCGGCCATCGCGCTGCACCGGATGAAGGACCCCAACGGTCCCAACGGGCCGGTGGCGTATTCGATGGTGCTCGAGGGCAAGATTACCGGCAAGCGGCTGAACGACTGGCTCGACGCGCACGCGACGGCGCGTGAATCGTACGCGGGGCACACGGTCTACTCAATTCCTTCCGAGGGCCGCACGGTGCGCGTGGCGCAGATCGGCTACAACATGGTGGCCGTATCGAACACGCCGACCCCTGAGCAGATTCACTCCATGCTCGACCGGCACTCGACAGCCGCATGGCCTTTTGCCGGCTCGACGCTGCTCAGGCGGCACTATCACGAGGTTCCGCTGCTCGCATTGGCCTGGGGGGTGGGCCAGATTGGCCTGCCTCTTGCCGACGAACGCGGCGGGGCGATCAACATTCTGGGATTCTCGCTGCCTCTGGAGGCCGACTCGACCATCATCGCCAGCGTGACTCCCGCGCTGTCACTGGGCGGATCGCTGAACGTAAAAGTTGTGGAGATAGCCCCCAGCAGCGACAAAGCCGCCAGCCAGTGCGATGCACTCAATATGCTATTGATCATGGCGCGCGGCATTGCCGTTCCGCTGGCCAGCAACTCCGCCAATAACGGGTTGAGAGAGTTGCTGAAGACCGCTGAGGTGAAGCAGGAGCGCGACCGCGTGGTGGTGACGGCTACGCTGGACCGCTCGCTTTTCAGTGGCGGGGCCGAGAGCTCCAAGAACCTGCTTGATTCCTCTTCCAGCTCTGGCGCGTCCAAGTAAACAGCAATAATGCGGGGCGGTCGATGCGTCCATTCGCCCCATATCAATCGTCCATTGTATTGAACCGCATCCCCAGCGGAGGTCTTATGCTTCTTCCCAATTGGTCCTTGAGGACCGCTGCCATTATTTGCTCGCTTGTCTTTCTGGCGTACCTTGGCTTTGAAATCAGCCACTGGCGGGCGAGCGCCGCGCACCAGGGCTCCGTGCTTACCGGGCAGGCTGCTTTCACCGACGCGGCACACGAATTCCCCGGCATTCGCCGTCATCTCACCGTGGCCGATCTGCCTGCGCCTGCTCCGGGAGAGGCAGTGGACAATGGGCCAACGATGGTTCCGCGGCCGGCGAATGTGCTGCCCATTGCGCCCAAAGGCTTCAAGGTGGAGCTGTATGCGACCGACCTGGACAATCCGCGGCTGATACGCACCGCTCCCAACGGCGATCTCTTCCTGGCCGAGAGCGAGACCGGCAAGATCAAGATTTTCCGTGGTGTTGGGCCGGATGGCAAAGCTGCGCAGGTTTCAGTCTTCGCTGACGGTTTGCACCAGCCATTCGGAATCGCCTTTTATCCTTCCGGTGCTCATCCTGCGTGGGTTTATGTCGGGAACACGGACGGCATTGTTCGCTTTCCGTATAAGAACGGCGACCTGAAGGCGACCGGCCCATCGGAGCACCTGGCGGATTTGCCCGGCGGCGGACGGCTGCGCGGCGGCGGCCACTGGACGCGCGATTTGGTGTTCTCGAAAGACGGCACAAGACTGTTTGCTTCGGTTGGATCGCACTCCAATGTGGACGACACCGATACGCATCCCGAGGAGTTCCACCGCGCCGATGTGCTGGAGTTCACGCCGGAGGGAAAGTTCGTGAAGATCTACGCGTGGGGTTTGCGCAACTGCGTGGGCGAAGCTATCAACCCAATTACGGGCGAACTGTGGTGCTCGACCAACGAACGTGACGGCATGGGCAACAACCTGCCGCCCGACTACATCACACACGTACAAGAGGACGGGTTTTACGGTTGGCCGTGGTTTTACTACCATGGCCCCTCCGGCGGCGTGCAGGACTATCGCCACCCCGGCAAGCACCCGGAGTTGCAAGCCAAAGTTATCACCCCCGACATCCTGGTGAATCCTCATTTTGCATCGCTGGAAATGCTCTTCTATGAGGGGAACCAGTTTCCGGCCGAATACAAGGGCGAGGGGTTCGCAGCGGAGCACGGCTCATGGAACCGCGAGCCGCGCGGCGGCTATGAGGTCATCCGGCTGCCGATGGTGAATGGCCATGCGACCGGCGAATACGAGGACTTCCTCACAGGCTTTGTGCTTCCCGACGGAACGGTTTGGGGCCGGCCAGTTGGCGTGGCCGAGGGCAAAGACGGCTCGCTGTTCGTCTCGGACGACGGGTCGCGCTCGATTTGGCACGTGAGTTATGTGGGTGGTAAGTGAAGCGGAGTTAGCGGTGCTGGCGGAGTTAGTCCGGGCTACCTGCCATTCAAAGGTAAAGTAGCTCCAGGGCAGCTTATTGCATCAGAGGCGCGGCTTCGTCCGGATCGGTGAACGCCATCTGCTCAAAGGTGGTGCGAAGATATTTATACGGATTGACCGGAACCTTATGGACACGCACTTCATAGTGAAGGTGCGGACCGGTGGAGCGGCCCGACTGGCCCACGTTGCCTATAACCTGACCGCGCGTGACATGCTGGCCGGTGACTACCGACATAACGGAAAGATGCGCGTAAATTGTCATCACGTCGTGGCCGTGATCGATCACAATCTCGCGACCGTATCCTGAGTTCATGGATGCCGAGATCACATTGCCGTCGGCGGTGGCGCGAACCGGAGAACCTATAGGCGCGTCAATGTCGATGCCTGAGTGGAAGGCGCCTTCGCCGTTTATTGGATCCTGGCGCTCGCCGAAGCTGGAGGCGATGCGGCCTTCAAGCGGCCAGAGCGAGGGAGCGTCGGCCAACTCGGTCCAGTCGCCGGCAAAACTGGGCGAGAGTCCGCTCTCGAGGGCGCGGGCAACTCGGCCCGACATAGCCTCAGCGCGCAGCGCATAAAACTGGTTGATGGAAACCTTCACCTGCTGCGTGGAGACGTCGTCGGTCGCAGCCATGGTGGCGGGAGTGGTCTCGGTCGCCGCGCTTGCCGCAGCCGCTGGCTTGGCTGTAGCCAATTTGTTCTGCCGCAGTCCGTAGAGCGCGGTTACTTCGCTTGCCAATGCTCCCAGCGAAGCGACCTGAACATTGCGGTCATGCGCAATCTGCGCCATCTGTTTGTAGTCTTTGCGCAGCGTTTCGCGATCCTGGCGAACCTGGTTAAAACTCTCTGTCTTGAGTAGCATGCGCGTATAAGAGCCGGCCAATCCAACGATGGTGAAGGCTCCCACCAGCGCGGCGGCGACAAAACCGTAAACGTACTTGAGAGGAAGGGAGATCTTGCGAATCTGGCCGTCATCGTCTCTGGCGACAAATAGAATGTAGTAGCGCTTGCGTAGCATTCTTGCCTTTCATCCCTGCGAAGCGCAGGACCGCAATTCGCCGTGCACTATCAAAAGCCCAAGGCAGCGGAGCCCACCGGCCCCCAAAATAACAAATACACCCTAGCGGGCGTATTCCTAAGAACGTCTGTCAAGCTTAACAAATTCAGCCTTGACGGGACAACGAAATTGAGAAAAGTAACGTTACTCATCATGTTACCTATGTCATGGCGGAATCAGTGCAGCAAGGCCGCTCATAAAGCTCGGCGTACAAGAAAACCGCTGGTTTGTCCTATTCTCATGAGGTGCGTATGAAGCAGACCCATTCCAGCGAAAGCGGGCGAGGCGAGCTTGCCCTGCTTGGTGAGATTCGCCAACGCGCGGCGAGCGCGGCCAAGAGTTTCAAGGCAGCCGGCCTACGGCTGAGCATCGGCGACGACTGCGCGCTGCTCGCTCCTCGGCGCGGCGAGGAGCTGGCGGTGACCACGGACTTGTCGATTGCCGGCCAGCATTTTCATCTGAACTGGCATCAGCCTGAAGCTGTCGGCCACCGCGTTCTGGCGCGAGGGTTGAGCGATTTGGCCGCCATGGGCGCGCGTCCCATGGGTGCTTTTCTTTCGCTGGGTTTGCCATGCGAGCTGACTGTGCCGTCACGCCGCAGTGCCTCAGCTGGGGCCGAATCGCGTTCCTGGGTGCAGCGCTTTCTTGATGGGTTGCTGGCGCTGGCTGAGGTCCACTCGACGCCATTGGCTGGAGGAGACCTTGCCGAATCTTCTCTGGCTGTGGCCGATATCGTGCTCGTTGGCGCAGTCCCTCGCGGGCGGGCTTTGCTGCGTTCCGGTGCAAAACCGGGCGATTTGCTGTATGTGACTGGCGCTTTGGGCGGAGCCGCTGCTGGCCTTGCCTGCCTGGAAAATTTGGCCAAGGGAAAGACTGGCCGCGCGAATCCGCCACGAGTCCCAAAAAATCTGGCCGCGCAGCTTGCCCCGCACCTTTATCCGCAGCCACGCATTGCACCGGGCCTCTGGCTTCAGCGGCGGGGTGTGGCTTCAGCAGCCATAGATTTGAGCGACGGGATTTCTTCCGACCTGGCTCATATCTGTGAGGAGTCCGGCGTGGCCGCGGAGGTTGACGCGAGTGCGCTGCCGATCCACGCCGGCGCAAGTCTGGTTCAGGCGCTGCATGGCGGCGAGGATTACGAACTGCTTTTTGCGGCTCCAGCGACAGCAAAACTGCCACGAGCCATCGCCGGCGTCAAGGTCACAAGAATCGGCCGCATCGTAAAAGCTCGCGCAGGACGCCCGACCGTGACGCTAGTCTCTGCGCAAGGAGCGATGCCGCTTGAACCGCACGGATGGGAACATTTCTCCTAGATTCTGGTTCAGTGCTGCACCGCACTTCTCGCATTTTGGCTGTCTATGATCAGGAAAGTGATGACTGATGCTGCTCCCCGTGTTCGTTTGGTGGAAGACGGCGCGGCTCACAGCCTTGGCATCCTTGGCGTCCGCGACCGCATCGAAAAGTTTGCAGGGGTTTGTGCACCATGAATGGCATCTTCTGGATCAAAGGGAATCCGCACGCGCCGCTGGCAATCGTAATTCGCCCGCGCGGCGACGACTTGCTGGAAGATGAACTGCTGCGTATAAGACAAGGCGGGATTCAAACTCTGGTTTCGATGATGGAAAACTGGGAGGCTGATTCGCTGGGACTGGCGGACGAAGGCCCACTCGCCTTGCAGATTGGGCTGAGGTTTCTCTCTTTTCCGATTCCCGATACGCGTATACCCCTTGACGCTGTCGCTTTCCGCACCTTCGTGACCGGTTTGGCAAGCCGTCTGAGAGACGGAGAACACATCGGCATTCATTGCCGGGGCAGCATCGGCCGGTCCACGGTGGCTGCAGCCTGCGCGCTCGTTCATCTGGGCTGGCCCGCCCGTAGGGCGCTGGAAGCCATTGAAGATGCCCGCGGTTGCCTGGTTCCCGACACGCAGGAGCAGGAAGATTGGATTCTGCATTACAAGACGCAGCCGTGCGTGACCTCGCCCGCGAGCTGATTCCCGCGCATCCTGACAATTGCCCTTCGCCGCTCCAGCCGTTAGACTGATGATTCGAGGAGTCCGGTTATGCTGGTTGTCATGAAGGCGCAGGCGTCGCAGGAGGAAATCCAGGCGGTCTGTGAACACATTGCGCAGTTGGGTTTCCGCGCGCATCCGCTGCCCGGAGCGCAGCGCACCGCCATCGGCATCACCGGCAACCAGGGCGAAGTGGACCGCGGGAACCTCGAAGCACTTTCCGGGGTCGCCGAGGTGATTCGCGTCTCGAAGGCCTACAAACTGGCCAGCCGCGACGTGAAAGAAGAAGACACCGTCATACGATTTGCGGGAATCGGAAGCCATCCCGAGGCGGCCATCGGCGGCCGCAACCTGGCCATCATCGCCGGGCCATGCTCGGTAGAAAGCCGCGAACAGGCCTTCGCCATCGCCGAAGCGGTGGCTGCCACGGGCGCGCAATTTTTCCGTGGTGGCGCTTACAAGCCGCGCACATCTCCATACGCCTTTCAAGGGCTGGGCGTGGAAGCGCTGCGCATCATGGCCGAGGTTCGCGAGCACTTCGGGCTGCGCATTGTCACCGAGGCAATCGACAACGAGACTCTTGACCTGGTGGCTGAATGGGCTGACGTGGTGCAGATCGGCGCGCGCAACATGCAGAATTTTTCTCTGCTGAAGCGCGCCGGCCAACTGAGGAAGCCTGTGCTCATCAAGCGCGGCCTGTCGGCTACGCTGGAAGAGTTTTTGATGTCGGCCGAGTACGTGATGAGCGAGGGCAATTATCAGGTGATTTTGTGCGAGCGCGGCGTGCGCACCTTTGCCGACCACACCCGCAACACGCTGGACCTGAGCATCATTCCCGCTGTCCGGCGGGTGAGCCATCTGCCCATTCTTGTGGATCCCAGCCACGGCACCGGCAAGCGCGACAGCGTGTTACCGATGGCGCGCGCCGCGGTAGCTTCGGGCTGCGATGGCATCATGGTCGAGGTACACGACCACCCCGAAAAAGCTCTCTCCGACGGCCCACAGTCCATCTATCCCGGCCAGTTCGCCATCATGATGGACGAGCTGGAAAGGATTGCGCCGGTGGTTGGGCGGAATTTGCTGCGTGGCGCTCGCGTGGAGACCGCCAGAGCGTGAACGCGGGTCCACCTGTTATGAAAGCCGGAACCATTCAATGAACTCGCCATACGCCACAATTACACGCCTCTCCTCGCTTGCCTTATTGGCCTTGGGCCTTACCAGTTGCCGGCCGCACGACTTCCCGCAATATCCGCCAAACTACCGCGAATACGCCTATGTGACCAACGGCGGCAGCGGGACGGTCAGCGTGCTCGACGCGGTGAACGTGCGCGTGGACCGTGAGCTTGCCGTGGGACAGAATCCTGTGGCAGTCGCCGTAAGCCCCACGCGTAACGAAGTCTACGTGGTGAACTCCGGCACGGCTGGCGGGCAGGGTTCGATCTCGGTGATCAACGCGGAAAACAATACTGTCGCTGGCGCCATTACGGTTCACCGGCAGCCTGTCTCCATCGATATCGACGCAAAAGGCGAGCTGGCGTACGTGGCCAACTCCGGCTCGAACACGATCTCCGTCGTGGACCTGAAGGCGCGGCGCGAGATTGCGGCTATCGGCGCGGGCGAGGAGCCGGTGGAGGCGCGCATCTCTGCCGACGGCAAGACCCTGGTGGTGGCCAACCGCACGGCCGGCTCGGTGAGTCTCATCGATCCCGCGGCTCGTCGCGTAAGACAGGTCTTCGAGGGCTGCCCCCGCGCTTCCGACGCCGTTATATTGGCGGACTCCTCTAAAGCTTTTGTGTCCTGCTCGGGAGGCCATCAGATCATGGCCATTGCGCTGGCCCGCGCTGCATCAGGTCCAGACCAAAACCCAGGTCACAAAAGCGAAGCGCAACCCGCGCAGCCCGACCGCCTGGAGGCTCTGCTCGATGTGGGCCAGGCGCCGTTGCAGTTGGCCCTCAAACCCGACGGTGGCGAGCTGTTTGCCGTAAACTCGCTGTCGAACTCCATCTCCGAGATCATCAACAACACCGACGACGTGAGCAGCGCAACCATGATTGGCGAATATCCTGTCAGCGGACTGGTGTCGCCGGATAACTCGATGCTCTTCGTGGCCAACCTGCGGTCGCAATATGTAACGGTATACGCTATCGATGAAGGCAAGCGCATGGGATCGATTCACGTTGGCGATGGCCCATCAGCGCTGGCGCTTTCCAGCTCTGGATTGCTGCTGTTTGCGGTGGATTCGCGCTCGAATGACGTGGCCGTGGTTCGCACCGGCACACTCTCGCTATTTACATTGCTCTCAGCCGGCCGCGCCCCAAACGCGATTGCCGTGAAGGCGTTCAAGCTGCCGTAAGACATTTCCGGCCTGCCGAAGCTGGCAGGCCGGAAGTGTCTCGCGGAATTCCCCGAAATAATCGGTACGATTTTGAAGATTCAGCAGTGGACCATCCGTTTTCGGATGCCGCGGTCAGCGAATCGGCATCCCAGCGGTGGGAACATCGTGCCCGGTGAGGGATTGGACGATCGCCTGAACCATGCGCTTGAAGGCTGACAGGAGGGCGGCGGGAAAAGAAGCGGGACGCGGAGGCAGCGGCTCGGGGGCCCGGTAGTTTGATTTTCGGTATGCAATGTGGCGGACTACAGGTTCCGGTTCCCTCATCGCGATCTCCTGCTCCTGAGAGGCTTCGTACCAGCGGGCGGCCATGCCGGCATGGTACTCGGCTTCTCCGAGACTATCCCGGTCGCGGGCGGCTTGAGCAAGTGCGAAATGGCGTGCGGCTTCTTCACGATGGTAGGCTGTAATGTCACCAAAATCAGCAGGCATAGTTAAGTCCGATCTCCCGGTTCTCCGGGCAGGGTTGGTTTAAATCGGCGCTCCTCAGGCTCTTTGATCTTCTAAAGGGACCAAGGTGAGCGAGGGTCGACCACTGCTTTGACCACGAGCACATCCGCTCCATCTAAATATCGGCAGAATGCAGGAAGTCTTGAGCAAACGAAAGATTAGTGGCAGGGAGCAGATGTGCTTGACATCAACCAGCGTCGGTGCGTGGGGAGGATATGGCGAAAAGAGGGGTGTGGCGAGATCCCGCAGTCGTCTTTAAGTGATTAAAAATCAATAAATTAGTTGAACGCATGTGAGGTTTGGGCCTTTTTCCCAAGAGGGCCATTGGCGGCAACGCGCTGGGGCAGAGTGTTTCGGACCCAGGTGGCGCAGGGAAAACTGCACATGGCTTCTCGAATGCCTCGCGCGGCTGATGCAAGAGACAGCCTTGTACGCTTCTGTGCGAATTTGACCAGCTTTGGAGAATGCAGTGCTGCAACCATCCAGCAAGGCGTAGCGAACCGCCAGCATATCTCCGTGACAGCGCTAGAGATGTCCGGAGCGGTATTTGACGGCCCTGGCCTTTGCTGGCGAGCAAGGAGGCTGAGGGCGTGTCCATACTTACCAACCGTACCCGGGCGAACCGGGAGAACGGAAATCACTATGCCTGTTGATTTTGGTGACATTACAGCCTACCACCGCGAAGAAGCCGCCCGGCATTTCGCGCTCGCTCAAGCCGCACGTGACCGCGAAAGTTTCGGCGAAGCCGAGTATCACACCAGTATGGCGGTGCGCTGGTACGAAGCTTCTCAGGAGCAGGAGACCGCGATGAGGGAACCCGAAACTGTCGTCCGCCACATTGCATACCGAAAATCAAACTACCGGGCCCCTGAGCCGCTGATGACGCAGCGCGCTTCATTTGCCGTCGGCTTCCTGTCAGCCATCAAGCACTCCGCTCAGGCGATCCGCCAGGCTTTGCCCAAACGCGCTGCTCCACCGGAAGGGTTGTCGCTCCGCTGACCGCCGCCCCGTGTATACCAACGGCCTACCTCCTCCCCCGCGATATTTTCAGAACCTTAAGGCAGGTCACCGAAACAGAAGGGACGGTTCTAGCGTGGGTCGCGGTTCAGACGGGCGGCATCGCGCTTTTGCGCTTGCCAGCGCAGGCCGAGAAAGGCGAGATAGCCCAGTTGTATGACCCAGGTAATGACATAGGCGGCAACGCGGAACTGGTGATCGAGAATCGCTGCTTGATCCATTGTTTCCTCAAAAGTCACTGGTTCTGATGCAGATTGTTGGCGGAATCAGGCGTCGAGCGCTTGTTGAGCTTCAGCGGCCGCAATCTTCTGATGTTGCCGCTCGACTTGGTAGCGGAGGCCGAGGATCAGCAGGCCCCAGCATAGCCAGGCCAGGATGTTCCACAGGAATGCAGGCACCATGGACGGATCCATGCCGGAGCCTTGCGCACCGCCGAAGACCGGGGCCGGGTGCTGTGTGCGCCACCAGCGGTTGGACATATAAACGATGGGCACATCAAGGGCGCCGAAGATGCCGAGAACGGCGGCCAGCGTCTGCACCTGAGGGCCGGCGGCAAAGCGGCGCAACAGCAAGTAGCTGACGTAAATGAGCCAGAGGACGAGAGTGGTGGTCAGGCGCGCATCCCATGTCCACCAGATGCCCCAGGCGCGGCGACCCCACAAGGGCCCGGTGGTAAGCACCACGGTGCAGAAGACCACGCCTACTTCAGCGCCGGCGAGCGCCCATGCATCAGAGACCTGCGCCCACTGTGGACGGTTGCGACGGAAGCTGAGGTAGCCGATGGAGCCGGCCAGGGAGATGGCGAAGAACAGGAACGCCACCATGGCCGAGGGCACGTGGTAGAAAATGATGCGAAAAATGTCGCCCTGCATGGCGTCGTTGGGCGCGACATAGACGGCCTGGTAAAAGCCCCAGACCATAAGAGCGACGGTGACAGCGGCGTAAATGCCTATGGCGAATTTCTTCATGGGGAATCCTGGTGGAACGATATCAGTGTACTAGGGTAACAGCGGGGTGGTCTCGACCGGGAGATGGAGGTTGATTGGTTGGACCAGTCGATGAGGGCTCGGGGTATCCCACCCATTTCGCAAAGAGCGCGAAATGGATGGGGCACCGAGATTGTGGCTGGGCCTATTCGTAGGCCAGAGCGTCGATGGGGTCCTTACGGGCTCCTATCCAGGCCGGGTAGAGCGCGCCGCAGATAGCTCCGACAAAAGCAATGGCTGAACCTTTGACGATCCAGATGCCTGTGACCTCAAAGCGCTGCATGGGGAACATGTGGACCATTAGGAACTTGACGCCGAAGGTGCCAACGATGCCCAACAGCACCCCCGCGAAGGCCATCGCGGCGGTCTCGCGCAGCACAACGTCCACAATGGTCAGCTTGGATGCACCCATCGACTTGAGAATCCCAATCTCCCGCGTCCGCTCGAGAACCGCCGTATACATGGATTGAAAAATGGCCAGGAACCCGACAACCACGGCGATGAAAGTAACCACATTGAGAGCGATATTGAAGCCGGGAATCTTGTTGGGGGTCATCTCCTCCAGCCATTCGTCAACGGTTTCCACCGGGAAGCCTTCCAGGCCGCGCGTCGCGTGGATCTCTTGAATGACGGCGTTATCGTTGGCCGGATCGTCGCACTTGATGTAAAAGAGCGAGGCCTTGCCCTCGGCGTCCATTAACTGTCCCATGGTGTCTATGCGCAGCAGCTTGCGCCCTCCCTTGCCGTGCTCCACAATGCCCGAGATGCGAAAAGGATGATCCATGATGGTGAGGGTATCGCCCACTTTATGGCCGCCGTCGGCGCTGGCGAAGACATCATCGACAATAACGTCATAAGGTCCCTGAAATGGTCCGCCGGAGAGATAAACAAAGGGCTTAAGGGCGTTGAAGCTGGGGTAATCGATGCCATAGAGGACTTCGATTTTGCCTGCGGTGGAGAGCTTTTGAATCACCGCCGAAACCACGGCCACGTGCGGGAGGCGCTGAATGGCCTCAATGTTCTTGGCCGGCATGGGCGCGCCGCTTACCCCAACCATAATGCTCGCGTTGGAGGGGCGCACCATCAGATCGGCGCCGATGCCGTTGGTGCGCTGCTTTGTATCGTTCAACATGCCCATGAAGATGCCAGCGATGGACAGAATCATGATCACTTCAATGGCCACGGCGAGGACGCTGATGATTGAGCGGACCGGCCGGTGGAGCAGGTTGGCAAAGATAAGCTTATTCATTCCCGATGATGGCTCCGAGAGGCTGAAAATTGCTGGAAAACCTCTCGCTTCAAGGGTAACAGCCCCGGGCCAAGCTGAAGGCCCGGCCTGAGCGCCGCCGAACAAACAGGGGCGCATGGAGGCGATAATATGTCAATTGGGTACTTTCGTAAGGGGAGAAATGTGCAGCGGCCTGAAAAGAAACGAGAAGGATGCCGATCACCTTTGACCAGCGGCCCAGTCAGGTTTATTGTGGAGTGGTCAATCTTACTAAGTACTAGAAAGATTTGTGGCAAGCGATGAGCAGCTTCGGAGAAGACCTGCGCACAGAGCGGATGGCCCGCGGCATAGCGCTGGAGCACATCACGGCGGTGACCAAGATCAGCCAGCAGCACCTGATTGCGCTGGAGCAGGGGAAGTTTCGCCAGCTTCCGGGCGGCATCCTCAGCAAAGGCATCGTCCGCGGCTACGCGGGCGCGGTGGGCCTGGATGAGAGTGACTGGACCGAGCGGTTCCTGAAGGCATATCGCGCCAGCGGGCAAATGTTGGACGACGATCGCAGTTGGATGGAGTTTGCCTCGAATGTGGGCAAGGCCCGCATCCAGCAGCGCGACGCGATGGAAAGACGCTTGCGCCGGATCGGTGCGATCTTGTTGTTACTGGTGGGCTTGGCGGGCATTTGTCTGGCGGTGCGCTATTATGGCCTGCACGCCGGCTGGTGGCCTACGCTGCTGCCGTAAAAACAGGCCTCTCTCAGGACGGATTTCGCCCTCATCTGCAAAGTTTGAACTAGTTGGAATTCCCAAGTGGCCGAAAGGATCACCTACGCTTGAAACTCGCAAAGAAGTGTGGGAACCGCATCCTCGGCGTCCGAAGCGCGGCTTAGAATTTTAAATTGATTTGTGTACACATTTGTGGCTATAATAACAGGCAGGCAATGGCTGGCAAGGAACTCGAATTCGAGTGGGATGAGGCCAAGGCCAAAATCAACCTGGAGAAACACAAGGTTTCGTTCCTGACAGCAGCTTCAATCTTCGAGCATGAAAGACTGGAGCGCATCGACGACCGCAAGGATTACGGCGAGCTTCGATGGATTGCGCTGGGCCGCGTGGATAGCGAGGTTTATCGCGTAGTGTTTACCTGGCTCGATGAGAATCTTATTCGGATAATCAGCCCCCGGAAAGCGAGCAAAGATGAAAGGGAAATCTACTATCGCGAGACATTCGCTTAGCGAGGTCCGGGCCATGCGCGAGCTTGGCAAGGATAGGACCAGCGCAAATGCCCCAGAGGCGGAATCTCTTGGGTCGGAGTTCTGGAAATCCGCGCGGGTCGTAATGCCGAACGGCAAGACATCTGTTCACTTGCGCCTGGACCGCGACGTTGTTGATTGGTTCAAGGCGCATGGCAAAGGCCACTTGACTCGGATGAACGCTGTCCTGAGGGCGTACGTCGAAACGCAGAAGCGTTGCGCTTGATGCCTGGGCAAGGCCAACCAAGTCGCGGTTCACCATGCGTTCAACCCCTTTTAGGGCAAGCTTCTCGCCGTTCAATGCGAGCGATTGCCCTCGGACACTCGCGGCAGTTACCATAGAACAATGCATCCCAAGGCTCAGGCCCGACGGTGCTGGCGTGTGCTGTGCGAGAGTGGGTCCGATGCGAGAGATAATTTTGATCTCCGTGCCGGTGATCCAGCGTGAACCGGTCCTCGCCACAGACTGCCCAAATTGAAATCCCTGCAATGGGAGGAGTTTTTACATTGAGCGACCGTTTCTTGTTTACCTCAGAGTGCGTCACCGAAGGCCATCCGGATAAGATGGCGGACCAAATCTCCGACGCTATTTTGGACGCCTGCCTGGAGCAGGACCCCTACAGCCGCGTCGCCGCCGAGACGCTATTGGCCACCGGCCTGGTGGTCATCGCCGGCGAAATCACCACCAAAGCTTACGTCGACTTTCAGAGCCTGGTGCGCGGCGTTGTGGCCTCCATCGGCTACGACAATGCCCTCTACGGCTTCGACTCCAATACCTGCGCGGTGATTTCTACCATCAACAAGCAGTCGGGCGACATTGCCCAGGGCGTTGACACCGGCGGTGCAGGCGACCAGGGCATGATGTTCGGCTACGCGTCGAACGAAACCCCTGAGCTGATGCCGGCCCCTATCTCGCTGGCCCACAAACTTACCCGCCAACTTACAGCCGTGCGCAAGTCAGGCAAGCTCGCCTATCTGCGCCCCGACGGCAAGAGCCAGGTCACAGTCGAATACGACGAAAACGGCAAACCATCGCGCATTGACGCCGTGGTCATCAGCAGCCAGCACGCCGATACAGTCAGCAATGAGGAGTTGCATGCCGACATCCTCAAGCACGTGATCCAAGCTGTGCTGCCCGCCAAGTGGCTCGACGAGCACACCAAATACCACATCAACCCGACGGGCCGCTTCGTCATTGGCGGGCCGATGGGCGACACTGGCCTCACCGGCCGCAAGATCATTGTGGACACCTACGGCGGCGCGGGCCGTCACGGCGGCGGGGCATTCAGCGGTAAAGACCCGACGAAGGTGGATCGCTCGGCGGCTTACATGGCCCGCTACATTGCCAAGAATATTGTGGCCGCGGGATTGGCTGATCGCGCAGAGGTGCAACTTGCTTACGCCATCGGCGTCGCAGAGCCGGTCAGCGTGCGCGTGGATACATTCGGCACCGGCAAAATTGGCGAGGGTGTTCTCACGGAGTTGGTGCGCAAGAACTTCTCGCTCACGCCCAAAGGCATCATCGAGAGCCTGAACCTGCGCCGTCCCATCTACCAGAAGACAGCCGCGTATGGCCACTTTGGCCGCACCGAGCCCGAGTTCACCTGGGAAGCTACCGACAAGGCCGCCGCTCTCGCCGAACAGGCCGGATTGAAGGCTGCCGCCAAGTAACCCAACAGCAGCATCGCAGCAACAAAAGGGACCCTTCGCCAGAAGGGTCCCTTTTGTTGCAGGAGTGCCGTCTCCGATTGCTCGCCCAGAGCGCAGAAATTGATGAAAACAATCGATAAGTCAACTTGCTGATACGAACCTAGCGCCATCTCTGATTGGCCGCCAACTCGATGAGGCGCTGTTGAATTTTCCTAACCTGCAAGGTCAAATTCCTGCGCCTTTTCTGCTGAGGTTTGGAAACGGAACTGCAATTTGGAACCAGAACGCATTGCCACGAGGTTTGTTTTCAACCAACGTGTCACGGAGATACTTGAAAGCAAATCCTCCGTGTTTACCGAGTTCAAAGCGTGCTTGCGGTCCAATTTGCAGATCACGGCCGCGATTGCCGTCTCCATTTACAAGCGCTCCAGACTGGTGGTCGTCGGTCACTTGCTGATAGATGGCGCCGTTCACACCAAAAGCCATTTTGTGCGTGACGGACTGAGCAACATTGAATTCCGTAAAGTATTCATTGCCGCTGTGATAGTGCGTGTCCTTGTCATATCCATTGATCAGGTAAGTGTTTCGCGCGCTGATCTCTGTCTTGCCTTTGTTGGGTAGAAGCGTGATTCCTGCTACGGGTCCGCCGGCGAAGTTATGCTGCCCAATGTTCAGAGGGTCGTTTGGCGAGTACGCTGTTCCCGGCATGAAGATATCGGCCTCGTAAAACCAATGAGCGATGCCTTTGCTGTAATTCACTCCAAACGGAACCGCATCCACATTGCCGATGGCATACTTCTCGTACTTTCCTGGCGGAATATGAAGCTGCTGGTAGATAACTGGAATTGCAATATTGGTGTTGAAATGACCGCCAAGGATGTTGATGTTCCAAGTGCGGTTTATCTTGATTGCCGTCGCGAATACGCGCAGTTTGAATTCGATGGGCAGCTTTTGGCCGGTGGGGCCATCGGTCTCATTTGCCTCATAGACAGCTGTGTATTCATAGAACATAGCCTTTCCGGGATGCGGCTGCAATCCGGTTAAGACTGTTTCCACGCCCACCGGAAAAACGCAGGCTCCGTTTTCCGTTGCGCGTGCTGCCCCGGGCGTCAGAATGACCACCATCAGGCAGCAAGCCAACGGCAAAATAAACGTCCCTCTCAATAGTGATTTCATCTGAACAACCCCTACTCTCCGCGAAAAAATTCGCATTTCTTTTGTTCCTGGTTTGACCAGGCTTCCTTACTTGATTAATCCGATCAGCTTCCAGTAAGGTACCGATACCGCTACCGTACCCAGCGCAAGCACGCCATAAACAGTGGCGAGACGAACACGCTCGCGAGCCGTAAAGGCCTGATTTGCGGTGACTGCTTCGCCCATTGCCAACCAGAAGTTCTGGTATGAGAGCCAGAACGGAGCGGATGTAAGCAGCAGCGCCGCCATCAACACGAGCGGCGGAATTCCCGCTTTGCTTGTCACATCCGTGATTGACAGGAATATCACCGGAATTGCAATAAATGCTGAGGGATCGATAAAGCGGAATGCGAGCATTAGCACCGCAGCCGCAACCAATACAATTACAGAACTGAAGATGAGAT
>JBEKQD010000086.1:0-21357 GCA_049520075.1 Occallatibacter sp. | reverse complement strand
TCGGCGCGGCGGTTACGGCTGGATAGCAATGGCGCTCACGAGCAAAGTCCATGGCATGGCGCTGCAAGCGCCCAATGGCGATGGGCTTGTGGTCGCCGCCCAGCACGCATGCGCCTTCACATAACTCCTCCACCGGGCAAACCCGCGCGCAGGTAGCGCCAAGCAGATTGGAGGCAAAGATCGTTGCCGCCGAGCCGCGCAGATTGTGAGTGGAGATCTTCTTGATGAAGCGGGGAATATTTATGTGGGTTGGGCAGGCGTGGGTGCACGGTGCGTCGTAACAGTACAAACAGCGGTCTGCCTCCACGGCCGCTGCATTCGCGGTCAAAGGTGGCAGTTGCTCGGCAAGCGCATTCTCAATATCTCTCAATATTGATTCCAACCTCCGTCTTCTAGATGTGACTCCTTGCCGATGCTGGATCTGTCGTATCTTGGGGCAAGGGACTCAACCTGTCGGGCTCCGCAAAAAGGGAAGAAAGCGGCTTCCGAGAAGAGGTCTATTGTAGCGCATACTCGACTCATGAAGTCAATCCAAAAGATCTTCAGTCAGGCCGACGAGTGTTCTGTGAAACATTGCCCATTCAGTGCCAATTCCCGTTGTCAGCATTTCCAAACCATCGCTATGCATCCGTTTGCCAATGCTGCATGGCAGTAAGATGAGAGGCGGAGGCAAGTTCGATGATCATTGTCCATGTGCATGTATACGTCAAACCCGAGTCGGTGGAGGAGTTCAGCCGGGCTACCGTCAAAAACGCCCGTGCCAGTATTCAAGAGCCTGGCATTTTGCGATTCGACGTGGTGCAGCAGCAGGACGACGCGACGCGGTTTGTCCTCATCGAGATTTACCGCGATGCTGAAGCAGCGGCCGCTCATAAACAGACCGCTCACTATGCAAAATGGCGCGACGTGGTTGCGCCCATGATGGCCGAGCCTCGCTCGAGCGTGAAGTACAACGCCATCCTCCCCGATTCCGAAGGTTGAAAGCATGCGCTTCGAGTTTGCTACAGCAACACGCATTGTCTTCGGCGAGGGTGCTGCCGCTACTCTGCCCGAACTGGTTCGCAGTTTCGGTACTCGTCCGTTGGTGGTCACCGGCTCTTCACGCGAGCGCGCGGCGTGGCTTGTCTCGGCGCTTTCGGCGGAAATCTTTGTCGTCTCCGGAGAGCCCACGGTCGATCTGGTCCGCGACGGTGCTCGACGCGCGCGCGAAGCTGATTGTGATGTCGTGGTTGCGCTGGGCGGCGGCAGCGCGATCGACGCCGGAAAAGCGATTGCCTGCATCGCAACCAACGGCGGCGAGCCGCTGGAGTTTCTTGAAGTGGTGGGAAAGGGGCGCGTTATTGAAACCGCACCGCTGCCCTTCATTGCAGTGCCAACCACAGCTGGGACCGGCAGCGAAGTCACGCGCAATTCCGTGCTCGCATCTCCGGAGCATCGCGTTAAGGCGAGCCTGCGGAGCCCTATGATGCTGCCGAGAGTAGCTCTGGTCGATCCCGAGCTGACTTACGCGCTGCCGCCAGCGGTAACAGCCAACACGGGGCTCGATGCCTTGACACAGTTGATTGAGCCCTACGTAAGCGCACGCGCCAATCCAATGACAGACGCGCTCTGCTTCGAGGGGATCGGGCGAGCAGCCGGAGCGTTGCGTCGCGTCTATCGTGACGGTGCGGACCGCGATGCGCGCCGCGACATGGCACTGGCGAGCCTATTTGGAGGCTTGGCGCTGGCCAACGCCGGGCTGGGCGTGGTTCACGGTTTCGCTGCGCCACTGGGAGGCTCGTCGAAGGCGCCGCATGGAGCGCTCTGCGCGGCACTGCTGCCGCACGGTATGGCCGCCAACATCGCCGCCTTGCGGGCCCGCGCGCCGCTACATCCCTCCCTGGAACGCTACGCCGTCATTGCTCGCCTGCTGACTGGCCGTAAGGAAGCAACCGCGGAGGACGGCGTCGAATGGGTGCGAGAGCTTTGCGCCGATCTCAACGTTCCTAAGCTGCGCACCTGGGGCATCGTGAAAGACGATTTGCCCGCCGTGGTGGAGAATGCGGCCCGCGCCAGCAGCATGAAGGCCAACCCGATTCCACTGACGGGCGAGGAGCTACTGGCCGCGGTCGCGGCAGCATGGTAAGTGCTGTACCGGGCAGAACCGACCCTCGGTTTGTTGCACCTTTTGAACTTTATGAGATATTCCCTCTCATTGAAAACATATAACTTACTGATTCTAAATATAGTTTTCCGGATTTAATCGATTTTGAAAGCCTTTGAAGCGATTGCGCCGGCGGATTCCGCGGCCTTAACTGCGGGCACTTAGTGCACCGCGCCCGCATCGCGAGCCGGCCACAAGACAAAAACGGCTTTTCCGTAGATCAGCGACCGGTCTACAGGGCCAAATGTACGGCTGTCGGACGAGATGCAGCGATGGTCGCCCATCATGAAGTAGGTGTCCTCGGGGATGACCATCTCGGTCAGGGATACGCTGTCGCGGTATTCCTCCGGAACATAGTCTTCGGTGAGCCGCTTACCGTTGAGCCAGACCTGGCCACGGTCGATCCGCAGACGGTCTCCCGGCAACGCGATTACTCGCTTGATATAACTCTTTTCAGGGTCGCGCGGATAATGGAAAACCACCACGTCACCCCGTTCGATGGCCTCGAAGCGGTAGACGAACTTGTTGATAAAGAGCCGGTCCTGGTCTTCCAGCCGCGGCAACATGCTGGTGCCTTCCACTCGCACCGGTTGGTAAAGAAAGGTGATGATGAACACCGAGGCAGCGGCAGCAATCAGCAAATCGCGCAGCAGCAGCCAAACGCCTCCACTGGACGGCGTGGGAACCAATGTGAGAGGCGGCTGATTCAAGTCCGTCTCAGGCGCGGCTTGACCGGAACTGGGGAGGTTGGGGAATCGCGGTTCCATTGTTTCCTGTGCGTTTAGAATGAACTGACCAAACGTTTCTCTCAGCAGTGGCCCGGCCAGGTACACGCCAAGGTTAACCGCTTGTCTAGAGTGTAATCGTTCGCCCTTAAAGTGGGCCATGGGTTCGAAAAAGTACTTAGTTAGGGGGCGTCTGACGGACTTGCCTCTACAAACCGCCCCGCTTCCGCCCCGGCGCGCTACTCTTAAACCAACGTGATCAAAGAAGAGACACAACCCGCTGCTCCGCAGACTGCTCCCTTGGACAAAGGACCGGCAGAACTGACTCCATTCATGCGGCAGTGGACAGCGGCCAAGCGCGAGAATCCCGATGCGCTGCTGTTTTTCCGCATGGGCGATTTCTATGAGCTGTTCTACGACGATGCGGTGACGGTCAGCCGGGAATTGCAATTGACGCTGACGGCGCGCGACCGGGAGCGCAATCAGCCCATGTGCGGGGTCCCGTATCACGCGGTGGAGAACTACCTGATGCGCCTCTTGCGCAAGGGCTACCGCGTGGCCCTCTGCGACCAGATGGAAGACCCTAAACTCACTAAGAAGATCGTCCGACGTGAGGTAACTCGGGTGCTCTCGCCCGGAACCGCGATCGATTCCGGCCTGGGTCAGGAGCAAAACAATTTTCTGGCGGCGTATTTCGAGTTTGGAGGCGGGGACGGATCCAAAACCAAGACTGACGCAGTGTGTGCGATAGCGCTTCTGGACGTTTCCACGGGCGAGTTTCGTACGGCGGAGTTTGCGGGGCCGTCGGCGCGGCAACAAGCGGTGGACGAGATTGTAAAGGCGGGGTCCAGCGAAGTACTCATCAGCACCAGCGTGGAGCTGCCGGCGCAACTCAATCGAATTCCGGCGCGGACGAGGGTCGAAGATTGGGCTTGGACGCGGGAATTTGCGATTCCGCTGGTCGGAGCGCCAGTTAAATGTGCGCTCGCTTGAAGGGTTTGGGCTTATAGGCCATCCCGCGGCAGCCATTGCGGCCGGAGTGGTCCTACACTATGTGCGGACAACTCAGAAAAATGACGCGCTGCACATTGACAGCTTGAAATTCGAGGAGCACTCGACGGCGCTGGAACTGGACCAGGTGACAGTGCGGAATCTGGAACTAGTCGAGCCTCTCTTTGCGGGCCAGGACGATCGGGCGACGCTCTTTCATACTCTCGATGCGTGCCAGACTCCAATGGGCAAGCGGCTTTTGCGTGCCACGATTCTGCGGCCGCTTGTGGACGCCGATGCGATCACGGCTCGCTATGAAGCAGTCGGCGAGGCGCGCGAGAGCCTGGTAAAGCGTGAGGAGATTCGGCGGGCGTTCGCGGGACTTCTGGATTTGGAGCGATTGCTGGCGCGGCTTTCGCTCGATTCAGCGGGACCGCGCGATGTGCGAGCGCTCGCCAGCAGTCTGAGCCGGTTGCCGGGATTGAAGACGGCGCTTGACGCTTTGCAGGCGGCACGCTGGCGCGAACTGGCAGAACGGTTGGACCCGCTCGAAGATGTGACGACGCGGATTATCTCGACGCTGGTTGAAGAACCGCCGCTTACGCTAGTCGACGGTGGTGCAATTTCTTCGGGCGTGGACGCGGAGTTAGACGAACTGCGTACAATTTCGACCACTGGCAGGCAACAGATTGCCGCCATAGAGGAGCGCGAGCGGGAGCGGACAGGAATAGGTTCACTGAAGGTAAGGTATAACTCGGTCTTCGGCTATTACATTGAAATTACAAAGTCTAACCTGTCTCTTGCTCCAGCCGATTATGAGCGCAAGCAAACGCTGGTGAACGCGGAACGGTTTACTACGCCTGAGTTAAAGGAATATGAGCGCAAGATTCTCTCGGCGCATGAGCGGTGCATAGAGATTGAGAAGCGGATTTTTGCCGAGTTGCGGCGGGCGGTCCTGGAGGCCGCGGGGCGCATCAAGCATGCGTCTGCGGCTGTGGCTGACGCGGACTTGCTGGCCAACTTCGCTCACTTGGCCGCGGGTCGGCGGTATGTCCGGCCAGTTATAGACGAGGCCCCGGTGATCGAAGCCGTCGCCGCGCGCCATCCGGTAATCGAGCAATGGATGGAAGAGACGCGCGAGGGAAGGTTCATTGCCAACGACATTTATCTAAATGGCGCGGGTGACGGTCCAAGTTTGCTGTTGATCACGGGACCGAACATGGGAGGCAAGAGTACTTATCTGCGCCAGGCTGCGATGCTCGTTCTTCTTGCCCAGATGGGCAGCTTTGTGCCGGCGGAGAGTTTGCGCTTTGGGATCGTCGACCGAATCTATACGCGTATTGGGGCCAGCGATAACGTTGCGCGGGGACGCTCAACGTTCATGGTGGAGATGACGGAGACGGCAACGATTCTGAATACCGCAACCAACCGCTCCCTGATTCTACTGGACGAAATGGGCCGTGGAACGGCAACATTTGACGGCCTCTCGCTGGCCTGGGCGACCGTTGAGTTTCTTCATGCGGAGACGAAGGCGCGCACGCTGTTTGCTACCCACTACCATGAGTTGACCATGCTGGCCGAGAAGCTGCCGCGCGTCACAAACCTGCGCGTGGGAGTGAAAGAGGGCAAGGACGGCATTGTATTTCTGCATAACATTGAGCCGGGCGCGGCCAGCAAGAGTTATGGCATCGAAGTGGCGCGGCTGGCCGGGTTGCCCTCTGCGGTTATCGAACGGGCAAGGCATCTTCTGCGCCAGCATGAGAAGCTGGAGCGGCAGGGTGTTCAGGTGGAGACAGCGGCGGAGCCTGTGCAGTTGACGATTTTTACGCCGCTTTCGCAGCGCATTGTGGACCGGATCGAAGCGACTGAAGTCAACTCGCTTACGCCATTGCAGGCGCTGAATCTGCTCGAAGAGCTGCAACAGGAATTGAAGGATAAGGGATGAGCGCAAAGCCAATGACGGTGGCGGGCATCATGAGCGGAACTTCAGCCGATGGCATCGACGTAGCCGTGGTGCGGGTTGCGCCGGGGAGGCAAAGACCAAAGCTTACCCTGCTCGCGCACGAAGGATTTTCGTTTTCGGCTCCGCTGCGACGCGCGGTGCTGGCAGCCATGAACGCGACTGCCACGTCAACAGCGGAACTCGCGCGGCTCAATTGGAGACTCGGTCTGGCCTACGCTGAGGCTGTCGATGCAACAGTGAAGCGGCATGCGCTCAAGCTCGATCTGGTTGGCTGTCACGGACAGACGCTCTATCATCAGCCTCGAGCTGAAAGCTATGCGGGAAAGCGGTTCGCTTGCACCTGGCAACTCGGCGAAGTGTCTGCAATTGCCGCGGCAGTCGGAGTGCCTGTGGTCTCAAACTTTCGCCCCGCCGATATGTTTGCCGGAGGTCAGGGAGCGCCCCTGGTTCCTCTGCTGGACTATGTGCTGTTTGCCGACCGCAGACGCGGACGCGTGTTGCAGAACATCGGCGGCATCGCCAACCTGACCGCAATTCCCGCTGGCGCGGCGGCAGATGCGGTCGTCGCCTTCGACACCGGCCCTGGCAATATGATCATGGACGCGCTGGCGCAGGAGTTGTTCGGTAAGAAATTTGATCGCAATGGAGCGATTGCGGCGCGGGGTAAAGTGCTGGCGGAAGTTATGTCAGCCGCGCTCAGAAACCCGTACTTCGCGCTGAAACCGCCGCGTACGGCAGGGCGCGAGCAATTTGGACGCGAGTATGCCGCAAAGTTTCTTGCATCCTGCCGACGGCACAGCAGGCGGCCAGAAGACGCGCTGGCTACGGCGACCGCTCTGACCGCGGAGACCATTGCGCGCAGCTACAAATCTTTTGCTCATCGAGGAATGAAAGGCAGCGCGGTGGATTACATTGTCTCCGGCGGCGGGGCGCGCAATGCCACGTTGATGGCGATGCTGGCGCAAGGACTGGAACCGCTGGGTTGCGAACCGGCCTCTAGCGAACAGTTCGGCCTGCCCGCTGAAGCCAAGGAAGCAGCGGCCTTTGCCTTGCTGGCTTGGCAAACCTGGCATCACTTGCCCGGGAATGTGCCCAAAGCAACTGGCGCGACGAGGCCTGCGATTCTGGGACAGGTGACGTACGCATAGCAATCCTTTCGCACTGTGGAAATCGGTTACAGCCAGTGTCGCCTGTTCCCCTCGCGACAGAAACAACTGCAGCAATGCCATGCCCCGAAAATCCTGATCAATCCCTCAATGCGCTTGAAATTCTGGCGTTTCCAGCAGCCCTGCACACTATGGAACGAGTAGTTCAACCTTTTGGCGACATAGTCCGTCTACCTTAATAGCGATGAAGTTTGCCCTCCAGCACGTCACATGGCATTGACTGGAGAGTGATGGTTAATGGAGAGCAAGATGAAGATTCGGATTCCTTTATTAATAGCGCAGACGGCAATAGGCGCAGCCCTAATGTCAGCCGCGACTTTTGCCATTGCGCAGACGCCCGTTCGATTTGTGGGCACCATCACCGCAATCAACGGGAACACGCTATCGGTGAAGACCGACGCTGACGGCGCTCATCAGGTGAATGTCCCCGCCACGGCCGTGCTCAAGAGCATCGCTCCCGGCCGAAAAGATCTGAGCACTGCGGTGACGATTTTCTTTTCTGATCTGGCCATTGGAGACCGCGCGCTGGTAAAGCTCGATCCCGGCGCCCCTGCCGGAACTGAAGAAGCTCTGCAAATTATCGCGGTCAAACAAGCTGACCTTGCTCTGAAGCAACAGAAGGATCGTGAAGACTGGCAGCAGCGCGGCGCGGGCGGCTTGGTGAAGAGCGTTGACACATCCTCCGGCGTCATTTTGTTAACCAGTGGAGTGGGAGCCACGGCCAGGATCGTCACCGTGAATACCACCAAAGCAACCATTCTCAAGCGTTATGCGCCGGACTCGGTGCGCTTTGACGCGGCGCTTCCTGCGCCGATAGGTGCGATCAGTCCAGGCGACCAACTGCGGGCGCGTGGTGCAAAAAATGCGGACGGAACAGAGATTGCCGCCGAAGAGGTGGTCTCAGGCAGCTTCCGCAACGTCTCCGGAACGATTCTGTCGCTCGACGCGGCAAGCTCAACGTTAGTGGTCAATGACCTTGCAACGAAGAAGCCGGTCACCATTCACATCACTCCGGACGCGCAGATGCGGAACTTGCCGGAGATGATGGCAAAGATGCTGGCGGCGCGACTGAAAGGCGGCACGGCTGGCGGTGCGGCATCGTCGCAGCAAAGCAGAGCGCCATCAATGACCGGCGGCGGCCGGGGCGCCGGAGACCCGCAGCAAATGTTGAACCGCGCGCCAGCCATTCAACTTGCCGATCTGAAAAAGGGCGATGCGGTGATGCTCGTATCCACCGCGGGCACAACCGAGGTCACAGCCATCACGCTCTTGGCGGGCGTCGAACCCTTGCTCGAAGCTCCCGCAGCCAGCCAGAACATGCTCTCCAACTGGAGCATGAACACTGCCGCGCCCGATGTTGCCCAGTAAGCTTCTACGAATAACGAGCTAAATCAAAAGAGGAACACGTGTATTCAAAACTTCATAGCTGCACTCATTTTCTGATTGCCTTGGCATTATGCGTCTCCGGCCTACTGACGGCGCAGGCGCAAACCCCTGTCGCGCCGGCAATCCCTCCTGCAACGACAACGGTGACTGCCGCGCAGGCCGCGCCAGTCACAACAGCCAGCTTTCGCGGGCACGTGGCCGATCCCTCGGGCGCCGTAATTCCCGGAGCAACCATCACTATTGCCACGCCGGCGGGCGTAGCCGTGGGTACGGCGACCGCCGACGACACCGGCCACTATACGGTGAATGGACTCGCGCCCGGCGCCTATCAAGTGCAGGCTTCCGTTACGGGCTTTGCACCCTTCGCCTCGCCGATCATTCAACTCGCCGCTGGCCAAATAAAGCGCGTGGACATTGCCATGGCCATGGAGGTCGCGCAGCAGAGCGTGGTGGTCACCGACGAGTCTCCCGCGGTTAGCGTGGAGGCGGGCAGCAACGCCAGCGCCCTCGTAATCAAAGGCAAAGATCTGGATGCGCTGTCGGACGACCCGGATGAGTTGTCCAATGAGCTCACAGCCTTGGCCGGACCCTCGGCGGGTCCGAGCGGCGGACAGATTTACATCGACGGCTTCACCGGCGGTCAATTGCCGCCCAAGTCCGCGATCCGAGAGATTCGCATCAACCAGAATCCATTTTCTGCAGAGTTCGATAAGCTAGGCTACGGACGAATCGAGATCCTCACCAAGCCCGGCACCGACAAGCTGCACGGACGATTCTTCCTGCAAGGGAATGACAGCGATTTCAATACGGGAAATCCGTTTACTCCGGTTCCTCCGTACCACAGCATCCAATACAACGGCACTGTGAGCGGTTCGCTGAACAAAAAGGCATCGTTCTTTTTCAGCGTGGAAGCGCGCAACCTCCAGAACATCAGCGTTTACACGGCAGAGACGGGGGTTTTGCAATCTGGTCAGTATGTGCAGGGTACTTTGACTGGCGGAATTTTGAATCCTTCAACGCACATCAATATTTCGCCGCGAATCGATCTGCAGTTGGGCAGCAAGAACACGCTGACCGTGCGCTATCAGTTCTTTCTCAACAATTCGAGCGGCGATATCCCCTCGAACATTGGGTTGCCTTCGCAGGCTACTACTTATTCCTCGCAGGAAGATACCGTGCAGATCAGCGATTCGGAGATCATCAACGATCACATCGTGAACGAGACGCGATTTCAGTGGCTTCTTGACCGGTCTTCTGCAGGGTCGGAGGGGGCCGCGCCACAGGTGAGTGTGCCGGGATATTTCGTCGGCGGCAACGCAACCAGCCAGACGACCACGGATCATACCAATCATCTGGAGTTGCAGAACATTACCACTATGTCAGTGGGCAAGCAGGCTATCAAGTTCGGAACGCGAGTACGAGACAATCGCGACGCCAACTCAACAGACGCAAACTTCAACGGCAGCTTCAGCTTTGCCTCACTGCCCGATTACCTGAATATGTTGAACGGCCTTGCACAGCCGAATGCGACCATGGCGACAGTTATCGCGAACTGCCCTGCAGGGGAGGTTTGTCAACCTAACAAGTTGAACTACACCACGGGTCCAGCGGGCGCTCTGGCCAACGTTTTCGACGCAGCGCTCTTTTTCCAGGACGACTGGAAAGCCAACAAGAATCTGACTCTCTCTGGCGGTCTGCGCTGGGAAACGCAGAATCACATCTCGGACCACAACGACTGGGCGCCGCGCGCCAGCTTTGCTTACGCCCTCGACGGCCACAAAGACGCCAAGCAAGCCAAGACCGTCCTGCGCGGAGGCGTTGGCATCTTCTATGACCGCTTTTCTTTGAGCAATCTGCTTTCTGCTGAACGTTTCAATGGCAGCTCTAATAGCCAGATGCAGAACACGATTACTGATCCGGCCTGTTTCAACGCCACCAGCCTGAACGATATCATCGGCGGCCTGTCCACCTGCGGAACTGCCACTTCGAGCGCGAGTACCGTCGTTCAAGTCGCGCCTCACTACCACTCGCCCTACACTGAGCAATTTGGAACCAGCCTGGAACGCCAGCTGAATAAGACCACGACCGTCACAGCCACTTACCTGCATTCGTTCGGCGTACACCAGTTTGTCACGCGCGACTCCAACGCCTACGTGACCAGCCCCACGGCCCCAACTGGTCCCGTGGTACGGCCCGATTCTGCAGAAGGCATCGTAGATCAGTTCTACTCCGAGGCCGTCTTCAAGCAGAACCAGTTCATCGTCAATGTCAACGCGCGCTTCACGCCCAACTTCAGTTTGATGGGCTTCTACAACGTGACCTCCGCCAACTCGGACGGCGGCAATGGATCGACAGCATCCAACTCTTATGACCTGAGCCAGGACTATGGGCGCGCCAGCTTTGCCTCGCGCAATATGGTTTTCCTGATGGCCAACTATCAGGCACGCTGGGGCATTCGCCTCAACCCCTTCCTGATTGCGCAGTCGGGCAAGCCCTTCAACATTACAACCGCCAACGACCTGACCGGTGACAACTTCTTTAACAACCGGCCGTCACTGGCTGCCGATTCATTCTGCTCGACACCAACTGCCGGCTACGCGCAAACCTCTTTCGGCTGCCTGGACACCGAGCCCGCCGTGCCAGGGCAAAGCTACAATCCGATCACGATGAACCTGGGCAACGGACCGGCAGCGGTCGCAGTAAATTTGCGCGTCAGCCGAGCTTGGGGCTTGGGCCCCAAAGTCGAGACGAGCAGCAATCAGGCCGGCGGCGCGCCGCCCCCTGGCGGTGGGCCCGGTGGCGGAGGTGGTCGCGGCGGACCCGGCGGTGGTCCTGGCGGGGGCCTTGGCCCTGGAGGCCTTGGTGGCGGCGGCCGCGGAGGTCCCGGTGGCATGTTTGGCCCCACGGACACAGGTCGCAAGTATAGCCTGACGTTCAGTGCGCAGGCGCTCAACATTTTCAACGATATCAACTACGGACAGCCGACTGGACAGGTGATTCCCTCTCCGATTTCCGGATCGACCCTTCTGGGACCCGGCGATCGCTTTGGAAAGTCGACCAGCTTGGCTACCGGGATCTTTTCTGGAGCCGGAGTGGCGGCGTCGCGGCGCATCTTCTTCCAAGCCGCGTTGTCGTTCTAATTTCTCTGCATGGCGAAAACACAAAGAAGGCCGGAGCATTGCGCTCCGGCCTTCTCGCTCTTAGCTACTCCGCTGCGCCCACTGTAACCGGTGCGGTACCAGCGGCGAAGGCATCGGTAAGCGAGATGACCTTTAACTGCGCCTTTATATCATTGAGCGAGGCCTTGCTGTTTGCGGTAATCTCGATTGTCTCGCCCGGCAACAGATCGAAGTAATTATCCGAAAGTTTCACATCAAGATTTCCGAAAGAGAGATAAACGCTGCGTGCCAACACCGGTGAAGTTATGTGAATCTTGTAACTCCCATTCGCGCCCGAAGCTTCCACTTTCAGTTGAGCTGGCTTCAAATGCACTCCCTTGACGGGAGCAAGATAAGCCAGATTGCGCGATATCTGCGTCCCGCCTTCAGTCAGTTCCGCAACGACAAACACGCGCGATGTGTCGGCCGCACCGGCGTCAGCTAGCTCCTTGAGCGGCCAATCGAGATAAACTTTGCTCGTCAGCGGAGCCACGTCCACAGCGTGCGTCTCTTCCAGCAGCACCTTGCCGTCGAAGTCCATCAGCCGCACGCGCAGAGAGGCGGGCTCGGCCTTCGTCTTGTCAGAGACGATGTAGACCTTCAATGCTCCATCTTCGACGTGCGGAGAAACAAGAACAGGCGCATAGAACCGGCGCGCATAGTATTGCAGCGCCTTCCACCGGCCGTAGTAGTCGATGCTCGACCACGACGCTACCGGCCAGCAATCATTCAACTGCCAGAAGATGGAGCCCATGGTTTCCGGACGCGATCGACGGAAGTGTTCGGCGCCTATCTTGATGCCCTCGGCCTGCAATACCTGGCTGACGTAAAGGAAGCTGGCGAAGTCCTTCGGCTCGGGATAATCCCTAAGCAGATAGTCGTGGATGATCGAATTGCCTTCGTTGTTCTTCTGATGTGCTAGCATCACCGGGGTCAAGATGCCTGTGCGATCCTCAGGCTCGGTAAAGCTCTCGACGGTGCGCATCTCCGGGAACGACTGGAAGCCATACTCGGTGACAAAACGCGAATGATGCGTTTCGTAAGTCGAGAAGGGCACGCGCCCGTGCCACACATCCCAGATATGATCGTCGCCTGTGTGATAAGTATCCGAAACGGGTTCATAGTCTGCGCTAGGCGAACTGGGCCAGTAGGGCGTCTCGGAGTCGAGACGCGCCACTACGCGGGGCAGAATTCCGCTGAACTCAGTGAGGTAATCCTGCCACATCTGAAACCGCACATCCGCAGGCAGCGTTAACCTGGGTCCCCAGTTCAAAGCCACTTCAGTCTCGTTGTTGCCGCTCCATATCACAATGCTGGGATGATTGCGCAACCGGCGCACCTGATCCTCGGCCTCGGCTTCAATATTGAGCTTGAAAGCGTATGTGCCCGGCTGCCAATCGTTGCCGAACATGAAATCCTGCCAGACCATGATGCCTAGTTCGTCGCAAATCGAATAGAACTCGTCGGTCTCATAGTAGCCGCCGCCCCAGTGGCGAATCATATTCATATTGGCATCGCGCGCAGATTCAAGAATGCGGCGATAATCAGCGGTTGTCACGCGATTAGGAAAGCTGTCAAAGGGAATTACGTCAGCGCCCTTAGCGAAGACAGGAATGCCGTTGACAATAAACTCAAAAGACCGGCCCCATTTATCCAGCTCGCGATGAAGCACGACGGACCGCAGGCCGGCCTTGACCGTGCGTGAATCGGCTGTCTGGGTGCCTGTGCCCGCTTGCGCGGCGAATTCGTAGAGTGGATGCTCACCGTAGCCCGCCGGATACCAGAGCTTCGGTTTTTGAATCTCGACAGGCAGGTCGATGACGTTGCGTCCGGCATGTACGCTGACCGTCCGCGCCAAGGTCACAGGCCTGCCGTCGTCAGAGTATTGCACACTCACTTTGGCCGGGCCAGCGGCCGCGGCCTCGACTTCAACCTCTGCGTCGATATGCGCCACTTCCCTGTTCACATCACGTTGGCGTATGGCGAAATCGGCAATGCGCACCTTGTCCCACGCTTCCAGCCGCACCGGCTTCCAGATGCCGCTGGTCACAAAACGCGGACCCCAGTCCCATCCGTATTCATACGCGGGCTTGCGCAGGTAAGTCTTCCCTTCGGTCTTGGTCTTCGGCTGCCATGGGTCGGTGGCGGCCGCTTCGGCAGCTGCCTTCAGCGGCGATGGAAAGACGACGTACAGCGTATTTTTTCCTGCGTGCAAGCGTGCTTTGGCGGGCACGCGCCATGTTCGAAAGCTGTTGCCGGTTACTAGCACTTTGATGCTGTTCACGGTGACTTCAGAGGCTCCGTCAAGCCCGTCAAAAACAAGATCAACATGGGAGTAGGCAAGCAGAGCCGGTGTGACCTCAAAGCTCAGCCGGTACTCCCAGCTTTCCTTCTCGATCCCCTGCAATTTGGACTCATTGTCGCGTACGAATGGGTCGGGAATCTTCTTATTGGCCAGCAAATCCAGATGCACGTCGCCGGGGACAGTGGCCGGTTGCCAGCCATTCTCGCTCGGCTGCGGGTCAGCAGTAATCTGCCGGAACTGCCATCCGTGATCGAGCGCCAGCACTGCATTCTGCGCGAGTTTAGATTGCGCCTGCGCCATCCCGTTTCCCACGTTAACAGCCAACGCCAACATTGCGCAGCATACCACTCGACGACCGGCGATTGTGGTTCGCATTCAACATCCTCCGTGCCCTCCGCAAAGCCGATTGACCGGTGCGGAATGGCAACTGATTAAATCGTTCATTAGCGTATCACGATGGCCCGGCAGCGCTCGAAAACGGGGGTTTCACAGCTCCAGCACGCGCAGACCCAATCAGCGACCGCTTGCCAGCATCGTCCTGTAAAGCGACTCCCACTCATCTGCTTTGGCATCAATAGTAAATTTTCGATGGATGCGGTCGCGCGCCGCGTGCCCCATTGCGTTGCGGGCCTGTGACGTGTGCTCCATTAGGGCCAGCATCGCCTGCGCAAGAGCGGCCGAAGCCTTCGCTGGCACCAGGACCCCACACTCGCCAATAAGCTCGCGCACTCCGCCGACATCCGTGGCAACGACAGGCTTCTCCATGGCCATCGCCTCGCCCATCGTCAGCGGCATCCCCTCCCACGCCGAAGCCGATACGAAAGCATCCGCGGCATCCAACAGCGCAGGCATATCGCGGCACAAACCGAGCCAGCGCACGGACGCACCCACGCCCAACTCAGCTGCCAGGGCTTGAACGGCGGCTAATCCGGCGCCAGTCCCCTCTCCGGCAATCCATAGCCGAGCGCCGGGAAAGGCAATGTGGACACGAGAAAACGCGCGCAGCAGGTTCGGATAGTCTTTGGCAGGCACTATGCGCCCAGCAGCCAGCCAGACAAACTCATCGCCCACTCCCATTTGCGCTCGTACCTCGACGCGCCGCACGGAGCTGGACACAAACTCCGCAGTGTCTATTCCGTTGGTAATAACAGAACATTTATGAGCCGGAACAGCTTTGAGGCGCACATATCGAGCTGCGCCAGCCGGGCTCACGGTCGCTGTTCGGCGGCTGAGGAAATCTGAGAGCCGGTAGGCCATCATGCGCGGCCACGGGCCCTCGTAGACACTGTGAACTGTGGAGAGGACAGCCGCAGCAGGAAAGAAAATCTTGAGCAACCGAGCAGCTATATTGGCCGGGTAAGTGTGGCTGTGAATCAGTTCGGGCTGGAAGACGCACAGAAAGCGGCGGGCCTTGACGAGGCCGGCCATGATGCTCGCGGGGTTCTTGCGCATGTCGAGGCGGACCGGATCGAGCGGGGTGGGCCACTCATGAGGCTGGCGGCCTCTGAGAACGATGAGCGAGACCACGTGACCGCGCGCCACCATGCGCTCAGCCAGCGCCACTGCCTGCCGTTCTGCTCCGCCTACACCCAGCGAGGTGAGCACATACGCGATCCGCATTTCACCCGCACCATGAAAAAGTTGAGTGGGACGATGATAACTCGCACGGTCACGTTTCGGCTGTGTTCCGATTTGGGCCAGTCATAGTTTGTGTGAAATTGTGTTTACAGCATGCTGTGATCGGCAATACTGACCTGACTAATAATTTGCGAATCTGATAAACTTGTGTTGTTCACAAGGAAACTCAGGAGGTTTCATGGCGCTGGGCGATTGGGTGAAATCTAATGTTGACTATGGCCGGCGGCTGGTTGGCTCAGGAATTGAAGGGGCGCGCTCGGGTCAGGATGAATTTCTCAATGGAGAACCCCTTGCTCCATTTCTTGGCGAGTCGGTCCGTGGCGCTCTTGTGCCCGCAGCGCTGGGAGCCTGCGTTGGCGTGCTGGTAGGCTATCCCATCTGCAGGAAGAAGTCTCCGGCTGCAACATGGGCGTATGGTTTGCTGGGTTGCGCAATTGGGCTTGCCTCAGGCGTGGCGTGGAATAGCCGCCATCTCAGCGCCAGCGTCGCCGGTGGCGCAATGAAGAATATCGGCAAGGTGCGCGATGAACAGTGGCTCACCAAGCATCCCATTAACTACGCATAAAATCTGCCAGCAAAGAGATTCGCAATGAAAAACCCTTTATTCGGCAAAGTTTTGCAGCCGAATAAAGGGTTTTTTCTTATAACATTCCCATTCTGGCGCGGGAGCGAATAGTTGATTCGCCCCCGCGCCGGTTCTGCTGGTTATTGCACGTCCGTCACCTTGCCGTCTTTGAAGATCACCTTCATACCGTTGTAGTTGTAGATCACCTTTGGCCCCAGGTTTGCTACGCTAGTCGGTGCGCCCATCGCCGCCTTCACCTGATCAAAGCTCTGGCCCAGCTCAACGGATGCCGGCGCTGCTGGGGGTGCCGTCGGCGTTATCGCTGCTGCGCCGCCGGGAGCTCCGCCGCTATCCTGCGCGGCATCGGCGGTAACGTCTTTCTCCGCCTGATCAGCCTGCTGCGTCTGCTGTTGCAGATCGGCCGCGTCCTGAGGGTCGGCCGGAGGCGCAATCTGTGCGTACTCGGTCTCAGTCGGCTTTACCTGCGCAGAGGGTGGTGCCGGCGGCAACCCTCCCTTGCCCTGCTTGGCCTGCAGATCCTGGAGTCCTTGATCGATGGTCTCCCGCATCTGGTTCTGCATCTCCTGCAGGTCGGTCAACTGCACCGTCACCGTGTCGGATTTCTGGCACTCGTTCCCGCCTTTGCTGGCAAGAACCACCAGGTTCGCCGCAGTCGCGTCGGAAGGCGGGGGCGTCTGAAGCTGCAGCACATCGCCATCGCTGATTGCGCACTCCTGCCCGTTGGTGTCCACTAGGTCCAGTGCGGCTCCAGCCACAAACGTGTGAGCATGGCCGTCAGCCAACATACGCGCTATTCCGCTGGAACCAGGGTCCACATCCTGTTTCTGGGCATTCTGCGCCGCTTCGGCGTTTTCCAACGCCAACTCTGCCTTCACCTCATCCGCGACCATTTGCTTCACGTCAGGTGTAAGCACGGGAGGGCCGCCCGCTGAAGACGGATCGCCATCCTGTTCGCCCGCCTCCTGGTGCGCCGCATAGGCGGCCTGCAAATCTTGCGAGATGATATAGTCCGTCAGCCAGAACGCCGCTGAGGGATAGACCGGATAGGGAGCAAAGAAGCCGCCGTAGAATCCGAGCCACGGACTGCCTCCCCATCCCCATGCGAAGCTGATGGGAACAGCCCAGGGATTGTAAGCCCACCCATAGAAGCCAGGGCCAAAATAGAAGCCAGGAGCGTAGACACTCAGTGACAATCCGCGGTAGCCGTAGCCGCGATAGTAGCGGTTATATTCGTGACCGTGGTAGTAGTAAGACCGCCGGCCAAAATCGTGTCCGTGGTAGTGATATCCGCGCTCCACATACCCACGACGGCCGCGCTCGGCGACCATCCGGCTGCCATCGTGGCGCCGCACTTCGACTCTCCGGTTCCCGTTCAACCCGTGATGCACATCCATCCCTCGCCGTGCGTCATGGACATCGCTCACTCTGCCGTTGGGCCGGGTGCGAACCGCGTTGCCGCTCTTGGTCACGTGCTCATTGCTTCCTTTGGGAGTTGAGCCGCCAAAGTGGCTTGGGGTCGTGGTGTGCGCGCCGCCTGCGGTTGTTGTGTGTCCTGTCCCGCCGGCGCCAGGAGTGCTCGTGTGCGTGCCGCTCGTCGTAGTGGTCGTATGCGTGCCGCCCGTGGTGGTCGTGTGAGTCCCGCCACCGGTCGTTGTAGTTGTGGTGTGCGACCCGGTCGTGGTCGTCGTATGGCTGCCACCCATGGTCGTGGTATGACCAGCCCCGCCTCCGGTGTTCGTATGTGCGCCTCCGCCAGACGGGTGTGGGGCCGCGGCTGGCCTGGGAGCCGGTGCAGACTTATTGTTATTCGCTGCATTGGCCATGGTGGCCATGCCTAGGAATGCGGCAAGAACTACAGCCGAAGAGATGCTTTTTAAGGCCCTCGAAAAAACTGGCATCGTCATTGAATCCTCTTTTCCCTTTCGATCTTATGGTCCCGCGCTCCGGTCACGAAGCGCTTACCTGTTGTGCAAAGTGGCAGAGCGAAGTGAATGCGCTATTCAACATTGCTCACTTTTCCATTGGTGAACGTTACTTTCATATCCTTGTAATAGTAGATCTCCCTCACCCCGAGCTTCGCCATCCTCACCGGCTGCCCGAATGCCGCGGTCACCTGACTCTTAGTCTGGCCGAGAGCAATCGTCGGCGGCGGGGCATCGGACGGCGGAGGCGGCGGAGCAATATCGGGCATCGGTGCAGCGACCGGTGCGGGAGCCGGTGCGGGCGCGGCCGCCGCCTGGTTACCTTGATCGCTCTGGTTGCCGCTATCATCCGCGGCCTGAACCGTGATGACCTCTGCAAACGTCTTCACAAAGTCATCGACCGGCGGCACAGAGCCCTTGACGAATGGAAACTTGAGCTCACCGTAGTAGCGAGTGTCACCAAAAGGATCGCTGAAGGTGCTCACCAGAATTCCGTCCTTTTGCGCTGCGATCCCAGTAATCCAGAACTTCTCACCGGCAACGAATTTTCTGGAGGGGCAGCCGTTATTCGCCGCGTCAGTCACGCTGGCCCCGCCGCCCAATCCAAACCTGCTCAAACCAAATGCCTTCGCGTACGACTTGGCGGCGTCCTTGGCGCGGTTGTTGTAATTCGCGCTCAGAACTCCGTTGGCGTATGTGTTTGAGAATGCGTAAGACGATGCCGTGCTGCACATCATCAGCCCATCCTTTTGCAAAACAACAACATCGCCTGCCGCGACAATGTCCGAGCGATCGGCCGTTGGTTTCGTCAGCTTGACCTGAGAGACAAGCTTAGCCTGAATCTGTGTCGCCGGATCGCCCGTCTGGGCTGTCATCCCGGCGCAGTAAATCGCCGCCGCAGTGGCGAACGCGAACGTGCAAAGCCGCTGCACCTGAGCCATATGCCTCTCACCTCTCATGGTTTGTCGGGGAAATGAACTACACGCCCAAAAAGTACATCACGGCTTTCGTACTGTCAAGAAGATCATGTGTGAATGGAGTATTGCGCAAGCAGATAAAAAAGCACGCAGAACTCCCTTCAAGACAAACACAGCTTTGGCCCAAAGGTTGTGCGAGTTTCAAAATTAGTTGTTGAATAGACGCTAAATTTCCTGTTTGAAAGGCAAAACGCAGAGGCCGGCACCTTAGCCGCCGCTGTAGAAAGGCGCATCAAATCGCCTCCGTTTCGCAAAGGACTTTCCTCGTTCAATGGATGCTGCCGCGTCGGCTCAAACTGAGCGGCAGCATCCGATGAAGTTCTTACTGAGCGCTGCCCGTCTGTGGCGCCTCGTTGCTCACATCCTTTTCCGCTTGTTCAACCTGCTGATCCTGCTCCTGAATCTCGGACCCGGCATTCGGATCCGGCGGAGGAGCAATCTCAGCATAATGAGCTGGAACAGGCTGGCTCTGTGCCGATGGCGGCAGCTTCGGCAACCCTCCTGTACCCTGCCGGTCACGCAACTCTGCAAGCCCCATATCTACCGTCTCCCGCATATGGTTCTGCATCTCCTGCAAATCGGCGAACTGGACGGTAACCGTGCTCAATTTCGGGCACTCCGGCCCACCCTTGCTGGCCATTACCACCAGGTCCACAGCCGGCGCGCTGGGCGAAGGCGGTGATTGCAGCGAAAGCACATCACCGTTACTCAGCGAGCACTCAGTCTGCGTGGCATCCAGCACATCCAATGAGCTGCCGACCACAAACGTATGCTTGTGGCCGTCGGATAGCAGGCGCGCGATCCCGCTGGAGCCAGGGTCGATATCCTGATTGCTTGCGTTCTGCGCAGCTTCCATGTTTTCCAGTGCTAACTGACTCCGCACCTCAGTGGCAATTTGCTGTTTCACATCCGGCGCAAGAGCCACAGGACCGCCCGGAGGCATTGGATCTCCGTCCACTTCGCCGGTATCCATATGCGCCTGATAGTCCGCCTGCAGATCCTGAGAGATCAGATAGTCTGTCAGCCAGTACGCAGCGCTGGAGTACATCGGATAAGGCGCAAAGAAGCCGCCGTAATACGCGTACCAGGGATTCCCTGCCCATCCCCATTCGAATGGGAATGCAGCCGCCCACGGGTTATATGCCCAGCCATAGAATCCGGGGGCAAAGAAAGCCGCGGGTGCAAAGACGCTCAGTTCAAAGCCTCCGCCACCACCGCCACCGTCATCGCAGCACCGGCCGTCCATCCCGTGATAGTGATAACCGTGATAGAAGCGGTTGTACGCGTGGCCGTGGTCGAAGTAACTGCGCCGTGCGAAATCGTGGCCGTGGAAACCATACCCGTGCTCCACAAAGCCCCGACGGCCCCGCTCGCCGAAGACGCGGCTGTGGTCGGCGCGTTCCACAGAAAATCTGCGGCCGCCGTTCAGCCCGTGATGAATATCCATGCCCCGTCTGCCATCATGCACATCGCGTATTCTGCCGTCGGGCCGGGTGCGAATCGCGCCGCCGCCTCTGGTAAACCGCTCTTGGCCGCCCCTCGGTCCCGGACCGCCGTGGAATGCTGAGGTGGGTGCGGGCCGGTGGAAATCGCCCGGTCCAAGACCGTGTTCTGGCGCTCTGCTGGGAGGGTGGCCCCCGCCAACCTCAACTCCGTGATTCCCATTCGCGCTTGGTCCGTGTCCTCCCGGACCATTCGCTGTAGGGCCATGACCGCCCGGGCCGATCGCAGTAGGTCCGTGTTGTCCTCCGAAACCGCCACCACCGGGCCGGGGTGCGGGCGCTGGCGCTGGCCGGGGTGGTGCAGGCCGTGGTGGAGCTGGCCGGCTCGGGGCTGGTGCTGGTCTGGGAGGAGGGGGAGCAGGCCTGGTCGCGGCTACTGCAATGCCGTACCCCGCAAACAAGGCAAGAATGATTGCTGTGGAACCGATTCGGATGGCCCTACCAAAAACTTGCATGGTCATTGAATTCTCTTTTCCTTTCAATTCCGCGGTTCCGCGCAGCTTTTCCAGAAATGGGAACCTGAGACATGGCTTACGTCAAAAATGCGAAACGGTCAGCGCCTGCGTCCTAGTCAACGTTGCTGACTTTCCCGTTTGTGAAAATAACCTTCATCTCTTTGTAGTAGAAGATTTCTTTCACTCCCAGTTTGGCCGCCTTCGCCGGTTGTCCAAATGAAGCAACCACTTGATCTTTGGTCTGACCGAGAGCGATGGTCGGCGGGGGAGCATCGGGAGGCGGAGGAGGAGGCGCAATGTCCGTCAATTGAGCCGGAGGTGCCGAAGGAACGGCTGCGGCGCCTGAGTTTGCTTGAGCAGACAGGTTGCTCTGGTCGTCCGGGGGAACAACCGTGATCAGCTCTGCCACTGTCTTCACGAAATCGTCCACCGCTGGCGCTA
>JBEKQD010000085.1:0-17701 GCA_049520075.1 Occallatibacter sp. | reverse complement strand
GCAGATCCTTCGACTCCCCTTTGCTACGCTCCGGGTCGGTCAGGATGACAGCGAGGGGTTGGTCACGGCTTTGCGTGAGTGAATAAGGGCAGTTGGGTAATGTCGTTGAAGATGATGAAGGCAAAGAAGCCCACCAGAACGACGAATGCCGCCTGATAAATTCGCTCCTTGATGGGAATGCTGATGTCGCGCCGGATGGCACTTTCGATCAGCAGGAAGAAGATCATGCCTCCGTCGAGAATCGGGAAGGGCATCAGATTGAGGATGCCGAGGTTGAGGCTGATCATTCCGGCGAGCCCGATCTTTGTCCCCCACCCCTTTGTCTCAGCTGCATCGCCAGCCATGCGCGCAATACCCACAGGCCCGGCAAGTTGAGAGACGGAAACCTTATGAGTGAAGAGGCCGCCGAGTACGTCGAAAATCATCAGCGATTTATCCGCGCAGAACTCTTTGGACTTGACCACCGCTTTGCCGAGGGGGAGCGGGTCGTTTCGAAATGCCGGCGCCGCGGCAACGAAGCCAAGTTTCCACCCGCCCTGGATTTTGGCGGGATGAGCGACGACAGGTGCGAGGGCGACGCCATTGCGCAAAATGACCAGCGTGAGCGGTTTGCCCTGGCCGGCTTTCATGTAGGCAAGCAGCGTGGTGACTGTATGGAATGGGTGACCATCCACGGACTGGATGGTGTCTCCTGCGCGCAGGCCGGCCTGGTCAGCCGGCGTCCCCGGTTGTACTTCATGTATGCCGATGGGGTCGAGCAGCAACTGCGGTAACAGGCCATCGTCGCCAGGATCAAAGCTATTGGATTTGGCCGAGGCGGGAACATGAAGGCTCAGCTGAAGGGTAGTGCCGCCGCGCTGGACCGTAACCGGAACGGCTTGGTCGGGGTTCAGCTTGTCATGATCGTAGATGTCTTCCCAATCGGGATTGTTTACCGTGTCGAAGTGCCGAATGATGTCGCCTGATTCGAAGCCGGCCTGGGCTGCTGCCGAGCCTGGAGTGACCCATTCCACGGTGGTGGATTTGACTTCGTTGCTGGGAACCTCGTTGAGCCAGCCAAAGTAGAAAACCATCAGCACAAAGGCCAAAACGAAGTTGGCGAAAGGACCGGCGAAGCCGATCAACATGCGCTGCCAGCGAGGGTGCGAAGTGAGTGCGCCAGGGTCCTCGGGTGGGGCCACTGTTGCTGTGCCGGTGGCTGCGTCTGTAAGCTCGCTGAAATTCTCTCCGGCCATTTTGACAAAGCCGCCTACGGGCAGCAGGCAGACCTTGTAGTCGGTGTCGCCGTACTTGTAGCCGAAAAGACGCGGGCCAAAGCCGAAGGAAAACTCCTCAACGCGGACCTTGCACAGCTTGGCCACGGCAAAGTGGCCGAACTCGTGCACCACGACCATCACGCCGACGAGGACGATAAAGGCGGCGACAGAAACCAGAAATTCATGCATAGGTTTTCGATTTATCCCTTGAAAATGCGCGTGGCATCGCCAGAGCCGTTGCGTGCTTACGCCAACAGCGCGCGAGCAGTCTGGCGTGCCTCCCGGTCCGCGGCTAACACGCCGGCAATGGTGGCCGGATGCGCCTCGGTCGTGGATGCGAGCACCCTCTCAATTGTACGCGGAATGCCTGTGAAGGGGATGCGGCGCTCGAGGAAGGCCTCTACGGCAACCTCGTCCGCGGCGTTGAGTGCGATGCAATGCGCACCGCCTTTTTCAGCGGCCTCGAAGGCCAGACGGAGGCACGGAAAGCGCTCGAAGTCGGGCTGCTCGAATTCCAGATGGCTGAGCGCGGTCATGTCGAAGGTAAGCGTGGAGGCCGGGCGCTCCGGGTAGGCGAGCGCATAGAGGATAGGCAGGCGCATGTCTGTGACGGAGATTTGTGCCAGGATGGAGCCGTCCACATACTCCACCAGCGAGTGAACCGTGGATTGCGGATGAACAGTGACTCGGACCTGGCCCGGAGTCACGTCGAAGAGGCGGCAGGCCTCAATGATTTCCAGGCCTTTGTTGAGCATGCTGGCCGAGTCGATGGTGATTCGCCGGCCCATCACCCATGTGGGGTGCTTGAGAGCCTGCTCGGGCGTAATGCTGGCGAACTGGTCGAGCGGCAGCTTGCGGAATGGCCCGCCGGAGGCAGTCAGCCAGATGGTTTTCACCTCCAGGTGCGCGCCCACACGCAGGCATTGATGCACGGCATTGTGCTCGCTGTCGATGGGCAGAATGGGGACGTTGCGCTCACGGGCTGCCGCGGTGAGGATTTCGCCGGCGGCTACCATGCACTCCTTGTTTGCCAGGCCAATGGGCTTGCCGGCAAGGATGGCCGCGTGCGTGGCTTCGAGTCCAGCAACGCCAACGATGGCCGAGACCACAAAATCTGCGTCCGGCAAAGTGGCGCAGGCGACAGTGCCTGCGGTTCCGTAGACCACTTCGATGCCGGAAGCGCCGGATTGCTTGAGCTTTGCGGCGAGCTGCGCGGCCAGCGCTTCAGTTGCCATGGAGACAAGACGCGGGTGCCAGCGAACGGCCTGGGCAAAGGCTTCGTCAATGTTGTGCCCGGCAGCCAGCGCGGCCACCGAATAGCGGTCGGGGAACTGCTCGACGATGGAAAGGGTGCTTTGGCCGATGGAGCCGGTGGAACCGAGTATGGCGAGTCGTTTCAAGATGTGCTTTTCTTTCCTCTGACTTTAATTATCTCTCCGGCGGCCAGCGTTGAGATGAGTGCCGCTCGGCTCGTCTGACTCTTGATTAGAAAGACAGATGAATCAATTGCGCGTACCAGAGTACGGGCGCGGCCAGCAGCAGGGCGTCGATGCGGTCGAGTACGCCGCCATGGCCGGGCAGCAGGGAGCCGGAATCCTTGACACCGGCCGAGCGCTTGAGGGCGGACTCAGCCAGATCGCCCACCTGTGCGGCGACGTTCACTATCACAGCCAGCACCAGCCAATACGAGACACTTTCGGGATATGAGAGACCCGCCGTATCCCACTTCTGCAACAGATAAGAGAGGCCAAGCAGAAAGCCGGCTGCGAGCAGGCTGCCGGCCACCGATCCGAGCGTGCCCTCCCAGGTTTTGTTCGGGCTGAGCGTGGGCGCCATCTTGTGCCGGCCCAGGGCGCGGCCGACGTAAAGGGCTGCGGTGTCTCCCGCCCAAACCACGCACAGCAGGAAGGCCAACAGAGACGGGCCGTTGCCCTCCGGGTTTTCGCGCAGGGAAGGCAGCGCAAGCAAGGTGAATCCGATGTAAAGCAGGCAGAAGATGGAGGATGACGCGTCGGCCATCAGCTTCTCGACGGGCCTGAAAAATGTGCAATAGACGAGCAGGGCCAGGCTGAGAATGCCGAATATGGCTGCGGTCTGGCCGGGCCACTCGAAGTAGCCAGCAAAGAGCGCAACAATCGCCACAAGCACGGCTACGCGTGGCGGGTTTGCTCCAGTGTGCTCTGCGAGGCCCAGATATTCCCAGGCAGCCAGCGCGGCCACCGCCGCAACGGCCATCGTGAACAGCCATTGCCACCACGGCCCCAAAAAGACCAGGACCAGAACCACAGGGATCAGGATAAGAGCAGTGATTATACGTTTCATTCAGGGTTGAGAATACACTGCCGGGGCGGAGTGTGCAGCGACAGACAGACCACCGGCCAATAGATACCAACGGATATTAACCGTATATTGCGCGTATGGACGGCGTGGGAGTGGTCGCGAGGAACGCTATGTTTCAGCTTGTCCGGTTCAACTGTTACTCCACCTCGCCGCAATCTTCGCTCAGCCCGCCATAGCGGCGCTCGCGGCGCTGGTAGTCGGCAATGGCTTCCAACAGATGGATGCCGCGGAAGTCGGGCCAGTAGCGCTCGGTGAAATAGATCTCGGTGTAGGCGATCTGCCAGGGCAGGAAATTGGAGAGGCGCATCTCGCCCGAAGTGCGGATGAGCAAGTCGGGGTCGGGCATGTGCGCGGTGTAGAGATGGCGGTGAATATCTTCCTCGGAAATTTGCTCCACGCTCAGGTGCTTTTGTTTCATCTCAGCTGTCAACCCACGGAAGGCGTCCACCAGTTCCGAGCGTCCGCCGTAGTTGAGGGCCAGGGTGAGCGTGGTGCCTTTGTTGCCCGCAGTGGCATCCTCAGCCCAGCGTATCTTGTCCTGAACCTCGGGTGGCAGGCTGCTGACACGCCCGATGGAGCGGAACCGAACATCGTTGTCCATCATGCGCTGGACGTTGGACTCAAGGTAGGACTGGAGCAGGCGCATGAGGAAATTGACCTCGGCGCGGGGCCGGCGAAGGCTGTTTTCAAGCGAAAAGGCGTAAAGAGTGAGCCATGGCAGGCCGATGCGGGAGGCGGTCTCCATGACCAAATGAACGCTCTTGGCGCCCTGTTGGTGGCCGAAGAAGCGCTTGAGCGAACGGTGACCTGCCCAGCGGCCATTGCCGTCCATGATGATGGCCACATGCTGAGGCAGCCGTTCTTGCTTGAGCGTCTCGTACACGGCGCGCTCGTCGGCCGGCAGCTCATCGATGCGCAGTGTGGCAGCAGAAAACAAAAGACTCGCCTCAACAATTGCTTTTGGAACTCCGGCTTCGCGCCGTAGGGACGCGGGCTTTGCATGGCCCGTGCCAGGGGTCCAGAGCGGTCACGCCCGGTTCTGAATTGCTTCAGAGCGCCAATTTCTCAGCCGCCGGGAACCAGGGCGCTACAATCTCGACCGTAGCACAAGCGCCCAAGGGCCGCAATTGACCCCGCCATACGAAATGAACGCACGCGAACGTGGTAGGGCTCTGAGCCAGTGCGCGATGGACATTCGCCGCCTGAACGAAGGCGAGATGTTGCTGGCTCTTCAACCTTTATGCGATTCGCCGGCGGCCCATTGTCATGTCATGCGCCGCGCCCAGGACGAGAGAACGGTGCAGAGAGTCCAGCGCTGGGAGCAACGCCGCAATCTCGGCCAGCAATGGGTCGGCCAGAACCGAGGCCACTTCTTCGTCACGGAGGCTGCGGGCATCGCGGAGAAGTTGCCGCACGTCCACACCGAGAGCAGCGGCCAGCCGCTCCAGCGAACTGAGAGTGGGGATTGCTTTGCCATTCTCGATCTTCGAGATGTAGGTGCGGGGCACCTGCATCCGCCCGGCCAGTTGGCGCTGGCTGAGATGGCGCGCGCGGCGAATTTCCTTCACCTGTCCGGCGACTTTCAAGCCGGCTTCAGTGGAAGGGTCGGCAGGGCGATTCTCGACCGCAACCGGCCCGGGACGAACCGGCTCCTCGATGTCCAGGGGCCTATGGCACCTTCGGCAAAGGGAGTTGCTGGGTTTGAATTGAACCAGTTTGCAATCGGGAAAATTGCAGCGGACAACTTCGCGTGCTTCCACGCTCGCCAGGGTAGCTGTCATCAATGGTGCGCGGAGTGCCAGAGCAGGAACCCCGCGGTGCGTTAAAGCACCACGTGTGTGCTACTTTCGGGGAAGTGAACCATAATTGTCAAGTGAAAAGTTGGATACAAACCCATGTCTCACGGACCAGACCGCTAGAATAGCCGGTGAAACCGTGAGAAGCACGAACCAGATTGAGCAACATCAAGGGGCAGGAAATAATGAATAACTGCACTGGAAACGATGCATTGGGCGACGGATTCGGACGCGAACAGGCATGGCAATTGCTGACCGAGTGGACCCAGAGCGAGAGCCTGCGCAAACACGCGCTGGGAGTAGAAGCCTGCGTGACGGCATGCGGCGAGACGGAAGCTGGCCGCCTCGGGATCGAGGGGGAAGCTCGCAGTGCGTTCATCGAACTTTATGCGACCACGGCCCTTTTGCACGACTTCGACTACGAGCGCCATCCCACGGCCGAGGAGCATCTGTTTGTGGGAGTGCGCGAGTTGGAGCGGCTGGGCTGGCCCGAAGAACTGCGCATAGCCATCCTGGGCCACGCACAATACAGCGGAGTACCGCGGGTCACGCATCTGGCGAAATCTCTTTTTGCGTGCGACGAACTTTCGGGGTTTCTGACGGCCTGCGCGCTGGTGAAGCCGACCAAGGCGATTGCCGATGTGGAAGTTCCCAGCGTGCGCAAGAAGATGAAGGACAAGGCTTTCGCTCGCGGCGTAACCCGGGCTGACATTTTGCTGGGCGCGGCGGAACTGGGCGTCGAACTCGACGCGCACATTGCATTTTGTTTGGAAGCGATGAAGAAACGGGCGCCTGAACTGGGGCTGTGAAAAAGCGTCTATTGGCTGCCTGCGCTCAGTCTAGTGTAGCGATCAGCCGTTCATACGTTACAAGCTCAACTCGCTGTGGGAGCCGAGCCTGACCAACTCCAGCGATTCGGCATCCGGCATACGGTAGATAAGCACCAGATCGGGCTTGATGTGGCAGTCGCGATGGTCGGTCCATTCGCCGGTCAGCGAGTGATCACGGAATTTTTCTGGGAGCTGGGCATCGGTGACCAGCAAAGAAACGGCGGCCAGCAAATCCGCATCCAATGTAGCCCGGTGCTGGCCTCTCGACTCGCGCTTGTAATCCTTCTTAAATCTGCTGGTCCGGCTAATCGTCCGCATGGAGGTCAGCCAGCAGATCGTTTATGCTGCCGATCTTGGTCAGTTCGCCCCGCCGCGCAGCCTTCATGGCTTCCACGGTTTCAGCGTTGGGCATCAGTGGCTCGAAGGGAAGCGCCCGCTCGGCAACCGTCCGCATGAGCATCATGCGAAAAGCGTCGGAAAGAGTGAGACCGGCAGCCGCATAGATAGCTGTGGCCTCCTCCTTCACGCGAGCATCAATTCTGGCGCGGACAACGGCGTTGGCGGGCATGAGTCACCTCTGAGCTACATTGTAGCCCAAGAGACCGAAAAGAGCAATTTCAAGCCTTCAATTATTCAGGCCTCTTACTGAATCGGGTTTTTCGCTCTCAGCTCCGCCACAATTTCAGCCGCAGCCACGCGAGCTTTGTCTGCCTGATCCGGCGGGAAGCTGATCGCTCCCACGCGGGCATGGCCGCCGCCGCCGTAGCGCTCGCAGATCTGCGCGAGGTTCGTCATCTTGGCCGGGTCGGCCTTGGTCCAGGGATTCGATCCAACCGAAACCTTGGTGCGGAAGCTTGATTTCGAGAGGCCGATCGAATAAGTGGCCTGGGGATGGAGATAGTAAGGGATGAACTTGTTATAGCCATCCAGTGGCAGATCGGTGACGTCGAAGAAGATGGTGCCGTTGCGCTCCTCGGCTCGCTGGCGGATCAGGTCGATTGATTTCTCATGCCGTTCAAGCAGGGGCGGCAGCCGATCGGCCACAAAAGGCTGGCTGAGCACCTCGGCCAGGGGCATTTGTGTGAGCAGAGGAATGAGGCGCGGCACGAAGACATCATCCTGCGAAGATTCGATGATGAGGGTCAACTTCATGGCCGGAGCGGCCATCTCGACGGCAGCCTTGGCGCTCTCGTATTTCGCTCCGTCCACGATGTCGGCCCAGTGAATCAGTTCGGCGACAGGCGCGGTATCAAAGCCGAAACGGGTCGAGCCGATGTGCGCCAGGAAGCTGGTGCAGGACGTGTAGTTCACATCGAGAAATTTGCGACTGCCGCAGTCGGGGTCCTGTTTGCAGGCGAGGAAATGCTCATGGTCCTGAGGGGTGAGAAAAGCAGACAGGTGATGGTCGAACCACCATGTAATCTTGGGCGATGTTGAGTACTTGAAGTCGACGATGGCATTTTCGTCGCCGGTAAAATCGCTCTCGTCAAAGAGAGCGCCGGCGCGATGGACGAGGCCGTGGTACTCGTAGCTGGCGCCGCTGGTAACGCACTCGCGGTGGAAGCGAGTGAAGAGCGAAGCCGAGCAGGCCCCGTCGAAGCATTTATCGTGATAAAAGACGCGAACCCGCAAGGTTTGAAGCCCTCCATGCGCAGGAAAATTGAATTGCCGGAACTGTCTAGCATCAACGCCTTTGCCCACGATGTCAAGGCGGGCGGGGAAATCCCGCGCGCTATTCCGCATCTCAGCTCGGAGATCGCCCATGGAAATGGGGCTATGGAACTGTCCACGCAGTATTTGCGTAAAGTATCTTTCCACTAGTACAAATCAATAGACAAATCTGCTTTCATTTGAAGGAGACTCCATGGAGCCGGAGATTCACCCCGCTAAGCCGCAGGCGCCAATCGCCCCCAGTGAGGTCACAACATCATTAGCCCCGGACCCGGAATATCGCGGCCTGCGCTGGGTTTTCATCGGAGGCCAGGGTCTGCGGGCTGGCTGGTCGGTGCTGGTTTTTTTCTTACTGCTTGGATCGATCGGTGCTTGTGTAGGATTTGCATTTGTCCATCTCCATCTTGTCGATTTCAGCAAGAAGAACGACTTTACGGCCTCGGCGGCATTTTTCAACGAGTTGATAGCCTTTCTGGCGCTGGTGGGCGCAGCGTCGGCGATGGCTCTGCTGGAGGGCCGTCGGAGCCTGCTGGCCTTCAACCTGAGCGGACCGCGGCGCGTTCCCCACTTTGTCAGCGGAGTGCTGGCAGGCTTCGCGGCGCTCTCTGCGCTGGTGGGAGCGCTGGCCTGGGGTGGCTGGCTTCACTTTGGCCCCATCGCGCTTTCGGGGGCGACGATCTTCAAATTTGGCGCGCTGTGGGCCGGCGCATTTCTGCTGGTGGGCTGCGTGGAAGAGGGACTCTTCCGCTGCTATTTGCAATTCACACTGACGCGCGGCATCAACTTCTGGTGGGCGCTGGGGATTGTCGGCCTGATCTGCGGAGAATTGCTGTTTAAGAGCAAAGGGAGCGGTGTTTGGGGTGTCTATGTGGTCGCGCTGCTTGGGCTGCTGCCGTGCTTGCTGCTGCACATTCGCAAAACGCCACGAAGTGAGTTCTGGCAGGCAGCCTGGGTCACCTCGACTCTTTTTGGCTTTATCCATACCGGCAACGGCGGCGAAAATTGGATTGGCATCTTTGCCGCAGCTTTGATTGGGTTTGTCTTCTGTGTGAGCGTGCGGGTGACGGGTTCGGCGTGGTGGGCGATTGGTTGTCATGCCGCGTGGGATTGGGCGGAGACCTTTTTCTACGGAACCGCCGACAGCGGCATGGTCGCTACCGGCCATTACCTGACCACCAGCGTGGCAGGTAACACCTTTTGGAGCGGCGGCACGGACGGCCCCGAAGGCAGCGTGCTGGTTTTGGGGCTGATTCTTCTGCTGCTGGCAATGCTGCTGGTGATTTACGGCCGCAGGAAGTGTGCTGAGCTCTCATGAAACTCATCGCTGCCAAACGGGCCCCGGAGCTTCATTAGTTGAATTCGGCGCAGATAGTTTGCGCCCGTCGCAGGAGGCTCGATGGAGCCGGAAATTCGATTTCCACCCCAGGAAGAGTTGCAGGCAGAAGCTGCCCTTCCGCCTATAGTTGGTGTCCCGGCCACAAAGGTGCGGAAGTTTCGACGGCTGCACTGGATGTTCATTGGTGGCCAGGGAGTGCGCGCCGGGTGGTCAGTGCTGGCTTTCCTGACGCTATATCTAATTTCTGTCTGCGTTCTCGGTTATTCCTTTTTTAGGCTTCATCTCATCTCCAGGAACTGGATGACCGACCTTGCTTCCTCCCCCTCGGCGAGCTTCTTCATAGAACTGGCTCTCTTCCTGTCGGTGGTGGGGGCGGCCTCGCTGGTTGCATATGTCGAGCGCCGCAACCTTCTGGCCTATAACCTGACCGGCCCGTGGCGGATTCCCCGCTTCCTCAGCGGACTGGCGGCAGGGTTCGTATCTCTCTCGCTGCTGGTTGGCGCGCTGGCCTGGGGTGGCTGGCTGCATTTTGGTCCTGCTGCGCTCTCTGGAGCGGCCATTTTCAGGTTTGGCGCACTGTGGGCTTGCGTTTTTGTGCTGGTGGGTTGTGTCGAGGAGGGCCTCTTTCGTTGCTTCCTGCTATCCACTCTCACCCGCGGCATCAATTTCTGGTGGGCGCTTGGCACGGTTGGTGCGCTCTGCCTGGTTCCGCTGGTGACGGGCAAGGGAAATGGCGCATGGGGCGTATATGGCTTCGCGCTTCTGGGGCTTACCCCCTGCTTGATTCTTCACATTCGCAAGACCCCACGGAGTGGGTTCTGGCAAGCGGCTTGGGCCACTTCAACGCTTTTTGGTTTCGCGCACATATTCAACCCGGGCGAGACCTGGGTAGGCATCTCTCAAGTGGTGTTGATCGGTTTTGTCTTCTGCGTCAGCGTGCGGCTGACCGGCTCGGCCTGGTGGGCGATTGGCTGCCACGCCGCATGGGACTGGGCGCAGTCCTTCTTCTATGGCACCGCAGACAGCGGCCACGCCGCCAGCGGTCATTACCTGACCACCAGCCCGGCAGGCAACGCGCTCTGGAGCGGCGGCGCGGACGGCCCAGAAGGTAGCCTGCTGGTTTTAGCTGTCGTTCTGCTGCTGCTCGTATGGCTGCTGGCAATGTACGGGCGCAAGAAATCTGCGTTGCCGTTTGCTGAGGAGGCGGCGAGATAGTCTAATGCGGCTCTGGCTGAACCGAACCGGTGAGGTTTCGCTGCGCGACCAGTTGGTTACGCAGTTGACGCTGGGCATTCTCTGCCACGAGCTCGTTCCCGGCCAGCGGTTGCCCAGCACGCGCGAGTTGGCGCGACGGTATGGCATCCACGCCAACACGGCCAGCGCGGCTTATAGGCAATTGGAGAGCGAGGGTCGGCTCGAGTTCCGTCATGGCAGTGGCGTCTATGTGCGGGCTAACGGGTTCGCAGTGCCGCTTTCGCCGGATCTGGCCGCAGAGTTTGCCGTTGATCAACTGATCGGTGACATGATGGCAAATGCGCGTAAGCTGGGCGCGACTGAATCACAAGTGCGAGATCGGTTGCGCCGCTGGATTGCGCTCGCGCCGCCGTCCCGATGGCTTGTGATTGAGCCGGACGCTGAATTGCGCCGCATATTTATACACGAGATGCGGCAAGCGCTGACGTTGCCGGTTGATGGATGCGCTCCCGAGGAATGTTCCGAACCCGGCCTGGTCGAGGGGTCAATCCTGGTGGTTGCTCCCAGCAAGGCCGAGATGGTGCGAAAGCTGCTGCCTGCCGGGACCGAACTGACGGTGCTGCAGGTGCATCCCATCTCGCTTGAGCTTCTGGCCCATTTGCAGAAATATATGCCCGAGCACGCCGGAGAACTGGTGGGCATCGCTTCGCGGTGGGCGGAGTTCCAGCGCATTGCTCAGACCTTGCTGATTGCCGCCGGCCTCGCTCCGGAGAGCTTGCTGGTCCGCGACGCCACGCAACCCAACTGGAAGCGCGGACTGGATGCAACATCAGGCGTGGTCTGCGATGCCGTCACCGCGCTGGAATTGCCGGCAGGCGTCTTCCCACTGCGCTTCACCCTGCTTGACGGGCCGACGCTGGCCGGTCTGCGGAAACAGGAAGAGCAGTTCATCGCTTCGGCGTAGAGCCGGGGCCCCAGCCAGTCGCGGGTGCCCCAGGTGCCTCGCCTTTGGGCACCTGGGATGGCTTGAACTCGACGCACGAATTCACGCGCCCCAAGACCCGCGATTAGGACACTTACGAAACTGTCCCAATCGCCGACACACACGTGTGCAATCTACCTAACATCGGTCCTTGTAGTTCACAAGGAGATCCGATGAATCGTTTCCTGCTTCAAGCCGCAATTGGTCTTATCCTTTGCCCGCTGCTGGCAGCTCAGCAGCCGCAGCAAGCCGCCACGCCCTCCGCCACCCCGCAGCCCGCCCAGGCCATCCAGATCACTGGCACGCTGGAACTCACTCACGCCACGCGTCCTCCGGTCGAACCAACACCGCTCACCGCCGCCGACCTCGACCGCAACCAGATCCTCAAAAAGGCCCGGACAATTTTCATCTGCTCGGAGACCGACTTCCTCTCCTCCGCCACCATGTCTCGGGCTCTGCTCGGTCAGAAGGACTGGGAGAAGCTGGGCCTGTCGATCGTTGACGGTCCGCGCTACGTCGATCCGCATAGCAAACCGCGTGCTGCCGAGCTGCAACTCCAAATCGACCGGGTCGTCTTCACGCATATCCACACCTACGTTCTCACGGACAGGGCGACGGGCGTTGTTCTCGCCGCGGGCAGGGTGCGTGCCTTCGACGGAGTCGTCGCCTCAGGTCCCATGGCCGAGCAGATCGTGAAGATACTCTCCGCAGCCCGCCTTCAAATCCCGGCCAAAACCAACGATCAAGGGCTCTGAGTTTGTGCGAATGAACCGGCTGTTCCGGCTCTCGATTCTGAGGGCTGGGAACTGCTCATGGACACGTCGCACAAGCCAGTAAGGACGTTGAAAGAGGAATCAACATGGCCAGAAAATTGCTTCAAGCAGTGTCTTGCCTCATCTTATGCCCGCTGCTCATGGGGCAGGAGGCAGCGTCTCCTGTGATTGCACCAGCAGACCAGTTAGCCACGCCGCCTCCAGCGAAGAAAGCATCATCTTCAATAGTTAGTATCCGGATGGACACGCTGGTGGTTCTCCGTTTAGAAGAGAGAGTCAGCACCGCCAACGCCAAGCAGGGTGACAAGGTTCGGCTCACGCTAGTGAATGATCTGGCTACTGGTGGCCGGGTAATAATTCCGGCCGGTACTTCCTGCTACCTAACAATCACCAGAGTTTGGCGCGCCACTCCCAAAGATCCATTCCTTGTAGCACGGGTCCAATTTGCCGCCCCCAAACTCGACCTGGGACACGGGCAGATGGTTCGCCTAACGGACCTCAACTATGCACAGCGTCATAGCGACGACGGTGGGATTTCAAACCATGAGGCCTTCTTAATGTTGATTGCTGCTCCGATTTGGTTGCCATCGATGTTGCTTCAGGAAGCCAAGGCGAGGCGTGCTGTGGTGACGCCAAAGAATTGGAAACCAGAGGATAAGGATACGACGTATGAGGCGGGTAAGCGGTTCAACTACTACTTCCCGCGCGCCGTGAACATTCACGTGAACCAGCAGGCAACACAAGAACCGACAGGTGCATTCAGCGCGACTAAAGCGAAATCCGCCGAAGCGGCCTCTGGCCCGGCTAAACCAACAACACCAACAGGCGCAGTTCCAGAATAAAATCTGGAACTGCGTGAGGAAGCAACCATGCGAACGACAATGCTATCCATTCTGTTTTTCTGTTTTTTTCAGCGCATCTTATCCGCTGGCGCATTACCCCAGACCCATCACAAGACACTGGACCAGCCGACCGAGATACAAGGCTATTCCTGCGATAAGGGCGACGCATGGTTCTTTGACGACGGCCGTTTGAACCGCTGCACCGTCACGCGCGAGATTTCGTTTGGCGAAGCGCGCATCCCGGCGGGATCGTACATCGCGCTCCATCCTGACGGCACGCCGGACTTTGTTCAGATGAGCCATGACGCGCCAATTCTGAGCATGACCTGCCTGGGCGGCAGCTTGCTGGGCACGGGCGAAGGCTCGGTGGTGGCCTTCTATCCCAGCGGCAAGCTCAAGCAATGCTACCTGGCAGGAGACCAGACGGTGCAGGGTGTTCCATGCGAAAGTGGCGGGTTTTTCGCCGATGGCCGCGGCGGCGGGGCAAAATTCCACGAGAACGGAATGCTGGCGTCCTGCAAACTGACCCAGGATTTCGCCGGAATGCACAAGGGAGATAGATTCATGCAGAAGCCGTGAATCCCGGACCTGGGATTCCGGCGGGCTAATGCAGAGATCTCAGAATCTGTTTCTTTGTTCGGAGCGCGCATCGTGAAGTGGCAGGCAATCGTTGTGTTGACTCTTCTATCGGTCGTTGCCATAACCGCCAACGCTCAATCCTCGACGGAACCTTCCAATCCGAGGGTCGCTCCTCAAGTTCGGCCCGCTCTTCCTCCACGGGAGTTGGTGGGATCCAAAGAGCAGGAATTTATCTCTCGCGAAAAGGCGCGGTTGCAGAGCCCGGAAGCACTGGCAAAAGCGCAAGATGAAGCGAGGTTGAAGCGGGAGACTCTGGCTCTTGGATATTGGGTCGATCCATCTACCGGACTTATGTGGGCCGCGAAGGACAACGGCAAAGCGGTGACTTGGCGCGGAGCGTCGAGGTATTGCCGCAAACTGCGCGTAGAGGGGTATTCCGACTGGCGGTTAGCTTCGATCTTTGAGCTAGAGGGAATTTACGACAAGAGCGCCGAAGCCCTAGGACGAGACCGCCGAGGGGCGTCTACCTGGCATGTAAAGGGGAACCTGTTCTTGACATATTCGATGCAATGGAGCAGCAGTCCTGCAAATGACTATAGCGGCCATCCTACCGCGCATTTTTGGTACTTCGATTTCCTCGGGAGGAGGACAGAAAAGGGATTCGATGATTTGGCCGAGGGCGACTTAATGCACGCGCTGTGTGTGCGTCGCCCAGGAGAATGATGGTGGTCCTTCGATCCGGCGGGTTGTATAGCTGGGTTGCGCTCTTGGGCGAGTTTGCAAGCTGGCGAGTTGCGTATTAGCTTCCGTTTTTGGTCTGCGGTTCGTGGCCTCCCAGTTCCGTGAATCCGGATCTGGGGCTCCCGGCCATCCGGCCATCGACGGAAAGAAGATCACCTTCCGTCGGGTAAGAGTTAATCTGCATTAAATCTATGTTATTACTGCGGTTATTCACACTCCAATCTGCTGACGTGTTTCTGGGGACTCTGAAGCATTCAGAGGACCGGATATCCGAAAATACGCGGCAAATATTAAGGCGGTTTTCATGGGAATTTCCTCGCGTGCTGTTTCCGTCGGGTGCGATCACCTGAAAGAGCTGCTGTTTGCAGGCGTCATTGCCGTGACATTCATTGGTGCGACTGCGCTTGCCGCCGACACGGCAAAAGTGGAATCTCCGCTGCCGTCTGCGGCGGTTTCCGACTGGTCCGGGTTCTACGTCGGGGCCGAACTAAGTGCGAAATTGGCGGACACCACCTGGACCACGACATCGGTAGTGGATGCTGGAGAACCCATCGTTCCGGATGCTTCCTCGCCGCGAAAATACGACCCCGTGGGCGTCCGTGGCGGCATGTATTTCGGCTACAACCACCAGCTTGCGAAGCCCTGGGTTTCCGGTATCGAAGTCGATTGGGCCGATGCGAACAAGACGACGACAAAGGCGGGAATCCCCGGCTGCTCGATATTGTGCCTTGGCGACCCAGGGCCCGTAGCTGACACCTCCTCGGTGAGAATGGGATGGGATTCGAGCGCGCGTGCGCGGCTCGGATACCTTCTGACGCCGCGCCTGTTGACCTATGGTACGGGCGGGATTGCATGGCAGAAGATCAAGTCGACGGCAACCTGTCAATTCAGCGGTCCCGATCCGCTGTGTAATGGTGTGCCGGAGGCTCCGTTTGCAACGGCATCGAGCAGCGCGGCTCGAATTGGTTGGACCATCGGCGTCGGTGCTGAATCAAGATTTGCGAAGAATTGGATTCTGCGTGGCGAGTACCGCTACGCCGGCTTCGGAACAGGGAATGTGCAGTCGAATTTGACAGACGGCACTGGCGACGGCTTCGTCACCAACCTCAGTTATCAAGACAAAGTGAATACGCAATCCGCGACGCTGGGGATTGCGTACAGGTTCACTCGACGGGCGCACCATCGTTGAATTTTTCTTTGATTCAAGGATGAGACACCTCGAACGCCATGACACGCAAGCGCCGTCTGCACTGCCGGCGCTTGCGGATATTTACAGTTCAGCGGCGCACAATCAAGAGATGAGCAATGACCAAAGGACCGGGCCTTCCTATTCCCTATTCCCTGAGGGATACTGAAGGCACCCCTCACCCCCCTTAATTTATTTTCAAAAACCTGTAGGTAATTTTCTAGTTAACATATGAAAACGAATATCCATACATAACTGATGACGAATCAATATTTTTGGGATAACCACTTGATCGAACAGAAGTGCGCCGGAAGGTCTCGGTAACCATCGCAAGCGGCGGATTGCTCAGCTCTTGCTTGTCAAAGCCTTGAGCGAGCGGCTTATTTCTTGCGCGCTTCCACGTCGAAGATCGCGGGGTCAGGATCCTGGAAGAATGCCGCGTGGAGCGAGCGAACGGCTTCGTCCGCGTCGTCTTCATCGATCATGAAGCTCATGTTGATTTCGCTCGCGCCCTGCGAGATCATGCGAATGTTGATGTGCCGGATGGCGTTGAAAACCTGGGCGGCCATTCCGCTTTGCCCACGAATATCGTCTCCGACCAAGCAGATCAGGGCCTTGCGGCCTTCATATTTCACATCGGCCAATTGACCAAGATCGGCGGCGATGGCGGGGAGCTTGTCGTTGGAGTCGACGGTAAGCGAGACGGAAACCTCGCTGGTGGAAACCATATCGACGGGGCATTTGTGATTGTCGAATACAGTGAAGATTTCCTTCATGTAGCCGTGGGTCATCAGCATGCGGCCGGCCACCACATCGATGATGCTGAGCTTCTTTTTAACGGCGATGGACTTGAAAGGGCTCTTGCAGTGCGGAGGAAGCGAGATGATGCGCGTGCCTTCGCACTCTGCGTTGCGGCTGTTGAGCACCAGCACGGGGATATTTTTCTTGACGGCGGGCAGGATGGTGGCAGGATGAAGAACTTTTGCTCCGAAGTAAGCCAGCTCAGCGGCTTCTTCAAAGCTGATGACCTTTACGCGCAGGGCATCAGGGCAGACGCGCGGGTCGGCCGTCATGATGCCGTCCACATCGGTCCAGATTTCAATGGACTCGGCCCGCAACGCGCCGCCGACCAGCGCAGCGGTAAAGTCGGAGCCGCCGCGGCCGAGGGTGGTGGTGATGCCGGCCTGGTTGGACGCGATGAAACCGCCCATCACGGGAACCTGGTTTTGCGCGAGCAGCGGCTTAAGCTTGATGGCGGCGCGCTCATCGATGAGTGCATCCTGCGGAATCGCCTTCTGAAATTGCGAATCGGTGATGATGATTTGGCGCGCATCTACGTGGACGGAATTCAAGCCGAGTTCACGGAAGGCGGCGGCGACGATGCGGCTGGAGAATATCTCGCCGAAGCTGACAATCAGGTCGGAGACGCGCGGGGTGAGTTCGAGAATTGCGGACAGGCCGCGCAGAATCTCATCGAGTGAATCGAACCTGAGGTCGATGCGATCGACCAGCGCGGCGGAGTCGGCGACCAAAGCGGCAGCGGTATCGCGATGACGTGAACGCAGACGCGAACTGATGGCCAGTGCGCCGGTGCGGTCGCCCTCAGCGGCAATGGCGGCGGCGCGCAACAGTTGGTCGGTGACCTTGGCCATGGCGCTGACCACGACAATGGGTTGCTTGCCCTGGGCCACGCGGCTGGCGACGATGGCCGCGGTACGGCGAATGGCCGCCGGGTCCTCCACCGAGGTGCCGCCAAACTTCATGACTACGAGGCTCATGCGCGTCTTCCTATGGTTCAGTGCGTGCTAAGACACAGGTTCCAGTTTGCCGAGGCTTGCCAGTAGTTCAGCGTTGAGGATGGCGGCTCCGGCTGCACCGCGAATGGTGTTGTGCGAGAGCACGGTAAATTTCCAATCGAGCACGCCGCAGGGGCGCAGGCGGCCAACTGTGACAGACATGCCGTTGCCGCGATTGCGATCCAGGCGCGGCTGCGGGCGATCGTCTTGCGGCGTCCACTCGATGGGCTGATCGGGTGCAGTCGGCAATTTCTGGCCGGCGAGCGGACGGAATTCCGCCCATGCAGCCAGAATCTCATCGTGTGTAGCGGGTCTGCCAAGCTTGACGCTGACGCTCTCCGTGTGGCCGTCCTCGACTGCGACGCGATTGCAGCTGGCG
>JBEKQD010000084.1:0-18417 GCA_049520075.1 Occallatibacter sp. | reverse complement strand
AGGGGCAGACCGCAGACCGTGTGCTCATCCATGTAGATACGGAGCTTGGCGCGAAGGACCTGCTCAATAACCGAATGGCCTATGTGTCAGTTTCGCGCGGCCAGTGGGACGCGCAGATATTCACGAATGATCGAGAGAAGCTGTCGCAGGCTTTGGGCCATGATGTTTCGCACCAGAGCGCCCATATGCCCGACCTGAAGCCGCCGCAACATGAGATAGCTGAGACTCCGAAGCAGGAGAAGAGTCAGGGCATGGATATAGGGCTGAGCCTCTGAAGGCTCCGACGACGGATGCGATTGTCCGTTGCATGAAGCCCACGGCTGAGTCCTCGACTGGCGATTGCGGCGTCAGCCTTCGGTTTCATCGCTTTGACCACTGAATATGCGGCGAAAATGCGGCCATTGCTGCGATGATTTATCGTTATCAGTATGAACAGCAGGAACCGACATCGCGTGTGGACATGGCCAATCTGTGCGTTGCTGTTCTGGCTTCGGAAGAATGGGCGACGCACCCCGGCTCTCGGTACGCAAGGGGCCTGTAGCAGCCAAATTGGCTGAAATTTACACAGTTTGCCTGCACAGTTCCTACACAGCCGAAAATTGGCGTGTTATGTGCAATGAAAACAATGTGATGCGAAAGTTTTATTCAGGATGACAGAGTTATTGCGGTTCGATCCTCTGTAAACAGATCAGTACACAAAAGGCCACAACGGGAATACGAGCGCAGCATACCACGATGGACGGCACCCCTGGCTTGGGGACGGAGGGGAAATACGCGCGAGCGCACCAGATCGATAACTTGGAACGAAGCTCGGTGTCTGCTACCGTTAAAAGTGAGGTGAACTCCGATTTTGATTGCTGCATTGCTCTTTCAACTGCCGTCTGACGGAATCGCGAGCCAAGGGGCGCAGCCGGCGGCGCAGAATTCGAGCGCGCTGGTGGAAATGATCCAGAACAGCGGCCCGGTGGCGATGGCTGTGCTGGTTTTGTTGCTGATTGCCAGCCTCTACTCCTGGAGCGTGATTCTGGGCAAGATGTCCACCTTCCGCAAGGCGACCAAAGAGAGCCAGCGGTTCCTGAGAGCCTTCCGCAAAGCGACCCGTTTGCAGGAGATGGCGACGGTAGCCGAGGAGTGCAAGGCGAGCCCGCTGGCGCAGGTCTTCGAGGAGGTTTACGAGACTTACAAGCGGCAAACAGGCGGCTCGGGACCGCCGCGTAACCTGGCGCCGCTGGAACGGTCGGCGCAAACAGCCGCGAGCGAGGCAGTAACCGCGCTGGAACGGCGGTTGACCTGGCTGGCTACCATTGCGTCCGCGAGCCCGTTCGTGGGTCTGTTCGGCACGGTCATCGGCATTGTGGACGCCTTTCACGGGCTGGGCACGGCGGGAGCGGCTACATTGCGCGCGGTGGCGCCGGGCATCAGCGAGGCGCTGATTACCACGGCAGCAGGGTTGTTTGTGGCCATTCCGGCGGTGGTTGCTTACAACCAGTTCACGGCGCGCATCAGAGTATTTGCAGCAGCCACTGACGACTTTTGCCGCGAGTTGCTGAATTCGCTGGAAGAGATTCCGGTGCGCGCGGCTGCTCCTGTGCGGCCCGCGAGCACTGAAGGGGCGCGTGAGCCGGCCATGGAGGTAGAACGTGGCCTTTACAAGTAACGGCGGCCAGACGCGGACGTCACTGGCGGACATCAACATTACGCCGCTGGTAGACGTAGTGCTGGTGCTGCTGGTGATTTTCATGATCAGCGTTCCCGTGTTGCAGTCGGGGATTGAAGTGGCCATCCCCAAGACGCGGACGGTGAAAGAGATTACCGAGCAGCGGTTGGTGGTGACCATCGATCGCGATCAGAACGTGTTTCTAGGCGATCAGGCGGTCAACATTCACGATTTGGCCGCGAAGCTGCGTCAGGCGAGCTATAACACGGGGCAGCGGAACCTGGTAAAGCAGGTGATCTATCTGCGGGCCGACGAGCGGGTTCCGTTTGGCGCGTTTGCCAGCGTGATGGACGCTGTGAAGCAGGCGGGAATCACCAACATCTCGATTGTCACGCAGCCTCTCGATACCAAAGGGACCGGGGCGCTGGGGCTTTAGCAGGTCAGCGAGTCAGCAAGTCAGCGAAAGAGCTGAACGGAGCGGTTGGGGTTCGTGGCTTCCCACCCTAGCCGCAAGAACAAAGGCGCGGCGAGGGTGGGGCACCCAGCATTTGTGCGGGCACCCGGTCGATTAATTCTGAGGCAAACATGAACAGTCTGTTGGATGGCGGCGAGCAACTGGAGCAGGAACTGACGCCGGAGCCAATGATGGCGCCGGCGGCGGGATCGCTGTTGCTGCACCTAGCCCTGGCAGCGTGCCTGCTGACGTATGGCCTTGTTGCCGGGCTCTTCCATCACAATCAGTGGGGCGACGCAGGGAGTGGTGGAGCGATTCAGGTGAGCCTGACCAGCGCACTTCCCTTGCCTTCCGATCAGCCGCCTAATGAGAACGTGCTGGCGACCGATACGCCCAGTCAGGCACCGGCCGAGCCTGCGCCCAAGGCGAGGGAAGCGGTAGACGAGACAGCGATTCCCATCAGCGGCAAACAGAAGCAGCAGCAGGAAAACGCGCGCAAGGCGGCGCAGCATCAGGCAGAGATGGACAAACGGGCTCAGTATGGCGAGCAGGCGGGATCGTCCATGGCGCGGGCGATGCAGTCGCAGGGCTACACCAATGGACAGACCACGATTAGCGATGGCAACTTTGGATCGCTTTTCGGATGGTACGTGGACGGTATCAATCGCAAGATGACCTCAAGTGCGTTCCGGCAAGAGGTTGATCCGCACACGCCGAGAGGAAGCCGGGCTTACATACAGTTTGCGATTCACCGCGACGGTACTGCAAGTAATGTGCAGATGAGTCAATCGAGCGGAAGTTCCACGCTGGACCGCGCCTGCATGCGCGCTGCGCAGCGCGTGGACACATTTGGCGCGTTGCCGGCGCAATATAACCAAAACACGCTGATGACGTCATACTATTGTGAGTATTAGGGACTGTGAGAAAGTAGAATAGAGCGGTGGATGAGAGCGGGTCTTTCCTGCTGTGAAAGCTAGGATACACGGCAGCAAAGCCAGCCACTTTCGAAATTCCGCAACGAGCATCCACACTTTTCCCGAGGAAGGATTGCGCACCGCATGAAAGCTCATTCCCGGATTATTTCTGTTTTTCTGGTTGCTCTGGCAACTTTGGCAGCCTTGCCCACATTGGCGCAGGACTGGGTTCACACCGGCTCAAACCTGGGCAACGAGCGCATACGGATTGCCGCGGCTGATTTCAAGCCAGTCGGCAGCGATCCGCAAACGCCCGCATTGAAGGCCGCATTTGACGCCACACTTTACAGTGATCTGGCCAATGCCGGCATCTTTGACGTGGTGTCAAAAAGCATGACGCCGCAGGCTGCGCCCGGATCGCCGCAGGAGATCAGCCTGGCGCAATGGTCGGCTGCGCCGGCCAACGCGGCCATGGTGGCCTTCGGAGCGCTGTCGGCGACCAACGGACGGCTGGTGGTTTACGGCTGGCTCGACGATGCACGCAACACCGTGAACCCGCAGGTGCTGGGCAAGCAGTACAACGAAGAGGCCAGCCAGGATATGGCGCGGACGGTTGCGCACCGCTTTGCCGATGAGATTATCTTGCGGCTGGGCGGCGGCATCGACGGCATCGCCGAGACGAAGATTTATTTTGTCAGTTCGCGCAGCGGAACCAAAGAGATTTGGGAGATGGATTACGACGGCCAGAATCAGCACGCCGTGACACACCTGGGGACGATTTCTATCTCGCCGCGCATCTCACCGGACAATTCGCGGATCGCCTTTGCGTCGCTGGGCCACAATGGGTGGGACATTCGGATGTACTCTTTGGAACTGGGGCGGCTCGTGAGCTTTCCGGCAGGCACGGCAGGCGGGAGCAACCAGTCTCCGGCGTGGTCAGGCGATGGAACAAAGATCGCGTTTTCGTCATCGCGCACGGGCGACTCGGAGATATGGGTGGCGGACGCAAGCGGCGGCAATCTCCGCAGTCTAACATCCATCCGCGGACCCAATATAGCACCCACCTGGAACCCGCGCACGAACGCGCAAATCGCCTGGGCAGGCGGGCGCACAGGAGAACCGCAGATTTACACCATGGATCAGGACGGCGCCAACATACAGCGGCTGACTGACTCGGGTTATGCGGTCTCGCCTTCGTGGTCGCCCAATGGGCAGTTTTTGACCTTTGCCTGGGACCGCAAATACGGTCCCGGCGCGCCCGGCGGGCGGGACATCTATGTCATGGATATTGCCAGCAAGCGCTGGCTGCAACTGACCCACGAAGCCGGAATCAACGATTACCCTTCTTGGGCGCCGGATAACCGGCATATCGTTTTTGAACGGGAAGTGGGCGGGCGCAGCCAAATCTGGTCGATGCTGTCCGACGGCACCGGGCAGCATCAGTTGACCGAGACGGGCAGCAATTTCATGCCTAACTGGAGTTGGAAGTGAGATGCGACTCGCGCTGAGCGCATGGAATTTCGCGGTTTTCTGCACTATGATGTTAACGTTGCCAGAGCCTTTTGGCGCATGTACTGAAGGGTTTGGGGCTGATGGTTCAGCCTCACAAAATTGATTCCCCAAAGGAGAAGTCCAGTGAACAAACTCAATCGCATTGCAGTACCTGTTGTGCTTCTTGTTGCCTTGATCGCTACCACGGGCTGCGGCAAGAAGACAAAGCCGATTTCTCCGGCTGAGACCGCTCCGGCTGCGCTTGTGCCAGCGCCGACTGCGGCGTTATCCGCGAGTCCCTCACAGATATCAGCTGGTGACCAGGTGCAACTGAGCTGGCACACAGCGGATGCCACCACGGTTTCCATTGACGGCATCGGCGACGTGCCCACCTCAGGTGTGAAGACCGTGACTCCCACCGAATCGACCACTTACCATCTGGTGGCGAAGGGCGACGGAGGCACTGGCGAAGCTAGCGCGCATGTGACCGTGAGTGCGCCGCCGGCCGTGGAAGTACCCACCACGACGATGAGCGCGGAACAGGCGTTCAAGGCCAATGTGCAGGACGTCTTCTTCGACTACGACACCTACGATATCCGCGCCGATGCTGAGGCCACGCTGTCAAAGGACGCTTCCTACCTGGCGAGCCATCCGGAAATCAAGGTCGTCATTGGCGGCTACTGCGACGAGCGCGGTTCGAACGAATACAACCTGGCGCTGGGCCAGAATCGTGCCGACGCGGCCAGGAATGCCCTGGTCACCGCCGGCGTGGCGGCCAATCGCATTCGCGTAATCAGCTACGGCAAGGAAAAGCCATTCTGCTCCGAATCAACCGAAGAGTGTTGGCAGCTGAACCGCCGCGACGGATTCACCATCGACCAGTAAAATTAGAGTGAACAGTGAACAGTGGCCGGCGAACGCTGACCACTGTTCACTATTTCTTCATAGGGGAATCATGCAAAAGAGATTTACACTTCGCAATCGTCTTCTGGCAGGGTTAGCAATTGCCCTGCTTCTGGCCGCCGCTCCGGCGCCGGCGCGCGCCACGTCGAGAGAGATCGTCGAACTGCAGACGCAGGTACAGCAGCTTCTGGACATGGTGCAGCGCATCCAGTCGACGCTGGACACGCGCTTCGGCGTGTTGCAAAACCTGGCGCAGCAGACGGCCGACAACGCCACGCAGATGACCGCAGCCGTGAACGCCCTGCAAAAGAACATCGCCGCACAAAACGATGCGACCAACGGCAAACTGGACGCCTCCTCCGGCCAGGTGCAGGCTCTGAACGATTCAGTGGACGAGCTGAAGGCGCGCATCGCCAAGCTGGATAAATCGATTCAGGATCTGCAGGCGCAGTTGCAGAACGTTCAGAATCCGGCTTTGCCTCCCGCAACAACCGGCGCAGCTCCGCCAACCGCTTCCCTGCTGGGCGGTCCGCCCGCAACCGGCATGGGCGGCAATCAGGCGCCGCCGCTCAAAGAGAGCTTGCAGGCCGGTGTGCGCGACTACAACGCGGCCAAATACGATGTGGCCGCCGGCGAGTTTCAAGACGTAATTCACTACTATCCACTGGACGACCTGGCTGGCACGGCACAGTTCTACCTGGGCGAAATTGCCTATCACCAAGGCAGATACGACGATGCAGTGAAATCCTATAACGCCGTGCTGGAAGGGTTTCCCGGCAATGCGAAGGCCCCTGCCGCGCAACTGCGCAAGGGATTGGCGCTGTTGCAACTGAACAAGAGGCAAGCGGCCATCACGGAGTTTCACCTGCTCATCAAGCGCCATCCGCAAACTCCCGAGGCTTCGCAGGCCCACGCCAAGCTGACCGCGCTGGGCGCAAAGACCGCGGCACGCTGACAGGACACCGAACGGAACAAACTTCTCACGACAACAAAAGAGCCCCGCAGATGCGGGGCTCTTTTGTTGTCGTTGACTGAGAGGAAACTGCTATTTGAGTTCAGCCATCAGAGCATCGAAGGCCGACTTTGAAGGCCGGGTTAACGATTCAGGCAGCGTGCCCAGCGGCTGATCGACTACATTCAGCAGGTCTATGAAGGTCGGCTGCGTGGTGTTGATGTAGAAAACTCCGGTGAGGATTTCGCCGTTTGTCTGCGCTTCCATGAGGGTGCGGACAGCGTTGGCCTTGTCAGTGGGATCGTAGTCCTCATGCAGCTTGCGCAGACGTAGATTGGAGCCGTCGTGCATCTCCACCTCAAAAATTTCGCCTGAGTTGTAATCGACGGCGATCTCCTCGAAGCTGGGCACGAATCCGATTTCGTTAATCGGATCATCGTTCTCCTGCATGAATTTGTAGCTCTTGGTAGAACCTTCGTGATCGTTGAAGGTGACGCAGGGGCTGATCACATCGAGCAATACTGTGCCCTTGTGGGCGATGGCGGCCTTGAGCATGGAGAGCAATTGCTTTTTGTCGCCGGAAAAAGAGCGCCCAACAAAAGTCGCGCCCAACTGAATGGCCAGGGCGCAGGTGTCGATGGCGGGCAGATCGTTGACCACGCCGGTCTTGAGTTTGGAGCCGAAATCGGCGGTGGCCGAGAACTGGCCCTTGGTAAGCCCGTAAACGCCGTTGTCCTCAATGATGTAAATCATGGGAAGGTTGCGGCGCATGAGGTGAACAAACTGGCCCATGCCGATGGAGGCCGTGTCGCCGTCGCCGGAAACGCCAATCGTCGTCATGGTGTGATTGGCGAGGATGGCGCCGGTGGCTGTGGCCGGCATACGCCCATGCACCCCGTTGAAGGAGTGCGAGCGGCTGAGGAAGTAGGCCGGGCTTTTGGACGAGCAGCCGATGCCGCTCATTTTCATGACGCGTTCCGGATCGACGCCCATCTCAAACAGGGCGTCTACGATGCGCTCAGAGATCGCATTGTGGCCGCAGCCGGCGCAGAGCGTGCTCTTGCCTCCGCGATACTCAACGATGGGCAGGCCGATGTGGTTGACTTTGGGAGCAGGTGCAGCGGTTGCCATTTAGAGACCCTCCTGATTGGCAAACTCTTCGGTGATGGATTCGGCGTCCACGGGCAATCCGTTGTAGTGAAGAATGCTGCGCAGCTTGACTACCTCGGCAGCAGGAAGATCAAGCTTGAGCAGGCTGGCCAATTGCGCGTCGCGGTTTTGCTCGACCACATAAATGCGCTCGTGAGAGGCCACAAAGTCGTGAACGCTCTGCGCGAATGGATAAGCCCGCAGGCGCATATAGTCCACGTCGTTTCCATAGCGCTGCTTGATTTGATCGAAACTCTCAACGAGGGCGCAGTCAGTTGTGCCGAAAGCCAGGAAGCCGATCTTCGAGGTTCCGTCCTTGACCACGACCGGCGCGGGAACCCACTTGCGCGCATTGTCAAACTTGCGCGCCAGCCGATCCATTACCGCCTGGTACTCGTCCGGATTCTCTGTGTAACCGGCGGCATCGTTGTGTCCCGATCCGCGGGTGAAGTACGAAGCCTTGGGGTGTTTGGTTCCCGGCAGCGTGCGCCAGCCGATGGCGTCGCCGTCCACGTCGCGGTAACGCGCAAATCCACCCAGCCGATCGAGGTCGGCGGCCGTGAGCACCTTACCCCGGTCCAGAGGCTTGGTGGGATAATCGAACGGTTCGGACATCCAGTGGTTCATGCCCATATCCGTATCGCTGAGAACAAAAACCGGAGTCTGGAACCGCTCAGCCAGGTCAAATGCAGCCATGGTCAGCTCGTAGCACTCTTTCACCGAGCCGGGCAGGAGAAGAATGTGCTTGGTGTCGCCGTGCGAGAGGAAGGCCGCTGAAAGCAGATCGGCCTGCTGAGTGCGCGTGGGCATGCCAGTTGCAGGCCCTGTACGTTGCACGTTAATGATGACACCTGGAATTTCGGCATAGTATCCGAGGCCGCAAAACTCGGCCATCAGCGACATGCCGGGACCAGAGGTTGCGGTCATCGAACGGGCGCCGGCCCAACCCGCGCCCAGCACCATGCCGATGGCGGCCAGTTCGTCCTCTGCCTGAATTACGGCAAAGGTAGCCTTGCCTTCCGGCGTCACGCGCAGCTTCTTGAGCAGGGCCGCGGCAGCCTCAATCGTCGAAGTCGAAGGGGTAATCGGATACCAGGCGATTACCGTTACACCGGCAAAAACCGCGCCAATGGCGCACGCCTCGTTGCCCTCGATAATGATTTTGCCCGCTGTCTTATTCATCCGCTCGACGAAGAACGGATCCCGCTTGGGCAAATTCTCCCTGGCATAGTCGAAGCCAGCCTTGGCCGCTCCAAAATTCATGTCAAAGACTTTTTGCTTTTTAGAGAACTGCTGGCGAAGGCTATTCTCAACAACGTCAAGCTCGATGGCCAGCAACTGAGCAACAACGCCCACGTAGACCATGTTCCTGACCAGCTTGCGCAGCTTGACTTCGGGACAGATGGCAGCCGTGATCTTGTCGAAGGGCACGGGATAAAGGACAACGTCCTCGCGCACCGCTGCCGGATTCAGGGTCTTGTCCAGGCTCTCTTCGTAGATGACCACGCCGCCCGGAGGCAGACTGAGCAAATCGGACTTGGCGGTTTCTGGATTCATCGCGACCAGGATTTCGGAGTCGCGCTTTCGTGCAACGTAACCGTTCTTGCTGGCCCGAATCAGGAACCAGGTTGGCTGTCCGGCAATATTAGAGGGGAAAAGATTCTTGCCGCTGACGGGAACTCCCATGCCAAAGATACTTTTTAGCAAAACACTATTCGCTGATTGCGAACCGGAGCCATTCACCGTCGCTACATTAATGCTGAAATCGTTTGTGACGCGCGCACGCGTGACAAGTTCTCCCTGTTTTTCACCCAGGGCAGGATCTACTGTCGCCATCTGGCGGGATTCCCTTCCGAAGAATTCTGGAAAGAGTCTATCTTTCGCTCGACTACGATTATAGCCTCCTGCACGAATCGGCGTTCCGGCTACAAGCGGGAGAGTCGAGTTCTGAGTCGAGGAAGAGGGCACAACAGGCAAGCTCTTGGATTGAGCTGTTCCTGATCTGGATAACTCCTTGAGAATCAATCTACAAGCGTGAACCTCGCCGAATTCATCAACTCAAACCAAGCGCCATCACGATGAAAGTCTGCTCCGATTACACTGTGCCTTGCGTCACTGGATGTGTTGACCCCTTGATAACGTCGAAGGCAACGCTTCTGATGGCTTTCCCTCAGCCCCAGAAGGAACGATCTTCACAGTGGAGCCGAAGCGCCGATAGTTACGAAACTCGATCTCATTCAGAGACGCGTTCCTGTGATTCTGTCCGATGGCGACCTTCGCGCCAATCGGCATCAGGTAGTCGTGATTGTTAATGACAACGTAGTCGTAGTCGACGCTGAAGGATGGCGCGCGGACTTTAAGTTTTTGTGGCACATTATCGGCCACCAACGTGATGCGGCGGACGCTTCGGATTGCACTGTCTATAAATAGCTGACCGTGAAAATCGATAGCATACATTCCAAGCGCGCTAACTTTAATATAGAAGGTGGAGTTTTTGCGAGCAACCTGGTAGTCAAAAACCTGCACGGTATCGTCTTTCAGAATTCCGGTTTTCTCCCACTGAAAACTCGCCTTCGATGACGGCTGGAAGACCGTCTGAAGCACTCCGCCGAACTCGCCGATCGACAGCATTCCAAACAGATCATCCCTGTCCTCGTCGCTTTTCTTGCCATCCAGTTCCAGCGTTTTCCTGGTTTCCAGGTCATCCTGATATGTCAGGAGTTCCGCGATGGTGTCCTTATGCATCCATTCTCCCATGCCATTTGAATCGACTTTCCGGTTGGTTACCTCGATGCAAATGAAATTCGGGAGCGACGCACGGTACGCGAGCGCACGCTCTGTGGCATCGGCCAAGATCGACCTCAAGTCACTTTCCGCCGGGCGCGGACTAGGGGTGGGGGGGAAATTGATAGCCAGCTGTCCCGTCGGACGGTCGTCGATTTTCGGAAGTGGCAGGCTCGCATCCTCGGCTTCCGTTTCTAATTCGGATGGCTGGACTCCCAACTGTGTGAATGAAATACTGCTCTCTGCCGTTTTTCCGCCTTGGCTCACTATCGCCTTGACCTGATAGAAGCCGTGCGGAAGTGAGTTGGCGGGGAAGGTTACCAGCATGGACGTAGCTGCAGGGCCATTGACTTGCCGAGACGCCATCGGCGCGCTCCCGATCTGTTTTCCGTCTCTGAGCACCTGCATATTGAGAGTGGCAGCACTGGTGGCGTGCGCATCGGGATGAAGAATGAAGAACACTGAGACATCCCTAGCTTCGGGCGGCACCTGGGCGGAAAGATTCGGCGTCACTTTGTCGTTTGCGTGACGAAGCGGCTCCATGGGGTCTGTCTCCGCATGAAAAGGCTCCGTCTTCCGGACAAAAACCATATCGCTCACCGATGGTCCGCCGGCCAGCTTGGGAATCGTGAATGGGATGCGCTGGGCGCTGGCCATTCCGCTGTTTCTGTCCAGAATCGCCGCTTCCAGAAGATAATCGTCTGGCGGGGCATTGAAATTACGCTGCATGAGAAAGTTATCCAGCCTGGCTCTCTTAACTTCTTCCAGAGCTCCGCGGCGGGGAATATCCTCGCTGAAGCGCTCGATCACATTACCCGTTTTGTCCTTGATCTGCGCAACGATCGACAGATGCGCCGTATAAAGGTTTGTACTGGTATCTTCGTGTATCTCCAGATCCGAGAGTGGCGCCTCGATGGCCAGTGTGTTGAGATTCCCATCGGGCAGATCTCCCATCCGCAGAATCGCGGCGCGGAAGGTCAGATCAGTGGGCAACTGCGCTTCACTCAGAATCTTCAACAGCGGTAACTCGAATGGCCGGGTGCCCGTTCCCGACCCAGTGCGCAGCGCATAATAACCCCCTTGGGAGCGTACCTTGAGCCCTTTGCGAAGCGGCTTGATGGCAATCTCATGAAACAGCCCATCGTATTCCTTGATTGAGGGGAGATAGGTAGCTTCGTAATACGTTGTTAGATCCTGAATCATCTCTCCTAACGAATCCGATAAACCGTCTTCGCCGGCGATATAAATGCCTCCCGTGCTCTTTGCCAAATTCTCCATGGGACTCTCTGGCCCCTTATGGTCATATGTGGCAACAACCGCACTCATAAGGTCACTCTGCAACTGTTGCTGCCTCGGATCAATCGAGGTGCGGCCAGTGTCAAAGAAGGAAATCTGCCGCCTCGCGTTCAGACCAACCCCATTCAGCTCGATAATGTAGATGCTCACACCAGCTCGGTTTGCCGCTCCAATGATGGAGGTGAACGTCTCCTTGGTGCGGGAATCGACCTCTCTGTGTTGAGTGAAATAGACCAGCGCCTTTCGCTCTGGAATCTGCTGCTGCGACCGCGATAAGGCCAGCAAACTCGCCAGAGAAGGCTGAGCGTGGTCTTCTTGCACAATTCGCATCGAGTCTTCCTGCGCCTTAACGAGCGCCTGGGCCGAGGCACGAGCCTCCACACTAACCCGCCTCCCTGAGGCATCCATGCCAGTCCGCGACTCAGCGATAAGCTGCTGTTCGGCGAGACTGAGGGCGCCGCCCTGGCCTGGCTCAACTGCTTCGGTGGCAGCAGTGATGGCCCGCTCAATATCATTGCGATCTGAAGAATATCCCTGCTTAACCCGCAGTCGCCCGTCAATGTTATTTAGCACAGCAACCGAGAACCCTCGCTCGGGAATCGCTTTGAGAATCTTCGCCGCTGCCTTGCGCGCATCCTTTACCAAGCTCGGTTCCATTTGATCGAAGACCATCGAGATCAAGCGGTCACTACCCGATCTGGAGGCCACTAGACGTAGACCTGTAATTGCGACGGGGGAATCGTTATCCAGGACGGCAATTTCGCCTGGCTTGAGATCCAAAATTGGCCTGTTTTTCCTATCGTGAGCCACAAGATCGATAGAGACCTCTTCGGCGATCGGGTTCAAAGACGGCGCCGGGCTCGTTTGTTGTTGCGGCGCTTGCCCGCAAGCCCATGATGATAGAAACACCATGGGAAACAAGAGCAATAGCACTTCCGCCGTTCTTTCTCGCATTCCTGATCTTGCCGCTCTTGCACCACACCGAGTCATGCCTAACAGGTTCTCCTTCGTGCACATCGCCCTGCTTCATGTACGTGGTATTGCGAATTATATGGTATTACCCGCCCGCAACAAGTTGCTCTTGTTTGCCAATCCGGCCATGCTGAGTTCCTTCAGATCGACGACACCAGCCGCGCGGAGTCCCTGCGCCAGCGCGCAAGCAGCGTGGAAGCGATGACGACCAGCGCCACCAGAAGGCCGATCCACAAGCCGTAGATGCCCCAGTGAAACACGAAGCACAGGCTCAGGCCCAGCGGCAATCCCAGCACCCAGTAGCCCACCAGGTTAGCCAACATGGGCACACGCGTCTCGCCCAGACCGCGCAGCGCGCCGGTGGAGACAGTCTGAATGCCATCGAATATCTGGAAGGCCGCAGCCAAGCCCAACAAGCTGGGTCCGACGGCCATCACCTGTGGGTCGCGGGTGTAAAGGGCGATTAGCGGCCTTGGAGCTACCAGAAATACCACGGCAGCCAGCAGCATGAATCCTGTCCCCAACCCCAGGGCGAGCCATCCGGCGCGGCGTGCTCGCTCGGGATCTCCTGCGCCCACGGCGTGACCCACGCTTACCGCTGCCGCCGCCGAGACGCCCAGCGGAACCATGTACGTGAGGCTCGCGTAGTTGAAGGCAATCTGGTGAGTGGCCAGGGCCACGGGCGTGAGCCATCCGGCTGAAAGCGTAGTCAGGTTCCATGCGCCCACTTCAAGCACAATTTGCCCTGCCGCGGGAACACCCAGCTTCACCAGCAGACTTAGCCGTGCTATGGCGGGAGCGGCCCAGTGGCGGAAGAGTGGATGGCCCCGCTTGCGCTCATAGCGCCAGGCAAAGCCCATTAGCGCCAGAGCCATGAAAATGCGCGAGAAGACTGTGGAAATGGCTGAGCCGTTCACGCCCAGGGCCGGCAATCCCCATTTGCCGTAAATGAGCACCCAATTGCCGAACCAGTTGAGGAGGTTGGCCACAACATAAGTGACGGTTATGACGCGTACGTCGCCCACGCCTTGCAGGTACCGGCGCGTGCCGGCATAAAGCAGCAGAGGCAGCATGCTCCAGTTGAGAAGACGCAGATAAGAAGTGGCCGGAGCGGCCACCTGCAGCGTAATGCCGAAGGGCACAAAGCCGAAACTTGCCGCAAAAATCAGCAGCATCAGCGGCGGCGTGGCGATGCAGGCCAGCCAAACGCCCTGGGCCAGCCAGCGGTGACATTCGTCGTGATCGTTACGCCCAAATGCCTGCGAAACCAGCGTGTCCAGACCGAGCAGCATGCCGATGCCAAAGAGCGCGGGTGGGAAGAAGACGGCATTACCCAGGGCCACGGCGCCGATGGCAGCCGGCCCCAGCTTGCCGACCATGATGGTGTCCACGATGCCCATGGCCACCCAGCCAACCTCGCTCAACACGACCGGAACCGCCAGCGCCACCATCGTGCCCAGTTCCGTTCTCCATTTGGCTTGTTGTTGCCCCATCCCTCCAATCTAACCGGCGATGGCAGCATGTGACCAAATCTCCCCTCCTCAGGCCGATTCCGTCATAATTCGCCTTCTTTTAACCAAACTCTGTGCCATTCTTTACTGTCCTACCCATCGATTCTCCCTAAACTCAGATTCGACTCCAGAATCGAGCCCAGATTCGGAGCACAGGAGCTTCACCCCATGGCGACCGGAAACGGCTTGCCCAGTGAATTCAGCGTCAGGCAGATGACCCCCGGCGACATCCCTTCGGTCATCGAACTGCAAGTGCGCGCGTTTCCCGGCCTGCCGCCCTGGAGACCCGACCAGCTAAAGCGTCACCTTGAGGTCTTTCCTGAGGGTCAGCTCGTCGTTTCGGACCCAGCGGGACGCATCGTGGGTTCGGCCAGTTCGCTGCTCATCGACTGGGACGATTACGCTGAGTCGGCCAACTGGTCGTCGATCACCGGGGATGGATCCTTCGATACCCACAACTCGCTTGGCAAGACCCTCTACGGCGCGGACATGGGCGTGGACCCGGATGCGCGGAAACAAGGCATCGGGACGATGCTCTACGAAGCGCGCAAAGAACTGATACGCGAGCACGGGCTGAAGCGGCTGCTCACCGGCGGGCGCATCGCCGGTTACTCTGCCGTCGCGGACCAGTTAACAGCGAAGGAATACGTCGCCAATGTGGTGGACGGCAAGCGCCGGGATCCAGCGCTCAGCTTCCAGCTTGAGAATGGACTGGTAGTTCTCGACGTTGTCCCCGGTTACATGCACGACACGGATTCGTGCGGTTTCGCAACGGTGCTTGAGTGGCTGAACCCGGAGTACACTTCCTCGGTTTCCTTGCAAGCCAGCCTTCAGCACGCCGCTCTGGAGCAGGCAGCCGCCGAGGCTATGCGAGGGACTCCGCGACCACGCCGTGTGCGCATCGCCGCCGTCCAATACCTGCTGCGGCCCATTGCCTGCTTCGAGGACTTTGTTCGCCAGGTAGAGTTCTTTGTGCACAGCGCCAAGGACTATAAGGCCCATTTTGTTCTCTTCCCCGAATTCTTCACCATGCAGTTGCTCAGCTATATCAATGAGCCCGCTCCTGCCCTTGCCGTGCGCCGCCTCGCCCGGCTTGCGCCCGAGTACGAGGCGCTGTTCATGCGGCTCGCCAAGGAAACGGGGATATACATCATCGGTGGAACCCATCCTGTCTTCCAAAGGGGTAAGGTCTTCAACGCCGCCCACCTGTTCACCCCCAACGGACAGGTCTTCCGCCAGAAGAAAGTCCATTTGACACCCACCGAGATCGGCCCTTACCAACTGAGCCGTGGGCATGGCCTCTATCTCTATCACACCGACTTCGGCAACATTGCCATCCTCATCTGCTATGACGTGGAGTTTCCAGAAGTTGCGCGAGTGATGGCCGAGGCCGGCGCAGAAATTCTCTTCGTTCCTTCGTGCACCGACGGTCGCGAAGGCTTTTGCCGGGTACGGTATTGCGCCCAGGCCCGTGCCATTGAGAACCAGATCTACGTCGCGATGACCGGAACCGTGGGCAATCTCCCGCTGGTCCCTTACATGAATACCAACTACGGTCAGGCCGCCATCCTCACGCCTTCGGATTACTTCTTTGCCCGCGATGGCATCGCAGCCGAAGGCACCATTAACCAGGAACAGTTGGTGGTGGCCGACGTAGACCTCGATCTGCTGGACGAACAGCGAGTCAACGGCAGCGTCATTCCGCTGCAAGATCTGGTCAAAGACGCCTACGACAGCGTCATCCACTTCTCGGATTACAAAGGCCAGAAGCCGGTCGAAGCTGGTCTTGACGAGGTTGCCACCACCAGCCGCACACTCGATTTGGGGATTAAAAAGAGCTTCGAGCCCGAGGGGACGGAAGGCTTCGCAGGGGCAGACCTCAGGGTAGTTCCGGCAGATTGATGGGACCACGACGCAAGACCGACGGCACCGAGTCCAGGTTAAGAGAAATCGCTGGATTCGAGGTTATAAATCTGCCTTACCACTGCGCCCAGTCGCCAAAACCAAGAACCCATGCGGCCAGCAGCAGATTGCTGACGGCGTGCGCGGCGACTGCATCGCCCATTCGGCCTCGCCAACGGAGAGCGGCGGAAAAGGCCAGGCCAGCCAGAGTGCCGAGCAGCAGGTGTTGCCAATCCATCAAGTTTTTCATGTGCTCCAGGCCGAAGACTGCAGACGAAAGGCAAATGGAGAGCAGCGTCAGGCTGGAGAAGGAAACGGCGTCAAACTCCCGGCTGATGAACCGGCGGGCCAGATAACCCCGAAAGGCCAGCTCTTCGGCGATGGGCACCGTGATCACGGCGGCAGCTACTCGAAAGGCAATCCAGGTCCAGCGAGCCGCAGGCGAAAGCGCTGCCAGCGCCTGCCCCATTGGACTGGCCGCCGGCTGTTGATGAAACCATGCGGGCGACATCCACGCCAGAAAGACCGCTACGCCCGCAACCGGACCCAACCAGCCAAAGCGCCAGTCGAGACCTTTCAATCTGGGCCAGAAATACCAGAGAGCGATGGCCGCGGCAAAAAAACGCAGAGCATACAGCCACTCGAATTCGCCAGAGGCAGCTTTGGAGACAAAAGCCGCGGCCAGAATGGCAAGAAACGGAACCAGATAGGCGCGGATTGCCGGTGACTCACCGCGATCTTGGCTCAATTGTGTCGATGCGCCGGGAAGGGTTTCCGTTCCGTCACTCTGCGGCTCGCCAGAGGCGCAGGACGCATCGGGGGAAATCTTTCGCATCCAGGAAAGTTTTTGGGTTGCCAGTGAAAACATCAGAGCGATGATAATGAATGAAATCCAGCCGGCCGTGGCATGGAAGCCCGATCCGGCCATCTCGGAACCACCCGCATTCATGATGAGGATAAGAGCGCAAAGACGTACGATGTTCAAAACCCAGATGCATCCCAGCGCGCAGGGGATGAGCAGAAGAGCTTGTGGGAAGCGGTATTCTTTCCTGTAATACCAAAGCCAGATGGAAGTGAAGAGGAGGACGAGTCCCAGGCCTTCTACACCTGAACAGCCAGCAGCAATGGTGACCAAGTAACGGGAAGTTCCGATGGTGAAGGAAGCCGGATCGATGAAAATATTCGGAATAAAAACGCTTAGAAGCGCCCTCACCGCATATAGGGTTCCGGTTTGCATCAGGCCGCTCTGAGCGGTGCTCGTCGCAGTCCACAAAACTCTGATCGGGGTACCTAGATACCATCCAGCCACGCCCGCAAGAGACGAATACAGCCAAAGCAGGCCAGTCGAGCGAATCGCCCTGATCCAGCCTCGAGGCGGAACACAAGCCAGGGCCAACAGTATGGTTCCGAGAAGATAGAGAGAGCTCTTGATGTAGCCGGAGGTATCGAAAAGCAGCCAGCCCATCCCCTCTTGCGTCGCCAGGGTAATGGAAAGGACTGCTCCCATGCAAAGGAGATGGATTCCAAAAAAGATGCGGCCGAACAGAATATTCTCTTTTTGAGCTTTCCAGATGGAATGACCGAAACCCAAGAACACTAAGTACGCAAATAGGGGAATCTGGCCATAAACGTCGGTGGTTGCTCCAAAGATCTTCAGATGCCCCGGAGATAGCCCCCTGTTCGCAAAGCAGAATATATATTCAAGCGCCATCAACGCGCCAAACAAATAGAGCCGACCCAGAAGGTGGCGAGGGAACGGAAAGGAATCAGAGGGCTGGAGGCGATGGTTTCCAGCCGGGGGGGAATTTGAGTTGATCTTCAATATTCTTAGGCTACTTGTTGCGCCGAATTTTCAGTACCGCGAGCGATCCAGCCAGAAGAGTGAGTGCACTGATCGCGAGGCTCGGGTCAATCTCTGGATTACGTGAAAAGGCGAGTGCATGAGCAGTGGCGCATGTAGTGAACAGGATGACCAACAGTCCGAGTGCGTATTTCAGAAAGCTCTTCATTACGAACAAATCCTCTCTTGCGGCCGTTCAAAGGACTCGAAATCCCTGAAGCTTATGAGTTCCATTCAAAACCGGATAAAGCTTCGTCTGCCTTTAACGAATCAAACCCGGCTCTCGCGGTTCACGTCTCGCCCAGCCCCGGAGCTGGAAATAAAGTTCCTGCTTCAGGACTTGCAGTGTTCATTAACAGCCACTATTAGCCACAAAACAAAATCTTAGCATGGGAACTAACCGTTCGCCTAAAAGCGTCAAAATACAAAGTAACTCGGGAGAATTACTCTTGGGCCGCCAGCCCATCACATGGCTGAGTGCCCTGTCGCCGAAAAAATCTAAACTGGAAGGCGCCGGGCATGCATTTAACCGATCTCTTGTCCAACGCACCAACGGCCCTGTTCGAGAGCAGGGCCGTTGACTGCATACATT
>JBEKQD010000083.1:0-17788 GCA_049520075.1 Occallatibacter sp. | reverse complement strand
CCGTTGGATTTGCCGGCACGAACCTCGTTTGTCGCTACGTTGGTTAAGGTGACTGATGCATTGGAAATTACCGCCCCTGCCGGGTCCGTGACGGTTCCAGTCAGTTCCGCGTTTTCCTGCGCAAATACTGCTGCTGTACATGCCAGTAACACGAACAGCGGCAGTAAAAAGAACCTGTATTTCGCTTGTCTCATGTGGCCTTCCTTTTTCAAAGTTGGTGTTGCGGGTGTTTCACCCTGGTGTTGCTTCCCATTGATTTGGAATCACGCCGGATTAAATGCATCAAAAATCCTTCAACGAGAGAATCAATTCCAACCGCCTTGCCCAGCTTTTGAACGACCCGAGTTGAGGCGGTGGAAGCATTCAAATTCTCCGTAGTTTGGAAGAAGTAACTCGCACTTCTCCGCTTTTTGGTATCAATTCGCTTAAACGTTTTAGTAGACGAAATCAAACGTTTAAGCTGACACCGGCAAAACTCCTTTTCAAGGGACGGACGAATTAAATGCCCATGGAGCATAAGTTGTCAAGGGAGATTCTGATTTCACTGTGTAGAAATCAGGGCACAACACACTAACCTGCATGAATTCAATACAATAGTCTGTTTGCTCTCACAGAGAAACTTCGCGTATAAAACGGTTTAGCAAGGCATGGGCCTTGGGTTGCTTCGCCGGCTACACCTGCTGAGCGCAAGCATCCGTGCGGATATTTGCCCCGCTTACGATGTATGGAATTGTGGAATGTTGTTGCCGCAACCGTCGCTGGGGTATGACTCGCTTAGGAATTACTCTTTAAAGCAACACGCTGCGGGCTTCAGCTTCGAGGCTCGTTGTTGACCGGGGTGTGATTGTGTATACCGCAGTCTGCTCGATCCGTTCGCCGGGGTTCAAGGTAGTCAAGGGTCCCAGAGTTTCGAGTTCGACATACTGAAAAGGATCGGGACAGGTGTAGATCTCAGTGACGCACCCGCCGTCGGGATATTCTCCCGGTCGAGTTTCCGCGTCGATCCGGACCACGCAATCCCGCCCCATCCATACCATGCTGCTTCCATCCGTGCCTATTTTTACGTGCTGCCGCTGATGGCGTCTGAGTGAGAGCAGGCGGCCATCGATCTTTAAATCTGCCGGTTCTGCCGACATCAAGCGGACAAAGCCAGCGGAGAACTTCGAAGCTGCCGGAAGGAGGACGCAGACGCGCTCGGGCTCCCTCATCTGGGTAATGGTCCATATACCCACACGGACAGCGCTGCCATTGAGTTTGCGGTACTCCGTTGTGATTCTCATGATGGGTTGAACTGCATCGAGTTCAACACGACGCACAACTTCGATGCCAAAACCCGGATCAATGGGTGACGTGACCACGACACCGCGCTCACTGACTGACGCATTGACTTGTCGCTCACCAAAGGCAACAGGCGGTGGCCAGTCCCGGCCTTGTTGCTCAATCCAGAGCGCTTGTGGAGCAGGCCAGCATTTGTCGCCGCCAAAGTTGATCCAATCGTTTGAGGCGGCACCATGCAGTTGACCGTCCAATGCCCGGTTCTCCCAGAATGTTCCTTCCGCATCGCCCACGAGCCGCAACTGCATTACGCGGCCGATGGCCGGAACAATCACGGCCTCCACTCGGCCGTTTGTGATGAGGTAGCAATCGGACCATCCGTGGTAAGAGATTCGCTCGACAGACACTCCTGTCCGCCGAGTAGCCGGCGATTCCTCTGAAACCTGCGTTGCGGATTGGCGATCCATGTGACGCGGCCTTTCTGGCGTCGAATTGATCGGCTGCTTCCTTTGCGGAAATGCAGCTGCCCTATGATGTACCGTTACTTGTCTCCAGCAGCGGCCAGGTCAGTTTCAACCTCCCGTTCGGCCAAGTGATCGAACCACGTGAACTTGAGAATCGCGGACGTTCCGAGAACCACTGCCAGAGTGATGGCGGCGCGCTGGAACTCCTTGATCACGATGTAAAGCGGCAGCGCCACCAGAGCAATCTGCCACACAATGCCAACGGCGATATTGAACATATCGCGCAGGAAGTCCTCGTTGCGCTTGAAGCCAGGGTCTTCAGCCAAAACCATTTTGAGTACCGGACCCCAGAAGCCCCACGGCCGCACACGGCGATAGAAGTCTTTCAGCACGACGTCGTCCTCCGGTTTGGTCAGGAATGTACCCAGCAGGCAGCCTGCAACGGAGATGACAAGCACCAACGGGAAGACGATTGAAACATCCAGATTGATGGAATAGCGGGCCAGCAGCATCTGCACCTGCGGCACCTTTTCAATGATCAGCGGCAGAGTCAATGCAGAAGCAATGCCAGAAACCATGCCCCAGAAATAGCCGTAGCCGTTGAAGCGCCACCAATACCACTTCAAGACGTTGGAAGCAGTGTAACCGCCCCACAGGCCGGAAACAATCCATACTACGACGGCGTTCACTGAAGTCACATTCCAGCCGATCAGGACGCCGATTACCACCACTGCGAAAGAGGCAAGATAACTAAGGCGAACATAGGTTTTGGGCGGAGCATCAGGACGGATGTAGCGCTTGTAGATGTCGTTGACAAAGTAGGGCGGAGCGGCATTTACCGTGGCCGCAAAGTTCGACATAAAAGCGGCCAACAGGCCAGCAATCAGGAATCCCAGCAGTCCCACAGGAACAAAGCGCCCAAGCGCGTAGGGCAGTATCAGTTCGAAATCCATGTTGGCGCCCATGGCGCGAATGTCGCCGGAGAAGAACGCGGCTGTCAGCACAGTAAGCCCGATGATGAGGAAATAGCGCGGGAAGGTGAGCACGATGTTGACCCAGGCGCTCATCATGGAGGCCTCGCGCGGGGTCTTCGAGGAGAGCACGCGCTGCATATCGTAGTTTGGCGCCGGCCCCGCCGCAGAAATCAGCACGCCCTTGAAGAGCAGCATCATTACGAAGAAGCCGAAGATTCCATAGCCATCCTGGGCAATCTTCGTGGTGGCAGCTGGAAGCAGCGTGGACCAATCCAAGTTCAGACGCCATCCGAAGAAGATGTTGTCCCAGCCGGCAGGCACCACCCGGTGCAACGCTTCGGGCGCTACCTTGAGCATGGCAATGATGCCGACGGCAAAGGAGGCGATGGCGAGGATACAAAACTGGACTACCTCGGTGATGACCACGCTAATCATGCCGCCTTTAATGACATAGATCGCGGTGATGCCAACCAGGATGAGCGCGTACTGATTGGGCGAAAGATGCCAGGGAAGAAAGGTGGCGGCAAACTTGCCTATGCCTTTGAATCCATAGCTGAAGAATCCGATGATGCTGACGAAGGCGTAGATGACGACAATGAAGTGCGATAGTTGTGCGCCTCGTCCCGTACCGAAGCGCGTCTTGATCCACTCCGCGCCGGTCATCACCCTCGAGCGCCGCAGCCAGGCGGAAAGGTAGACCATCAGGAAAATCTGGTTGAAAGTGGGCCAGAGCCATGGAATCCACACACTCTTCAGGCCGTAGACGAACATCCAGTACACGAGCAGCATGGTGCCGCTGATGTCGAACATTCCCGACGCATTAGAGATGCCCAGCACATACCATGGCATCTTGTTGCCGCCCAGGAAATAGGCTTGCATGTTTTGCGAAGCACGGTGCGAAACCCAGTAGCCGATGAGCACTGTGCTCAATAGATAGGCCACAATAATCACGATATCGAGAACGTGCAGGTGCATTAGAACCCTCAACTTCCGCTACTGGCATTGCTTATCCGCGCCTTGCGGAAACATGCGACTCCGCTTTTAGCCGGCATGACCAGACAACTGCTTTGGAGAGCGACAAAGCCTCATTTCTCTCGCGCACATACCTTTTCACATTCAAGGCGCTTTGCGCAAGCCTGTCTCCCCTTTTTAATGTACCGCGAAACCATCTGCAAAAACGTTTGATTAGAGTTTGAGTCTGGGACTATACTTGCGGCACACTATCATTAAGGGAGCACGCGTCATGAAGTACGGGCATTTTGACGACCAAAACCGCGAGTACGTGATCACGCAGCCGGATACTCCGCTGCCGTGGATCAACTACCTGGGTTCCCAGTCTTATTTCGGAATTATCTCCAATACGGCTGGGGGCTATTCGTTTTATCGCGACGCCCGCCTTCGCCGGCTTACCCGTTATCGATACAACAACGTGCCTATGGATTCCGGCGGACGGTATGTGTATTTGCGGGACGAAGAATCGCGAGAGTTCTGGTCCCCGTCGTGGCAGCCGACACGTCACGAGTTGAAGGACTATTCCTGCCGCCATGGCATGGGCTACACGGTGATCGGGTCAACCTACAGCGGCATTGAGGCGCACACCCGCTATTTTGTGCCGCTGGATGAAAACCTTGAGATCTGGCAACTGACCATCACCAACCGGCGGACAACGAAAGCTTCGATTTCGACATTCGCGAGCATCGAATTCTGCCTGTGGAATGCTCAGGACGACGCCACCAACTTCCAGCGCAACCTCTCGATTGGTGAGGTCGAGGTGGAAGACGACGTCATCTATCACAAGACCGAATATCGCGAGCGCCGCAACCATTTTGCCTACTTCGCCTGTTCCCTGCCCGGCGCGGCCTTTGACACCCAGCGCGAAGCGTTCCTCGGGCGCTATGGCGGTTGGGACAAGCCTGCGGCCGTAGAAGCCGGCCAGTTGACAAACTCCATCGCACACGGCTGGTCGCCCATCGGCGCGCATCAGGTCGAGCTCGAACTGGAGCCGGGTGAGACGCGGCAGATTGTATTTGTACTTGGCTATCACGAAAACCCGGACGACCAGAAGTTTCTTCCCGCTGGCTCCCAAACTATCAACAAGACGCTGGTCGAGCCGGTCATCAGAAAGTATCTGGATCCCGTGGAGGCTGATATCGCCTTCGCACGCTTGCGCGAATATTGGGAAAGCCTGCTCGGCATATTCGAAGTAAACACGCCCGACATCCACACCAACCGCATGGCGAATATCTGGAACGCCTATCAGTGCATGGCCACCTTTAACATGTCGCGTTCAGCGTCCTCTTTCGAGTCGGGCATCGGGCGTGGTCTGGGCTTCCGCGACTCGAATCAGGACATACTGGGCTGTGTGCACATGGTGCCCGCCCGCGTCCGCGAGCGCATTCTCGACCTGGCCGCTACGCAACTGCCTACCGGCGGCGCATATCACCAGTACCAACCTCTTACCAAACGTGGCAATAATGATATCGGTGGCGGATTCAACGACGATCCACTCTGGCTCATCCTCGGCGTTTCTGCCTATCTCAAAGAGACCGGCGACTGGAAGATTCTGGACGAGCCCACGCCCCTTGACAGCGAGGCCGGGTCCGAAGTTCCGCTCTACGAGCATCTGCGGCGCAGCTTGCACTACACGTTGGAGCGCCTTGGGCCTCATGCCCTGCCGCTGATTGGCCGCGCCGACTGGAACGACTGCCTCAACCTGAACTGCTTCTCTTCGACGCCCGGCGAGTCCTTCCAAACCACCACCAACAAAGAGGGAAAGGTGGCGGAGTCAGTCTTTATCGCCGGCTTGTTTGTGAATGCCGGGCGCGAGCTTGCATCCATCGCCAGCAGATGTGGACTCGACGGCGAAGCCGCCTCCTATTTAGACGCCGTAGCGAAGATGGAGCAAGCTGTCAACGAGCACGGCTGGGACGGCGAGTGGTTCCTGCGTGCCTATGACGACTTCGGCGCAAAGATTGGTTCCAAGGAGTGCGAAGAAGGCAAGATTTTCATCGAGTCCAACGGCTTTTGCGTGCTGGCCGGCATTGGCCTCGAAGACGGCAAGGCCTCCAAGGCGCTGGCCGCCACGCAGAAGTACCTGGCTACGGAACATGGCATTGTTGTCCAGCAGCCGGCCTACTCCCGGTATTACCTCAACCTTGGCGAGATCAGCTCTTACCCGCCGGGCTACAAGGAGAACGCCGGCGTATTCTGCCACCTCAATCCCTGGGCCATGATCGCGGAGACGCGGTTGGGGCACGGCGACCAGGCCCACGATTATTACAAGCGCATCAACCCGTCGGCGCGCGAGGAGATCAGCGATCTGCATCGCTGCGAACCCTATGTATACGCACAGATGATCGCGGGCAAGGACGCGCCGTCCTTTGGCGAAGCCAAGAATTCGTGGCTCACCGGCACAGCGGCGTGGAATTACTACGCTATTGTGCAGTGGATTCTGGGTGTGCGCACTACGTTCGACGGCCTTGAGATTGCCCCGGTAATTCCGAAAAGCTGGCCGGGCTTCAGTGCTACCCGCAAATTTCGTGGCGTTACTTACAAGATTTCCGTCGCACGAAAAGGCGATGGAAACCAGATTGCCCTGACTGTGGACGGCTCGCCGATCGAAGGCAATATTGTGCCAACCCCGACGGACGGACGTAAGATAGTTTTGGTCAAGGGTATTCTGACCTAGAGCGTGCTATCCAAAGCGACTTGGAAGGAATTCGACTCATGCTGTCTTATCGCTGCCTCACTCTCCCGGCGATAGCGTTCGCCCTTTTGTCTCCGCTTGCATCCGCGCAACAGGACGCCTGGCTAGACACCAAACTCCCCGCGGCAGCGCGCGCCCACGAATTGGTGGGCCGCATGACGCTGGACGAAAAGGCCTCGCAGCTTGAAGACTGGGCCACGGCCATTCCCCGCCTCGGCGTTCCCGATTACCAGACCTGGAATGAGGCGCTGCATGGCGTAGCTCGCGCGGGCTATGCCACCGTCTTTCCACAGGCCATCGGCATGGCAGCCACGTGGGACCCGGCTATTGTTCATAGCCTGGGCGAAATTATCTCCACCGAGGGGCGCGCCAAGTACAACCAGGCGCAACGAGAAGGCAACCACCGCATCTTTTATGGACTGACCTTCTGGTCGCCGAACATTAACATCTTCCGCGATCCCCGCTGGGGCCGCGGGCAAGAGACTTATGGCGAGGACCCGTTCCTTACCGGCAAAATGGGCGTGGCTTTTGTTACTGGCGTACAGGGCGGTGACCTGAACCACCTTCGCGCAGTGGCCACAAGCAAGCATTTCGCCGTGCACAGCGGCCCTGAGACTTTGCGCCATGGCTTCAATGTCGATCCATCGCCGCGCGACCTGGAAGAAACATACCTTCCGGCGTTTCGCGCCACTGTGGTTGAAGGCCACGTGCAATCGGTGATGTGCGCTTACAACTCCATCGACGGATGGCCGGCCTGCACAAACAAGATGTTGCTCAAGGAGCACTTGCGCGATGCCTGGAGCTTCAAGGGCTTTGTCGTTTCCGATTGCGGCGCGATTGTCGACATCAACAAGGGTCACAAGAAAGCCCCGGACGTGGAGCACTCCGCCGTGCTGGCGCTTGATGCGGGAACGGACCTTTCGTGCAGCATGTGGAATCCGGGTTTCAACACGTTGGCCGACGCCGCTCGCCAGGGTCTGATCACGGAAGACCTTGTCACACAGGCTGCCGAGCGACTCTATACGGCCCGCTTTCAGCTCGGCCTCTTTGACCCGCAAGGCTCGAATCCGTTAGATAACCTGAGTTACTCCGATGTTCTGCTGAGAGGGAACCGCCAGGCCGCCTTGAAAGCCGCGGAGGAGAGCATCGTGCTGGTCAAGAACAACGGAGCTCTGCCGTTCAAAACCGTGCCCCGACACATTGCTGTTGTCGGTCCCACGGCCGACTTGTTGGTGTCCATCCTGGGCAACTATGACGGCACGCCCATTGATCCAGTGACTCCGCTCGATGGGATGCTACAACAATTCCGCAGCTCGCCCATCCTCTATGCGCAGGGCTCGACGCTCGCCGCGGGAACCAGCATGCCGGTCCCTCGCACAGCCTTCGGCCTCGGCCATGGCCTCAAAACGGAGTTTTTTGCCACCCCCGATTGGACTGGCCGCCCAGTCGCAACACTTACGCAACCCGCCGTTCAGAACGACTGGGAAAACGCCGAGCCTGTACCGCAATTGGCCACACACGACTACTCCGTTCGTTGGACCGGCACGCTTAGCGTTCCGGCTCCCGGCCATTATGTCTTCACTCTCGAACAGGGCGACAGCTTTCCTTACACGCCAGTTGAGACCTACCGCTTCATCCTCGACGGCAAGGTGCTCTCAGAAGGCAGCCTGCGCGCAGGAACCGATCTTTCTGTAATGGGCAACTTCGACACTAGTCCGGGCGCTTCACCCACAGCTCCGCCCGTCGCGCATTTTCCGACGAAACCTTCCATCGCGGTCGACTTTTCTGACACCAAGCCCCACGACTTCCGTCTTGAATACTCGCACGCCGGCGATAGGTCTGGCGGCGGGCTAACTCTCAAGTGGGAGGCTCCAGCCGAGGCACAACTCGACGAGGCAGTAGCACGCGCCAAAGAAGCGGACGTTGTAGTCGCGTTTGTCGGACTCTCGCCACAACTCGAGGGCGAGGAGATGAAGATCAAGATCGACGGTTTTGACGGCGGCGACCGCACAAGCCTCGACTTGCCGGCCCCGCAGCAGAAGCTGCTGGAAGCGGTGGCCGCCACCGGCAAACCACTGATTGTGGTTTTGCAGAGCGGCAGCGCCGTAGCGCTCAACTGGGCCAACGAGCACGCAGATGCGATTCTTGAAGCATGGTATCCCGGCGTCGAAGGCGGAGAGGCCATCGCGCGCACCCTGGCGGGCAACAACAATCCCGCAGGCCGCCTTCCTGTCACTTTCTATGCAAGCCTCGACAAATTGCCGGCCTTCACTGATTACACACTCAAGGGCCGCACGTACCGCTATTTCACCGGGAAGCCGCTCTGGGGCTTCGGCTACGGCCTCAGCTATTCCACATTCAAATACGGGCCAATCAAACTCTCCTCGGAAACCCTGAAGGCCGGCGATCCATTAACAGCAACTGTCACCGTCACCAACACCAGCTCCGTCCCGGGGGATGAGGTGGTCGAAGCCTACCTGAAGACGCCTCAGCCCGATGGCCCCGTCCACTCTCTGGCCGGATTTCAGCGGGTGCACCTCGCTGCGGGAGCCACCCGCCCAGTCGCCATCGCTATCGATCCTCGCTCGCTTTCGAGTGTAGATGACAAGGGAGATCGCTCTATCCTGCCCGGCAAATACGTCCTGAGCATAGGAGGCGCCCAACCCCAGGACACCAGCGCCAAATCCGAAGCCGGCTTCACTATTACCGGTTCTTTGGACCTGCCTAAATAACCGCGTCGCCGCTCGATTTCGTGCCGGAGCAATCATCAGCGATATAGAATTTATCGGATGATTTGTCGCGTGCTCAAACAGGTCGGGTAAATGGAGAAAGCTATCGATTCCATCTCTGCGGTGGAATCGGTAGCTTGGCCGTGGAGGACAATTCCTATGCATTTGAGAAAAGCGCTTGCTTCAGGGACGTTTGTTGCGCTGGGGTTGCTGGCTGCCCTTGGAACGCCTCGCATTTTTGCGGCTTCGGCGGCGATTCGGTTGGAACGGCAGGCGACGGGCCTCGCTGTGCATAACGGCGAGGAGACACTGCATTTAACTGTCTGCAGCCCTACCGAGATCCACATTGTTGCCGGACCGGGCGATCCGGCGGCGGCATCTTCGCAGCAACCATGGATTGTGAACCCGTGCCAGCCGGGCCAGTTTGAGTTCTCGCAAGATGAGAAGGAAGCGACGCTGAGCACTTCGGCGCTGAAGGTGACCATCGGACTGACGGAGGGAAATCTGGTTTTCAAGGATGCCGCGGGGAAGGCACTACTGTCGGAGCGGGGATTCAAGCCGCGAAACTACGTGGCCGACACGATCAACGGTGAGAAGGTCCTTCACGTGAGCGACCTATTTATTCCCGAGCCTCGCGAGGGTTTCTATGGACTGGGCCAGCATCAGAACGGCGTGTTCAACTATCGCGGCACCGTGGTGGAGTTAGGACAGGCGAACACCGATGTGGCCTTGCCGATGCTGATCTCGTCGAATGGTTACGGGATTTTATGGAACACGGCGGGACTCTCGTATTTCGATAATCGGTTTGCTACCGAGATGAAGCTATCGACGGTCGCGGCGGACGCGGTTGATTACTACTTCTTTTATGGACCGGAGATCGACCAGATTGTTCACCAGTATCGCGAGATGACAGGGCATGCGCCACTTTTCGGCGAATGGGCTTATGGTTTTGTGCAATCGAAGGACCGCTATAAGTCGGCTCAGGAACTGCTGGATATTGCCGGCGAATACCGCACAAAGAAGGTCCCGCTGGATTTCATTGTGCAGGATTGGTTCTGGTGGAAGCTCAAGGGCGATCCGGATTATAGCGATGAGTATCTGAAGCCGCATCCCGATGTTCCAGGCGCGCTGAAGCAACTCCATGACGAGCATATGCACGCGATGATCTCCGTGTGGGCGGTCATGGATCCGAAGTCAAAGAACTTCCAGCAACTGAAGGACGAGGGATACACCATTCCCGGGACGCCAGACTACGACGCGACCAATCCCAAAGCTCGCGATGCGTACTGGAATCTGCTCATTGGCAAAGTCTTTGCGCAGGGGTGGGACGGCTTCTGGCTGGACAGTTCAGAGCCGGAGACAACAAACGGCGCGAGCGATGCGGCGCTCTTCGACCGCCAGCTTTCAATCGGAAGCGGCGCGCGCTATACCAATGTTTTTCCGCTGTTGCACACGCAGGGCGTTTATGAGCATTGGCGCGCGACGACAGATCAGAAGCGCGTCTTCATTCTGACGCGGTCGGCTTTTCTTGGTCAGCAGCGCAATGCTGCGGTCACGTGGTCGGGCGATGTTTATGGCACGTTCATGACGTTTGCGCGACAGATCCCGGCGGGGTTGAATTTTGCGGTATCTGGAATACCCTACTGGACTACGGACATCGCGGGCTATGGATGGCCGCTGGAGCGCGACACGCGCGATCCGTCGTACCAGGAGTTATACACGCGGTGGTATGAGTTTGGCGCCTTCTGTCCGATCTTCCGCACGCACGGGCATCGGTCGAACGACACGAACGAAGTCTTCAGTTACGGCGCGCAGACTCCGACGCTCATTGAGTATGACAAGTTGCGGTATCGGCTGTTGCCGTATATCTATTCGCTCGCATGGCGCGTGACCAGCGAGGATTACACGATGCAGCGCCCGCTGATGATGGATTGGCGGACGGACGAGAAGGCGCGCGATATTGGCGACCAGTTCATGTTTGGACCATCGATTCTGGTGAATCCTGTAACAACCGAGGGCGCGACAAGCCGCTTCCTTTATCTGCCTCCGGCCGCAGCGTGGTACGACTTCTGGCGTGGCGAAAGGTTCGAGGGCGGCAGACGCATTCTTGCGCCGGCTCCACTGGACCGCATACCGCTCTACATTCGCGCGGGCGCCATTCTTCCCATGGGGCCGGAGATTGAGTATGCCGGTGAGAAGCCGGATGCACCGATCGAACTGCGCATCTATCGCGGCACGGATGGAAATTTCAACCTCTACGAAGACGAGGACGACAGCTACGCATACGAAAAGGGAGCGCACGCGATAACTCCCATTCATTGGGACGATAAAACAGGCACGCTGACAATCGGGGCGCGTCAAGGAACCTATCCGGGCATGCCTGCGATTCGGAACTTCCGCATAATTCTAGTGGATCGCGAGCACGGCGCCGGCGCGGGGATGACTGAGGTTGCGGATAAGGAGATTCATTACGATGGCAGCGAGTTGCGCATCAAATTGACCCAATAACCATTTTCAGTCCGCGAGCGTCCAGGTTCTATTGTGTAACTGAGTCTTCAGCTCCGCTTTAAGCGGGTGCGCTTCGGGTTGGGCGGGCAGGTGGACTCGCGAATCACCAGTTCCGGCATGATCGGCACCGAATCTGAAAATGTCGCCTCTCCGCGAATCCGCTGCAACAGGATGCGTGCGGCCACTACGCCCATTTGTTGCAGCGGCTGGCGAATCGTAGTCAGGCTGGGGTTGTGGTACGACGCGCCCTGGATATCGTCGAAGCCCACCACGGAGATGTCCTCCGGTACCCGCAGGCCATGGTCCATAAAAGCCCGGATCGCACCGATGGCAGCCAGATCGTCATAGCAAACCAGCGCAGTGAAATGGGCGCCACCTTCCAGCAATTGACTCGCAGGACCGTATCCCAACTCAGGTGTGGACACGCGCAACTGCAACTGCACAGTCAATTTGGGATCAACCTCCAGCTTTAAATCACGGGCCACTGTCATCAAACATTCCCAGCGGTCATCGGCATCGGTACTATGGCTGCCGCCGCGCATGAAGGCGATCTTGCGGTGCCCTAGCTGGTATAGATGCTTCAGCGTCAACTCCGCCGCGCGCTGCTGATCCAACGCAACATAAGTGACACCCTCGATCTTGCGATTTCCGGCAACGGCCACCACCGGTACCTTCATGCTGTGCTTCAGCACCGTGTCGACCAGGATGAATCCTTCCACAGAACGATCCATCAACAGGTTTGAGTACTCCTCAATCAGATCCGGCTTGCGCCGATGGCTTGCAATGAGGTAGAAGTACCCCTCTTCCAAAAGGAACTCCTCAACGCCGGCCAGCACCTGAGTGGCATAGCTGTCGCTCAATTCCGGCATGAGGACGCCCACGGAATAAGACTGCCGCTTGCGCAGCGAACGTGCAAAAAAACTGGGCCGATAGTCGAACCTGGCTGCAGCTTCCCTCACCCGGTCCCTGGTTTGTTGCGGAATGGAGCGCACGCCGGGAGCGTTGTTGAGCACCAATGAGATGGTGGCCGGCGACAGGTTCAGATACTCGCCCAGCGTACGGAGGCCAATAGGCTGCCCTGGCTGGGATTCGGTAACTGGTCTTGCTCGCTTAGCCATACACTCCTGTTGTAACACCGTTCGCAATGTATGGGGAGCTATTTCATTGGGTATCCATATATATTCTCGCAGCGCACTTGTAAGGGTTTCGACACTTCCGCGCACCGGACGGCGTCACGAATATGGAAGCATAACGCGCGGCTTGCACATCTGAGTCAATCGATTTATCGTTGACTCGCCGCCATATTCGAGGTGAAAAATGTATCTTAAGGTCCTTGCTGCTGCTTCTGTCGCTGCCTTTACCGTCACAACCTCCGCTCAAACCGCGCCAGTCCGGCCAGAAATCACAGGCATTTCTCATCTCGCGATTTATGCATCTGACCCCGCAGCCACCGATCAGTACTACCGCGAGGTCATTGGCGCAGCCAGACTGCCGGACCCTGAAAATCCGCAGGGCATGCGTTACGCCTTCAACGACACGCAGTTTATTGAGGTTCTCCCGCTCCCTCAGGGCGCAGGCATCAATCGGATCGACCATACGGCCTATAACACCGACAACGCCGAAGGAATGCGCAAGTATCTTGCGGCCCATTCATGGAAGACACCGGCCAAAGTTGAAAACGGCGCTGACGGCAGCCAATGGTTTACTGTGCTCGATCCCGAGGGCAACAAAGTGCAATTCGTGCAACTGTTTCCATCCACTGCCCAACTGACCGCACCCAGAGACCCGAATCAACACGTAGTCAAGGTTTCATCGAGCGAGATGGGAGCGATGATGTTACCGCCTCAAGGATTTGGTGCTATTGGCCACCACATCATTCATTTCGGTTTTCTGGTCCACAACCGGGCAGTCGAAGACACGTTCTATCGCGATCTGCTCGGTTTCCGCCCTTACTGGTTTGGCGGCATGGTGGAGGGCAAACTGGATTGGGTAAGCCAGCAGACGCCGAACGGTCATGACTGGCTCGAATATATGCTCGTTAGCGACCCGCAAGGCCAGGGCATCCCGACAGACATCACTCAGCACCAACTCGGCGTGCTCGACCACTTTTCTATCGGAGTTACGAGTGTCGACGCGGCTTTCAAGACGCTCTCGGCAGGGAGCCGTCTTACCGGCGTGCATGATGCGCACACCCAGATCGGCAAGGACGGCAAAGGCCAGTTCAATCTCTACGACCCCGACGGAGTCCGCGTGGAGTTGATGAACTTTCACGCCACGCAGAAGCCATGCTGCTCGCCCTTCACGGCGGAAGACCCGGCGGAGTAAAGCTGGAGCGCACCGACTGGCTTCTAACGAACTAAGCATCAGCGAACAAATAGGGGAACGAGTTATGCGCGGTGTTGGACTTTTCTGCATTACATTTGTTGTAACGATAATTCTGGTTTTGCTAGCGTTCCTTATTGGCGTGCTGTCAACGACGGGCATGGCCGTTGCTTATATTTTCCTAATATTCATTGGTATTCTAGTAGTGTCAAGAATCATCAAGAGTTCTAGGCTTGAAGAAGGATTTGTTCGCAAGCCTCTTACCGCATCGCCTTTATCAAAGACCTTTCTTTCAACTCGGGCTCTGAAGATTGTGATAGCGCTCAGCATTGGGACCCTTGGATATGGAGTCTGGTCTATGCAGGGTGAACCTCTCTTGCCGCGTATAACGGGCATAGCAGTAAATATCTGCTTCACGACTGCTTTTATTATTGCGTTGCGAAAGTCCAAGCGAAATTCAAAAGACTAGATTTGTTGCGTTTGTGCCTTGCCAAGAACCCATCCGGTCGAAGAGTGGCTGGATTTGAGCCAGCAGGCAGTTCCGTGCGGCGAGGAAACCGGCCAAAAACTCGTCATCTTCTTAGTGGAAATCACACGCGGAGATTTGATAAACTCCTGGCGCAGGCGTGTATTCCTGACCGATCCTCTTCCCTCAGCCGGATTGTGGAGTGAACAGATGCCTATCAAACTGAATATCAACGCCGTGGCCACCACGGTGGACGCGCCCCCCGATATGCCCCTTCTGTGGGTTTTGCGCGACATACTGAACATTAAAGGTCCCAAATTTGGCTGCGGCATCGGGCTTTGCGGCGCCTGCACAGTGCTGTTGGACGGCCGTCCGGTGCGCTCCTGCATGACGAGGGTGGGCGCTGTCGGCAGTCAGGCTGTCACAACCATTGAAGGGCTTTCGCCGGACGGCCTGCACCCGGTTCAGGTGGCCTGGGAGGCACTGGACGTGCCGCAGTGCGGCTATTGCCAGGCCGGCCAGATCATGTCTGCCACCGCGCTGCTTGCGCAAACGCCTCATCCAACGGACGCGGAGATTGACGCCGCGATGAGCGGAAACCTCTGCCGTTGCGGAACGTATGCGCGCATTCGTCAAGCCATTCACCGGGCAGCCGAAGCGGGCGCGGCAGCCCACGCCAAGTGAAGGAGGGCCTTTCGATGCGCATGAACCGGAGATTGTTTCTGCAGTTGACGGCCCTTGCGGGTGGCGGCCTCGCTTTGGAGCTATATCGTTCGCCGCTCGCCGCGGCTCAGGGGCCACAGGCTCTGCCCGACCTTAAGCCACAGACCTTCATCCACATCGCTCCAGATGGCATTGTCACCATCATGGCTCGCGCCTCAGAGTCCGGCCAAGGCATGCGCAGCATGTTGCCCATGCTGATTGCCGAGGAACTGGATGTCGACTGGAAAGATGTTCGCATCAAGCAGGCCGACCTGAACGAAAAGATCTACGGCCGTCAATTTTCCGGCGGTTCCCATAATACGCCGCAGGGTTGGGAGCCGATGCGTCGCGTTGGTGCGGCGGGGCGCCAATTGCTCATCACTGCCGCTGCGCAGACGTGGGGCGTGCCGGAGGCTGAATGCACCACGCAATCTGGCCGCGTGCTTCACTCGGCCTCAGGCCGCTCCGCGGGTTATGGGGAGCTTGCCGCTAAAGCCGCCGCGTTGCCCGCGCCCGCGCTCAGCAGCGTCAAGGTCAAAGATCCCAAGGATTACCGCATCATCGGTCACTCGCAGCCGGGCGTTGACACGCATTCGATTGTTACCGGCAAGCCGCTTTTCGGCATTGATGTGGAACTGCCGGGAATGTTGTATGCAGCCATTGAAAAAGCCCCAGTATTTGCAGGCAAGGTGAAGAGCGCAAATATCGATCAGATCAAAGCGCTGCCAGGCGTGCGTCATGTTCTGGTCATTGATGGCGGCATCACTCCCGCTGCTTACACGCCGTGGGAACCAGGCATGGAACCGGGTATTGCAGTCGTGGCCGATAACTGGTGGCAGGCGCAGCAGGCTCGCAAGCAGCTCAAGGTCGACTGGGATCTTGGCCCCGCAGCTACGCAGAGTACGGAAGGTTTCAGCAAGCGGACAGAGGAACTTCTTCAGGCCCCGCCCGGAACCACCGTGCGCAATTATGGCGGTGTGGACGCGGCGCTCAAGTCCTCGGCAAAGGTCGTTGAAGCCACGTATGAGTATCCGTTCATGGCGCACGTCACACTGGAGCCACAAGGCGCAACGGCATACTGGAAAGACGGGAAGCTGGAGATGTGGTCAACGAGTACGCTGCCGGAGGACGGTCACAAACTGGTAGCCAAGACGCTTGGCATCCAGGAAGACGACATCACGACTCACATGGTGCGCTCCGGAGGCAGCTTTGGCCGGCGACTCCAGAACGACTACCTGGTCGAAGCGGCATGGATTGCCAAGCACATTGACGTGCCGGTCAAGTTGCTTTGGTCGCGCGAAGATGATGTCGCCCATGACCCGTTCCGCCCTGGCGGAACGCATCGTTTTAAAGCCGGCCTGGATGCACAGGGTAAGATCACGGCCTGGCGGCAGCACTTTGTGACCTTCGGCGATCAAAAGCACTCGACCTCCGGCGGCGGCATTGGACAGGACACTTATCCTGCCGGTTTTCCGCCGGCTTACTCGCTTTACACTTCCGCGCAGCCACTCATGCTGCGCACCGGCGCTCTGCGCGCCCCCGGTGACAACGCTTACTGCTGGGTGGCGCAGTCGTTTCTTGATGAGTTGGCCTATGCCGCAGGACGCGATCCGCTCGAGTTCCAACTGGACCTGCTCAGCAACAAACAGGCGCCCTGGTCCGCCGGCGAGCACGATGCCGTGGGCGACCATGAACCTTCGGGACAGGAGGCTCTGATCCCGGATCGGTTCAAAGGCGTACTTGAGTTAGTCGCGGAAAAATCAGGCTGGGCTAGGCGGAGCAAGGAACCGGGCCGCGGAATGGGCATTGCCGCATGGTTTTGCCATCTTGGGTACGTCGCTCAAGTTGCCGAAGTGAGCGTGGACGAGCAGAACAAAGTTACAGTGCATCAGGTCTGGGTCGTTTCAGATGTGGGCAGCCAGATCATCAACCCCGCCGCGGCCGAAAACCTGACGCGGGGCGGCATTATGGAAGGCATGGGCTACATGGCGCAGGAAATCACGCTGGTGGACGGCAGAATCCAGCAGTCAAACTTCCATAACCATCCTCTGATGCGCATGAGGCAAGCTCCGAAGATTGAAGTTTATTGGCGCAGGACCGACTACGCGCCGACCGGGCTGGGCGAGCCGACAGTCCCGCCGATTTTGCCAGCTGTGGGCAATGCCATCTTTGCCGCCACCGGCAAGAGGATTCGCACCCTTCCGCTCCGTCGAAGCGGGTTCAGTTGGGCTTGAATACCCTTTGCCGATGGATTTGCAGCACGAGTCTTCAACGCGCTCATTGAGCAATCATGGGGGAAGTCTTCAAGTTCCTTAGGCGCAGGCAGCAGGACAAGTGCAATGATGCCGCATGGCTCAGGCATCCCGCTCGGTCGGGCGGGTGGCCGCGTCGTAGGTCTGCACTTTTGGGCTTGCGTACCCAGCCGGGACCGGTAAAATGGTATGGAACGACTAGACAAATTCATCGAGCTGGGGGATTTGTAGCTGGCTCTTCTTGAATTTTGTAAGTCGTTGAATGAAAAAATGGTCGCGGGAGTAGTTCAGTGGCAGAACGTCAGCTTCCCAAGCTGAATGTCGCCGGTTCGATCCCGGTCTCCCGCTCCAAATCAATCATCCACGCCCTTGGGCTTCTGCGCGCACTCG
>JBEKQD010000082.1:0-18400 GCA_049520075.1 Occallatibacter sp. | reverse complement strand
ACAGGGAACGTGATTGTCACAATCGGCACAGCAACTTATAACGTCCCGCTCACCTCTGGATCCGGATCGGTCCAGGTCCCCAATCTTACCGCGGGTCTGAACGCGATCAGCGCCAGCTATGGCGGCGATGATAACTTCGCTTCAACCACGGGCAGCCTCAGTTTGACGCTTGCTCAAGAGCCTCTCATTGTCACGGTCAACAGCGTGAGCAAGCCATTTGACGCTCCGATTCCCGCAGGATTCCTTACGGGGAGTATGAACGGGGTGGTCAACGGTGACAGTATTGGCGTGACTTACAGCACGACGGCGACTCAAGCTTCTCCGGTTGTTGCCGGCGGGTATCTCATTACGGCTACGCTGTCCGGTAACGCCATCGTTAACTACAACGTGACCATTGCGCCCAACGGTCCAGGCGGAGTTGCGGGGGGCACACTCACTGTTGTTCCGGATAGCACTGTGACGTCGCTCGGTGCATCGGCGGCCAGCGTCAACAGCACGACGCAAGTCGTCTCCATTCCAACCGGGAGCGTCACCTTCTTCAATACGGTTGGCACAGTCACGACGCAGATAGGGACCGGTCAGATAGACCCCGCTACAGGTATAGCTACTTACGTAACAACCTTCGCTGTTGTCGGGACAACGACCAACAACTCAGTGACCGCAGTCTACTCGGGAGATACTAACTTCTTAACCTCGACCTCGGCTCCCATCCCAATTACGTCGGGAGCTCCGACGTTCACGCTGGCTCCGGGCACAAATTCGTCCCTGACGGTTGCGCCTGGCCAGAGCGGCCTGATGTCCTTCACGCTCACTCCCGCCTATGGCTACAACGGAACCATCACTTTCTCCTGCACCGGGGCTTCACCTACGGTCAGTTGCAGTTTTTCGCCGTCAAGCATTTCCCCGAATGGCTCGACTACTCCGATTCTGGTTGCTACCACGTTCAATACAACGCAATCGGTGAGCCCGCAGTCGTTCAATCGCAGGCCGTCCGGGATCCTTGGCTCAAGCAAGGTTCCACTCACTCTGGCCGCCATTCCCGGCCTGACGCTTCTATTTGGCGTCAGTCGCTTGCGTCGCAAGTTCCTGCGCCGCAGCGGCTTCCTTCTGTTCGCGGTTCTGTGTCTGTATGGCCTGGGTCTGACCGGGTGTGGGGGAATCAATAGCGCCCCAGGAACGCCAGCAGGAAATGAAACCATCACCGTGGTCGCCACGGGGACAGGCGGAAGTTTCGCCAGTGTTACGCAACAGTTCAACGTTTCGCTGACTGTGGAATAGTCGGCGTCAATGATTCATGGTCGGGGGGATGGAGAGCGGAAGAATTCAGAACCAGCATTCTCTCCTCCCCGCGATCAAAGTCGCAAGCAGTAACCGTGTTGCCTTTTCATTTGGCTTTTTAGGAGAACCAACTTGATCGCCAGCCGTCGTCTCTTATCTCATCCGCTTCGGTTTTCGCTTTTGGCCGTTTGCCTGTTCGTTCAATCGCTGTCCTTTGCTCACGCGCAGTCGGCGACCACGGGCGCCATCGGAGGTACAGTTTCCGATACTGGCGGCGCGCTTCTGCCCGCAGCCGCCATCACCGTGAAATCGCTCGAAACAGGCGTCTCGCGCACCGCAAAGACCAACGCTTCCGGCGAGTACCGTGTATCCGAGTTGGAGCCGGGCAATTACAGCGCAACCTTCACGGTAGATGGCTTCGATACCTACGTGGAGAATGCCATCATCGTGACTGTCGGCAGCCTTTCAACCGTCTCGCCGGTTCTCAAGCCCGGCTCGGTGACCAATAGCATCACCGTTACGGATGAAACGCCGTTGTTGCACGTCCAATCCAGCGACATTTCGACGGCTCTCGATCAGGCATCGATCGATAACCTTCCGATCAACGGGCGGCGCTGGTCGAATTTCGCGCTGCTTACTCCGGGTGTGGTCTCCAACGCTGACGGCTTTGGACTGCTCAGCTTCCGCGGCATCAGCTTCCTGCTGAACAACAACACGGTGGACGGCGCTGACGATAATCAGGCCTATTTCTCTGAGGCCCGCGGACGCACGCGCGCCGCTTATTCAATTACTCAGGCTGCAATTCAGGAGTTTCAGGTCAACACTTCGAATTACTCGGCGCAGTATGGCCGCGCTGCCGGCGGCGTGATCAATACAGTGACCAAGAGCGGCACCAATCAGCTGCGCGGCGAACTGTTTTTCTATGACCGCGACAACGATCTAGGCGGCGCTACCAACCCCTACACCTTGCTCACCGTTTCCAACGGGAACGGAACCTATAACCAGGTTCCGTACAACCCGACCGATTGGCGCAAGCAATGGGGCTTCGGTGTGGGCGGCCCGCTGCGCCATGACAAGCTCTTCTGGTTCTATGCGTACGATCAAAACCGCCGCAACTTCCCCGGCACCGGGCGAGCTCCGGATCCAAACGATACTTTCGCTCCCTCCAATGCGACGCTGCCTTCCGGGGAAGAAACCTGCACTCAGAATCCGGTATCCGGTGCCATCACCCAGTTCACTGCCACAAGCTCTCCCACGTATTCCACCGAAGGTGACTATAACGCTTGCGCCATCGCGGCCACGATGGGCGTGAATTTCCAGGCTGGATCGGCTTACTACCAGCAGGGACTTGGAATCATCAGCAGCTTCCTCGGCACGGTTCCGCGCACCTTGGATCAGGTGATCAACCTGCCCAAGCTCGACTACCAGATCAATGAGCGCAATCACCTTTCGCTAATGTACAACCGCATGCGTGAGAGTTCGCCGAACGGCTTCCAAACGCAGGCATCCGTCTTCTACGGCCGGGGTTCCTTCGGCAACGACTTCGTCAAGGAAGACTTCGGCATCGCGCGCCTGACCACGATTGTTTCCGATTCCATCGTGAACGATGCGCTGGTTCAGTATGGCCGCGACTTTGAGTACACCATGTCAGATTCGCCACTGCCCAACGAACTGCCGCTGGCCAACAATGCTTTTGGGAGGCCGGCTGAAATCACCATCGGTAGTTACTTCTCCGGAAGTTCGGGCTTCAATATCGGGAAAAACGAAGATCTGGACCGCGCAGCAGACCCGAACGAGCACCGTTTGCAACTGCTCGACGGCGCGACCTGGAGCCACGGAAAGCACGTCTCGAAGGCAGGTTTGGAGTTCAACCGGGTTGTCGATTATGTGAACAACCTCTATGACGGCAACGGCAACTACAGCTATGACTACTCATATGATTTCATCTCCGACTATCTGCACGCCACGACGGGGCAAGGCCCAGCTGGTTACACGGACTTGTATTACAGCTATGGGCAGGACTTCGGCAATCCGGTTGGCGAAATTGCCACGCGCGAATACGCGGGCTATGCAACGGACGACTGGCGTATTCGGCCCAATCTGACGTTGACGCTGGGTGCGCGCTACGAGTACGAATACATTCCGCCAAATCCCTTCCCAAATACGGGAAACCCGGTGCTCGCCACCATTCCAGGGGTGACCGCTACGGCTCTCCCACAGACGACCAATCGACCGGACGACCGCAACAATATCGCTCCACGCTTCGGCTTTGCCTGGAACGTCTTCGGAAATAACAAGACGACGGTGCGCGGAGGCTACGGCATGTACTTCGGGCGAATCATCAACTCGAACATTCTTCAAACCTACGAAGACTCCGGTGCGCCGAATGGGCAGGTCAGCGTGTCCAGTTTGTATGCGCAAAACTGCGGTCCGGTCTTCCCTAACCTTAAGCCATCATTTGCCTCGGCTGGCGGCTGCATTGGTTCCACCACTAACGTCGCGTACCTTGATTCTCATATGCAGAGCCCGCAGGTTCATGAGGCTGACCTGGCCATTGAGCGGAATCTCGGGCACAAGACGGTTCTTGCCGTGACGTATATGATGTCGATGGGCCGCGAACTTCCCAGCGCGATCGACACCAATCTGAACCTGACAAACACCGCGCTGTTTCGTTTCACCGTGGCTGCGCCAACTTCAACCGTCACAACGGCATGCCCCAGCGGGTATTGTTATCCCATCAGCACCTCGCAAGCGGATGCGCCTCCGCAGCCGCCTCAAAGCGGTTATGTCACGCTGCCGCATGGAGGGGCCAAGCTTCCGTTTGCGGTCGGCCAGACTCTCACTTCATCCGTCAAGGTCTTCCTCGCACCAGCGAATGCTTTATCCAAGAATGTTCGCCCAAATCCTGCCTACGGCGAGATTCTCGACGTCAAGAGCAATGTAAACTCCAGCTACGATGCTCTGGCCGTTCAGATTAACCATCCTTTTGAGCATGGTTTCTCCCTGATGTCAAACTACACATGGTCGCACTCGCTGGACGACAATCCATATCAGTCCACGGTGATCCCCACCTTTAACGCACTCGATCCAACGGACCTGAAGCATGAGCACGGCAACGGCTCGCTCGACATTCGGCAGCGCTTTGTCTTTGCGGCGGTCTATCAGCCGCAGACGCACTTCCACGGCCTGACGGATAAGATTCTCGGCGGCTGGCGCATTGCTCCGATCGTGCAGATACAGACCGGACTGCCCTATACGCCTTACGTCTCCGGTTCCATCGCCATATGGAGCGCCTCAAATCCCAATGGACTTTCCGTCCCTGTTGGAACCGATGGCTGCTCTGCTACGATTGCCGCTTCGGAGCAATTGCCAAATGGAAATTGTTCGGTGTACCCGGCTTATAAGGGCTTGAACGGTTCCGGATCGAGCGCGGATCGCCTCCCCTGGATTGAGCGCAATACCTACCACTATCCCAAAACCGCGGTCGTCGACGCGCGCCTGGGCAAGAACTTCTTTTTCGATGCCCCGCATTTCGAGCACATGCGGCTCGAACTCCTCGGCGAAGTCTTTAACATTATGAACCACCAGAACATCACTGGCATCGAGGACGAAGCCTACACCCTCAGCAGTACCAAGGGCACTGCGTTGACCCCGACCTCTGACTTCGGAACCTACACCAATTCCAACAGCAATTGGGCGTACAGTTCGCGCCAGATACAGGTCGCGGCCAGGCTGCACTTCTAACCACAGTTCATAACCGCGACAAAGGGCGGCCGTTTCGGCCGCCCTTTGTCGTTACCGTAATGCGTTTTACTAAGGTAGCGGCTATGGAGTTGCCGCGGGCCAAACAGCCGGAGCAGGTTAAGGGGCGGGCGTTTCTGGCGCCACAAGTATCCGGTTCAGCACGTGCGCTATGCGCAGGCCCGCCAGCGCCAATTGCGCATCCACGATCTTCGACTCCACTTGAACATACGCTCTTGTAATCAATGCGCCGTTTGGAACCATGGCCTGCTCCGCAAATTGGTGTGAGAGGTTGGCCCACGTCGTCGGCTCACCGCCGGACGACTGCTCCCATTGATTGTCCTTGATCTCTCTGAGCAGTCTTTGCGTATATTTCTTCTCGTTCAGTCCTTGCTCCTCGATGATCATGCTGTCCCAGACACTATGCAGGTTGCAGTTATATGAGTCGCACATGCTGGAACCCAAAAAACTGACAGCTATGTCATTTCCTCCGCGCGCATCACCCATGGTATGAAAGGGCTGATGAACGTCGCCGATCAGATGCACCAGGAACTTCAATGCAAATGCGCGCTCCGCAGTGCTTAGTGATTCATCTCCCAGGCGTCCCTCGAAATAGAAAATGCGATCGGTAACACAGTCGCGCCAAGGCGATTTTGGATCTACTTTCGAGGCGGGGCAGTCGCGCTTGCGGTCAAAATTTCCTTCTGTCAGGGGAATATCGACAAAGTGCCAAGGCCCGGTTTCCGGATGGTCTTCGCGATAAGTGTCCGCCCATGGCGCGACATCAGCCAAAGTTTCATTGCCCAGGAGCTGGGCCACTTGCACCTTTGCCTCCGGCGTCAGATACGCTTCAGCCACTAACGCAGTCAGTCTATGACCCTCGCGGCCCCACGCCCAACCAAGTTGAGCTCCTACGCACGGCAGAAGTACACCTATAAGTACCGCGCGCAACGTTCTCTTGATTTGGTCTGTGCATTCCGTCGTTCTTCTGTTCACTCGCCGCCTGCCTTAGTTAGAATGGAATCTACTCAAAGTTTAAGCGATTGTGGTGTTGTGACAGGACAAGAGAATCAGCCTTTTCCGTTGTTTTTCCGTCAATATCTTTAGGTTGCAATTGCATTAGGTTTGTTTTGACGATCTTGAGAAAGAGGTAGAGTTTGCCGCTATTGCCTGCCGTTCGACGTTCGCTCTGTTGCGCCCTCATGCCTCTCATAGCCGCAGTCTTGTTCATCTCAGCGCTTGTCGTTCTTGTGCCGCTGCTCAGTGCGCAAACACCTGAACAGACTCCGGCGAAAACGCCCAGCGCACAGCCCGCGCACGAGACTCACCCCACCGTGCTCACCATCAATGCGCGTCTGGTAGTGCTCGACGTTGTAGTGACTGACAAAACCGGCAAACCTGTCGATGGCCTTACCGCCAGCGACTTCAAAGTATTTGAAGACAAAGAGCCGCAGCGCATCCGCTCTATCGACCCACCCTCGGATCACATATTGCCCGCGGCATCGGTGGCCGCTGGTACTGGCGCCGTCTTCGACCCCGCGCAGCCGGCCGGCTTCGGCCACTCTCCGGTTGACATACTGGTATTTGACCAACTGAATACGCACTTTGCCGATAGCTCGTTTGCGCGGCGTAGCCTGCACGACTACCTCGTCCGCCAACCCACGCTTCTGCCGCAGCCCACGACTCTGCTGACAGTCTATGACAACCACTTCAAGCTTCTGCAAGCTTTTACCCGCGACCGCGATGCACTTTTGCACGCGGTCGCAGCCGCTCCTGCAGAGTACCCCTGGAAGCTTGAACGGGACGGCAAGGCCGAATATGGACCCATCGAGCGTCTCGACCAATCACTCCGCGCGCTGGAAGAGATCGCTCAGAGTTATGCCCGCATCCCCGGCCGTAAGGACCTCATCTGGGTTGGCGGCGGCTTTCCCACTATCAATCCCACCACCATTGACGGCGACGAAGCCCTGGAGGTCAAGGACACGCTCAAGCACGTCACAGACGTTCTTCTCGACACGCATGTCACACTCTACGCCGTGGATCCGTCCAGCACCGCAGCGGGCATGACCGAGATTACCGACAGCTCACAGGTGCAGTTCCTTCTAAGCGCCGGCGACGCGCTCGCCGACAATTTCGATCCCTTTGATGCCAACGACGACTTCGACCGGCTCGGTCCGGTAACCGGCGGCCGGGTGGTCCGAGGCAGAAATGATATTGGCCAGCAGATCGCTTTGTCGGCCGACCTCGGCGCCCACTACTACACCATCGCCTATACGCCCAGTTCCGGCAGCGAAGCCGCAGCTCAGTATCGGAAGATCCGTGTTGTTTGCCTGCGTCCTAACCTGACCGCGACTACCCGCACCGGCTACTACTCCCGCGAGACTCAGGAAGAGAAGACCTCCGCCACCGCTGCCTACGACCTCACCACCGCAGCCGAGACAGCTATACCGCTCAACGGTATTCACGTCACCGTTGATCCGGACGCGTTGCCCAGCGCGCCGCCTAACACGTATGTCGTCCACACCGGTGCGGCAAATCTCACGTGGAAGGCGAGGGACGACGGCAGCGCAACGGCCTCGGTGTACATCATGGCAGTGTCACTCAGCGCGAAGAACACAATGCTCGGCCACACTCTGCATGGCATGACCGCGAACGCAAAGCTCGGAGCGAATTTGCACGACCCTGCCAAGATGGCGGATTTCGTCTTTACTGCAGTGCCTTCCCCAAAGGCCACGACGCTTCGCTTCATCGTTCGCGACAATGCCACCGGCCGCATGGGGGCCGTCGATCTCCCGCTCAAAATGCATTGAGTCCGAAAACAATGCATTGCGCCATTGCCTTAAATGAGGATCTCCGCAACTTCCCCTTTTCAGATTTGATCTGTAAAGCGGCAAGCACTACTGACATTAGGAAACGACTTGCCAGTTCAATTTTGCATTCGGCGCCAAAAGGGTGTCCTGTCTTCCTTGGAATAGCGCCGGGGGCTGAAAACCTCAAGACAGTTCGGCTCTCCCGATATTCCCACTGTTTTATAGCCCATAACTTATGGAACGGCCGGACTCTTCCGCTTGGAACGTTCACTTCGCGGAATTTAGGGAGGCAGTATTCGAAGCCCTTTTGAAACGAACGGGATCTCTACTAGCCAGACTTTGGAGCGCGGAACTCGTTGAATGCTCGGAGAGTTCCCAAGCTGCTCGGTGGCCTTGGATTTCCTTCCAATTAAAGGATTGGTCCTCGAAAACGCTCCAAGGCCCGGGATCGTGTCCGTGCCTCGCCGGCAACGGGGAGACGACCAGGAAATTATGACTTCGTTAGTACCACTCTAACTATTAACCACACTATAATTTTCGCATAGGCGGTCATTCAGGAGCTACTTGCAATTCCCTCTTGGGCGCGTCGAAAATGGCCAGCCGAACAGCGACTGCGGGACTGAGGTAAAGTGCTCCGAAAGAGTCCACCGGATTAGGAACGGGGTTTGGTTGAATCTGGGTGCGCGTCAAACCTTGTATTCTGAATGTGTCGTTGGCCAACTGCGACACGCTAGCCAGTATTCTTGACCCAACAAGGATCGACTCGGTTAAGGGCTTCGCCCAGGTCAGACGGATATATGACACCGCAGTTCCCGAACACTTTGTGATCGCAGGTCAAGACTGCAACCTCCTTGAAGAATCGTTCGAGCTTTTCCGACCTATCTAAAGTCCAGCCTTTGTGATTGGCCAGGAGGTCCTCTGTGTTTTCGCTTCCCACGGGATCTGCGACAACCGCAACTTTGCGAGCATCCAGAAACTTCTTCACTGCAATGAGGAACGCAGTCTGCGAATCTTCGAGGGCAGCCATGAGGTATTTCGCTGCCTCTGCATTGTTTCTTAGATTCTGATGCAGGAATTCTTTGTAACTTACCGAATAACGGCGCGCCGCCTCGGCCTGCCGAGGTGTGAGCGAAGCGGAAGTCGCTAATGCCGCAGCAATGAGTTCTGCATGTGGCTCCTCTAAAATCCAGCCTTCGTGGTTTTCTCTATAACGGTTCTCGCGCGTAATCTGCGCCACGAGCTCCTCCAGCGTGGGTTTGTCTTGGTCGCTCATGGTGTCTATCCAAAAGGCAATTGTCTCACCAGTGGTGAGACAATTGTGACAATAAGACCCGCTAATCCAGCCAAGAACAGTGTTGTGAATGAGCAGCATCATCCACTCCGCAGGCGTGGGGAGATGTTAATCAACCAGTGAATCCCGAGATGCCGGTTATCATAGCCGGTTACCGCGGCTTCTTGGCTTTTTCGTTCCATCGCCTGAAAGCAAGCGTTGCAGCTAAATCCTGAACCCGTTCCTGTAGCTCATACTCAAGCACAACGCGCAGACACGGGGTGGCACAGCGAAGATATCCTGCACGTCACGACTTCGACACACCGCTCCCGGAGCCATTGTCAATAAGTGGAGCAACTCGCCTGGCATTGTGGCAAACCTCCGACGCTCCGGCTACGACTCCGGCCTGCGCGCGTCCATCGAAACCTCAAACGCTGGAGAGATCGAAATGAATAAGAATAGTCTTTTTGCGAAAAGATCAGCACCCTTTCGTTAGCGGGGGTACTATAGGGGGTATTACAAATCGCAAAGAAATCCACGGTTGGGAGAGAGCATTCAGTTCATCAGAATAATATCTTTTATATCAATCATTTAATGCCATACATGGCAATCCCATTGGCATCTCCAACGGCTATTCTTCGAATCCCCTTCCCCGCCATAAACCTAAACTTGAAAAACGAAAAAGTTCCCGCGAGAAGCCTCCATCGGGGCTGCCTCCCTCGTGTGCGTCTGATTCTGAACTAACTCATCATGCGCGATAACTAAAGAACCTCAGTACCCCGCCTCCGGCAGCTTGACTAGCCGCGCCTCCAGCAGCGCTTCTATGGATGAGAGTGCTCCCAACACCGCATCGGAAACCGGCGCATCCACCTGCACCACGGAGAGCGCCTTTACGGGCTTCGGCCCAGACCGCTCGCGGCCCAAAGCGAAGTTGGCGATGTTCACGCTCTGCTCGGCCAGGATGGTTCCGATCCGGCCAATCACGCCCGGCACGTCAAGGTTGCGGCAGACCAGCAGATTGCCCTCGAGCGGCGTCTCAATGTCGATGCCGTCAAACTCCAGCAGACGAGGCTGCTCGCCGTGAATTACCGTGGCGCTGGCGCGGCTTGTCCCCGCGGTCGTGTGCAAGACGATTGTCAAAACAGAAGCCGCTCCGCCGCGATGCGACGCCTGCCTCTCTTCATGGATGCGAATTCCCCGCTCCTCCGCCACGGTCGCCGCGTTGATGCGATTTACATTTTCCGAGCCTGCCAGTAGTCCCGCGATGGCTGCGTTGCGCATCAGCTCAGTCTTGGCCTCGGCAAGCGTGCCTCCATAAATCAGGTTGATGCCGTCGATGCCGGACTTTCCGCCGCTGAGTCCGGCCTGCGCCAGAAATCCTCCCAGCCTTCCGGCTAGGTCAATGTACGGCGCCAGCGCAACGTACTCCTCATGGCTCAGCGACGGCAGATTCACAGCATTCTGTACCACGCCAAGTTTGAGGTAATCGCGCACCTGGCGCGCAATCTGGATTCCCACGGCCTCCTGCGCTTCGGCCGTCGATCCTGCGATGTGCGGCGTCAGAATCACGTTGTCCAGCTCCGCGTAGGGCGAATTCTTCAGCGGCTCTTCGGCAAATACATCGAGCGCCGCGCCTGCGACGTGACCCGACTTCAGTGCGGCAATCAGCGCTGTGTCATCGATCAACTCGCCGCGCGCGCAGTTGATAATTCGCACGCCCTTCTTCATGCAGGCGAGTGTCTTTGCATTGATTACTCCCGAGGTCTGCGGTGTCAGCCCCACATGCAACGTGATGTAATCCGCGCCGGCGAACAGTTCTTCTTGTGTCACGAGCCGGATGCCGTTTTCGCGCGCCACGGCAGCTGAGACAAACGGATCGCTGCCGACGATCTCCAGCCCAAATCCGCGTGCCCTCGCGGCAACCTCTAGCCCAATCCGCCCCAGCCCGAGAATACCAAGCGTCTTGCCGCGAAGCTCCGCCCCTTGCAGAATTTTCTTTTCCCACTTGCCGGCATGCATCGACGCATTGGCCGCGGGCACCTTGCGCGCAAGTGCGAGCATGAGCCCAATGGTCAGCTCGGCCACGGCCACCGCGTTTGCTCCCGGCGTGTTCATCACCACAATGCCCCGCCGTGTAGCAGCCCCCGCGTCAATGTTGTCCACGCCCACTCCGGCCCGGCCAATCACACGCAGCTTGGGTGCGCGCTCCATCAGGGCATCGTCCACCTGCACCGCGGAGCGCACCACCAGCGCGTCGGCATCCACGAGAGCAGCCGGCAGTCCATCCGGCAGTTGGTCGTGCGTCAAGACTTCCCACCCCGGTTCGGCCGCAAACACGGCCAGCGTTGCCGGAGAAACCTTCTCTGCCAGAACAATCTTCATCGTGTCTCCCTTGCTCTTGCGTGCTGCTTCATACTCGTCAAAGCGGATGTTGTGCTGCTCACACAGAATCTCGAAGATCCGCACAACGGCCGCGTGCGGCTTGCCCTCGCCCCGTTCGTACTTGGTCAGCGAGTTGGCATGAACCCCCAGCCGCTCGGCCATCTCGTATTGATAAAGGTCAAGCTGCTTGCGTGCGATCAGCAGCTTCTCCCCAAAACTCAGTTCGGACATAAAAAGCAGCTCCCAGCCTTTAGCCTCTAGCTCTTAGCCAAAAACCCCGTGCCCCATCCATCGCGCTTTTTGCGATGGGTGGGAAACCACAAAATTCAGTCAGCGCACTAAAAGCTAGAAGCTAGTGGCTAGAGGCCGCTTCCGCAAACACCTTTTGCGCCGCCGCCACTGCTTGCCCGTATTCGATCGGCAGTCCCAGCGTATCTTTCGCAATGTGTTCCATCGCTCCAAGAAATGCCACCGTGTCGAGATAATCGAAAAATCCCAGATGCGCCACGCGGAAGATTTTGCCCTGCATCTCTCCCTGGCCGTTGGCAGTCACCAAGGCAAAGCGGGCTTTGAGCGCCTTTACCACCTCGCTCGAGTTCATTCCTTCGGGCACAGCCACAGCCGTCGCCGCAGCCGCCGGAGCCGTAGGCGCAAAGAGCGTAAATCCCAGCGCCACAAGACCCGCGCGCGTCGCCGCTGCATTCACCTGAGCGTTTTCGATCAGAGCGATTCGACCTTTTTCCAGATCGCCCCCGGCCTGCCCTGCGATGTAATCCAGAGCCGCGCCCAACCCGGCAATCAGCGCGACGGAGGGAGTATACGCACTCTCGCCCTTCACCGCGTTCTTGCGCTCCTTGCGCAGGTCGAAGTAGAAGCGAGGATTCTTCGCTGTCTCCATCGCCGCCCACGCCTTCTCGCTCACGCTGAGATAAGCCAGGCCCGGCGGAATCATCACCGCCTTTTGCGAACCGCCAATCAGCACGTCGATCCCCCAGCCGTCAACGTCGAAGTGTGTCGTCCCCAGCCCGGTAATCCCGTCCACCACCAGCAACGCCCCACTACCGGTTTCCTTCAACAGCTTCGCAATGGCTTCCACGTCGTGCCGCACGCCCGTCGAGGTTTCCGTCGCCTGCATGTAGACAACTCGATGCTCGGGCTTCAGCGCCTTGCGCACTGCAACCAGGTCGAAGGTTTCTCCATAAGGCGCCTTCACCACCTCTGCCACGCAGCCAAAGGCCTTCGCCAGTTCCACCCACCGCTCGCCGAATTTGCCCGCCGACAGCACAAGAACCTGATCACCCGGCGAGGTGAGATTGGAAACCGAAGCCTCCATCGCACCCGTCCCCGAGCTCGCCAGCAGCAGCACATCGTTCTGCGTGCCGACGAAAACCTTCAATTGCGCCAGAACCTTCTGAAAGAGCGCGCGAAACTCCTGCGTGCGATGGTGTATGTCGGCAGCAGCCATGGCAAACTGAGCCGCGGGAAGAAGCGGCGTCGGTCCGGGTGTAAACAGGCGAGTCTTGTGAATCATTCTGTCTCCTTATCTCTTTTCGTGGCCAAAATCTGAAAGCACCAGGTGCGGCGGCGCGGCTTGATGGCCGTCCACTGACCACATAATACACACTTTTGTGGATTATGTGAACTATTTGTGGCGAGAAATTTCAATTGGGGCAAGATTCTGCCGTCAGGAAGAGGATTTTTGTACCAAAAACGCCTCATAAGCTGCGCATGGAAGAGGAGGTTTTCGTCTCGAAATGCGAATGTTTGCCGTCGAATTGCCGCCAAACAGATGCGGCGAATACTGGAAGGCTCAGTGGCTAGAGATTGGTTTTATTGTGCCCAAAGAGGGAATCGGACAGCATTACAAGCACTACTTGACTGGGCGCGAGCCAGTGATGAGGATGTCCACCAGCCTCCGGGCGCTTTGCTGCCAGCCGGGACCGGACGCTACATGGGAGACGCCGATCAGCGCTCGAAGCAGGTCGAAGGGCTCGAGATCCCGACGTATGTCGCCGCTCTTGATTGCGCGCTTCACCAGCGCATCAATCGCTCCCTGGACCAGGCTGCGAGAACACTCAAATAGCTTCGAGGGGCCGCCTACCGTGCTATTCAGTGCCGGCGCAATGATCTGCTTTGCCGCGATATGGTCGACGAATAACAGCATCCAGGCTCGCAATGCCTCAACCGGGGGCATCGTCTCGGCAAATTTGGATTCTGCCGCAGCCAGTTTTTCCACTTCGCTCCGATAGACCGCTTCGATCAAGGCGTCTCGCGTGGGAAAGTGACGGTATAGAGTTCCAGGGCCCACTCCCGCCTGTTTGGCAATATCGTCCAGGCTGGCGTCCGCGCCAAAACGGGTGAACGCCTCCTTTGCCACCTCCAGAATTCGCTCGCGGTTCCGCTGCGCATCAGTGCGTGGCTTTCGGCAGACCGGTAATGAAAGCTTGCAGGCCATGGGCAAAATATTTGCAACCGGAGACAGTCTCCGGTAATCTATTTATTCGGAGGCTACCTCCGTTTTAGTTGGAAAACGGCGACCTGTCAATAGTGGTCTCTGATTCTTGCAGCTTGCGAGGTGAGGAATATGAATCTTGTCGCGTGTCTTGAATCTTCGAAAGATCTCAATTTTCGTTCCGTCCGCCTGATGAAGACAGCGGAGCAAGAGTTGGCAGCATTCTTCAACGCGGTCAAACAATTGTTCGGGAGAGAACAGGCGGAGCTTTCAGCGGAGGACTGGCTGCAGGCACTGGCCGAGATCGAGTGCCTGCCCTCCTCAAACCGCGACTGGCGATTGGTCACCATCAAGGCTTCGGCTCGGCTCGCAACCCGAGTGAACGTTTCTTCTTTATCAACTGAATTCACAAATGCTTAGGAGGGAAAATATATGCGTGTATTCGTTACTGGATCTACCGGTTTTATCGGGTCAGCCATTGTTCCGGAACTCATTAAAGCGGGTCATCAGGTGCTCGGCCTGACGCGCAGCGATGCGGGCGCTCAGTCTCTCATCGCCGCTGGCGCCGAGGTGCATCGGGGCGATCTCGAAGACCTGGAAAGCCTTCGCAGTGGAGCGGCTGCGTCTGATGCTGTGATTCACACGGCTTTTATCCACGACTGGTCGAGATTCAAGGAGGTGTGTGAGATCGACAGGCGCGCTATCGAGACACTGGGCGACGCGCTTGCGGGCACAAACCGCCCCTTGATTGTCACCTCCGGAATCGGTGCGCTTGCTCCAGGCCGTGTCGCTACCGAAGACATGGAAGTCGTTTCCAACCCAGCGATGCCTCGCGTCTCCGAAGCGACAGGCTTGGCGCAGGTTTCGCGTGGAGTCAACGTATCTGTGGTGCGCCTTCCGCAGGTTCACGATACGGTCAAACAGGGCCTCATCACCTACGCGGTCCAGTTAGCTCGTGAAAAGGGAGTCTCGGCGTATGTGGGCGACGGAAGCAACCGCTGGTCGGCGGCTCATGTTAACGATGTTGCCCATCTTTATAGGCTTGCGTTGGAGAAGCACGAAGCGGGCAGCAGGTACCACGCAGTTTCTGAAGAGGGTGTATCGATGCGGGAGATCGCTGAAGTCATCGGGAAAGGATTGAAGGTGCCCGTAGTCAGCCTTTCTCAGGAGGAAGCGCAAGCTCATTTTGGCTGGCAAGCGATCTTCGCGGGCTTGGATATGCCAGCTTCCAGCGCGCAGACGCGAAAAAAGCTGGGATGGAACCCAACCGGGGCCACCCTCCTCACCGATCTCGAGAACATGCGCTACTCCAAATCTTGAACCAAGGGAACGCATCTCTACAAGCAAAGGATCTCAAAATGGTGACGAATAAGATCGCTATTATTACGGGCGGAAGCCGCGGCCTCGGCCGCAATACCGCCATCAGTCTCGCGCGTCGCGGTGTCGACATTCTCTTCACCTATCGCGCGAATCAGAAAGAGGCTGAGAGTTTGATCCACGAGGTCGAAGCCCTGGGGCGGAATGCGGCAGCATTTCGCCTCGATACGGGAGACGTTCGCGCTTTTGATATGTTCGTCTCCGAGGTCCGCAAGACGCTCGATCGTTGGGGGCGCGACCGATTCGACTACCTGGTGAACAACGCAGGCAACTCACTGCATGCGGGCTTTGAGCAAACGACAGAAGCCCAATTCGACGAGATCTTCAATGTCCACGTCAAAGGTGTTTACTTTCTGACGCAGAAACTGCTTCCCTTGATGAACGATGGTGGCCGCATCGTGAATATTTCGTCGGGACTTGCGCGGTTTTCGATGCCCGGCAGCTCCGCATACGGCGCCGCGAAGGGAGCGGTCGAGGTGCTGACCCGCTATCTAGCCAAAGAGCTCGGCCCACGCGGGATCACCGCGAACGTCGTCGCACCAGGCGCGATCCAAACCGACTTCAGCGGTGGCATGGTGCGCGACAATCCCGAAATCAACAAGCGCGTGGCGGAAATGACGGCGTTGGAGCGTGCGGGCGTGCCTGATGACATCGGACCCATGATCGCGGCGCTTCTCTCGGATGAGAATCGCTGGGTCAATGGCCAGAGAATCGAAGTGTCCGGCGGCATGGCGCTTTGAAGGTCAGTATTCGCAACAAGAGGAGTTCAAGTCGTATGGCAAATGAAAAGAAGATTGCACTGGTGACCGGAGGGAATAAAGGCATAGGCTTGGAAATCTCTCGTAATCTCAATAGCGCTGGATGCACCGTGTTGTTGGGTGCGCGTAACGTGGAACGTGGGAGGCAAGCCGTCCAAGGGCTCGAACAGACCGGACTCAGCGATGTTCACTTTATTGAGATCTACGTTACGAAGCAGGACACCATCACGGCTGCAGCGAAACAGATTGAAAGTCGCTACGGCCGCCTCGATATTCTCATAAACAATGCTGGCGTCAATGTGCGCGGCGACGGGCTGCCCGGCGCGGCTGACGTGGGAGTGGTGCAAGGGGTTTTCGACACCAACTTCTTTGGCGCGCTTCGTGTCGCCCAAACCATGTTGCCTCTTCTGCGCAAGTCAGCCGCCGGCCGAATCGTGAACATTTCAAGTGGACTCGGCTCGCTCACCCTCAACAGCGATCCTGCGTGGACAGGCCGCGATGTCAAACTGATTGGATACAACGCGTCGAAGGCTGCCCTGAACATGTTGACGATCCATCTCGCGTATGAACTCCGGGGTACAAAGATCAAAGTGAACTCGGCAAATCCCGGATACACAAAGACGGACTTGAACGACAACCAGGGGACGCAACCGGTAGAGGTCGGAGCCATCGAAGCAACGCGTCTGGCACTGCTGGATGACGATGGCCCAACAGGACAGTCGTTTTCAAAAGATGGTCCCGATCCTTGGTGACCGCTCGAAGTGCTCAGATTCAGTTCTGTGAACGCCTGCGCCTTCATGGCGCGTTATCAATCGCCGAGTATTAAACCCGTGCTCCTCTCTGAGTTTAAATAGACCACCAATTTCAAGAAGATGGTCCAGAGTCACATGTCAATCCGGCCGGAATCCCGTCGCGGGATGATCCGATCGAGGGGATGTGGAGGAATACCGGGTGCGGATTCCCGGATTGTGCGCAACATCTCTGGTACCGCGTCTGAGCCGTTCCTTAGCACTGCCGGCAAGAGGGTTGCCATTACACAAGAATGAACGTTATCCCAAAACACTACCGCGTCACAGAAGGACGGATCAGCCGCCCAGTTCACCTGGAACTCGCAGAGCAGAAACTATTGGACGAGTCCTGCTGGGACTCGAGATGCTGCGGGTGCCGAGGCGCAGCCAGCTGCAGGGATCAACTGTTTTAACGAGAGAGAAAAACAGCTCCCGCACCCTGGTTTGCTTTCCACGCAAAGTGTGGCACCGTGGCGCACCGCAATCCAGCGCGCCAGAGCGAGCCCCAAACCGGAGCCGGCAGCAAGTGTGTCCCCCGCCCGCACAACACGATAGAAGCGATCAAAGATCCGTGCCTGATGCTCAGGAGCGATGCCGATTCCCGTGTCCTCGACGGAAAGAACGACCGAAGACTCCAGAACCACCGCGCGCAACGTGACCGCTCCGCCAGGTGGTGTGAACTTGCTGGCATTCTCCAGCAGAATGGATAGCAGGCGCAGAAGGCCATGCGCATCGCCTAACACGACGAGATCGCCCGCGGGCATTTCTATGTGAAAGTCAAGCAAGGCTTTCTGCATAGTCATCTCCCAGCGCTCGGCGACCTCAAGAAGCAAAGCGTTAACCTTGACGGGAACAATAACAATAGCTTCAGCTCCACCATCGGCCCGAGCCAGCGAAAGCAGGTTATCCACCAGGCCGGTCATGCGCACGGTCTCTTCGTGCAGGCGGCCAAGGATATCTCGATACTCTCCGGCGGCGCGCGGACGAAGCAGGGCTACCTCGATCTCGGTGCGCAAAAGCGAGATGGGCGTGCGCAACTCGTGCGAGGCGTTGCCGGTGAAGGCTCGAACGCTGGCGAAGGCATTGTCGATGCGCTCCAGCATTTGGTTCAGAGTGAGCGACAGATCGGAGATCTCGTCTTTGGCGCGCGGCACGGGCAGGCGAGTATCAAGATTGCGTTCGTTGATGCGACGCGCTTCGGCTGCAAGCGCGGCCACCGGCTGAAGAGCTTTCCGGCTCATGAGGTGACCACCCACGGCGGCCAGCAGTATGACCAGCGGGGTGAGCCAGAGCAGATTGTTGCGGAAGCTCGCTAGCAGCAACATCGATTTGTTCAACGCAACACCGGTCTGGACCGAGTAGAGCTTGCCCCGTGCGGCAATTGGATAAGAGAGAATTCGCACGAATCGCGTACCCTGATGAAACTCCGCGATTTGCCCGTCCTTCGGCAAACTACCCGGGGCATCAAGGGTTGGATTCTGGGCAATCATGCGCTTCGAACGGAAGATCCAGTTACCCTGTTCATCGCGCACCTGGAGGTACTT
>JBEKQD010000081.1:0-18461 GCA_049520075.1 Occallatibacter sp. | reverse complement strand
TCGAGATGCTTGAAGAAGGGCGCGTCGATGGACATGAGGTCTTCAAAGTGGCCGTGCTTGGGGCAATCCTTGACCATGAGGATTTTGCCGTCGCGCTCGATGATCTGCGCCTTGATTTCGCCCACTTTTTCGTTGAGGAGCACTTCGTAGGGGAGCTTGCCGTCGAGAATCTGTTTGCGGATTTCGGGCACGCACTTGGGGCAGAGCGAGTCAGTGGTGCGCGGCCAGCCCAAAGGCGGCTTCTGCTTTTCGTAGCTCTTCTGCAGGGGCTTGTCGCTCCACTTGGGGGTGAAACCGGGGTTGGGGCTGATGCGATTCAGCCGCTCAAAAACGACCCACGCTCCCTTTGCCGCGTATACGGCTGCTTTCTCGGCGTACTTGATTGCTTTGGGCATAAGTGCAGACTCCTCAATTAAATTTGCTTCCGGCGGCGGGCCAATGCCACGCTCGCTCCTGGGATTCCCGAAATTTGGGAGAATCCTCGGGGACTGAAAATCCAGTTAACAGCGTAACCGCTGCGCCCGGCCAACCCAAACTTGGAACAGCAAATGGCGGAATCTGTGGCTGAATGGCAGCATGGGAGGGGCGAACGGCAGGGGCTATTGAAGTCAAAGGGCGCAGGATGAGCCACAGCCGCAGGGTTGAAGCTTTGCCTAAATCCTTATGGGAAAAACACTTGACAATTGAGGGCGCGCTCATTTTTTGTATGGGTACAGGGCAGTTTCCCCAACTGCGCTTCAATCCCCACGGAGGTTAGTTCATGAGAATCAGCACAAGTGTGTGTGTGCTTGCGGGCGTGTTGCTTGCGGCGCCGATAATGCAGGCTGCGTCAATCAGCGTCAACCTGGGACAAAGCGCGCAGAATTACGTCCTGACGGGCCAGGGAACTGACAACCCCTACGGAACCTATCTGAACACGCAGGGCACTTGCGTGGCAGGGGCCTCCTCCACAACCTGTTCGCTGACCGGATCGTACACCGGGAGCACAGCAGGCTTCACGGGCGGGACGTACGATTTTGTCACGACGTACCTGGGCACGGGGCCTTCGCCGCTGGGCTCGATTTCGGAAAATCCCATCGGCGGCACGTACCAGGACGATTTTTATTTTGATAGCATTCCCGCCGGAACAACGATGTATCTTCAACTCGACGAAAGCGGCGGACCTGACTACGACATTCCGATCTACGCCGGCAATACGTTCGTAGGAGGGTTCGACGTCCTTTATGTTTCGCCGGTATGCGGGGGCACATCACTGGGATCAGATCCATGCGATCAGATTTATGTGGGGCAATTCCTGGGAGCAACATATTCGGGTCAGGTGACTGGCAGCGCGACGTTTGATTCATCCACAGTGGTGACTGCAAATCCAATTCCCGAGCCGGAGTGGCTGACGCTGGGAGGACTGCCTCTGTTGTTGGCGATGATGCGGCGCAGGCTGTTGGCGGGCGCAAGGGCGTAGGAATTCGACTCACCGAACAAAAAGCCCTGTACCTCAAAGCGAGGCGCGGGGCTTTTTGTTCAGCAGGTCTAAGTGAGAGAGACTAGGCGAGAAGTTTCTTGCGCGCGAAGAAAAACAAGCCCAGCAAGCCGGTGCCGAAGAGCAGGTAGCTGCTCGGCTCCGGAATAGGATTGTTCACCTGAAGGTTGAGATCTACAGGACCCTCGAGGCTGAAGAACGCGGTGCCACCGTTAGCCGCAATACCGCCTGCGAAGTTGACAGTGCCAGCCGTGTTGGCGCCGTTAATGCCCGTGTAGGTCACGCCGGGGCCACCATAACCACCACCGGTGGAGGCACCCTGAGAAACGCCGGAGCAGGCGCCTGTTCCTCCAGTGCCAGAAGCAGAGAAGGTGTAGTAGCCGCCGTTGCTGATGCTGCAGATGCCATCTCCGTCGAAACCAAAGATGTCATCGACCGCGCTGGAAAGGTTGATAGAGCTGATGGCCTTTCCCGTTTCGTTGATGATGCCAACCAGGTTGTCGTCGTCACCGCCATCATAGGAAACTGCCGCGTTGGGGTTAGTTGTCACAATCGATCCGTTTGCTTCAAACGTGATCAGGACGTTGCAGGTTGCTCCACCGGCCGCGTCGGTGGTGTAGGTGGGATTGATTCCTTCCTGATCAGGGCCGCTGTTGACGGTGCCGCTGATTGTGGGGCAGGGGTTGCTGGGAGCAGCAAACGCGGGTGCGCAGGCCAAGGCAAAGAGCGCCAGGACGACGACGCACAGGGAAGTCGTGAGACTCAACTTACTGTTCATCGTGAAAAACCTCCAATATGTTTTTTGAGGGTCGGACAGGGAAAATCGGGGGAATTGTTCCCAGTCAGGGGACGTGCACCTGGGCTTCCAAATTGGACTGGCCCGGGGTGAAAAGAATATAGCTTACATTTTGTTCAACTCGCAACCTTTTTTTGTTAACTTTCAGGCAAAAAGGCCGAGGATCTTGAGCTGATTCGCCGGCGGGTTGCAACGCTAGTGTTTGCCTTATTTTGCGGGGGTTTCATAGCCAGGAAGCGCGTTTGTCAGGAAACCGGCATCCTTGTCGGAAACAGGCGGCTATGGACCGGAACCGCCCGTTTTGGCGACCTGGTCAATGATTCGCTGGATTAGAACGACGCGAACGTGAATGCGGCGTGCCACGTCAGGCAGAAACTCAGTGACGAAGTTATCTGCGGGCGCAGTGACCATACCGATACCGTAGCGCTCTGCGCTTGCGGGGAGATTGGTCTCTCTGCCAGGGACATAGAGGTTGCCAATCTCGTCTTCGATAGCGCCGCCCACCACATTTGAGTAGTTCAGCATGCTTTTGCCGTTGTCGCCCTGCGTCCAAACCACCGCATAAAGAGCGTGGGCAATTCTGCGCTTGATGGTCGCATGGGGCATGCGGTGGTAGTGCGGGTCCTGGTGAACGATGGTAGGGATGAGGAAAGTGCCAAAGAACTCGGCAGTAACGTCTTCTGAATAGCTGATGCCCACGGCGAGCTTGAATCCATTAAAGCCGGGGCCATAAGCGGAGTGAGAATCGGAGCCTACAGCGATGGCCGAGGAGCCGAGAACCGTGAGGGAGTTGAATGGGTCGGCAACGTTGCGCACCGCCAGCCACGCCTTTTCTTTTGGGGTCATTGGTTTGACTTTTGGCCCGTCGATAAAACGCGCATACCAGTTGATAAAAGGCGTCAGAGGCGGGCAGGGCGTGACAGGCTGCGCCCCGGGCTGAGGATTCACTCCTGCTGCCGCATTGCCGGCACCGAAAACTGCTCCCAACTCGGCAGCCTGGGCCGTTTCAGAACTGGAGCGGGACGCCTGGCAAGGCCCTGGTGTTGGAGGCTTCGGATGAACGGGAAGATGCGGGACTGGAGCGCTCGGCAGAGGCTGAGGAGTTTCGGTTTGACCGGCACAGGATAAATTTGGCGCTAAAAGCAATTGCGCGACAACCAACAGCAGAGCGGCGCGACACATTCTCCGCGCGGGGCCAGAGTTCCAGTGGCCGGCGGCGGAATTTTTGCTTGCGTCTTCTCTCGAATTACTTTCCAAAAGTCATGGCCTCGGTGACGGAAGAATTGATTGCACGCGTGAGAGAAACCCGGTTCGCTGATGGTCAAGTCTATCCGGGATAACGCGACCGGCGCGAATTGTTCGTTTATGCAATCGTAAAGTCCGACGCAAATACTTTGCAGAAAGTTACGCGGCGAAGCGACAGAGCGATGGCCGCACGGATGGCTGGCGGCTGCAAGTTGTATTGACCTTTGCGGCACCTTCGAGCCTTCCTCGGTTGACGCGCCGCACAGCGCAGCGGAGACTTAAGAGGAGGTTGTTGTCTAAATCTTCTTGCGCCATCAGGTAGGTCATCGAGAACCCAGCCAAGGCGGAATTGACGAACTGGACTTGGGTTTTGAACGCGGGCTGGGAAGCCCGCGCAACAGCCGGCCAGGAGGCCGGCGCTACAAGTTCGTAGTGCGAGGTGCGATGTATGAGTACGAATCCCCCTCCGGGTCGCGGTCCCGGTTCCAGTCCAGGCAGCGCCGGCGCGCGCATTGAAGAGGCTGTCGAACTGATCGAGATGGAAATGCGCCACGCCATCGCTTACGTAAACGACGCGGTGATTCCACAGGTGCGCGCCGAGTCGATCATGGCGTTGCGCAAGGTGGCCGACAGATTGCGCGAATTGGCCGACCGCTTTGAGCGGAATGGGAGTGCGCGGCGTTGATGAGATTGCTGATTGAGACCAGGAGTCTCCCAGGTCTCAGAATCGAGACCTGGGCCACCCACGGTGCATGTGTGCTATCCCACCCATCGCAGAAAGCGCGATGGATGGGGCACCCAAATTCTTGTGGTTTCCCGCCCTTGCAAGAGAAAAAAGTCGCGAGGATGGGGCACCCGGCAATTGCGCTGGCGGGCTTGCTGGTTCTGATTTTGTCTGGATGCGAGCATCAACAAACTGTTGCTGCGTGGACGCCGCCGCAGGCAACCGCGCCCACAGTTCAGATTCAGTCCCAGCCCCGGGAACAGGCATACGCGCCGTTACCGGCGCCTTTGCCAGCCGGGAGGATTGCGCCCAGTCCTGTGCCGCCGGGCGGAGTGAGCGGGGATGACCTCAGCTATGTGAAGGCGCACAAACCCCTTTTCAGCGAGGAAGGTCTGGCTACCTGGTACACCGCGCCTTACAAGGGCCGCAAAGCCGCCAATGGCGAGGTCTTCAGCGACGATGATTTGACGGCCGCACACCGCACGCTTCCCATGGGCTCGCTGATTGTGGTGACTAACTTGACGACCGGCCAATCCGCAACGATGCGCATCAGCGATCGCGGACCGTTTGTGGCAGACAAGATGATCGATCTGACGATTGCGTCAGCCATGGCTACGGGCGTTTATCGGAGCGGCACGGCACGGGTCCGTGTGGACGTTTACCGAACACCTAAGCCGGTTTACACTGGCGGCCGCTGGTGCGTGCAGATCGGCGCCTTCACCAGCGAGCGCAGAGCCAACAAGTTCAAGGCGCAACTGCTGCGCAAGTTCCCCGACGCCAGCGTGATCGAGTTTTCCGGCGAGGACAGCTACTGGGTTCGCATCCGTCCTCACGGCGACAATCGCGAGGAGGCCCAGATTATCGCGCGGCAACTTCGGCCCGCAGAGGGCGACGCTTACCTGACACGGCTGGACTAAATCTGCTGTTCCGGTGAGAAATTTTGCATCGTGCTGTCCCACCCATTCCGCAAAGAACGCGGAATGGATGGGGCATTTGGAGGTTTCGAGCACGCTTGAGCGCAGTGCGGTTTGTGATTTCCCAGGTCCCCAAGTGCGAGGGACCTGGGGCACCCGGCGCTTCATCAATTATTTAAATCAGTGCGCGAGTTGGGAATCGTGTTTTAGAATTCCGCCATCGACAAATTTCCCCAGACACACGGATTCGAATTGGAGGATGAAATGGCAGAGCTACAGGCGAGGGTTAGGCAAAACTATTGGGCGATTCTTGTGGCCGCAGTGGCTTGCTTTTTGTTTGAGGCGGGCTGGTACACGCTTTTCTTAAATGCCTGGCTTGAAGGCATCGGCCGCACGATGAGCTGGCTGGAGAACTGCGGCATGAACCCGGCACTTCAATATGGAACAGCTCTGGTTTCGGCAGCGGTGATTGCTACAACCATTTCGTGCGTGACGCAACTTACAGGGCCGCAGACGGCACTGCGCGGCGTGAGGGTTGCGGTGATGCTATGGTTCGGCCTGGTGCTGACAACGTATGCCACGGAATACATTTTCGAGGTCCGGTCACTCAAAATCTTCGCGATCAATGCCGGATTCTGGCTGCTGGGCATGATTCTGATGGGCGCCATTGTGGGCGCGTGGAAGAAGAAATAGCCGCGCTATCCCACCCATGCTCTGCGGCTGGAAGAAAAAATATTCACGCAAATCCGCCGGCAACTTACTCCGGCGGGGGATAGAACGGGAGCTTGTCGTTCTTCTTATTGGCGCGGCGGATGGTCACGTCATCGAAGAGCAGCGCGGGCGCCAGCACGGTGTCCGGTATTTCTCCGAGGTAGTTGGCGACCCAGAGTTGCTTGCCCGCGGCCACCACATCGGCACGCAGGGCGCGCTGGTCAAGATCGTCAAAGATGGCGCCTCGCACCAGTTCGCGCTTGCCGTCTGCGCCTACGCGGTAAAGCAGCCGCGGCGCAAGCTTATCGCCCATGGTGGAGACGTAATAGACATTTTTCAGGCCGCGATGTCCGGCCGACTCCAGCAGCCTGCTGTTCAGTTCCTGATCAGTCAGCCCCTCCTTTGCCGTCACCTGGAGCACGCCAATGGAGGGTTTTGGAGGTCCGGTAACCCCGGCTCGACCGTGGCCGTTGGATTGCGGAAAGTCGCGCACCGGCTCGCGGCCAAGCAAAAAATTTTCCAGTTGGCCGGCGACGACCAGCTTGACCGCTTGCGCAGGAACGCCCTCATCGTCAACATCGTAAGCGCCCACGAGGCCCTTGCCGTTGTAACTCTTCAGTCCGGGATCATCCACCACATCAAGAAACTGGGGCAGAACGCGCGCATGGTAGCTGGATGCAAACGGCCCGTTGGTGCGCGCCTCGGTGCCGAGCCTGGGACGCGTCGCGGTTAGTGCGTCCGCCACCAGCGCACGCATGGTATCGGCTGCCGCGTCGGAACTCATCAGCAAAGGCCCGTGATACTCTTCTTCGACCAGTGGCGCCCTGCGCAGATCAGCGAGAGATGCGATCAGAGAGACCGCATGTTGTGCGAAGGCCTCAGGCGAATCGAGATCAGTGAGAGCGGTTCCGGTTGTCTCATAGGAGCGTTGCAGGCTCATGCCGTCGGCGGCCTGTGTGCCCACCGCGAAGCTCTCCTGGTAATCGGCCGCTGACTTGCGCACGATGGCGCCTTCGCTGGTGACAATCCAAGTGGTTTTCACCAGCGCGGCAAAACTTCCCATGCAGTATTGCACGTCGCTCTGGCTGGCGTTGACACTGCGATCGGTGCGGTAGATGCCGGTGTCGTGCGCTACCCTGGATTCCCACGCCTGCTCGTCGAGCTTGAGGCGCAACGGCTCTTCGAGACGGATGATCGGCTTCTCCTGGCTGAAGTCGTCGGCCTGCGGCGGCGTTTCAACCTGCTTGAGGGCGGCCTGTTTTTGCGCGTAAGCCGCGAGAGCGTTCTTGTAGGCCTGATCGGTGGCCATCCACAGCGCCGTTCTGAGCGCAATCGGGTCGTCGTCCAGAGCGGCCTGCACGACTGCGCCGTCGCCTTTCTCACCGGAACTGTCGGTTTTGTAGTCGCCCACGCGCACCGTTACGCGCGCCACGCGGTCATGACTGTGCTGAGTGCCAGTCGTGGCTCCAAACTGGGCGCTGGTCTCGAACTTGTCGAATTCTTCAATGCGGTACTGAATGAAGAACGGTTTCGCTACGTCCTTCAACTGCAACTGGGTTTTGCTGCGGTCGAGTTCCGTGAGCATGGCTTTGAGGACAGGATCTTTTTCCGCATCGGCGCGAGTGGGCTGGGGCGCGGATTGCGCAGACGCGGTCAGACAAATACCGCTCAGAATGGTTACAAAAATTGCGATGTGTCGAATTGGGTTCATTGCGCCTCCCTCTTTGCGGACGTTGCCGCTTCCGCCCCTGGAATCGGCAAGATTGGCGGACGCGCCGTTCCCTGCGCCTGTTTCTGCGTCTCCATCGTGCTGACCAGCATGGCGGGAGCTACCGCGCTGACCGGAATGGTGCCCGACTCCGCGCCACATTCGCCGTTGAAGACTTCATATTTGTCGCCGGTAGCCACAATGCTCTTCATGGCCGCCAGCGGCGTGCCCACAATGCTGACGCCGCGCACCAACTCATCGGGCCGGTGATCCACATAGACACGCCAAACCACCAGCGGAATTACCTGGAAAGCCTGCGGAGAACTGCGCTGGGTGACGGCGAATCCCGAAGAAATGTCTTCGAAATAAAGGCCGTAGGGCTTGCCCTGTTTTTTGGCCTCCTCGATCAATTGCTTGCGCAGTTTATTTTCCGGCTCCATCTTCGTTGAGGTCACAATGAGGTTGCCCTGGCGGCCGGTGGGCACCTTGCCCGCCTGCGCGCGGCCGTGGCCGTTGGAGGCGCTGAAACTCGAAATCGGCAGCCGCGACATGAGGAAATTTTTCAGCACGCCGTCCTGGATCAGCTCGACGCGGCGAGCCTTCTGGCCTTCGTCGTCATATTCATAGTTGCCGCTGAGCCATGTATTTCCGAAAGTGGTTTGCGTTGGATCGTCAGCCACTGAAAGAAAGGTGGGCAGCACAGCCTGGCCCACTTCCTTGGTAAAGGTCTGGCCCTCGTCGGTGCCACGCTGGCGCTGGCCTTCGAGCCGGTGGCCAAGCACTTCATGAAAGAAGACCGCCGCGGCCCGGCCAGAGAGAATGGCAGGTCCGTTGAAGGGCTCGGTGACAGGCGCCTTGCGCAGCGCTTCGAGGCTCGAGCCCAGATCTCGGATTGCCGCTTCAATCTCGGCTTGTGGCGGCAAGCCTTCAGGCGTTTCGGCCTCAAAGGTCTGCTCGCGGAAGAGGTCCATGCCATCGTCGGCGCGCGTCGTGGCAATGACCACTAGCCGCGCAGCCATGTGCGGCGTGATCACCTGCGATCCCTCTGAAGATGCGTAGTAGTCGGTCTCGTTCTGGACCGAAAGGATGACCATGTTGATATTCACATCCGGGAAGCCGCGGAAGACGCGGGAGAGCGCGCGCACACGCTGCTCCCACGCGGCGCGGTCAATCTTCACGGGCGGGGCAGGCTTGCCGAGCGAAACCTGCGGCGCTTCCTGGCTGAAGTCAGGCGACGCGTCCTCTTCTTTAGCGTGGACTTCGGCCTCCGTTTTCACGCGCAAGTAATTGTCCAGCGCTTTACCGTAGCCCGCGTTGGTAGCCAGCCACAACGAACGCGAAAGCGCTTCCCGGTCATCGTTCAGGGGCAGCGGGGTGCTGGTTACCGCGGAGGCACGATGAGCGCCGTGCGTGTTGTCCAGCTTGGGGTCGCCGATGCGCAACTGCACGTCGGCAATGCGGATATGATTGGCCGAGCTATCAACCAGCGCGCCCGCTTGCGCGCGAATGACGACAGCGCCGGCGTCACCCACTGAATAGCTCAGAAAATAAGGCGGCAATTGCTTGCCCGGATCCTGCTTACCGAGGGAGGTGAAGGCACGATTAAGCTCAGCCGTCATCGCGTTGAGGAGCACCGGGGCGGTCTGCTGCTGCGCGGCGGCGGCGACTGGCAAGGCCAACGCCAAAGCGGCAAAGACTATGCGGGTGGCGGTCGTTGAAGCCGTCCACCTTCCAAATGCAAAAGAAATATTTGTCATAGGCTTGAAAACCATGTAAAAGGTCTTCAAATCGAATTGTCGCAGAGTAAGCTACTCGAGAGGAAACTGGCCATGAAAGCTCGTACTTCCGTCTGGATGTTTGCGCGACGAAATTTGGTGACATTTTGTATCGCATTGCTGCTTGCCGGCCTGGTTCCGAGCCTCTCGGCACAGAGCGCCTCGACTACGCCAAACTCTCAGGCAGCGCCAGCTTCATCGCGGCCTACCAGCGCGCAGGCCTACAATCTGCCGCCCGACAAACTGGCCAAGGCCATCACCCTGGGCCACATCAGCACCGCGCTCGACATTATTGGCTCGCTGTGGGGCATAGCCATCCTCTGGCTGCTACTGGCCTCGCGCTGGGCCGCGGGTTGGGCGGAATGGGCTGAGGACGTGTCGCGCAGGCGCTGGTTGCAGGGGGTGCTCTTCTTTACCGTCTTTTTGGTTATCACGACACTGGCAAGCCTGCCTCTGGATGCAGTCGGCCACACGGTCAGCCGCTACTACGGCATCAGCGTGCAGGGATGGGGAAGCTGGCTTGAAGATGTGGGCAAGAGCCTGTGCCTCACGGTTCTCTTCGGCGCGCCTGTTCTGCTGTTCTTCAACTGGATTGTGCGCGTTTCGCCGCGCCGCTATTGGATGTGGATATGGCTGGTGTCGCTGCCGCTGATTGTGCTCTCTGTATTCGCCCAACCGCTGATCATCGATCCGCTCTTCAACAAATTCGAACCGCTGACGAACACTCATTCAACGCTGGTTGCCAAATTGGAAACCGTTGTTGCGCGAACCGGAACGCACATCCCGCCAGACCGCATGTTTCTGATGAAGGCCAGCGCCAAGAGTAACGGCCTCAACGCGTACGTAACCGGCATCGGCGCCACCAAGCGCTTTGTGATGTGGGATACGGCAACAGACCGGCTGCCGGACGACGAAATCCTGTTCATTTTCGGCCACGAGAGCGGGCATTATGTTCTCAACCACATTCCCAAGGAACTCTCCGGCATGGCCGCCGGGCTGTTCTTTGTGTTCTGGGCCTGCGCGGCGTTTGCAGGATGGTTGGCGCGCCGCTTTGGCGCTCGCTGGCAGTTGGGCGATCCGTACAGCGGCTTTGTCCCGCTTGCCAGCCGTCAAGGATTTGTGGTGCTGCTTTTCGCGCTTTCGATTGCAAGCTTGATTCTGCAACCCGCAGGCAATACTTTCAGCCGCCACTTTGAGCATGAGGCTGACGTTTACGGGCAGGAGGCGATTCACGGCCTCGTCGCCGACCCGCAGAAGACCGCCGTTTCCGCCTTCAACCATTTAGGCGAAGCCTGGCTCGAAGATCCCAATCCCAGCCCCTTCATCGAGTTTTGGGAATACAGCCACCCCAGCGTGCAGACGCGCGCCAACTTCGCCGCACATTATGACCCGTGGGCAAATGGAGGGAGGGGAAGGTTCTTTGCAAGATAGGCTTCTCTTGAGAGACGGGCTGATCGAATTCTGCGCCTACTCCGCCGTTGTGGGGTCAATCACCGTTCGAACGCGCGAGACCCGGTTGGCTGGAAACCCGCCTTGCTGCGCATGCTTGCGAACTGCATCTTCATCGGGGGCAATGTAAATGCAGTAAATCTTATCGTCCGTGACGTAGCTTTGGACCCACTGAATTTGAGGGCCCATCTCTCGTAAAACTCCGCACGATGTCTGCGATATTGCATGCAATTGCTCGGGTGACAGTTTGCCTGCCTGGGGAATTTCTCGCTCAATAACGAACTTCGGCATATTGAAGACCTCCTCGTCCTCGTTTCAGATTGGAGACAACTTATCACAGCGCGGGTATTCCGGAGTAGACGCTTTGTGGCCCACTCACGGAAACGACGCAGCCGCATTACACGATTCAAATGTACAAATCCCCCGCGGCTAAGAACCGGCAACGAATTACTAAAATCGGGAGCTACAATCGTTTCATGCAATTCCTTTCGCTTTCCCGTCGCCGTACAGATGCGTTTCCACCCGAAGCCTTCACCCCGGAACTGGCCGCTCGCGAAACGCAACGCGTGAGGGAACTTTACGCCGCCGGCCTGTTGCGGCAAATCTGGGGCCGTGGCGACATGCCCGGCGCGGCAATTGTGTGGGAGGCAGCCAACGAGGCTGAGGTCCGGGCCGCCTTAGACAGCCTACCGATCAACCGGGCGGGAATGCTGGAAATCTTGTTTCTTGTCCCTCTGGCGCCCTACCGCGGCTTTTGCCCGGCGCAATAAGGTCGACTTTTTAAACTGTCCCGCGCCCATCTGCGCGCAAGCGGGGTTTTCCTTGAGGCCCCCGAGGTCGTACACTGGGTCTTCACTTTTTGGAGGAGCAAAACCGTCATGGCTTATCCTGCAAACTACCGCTATACCCGCGAACATGAATGGATTGAACTGACTGGCTCCGTCGGCGCCATCGGCATCACCGACTATGCGCAGAAGTCCCTCGGCGACATCGTTTACGTGGACTCGCCCAAGGTGGGCGACGCGGTGACCGCCGGCGCAACCTTCGGCTCAGTTGAGAGCGTGAAGGCAGTCAGCGACCTCTTCTCGCCGGTCACCGGCACGGTTACAGCCGTCAACGACGAACTGAAGATCGCGCCTGACAAGATCAACGAGAAGCCTCACGAAGCCTGGATCATCAAGGTTGAAGTTGCCGACCCGGCGCAGGTCAACACACTGCTCGATGCGGCTGCTTATGAAGCTTTCATCGCGGAAGAGAGCTAGAGGGACAGCTTTTAGCTGTTAGCTTCCAGCTTTTAGCTTGCATTTTGGCCTGGAAGCTGAATTGACTTACACTGACCTTTCTCTCGACAGGCCATCCGGTGACCTGCCTAACAGGCTTTTAGCTGTTAGCTAGAAGCTGATGGCTAAACTAGAAGCTAGAGGCTGAAAATGCGTTATCTTCCCAAGTCACCCGCTGAACGCAAACAGATGCTGGCCGAAATTGGCGCGCCTACCATTGACGATTTGTTCGCCGTGATCCCCGTCGAAGATCGCCTGAACCGCGACCTGGACGTGCCACGCCAGCACGCCGAAAGCGAGATCATCGACTACTTTCGCGCGGCGGGCAAGAAGAACTCGACAAGCTTCGCCAGCTTTCTGGGCGCGGGAGCTTATCGCCACTATCGCCCGGTGATCATCGACTCATTGGTTCAGCGCGGCGAGTTTCTGACGAGTTATACGCCTTATCAGGCGGAGATAACTCAAGGCACGCTGCAAGCTATCTTTGAGTTTCAAACGATGATTGCCGAGCTGACCGGCATGGACGTGGCGAACGCCAGCATGTACGACGGATCAACCGGCGCGGCCGAGGCGGTAATGATGGCTGTGCGCGTAACAGGCCGCCACAAAGCTGTCGTGGCCACGACTGTCCATCCTGAGTATCGCGAAGTACTGGCCACCTATGCGAAACATCAGGGCCTGCCGACGAGCTTAGTTGGTTATGACCCGAAGACAGGACGGATCGATATGGCCGCGCTTGAAGTCAGTGTCACGGACGAGACTGCGGCTGTTCTAGTGCAAAGCCCTAACTTCTTTGGAGTGATTGAAGATATTCCAGCTATTGCGGCGATTGCCCACGCCAAGGGCGCATTGCTGATTGTATCCATCGCAGAGGCGGTCTCGCTGGGCGTGGTTCGCCCGCCGGTCGAGGCAGACATAGTTAGTATGGAGGCGCAATCGTTTGGAGTGGCGTTGAGTTATGGTGGACCGTTCTGCGGCGTACTCGCGGCCAAAGAGCAGTTTGTCCGACAGATGCCGGGGCGATTGGTGGGACAGACGGTGGATGGCTCGGGTTACCGCGGATTTGTACTTACGCTTTCAACGCGCGAGCAGCACATTCGCCGCGAGAAAGCTACTTCGAATATCTGCACCAATCAAGCATTAGTCGCGCTGATGGCTACTATCTTCCTCAGTGTCTACGGCAAAGAAGGAATTCGCGAGTTAGCCGAACATAATCTGGCCAAGGCGGATTACGCGGCCAAAACGCTAAGTGCACAACCGGGAGCAAAACTGCGGTTCACGGGCGCGCCGCGCTTCCACGAGTTTGTTTTGCAAACTGAAGAAGCTCCGGAGCAATGGAGCCAGCGCCTCTTCGACGCAGAGATTGTGGGCGGGATTGATTTGAGCCGCTGGTATCCCGAATTGCGCAACTGCACGCTCTGGTGCGCAACTGAAATTAATACCCGCGAACAGATAGACACCGCGGCGAAGGCTATTTCGGCTGTAACAGTGAAGGCGTAGGCGAGAGAATCGCGATTAGTTTGAATTGGATTTGGATTCTTGGATGGGAGTAAGTAAATGTTCGAGAAATTCAGATCAGCGTTGCGCGAGAAGCAGCGTTTGAAGTGGGAGAGAAAGCGCAAGAGCGGCAAGCGGGCCTTCATGCTTTATCACGGAGTGCTGAAGTGGGGCGGCAGCATGTTTGTTCTGACGAACCTCGGCATCCTTGCTCGTCATCAAAAAGTGAATTGGCTTTATGTGGTAAGTCTGCTGATAGCTTGCCCTCTGGCAGGATACGTTTGGGCAAAGTGCACGTGGAGTCTTCACGAAGAGCGATTTTATGGAGCGAAGAAGCGACAGGATGATAGGTCAGGGCTTTAGTCCATCCAGAAGACGCTATTTATCGGGGAAGGAGGATTCGAAATGTTCGCTTGGCTGAAATGCAAGATGACCGAGAAGCAGTTACAAAACTGGGAGCGAACCCGTAAACGCGGCGAAATTGACTTTATTCTGGTTCGCGGTGTATTGGTGTTCGGCGCAGGGGTGACGGTTCTTAGGCTTTGTGAAGATGTCTTATTACTCCATATGTCCCTGAGCGCTGCCCTGGTTTCTGACATGCTAGTTCAGTGTGTTGCAGGGGGGCTGCTCGTGGGATGGTTTACGTGGAAAATAAACGAGAAGAACTACCAGAGTAATCTGACGCGGTTGAAATCGACCGAATTCACAGAATCAAAGTAAAGCATTTTGCAGCGAGGGGAAAATGGCATTATCTGAAGTTACAGAAGTGAGCAACAAGAGAGTTCGCCCGCATCCGACACAGAACGAGGCTCTGCTTTTCGAGAAGTCGTCGCCGGGCAAGCGCGCTTACAAGCTGCCCCCACTCGATGTGCCTGCCGTTGATGCCGCCACCCTGCTTGGCGCGGCGCATCGCAAGACGCCGGGCGAGCTGCCGGAGTTGAGCGAGATTGAGATTATCCGCCACTTCACACGGCTTTCGACGTGGAACTATGCCATCGACCTGGGGATGTATCCGCTTGGTTCCTGCACCATGAAGTACAACCCGAGAGTGAACGAGTTAGTGGCGCGAATTGAAGGTTTGGCCGAGGCGCATCCTTACCGGCCCGATTCACTGGCGCAAGGGATTCTTGAAGTTATCGATTTACTTCAGCGCTGCCTGATCGAAATCACCGGCATGGATGCGATCACTCTGCAGCCGGCGGCTGGTGCGCACGGCGAGTTTACGGGAATTTTGTTAGTCCGCGCATGGCACGAAAAGCAGGGCAACCCGCGCAAGAAGATACTTATCCCCGACTCAGCGCACGGGACTAACCCTGCTTCCGCGGCTATCTGCGGTTACACGGTGGAAACGCTGAAGTCCAACGCAGAGGGCGGCATCGACCTGGATGCGCTAACTCGGCAAGTAGATGAAGATACCGCCGCGCTGATGATTACTAACCCTTCGACGATTGGAGTTTTCGAGAGCCAGATCGCGAAGATCGCCGAGATTCTTCACGCGAAGGGCGCGCTGCTTTATATGGACGGCGCCAACATGAATGCGCTGGTGGGCAAGGCGAGGCCGGGCGATTTCGGTGTGGACGTGATGCACCTGAACCTGCACAAAACTTTTTCGACGCCTCATGGCGGCGGCGGACCTGGTTCCGGGCCGGTGGCTTGCAAAGCGTTTCTGGAGCCGTTCTTACCGACGCCAGTTCTCGTCCAAAACAAGGACGGCGCGAAAAGCTGGAGTTATGACCGGCCGGAATCCATTGGGCGGGTGCGCGCGTTCTATGGCAATGTGGGAATGTTCATTCGCGCGCTTGCCTACATACTTGCCAATGGTCCTGACGGATTGAGGCAGACAACCGAAGACGCCGTGCTCAACGCAAACTATATTCGCGCCAAGCTGGAAGACTTTTACGATTTGCCATACAGAACGCCTTCGATGCACGAAGTGGTTTTCAGCGACAAGCGGCAGGCGGTGAAGGGCGTGAAAACCGGCGACATCGCCAAGCGGTTGATCGACTACGGCTTCCATCCTTATACGGTCAGCTTTCCATTGATTGTGCACGGCGCGCTGATGATTGAGCCAACGGAGAGCGAATCGCTGGAGGAACTGGACCTGTTCATCGATGCCATGCAGGCCATCGCGCGCGAAGTGGATGAGACGCCGGAGTTGGTGAAGACGGCGCCGCACTCGACACGCGTTTCGCGGCTCGATGAAGTGCAGGCGGCGAGGAAGCCGATTCTGCGGTGGAGACCGAAGGCGTAAAGATCAACCGGTCCTGCGCGTCTCCCAAAAAACAAGGCCGATCGAGGTTTGTGGTTTCCCACCCATCGCAAAGAGCGCGATGGGTGGGGCACCCGGCACCCGGCTAAAGCCGCCTTGATATCAAGCCTGCGTTCAGGGGCCTGAAGGCCCCTGCTCCCTCTGGATCGAATTTTCCCGCAGGGGCTAAAGCCCAACATTCTTTGCGGTTCTTTCGGCACGGCTGAAGCCGTGCCCTGACACAAAGCTGCCCATTGATGTGGTTTTGTGGTACTCCACCCTAGCCGCAAAAACAAGAACGAACACCCCGCGGACGAAGACCTATCCACGGGGACCCCGTTGCGGCGAGGGTGGGGCACCGATTTCGAGATCCAGAGGAAAAGTTTAGTGCGTGTGCCGGTATAACTCCTCGAGCGCATTGCAGGCTTCGCGGACGCCGTCTTCGTGGCTGAGCTGTTGCGCGACGCTCTTGGCTCGCTGGGCAAGGAGCGGCTCGGCGAGCATTGCTTTGAGGCGGCGCGCTACGCGCCACGGTACGTAATTGCCGCGCTGAATTATTCGGCCGACTTTCAGCCGCTTCATGCGGCGGGCATTGTCCGGCTGGTCGTGCGAGTAAGGCATGATGAGCATCGGCTTGCCTGCGTGCAGGCATTGCGCCGTTGTTCCCACGCCGCCCTGATGCACCACCATCGCCGAGCGGGAAAGCAGCGCGGAGTAAGGCGCGTACTCGGCCACGCAGATTGACTCAGGCACGTCCGTCTTGAGGCGATTGCGCGGGTCGGTTCCGATCAACAGCACGGCGCGAATTCCGAGGCGAATGGCGGCCTTCGCTGAAACCTCGTAGAACCCGCCGGCGGCCAGCACAGCCGCCGAGCCGAGGGTGAAGACCACTGGAGGAGGGCCGTCGCCGAGAAATTTTTCCAGATTTTCCGGCAAGGCCTGGTTGCCAGCGTCGGCATCGTAGTAGCAGAAGCCGGTAATGCGGGTGTGCTCAGGCCAGTCCTTTTGCTCCACGCCCAATACGCGTGAAAACAGAGCCAGCACAAGGTTAGGCGAGTGCTTGGCATCGAAGAGCGGATTGGCGCCTCGGGGCAATCCCAGTTCACGACGCAGCTCGTAAATGGGCTCCGGCCACTTGCGGCTGGTAAAGCGCGCGAGGCGCTTGATGATGCGCCCGAAGCCAGGAATCGCTTTGTCGGCGCGCGCCAGTCGCGGGTACGGAGGCAGCACCGGCGGGTCGAAGGCGGAGAAAAACGAGAGCGGCGCGAGTACATAGCTGGCCCAGGGAATCCCGGTCACCTCGGCAACAAGCGGACCGGCGTAGTTCAGCTCGCCGAGCAGCAGAAGGTCCGCACGTTCCGGTTTGGTGGCCGCGTCGAGCAGGTCGTCATAGGTCTGGCGCAGGGCGGGGAAAAGAAAATTCCTCAGCCCGTGCTCCGTGCCGTTCTTGATGTCGTAGACCATCTCGACCAGGACGGTGTTGGTGGGATCGATGTCTGGGCGGACGGCGTGAAACTCGAGGCCGAGTGGACGAATCTTCGGCTCGTAGACGGCAGGCAGCGCCATTACAGGCACATGGCCGCGCCGTTTAAGTTCCAATGCAATGGCAATCAGAGGATTGATATCGCCGAAGGTTCCGATATTCGAGAGAACAATGCGCAAGTGAGGGCCTCTGGCCCGCTTTCAGGCCAACTCTATGAGGGTAATGTATTGGGGCGGGGTTGAACGAACCGGATCGTTCCGGCGCAGTTGGGGATGGTATTCTTCCCGTGTTACAGAAGGAGTTTTTTTCATGTCCATTCTTCGCTTTTTCGCCCGGCCCATTTTGGCCGCGGCCTTGCTTTGCGGCTTGCTTGCCGCCCCGGCGCAACTGGCCGCGCAGGGGCCTTACAAAGTTTTGGACACCTGGAAGCTTGGCGGCGAGGGCGGATGGGATTACCTGCTTGCGGATTCAGCGGCGCACCGGCTCTATCTCACTCACAGCATGCGCGTGGATGTGGTCGACACGCAGACTGGCAAGCTGGTGGGCAGCATTACAGGGCTGCACGGCACGCACGGCATAGCGCTGGACGACGCCGGGAAGTTTGGCTACATCTCCGACGGCGGCGGAAACGCAGTAGTGGTCTTTGACCGCGCCACGCTCGCGACGGTGGCCACGATTCCCGCTGGAACGAATCCTGACGCCATCGTCTTTGAGCCGTCTACGCAGACTGTCTGGACTTTCAACGGACGCAGCAAAGACGCAACTAAAATTGACGCCGCCACACGGAAAGTTGTGGCAACCATTCCGCTTCCCGGCAAGCCGGAGTTTGCCGCAGTCGATGGCAAGGGAACAATCTTCGACAACATTGAAGACAAGAGCGAGTTGATCAGGCTGGACGCACACACCAATAAACTCACTGGTGAGTGGCCGCTGACCGGCTGCGATGGGCCGAGCGGGCTGGCGTTTGACGCTGCCGGCGGACGGCTGTTCAGCGTTTGCGACGGCAAGAAAATGGCGGTGACTGACGCTGCGACAGGCAAGGTGCTGGCGACGGCTGAGATTGGGGATGGTCCCGACGCTGCCGGTTGGGACGCCACACACAAACTGGCTTTTGCCTCTTGCGGACGGGAAGGAATTCTCTCTGTAGTCAATGC
>JBEKQD010000080.1:0-21196 GCA_049520075.1 Occallatibacter sp. | reverse complement strand
CATAGAGGCCCTTGTCGTTCTGCGGTCCATCCATATCCATGCCCATGGTCATTCCGACGCGCGAAAAGTAATGGCAATTCGCGCAGGTGTGCACGTTCTCAAGCACAACGCGGCTGCTGGTCTGGGAAACATCGCGCAAACGCCACTTGATGAGCGGAATGGCGCTCGGATCGAGCGGTTTGATGATGCCTTTTCCCGTATCCGAGGGCATCAGGGGGACGTCGCGATAGAAAATTGGAGCGCCCAGCGGATCTATGGATGTTTGAATCTTGACCTGGCCCAGAGAAACCGCGTCGGACCCGCTCAGGCCCGTGATGGTCACTGTTGCCGGAGCTGCAACCGAGTGCTTCTTGATGGCAGCCCATTGATCGTCGCTGGGAATCCATGAGTGCGCGCCTTCTTGTTCCGCGCTGAGCTTAGGCAATTCGTTCGTCGATGAGACACAACGCTCATCAATATCGCCTATCTTCGGCGCTTCGCCTTTGGATTGAAGATGCAGAGTTGGGGCGCCGTCATTGAAGCTGACATCGATCTGCCAGAGGCTCGCCTCCGCGGCGGAATCATGCCAGAGAAAGGTAGGCGGAGTGATCTCCGGGGGGAACAGCGAACCCTGCAAAGGGTAGTCGATCTTAATGGCCGCCGGCTGCGAGGATGCACTGCCGCTGACTGCGATAACCGCTGCTACAACCCCTAGAAAACAAACTGTGAGGGTAAAAATGAGTACGGCTCGCTTCATTTTGCGGCTTCTCCTCTGCGGGCAAATGCTAAATGGGGATGCCTGTCTTGATACCCATGAAGCGCTATTTTCGGCACCTGTTTCCTAAAATCATACCGTTCACATGGCAGATTTGAAAGCCAGAAGAGTATCTGACTCGAAGGAAAGGGCATATGCGGAGGAAAAGCCGGGCGATTGGCTGCTGCTAACTGGTCAAAGAGCAGTCTGAGATGCCGGCTGGAATAGCCAGCCTGCGCCACCCAGCTTTCTGTTCAGCTGAGGAATTCGGCGATGGCGGAGACTACGGTTTGCTGCTCGTCTTCGCGGAGTTCGGGGAAGATGGGCAGGGCGAGGACTTCGCGGGCGGCGCGCTCTGCTTCAGGGAAGCTGCCTTCTTTGTATCCGAGACTCTGCAACGCCGTTTGCAGATGGAGCGGGACGGGGTAGTAGATCTCAGAGCCGATTTTGCGCTCGGTGAGGAACTGACGCAGGCCGTCGCGGCGCGTGGTGCGGATGACGTACTGATGCCAGACGTGTCGGGCGCCAGGAACCTCGTGGGGCAGGACGACGCCGTGGGTGGGATAAGGGCCGGCTTCGACGAGACCCGCCGAATGAAAGAGCGCGTGATAGCGGCGGGCGACGGTGCGGCGGAGCTGGTTCCAGCCGTCGATGTACTTGAGCTTGACGGTGAGGATCGCACCCTGGAAGCCGTCCATGCGGGTGTTCCATCCGATTTCGTCGTGATAGTAGCGGCGGCGCATTCCGTGCTGGCGCAACATGCGGGCGCGCTCGGCGATTTCGTCGGAGTTGGTGGTGACCATGCCGGCATCCCCCGCCGCGCTGAGATTTTTGGTGGGATAAAAGCTGAAGGCAGCGGCGTCACTGAGCGAGCCTGCATGCACGCCTTGCCATTCAGCTCCCCAAGCCTGCGCGGCGTCTTCAATGAGCTTGAGATTGCGCTCTTTTGCGATGCGGGCGAAAGACGTAAAATCGGCGCACTGGCCGTAAAGATGAACGGGGAGGATGGCGTGGAGGCCTGCGCCTTGAGGACTGTCGAGAACGGCTTCGACGGCAACTGGGCTGAGGTTGAATGTGGCAGGTTCGATGTCGGCGAGGAGTGGCGTGGCTCCGGCGCGGAGGATGGCGCTGACGGAGGCGAAGAAACTGAAGGGGGTGGTAAGGACGGTGTGGCCGGGACCGATGCCAGCGGCGGCAAGCGCGAGCCAGAGGGCGTCAGTACCCGAGGAGCAGCCGATGGCGTGGGCCACGCTCAATTGTGCTTGAGCGGCACGCTCGAAGACGGCAACTTGCTCACCCAGAATGAACTGGCGGGTATCGAGGACAGTACCGAGCGCTTCGAGGAGTTCGTGGTGGAGAGGCTGGTACTGGCGCTTGAGGTCGAGCATGGGGACCGGCTGGGCGGTTGAGGCGGGATTCGGAGGCGAAATCGGCTCGGTTTTCACACTAATATGCTAGCAGCCTGCAAGCTTGCCGAGTCCCAAAAAAGGATGCTGGTGCGGCCGCGTAATCTGGTAATTGCTCTGGACACGCGGGGGCGGGGACGTCCCCAGGACAGCCGGTCTCCCAGCCCTCGGACGAAGACCTGTCCGTCGGGACCCCGGTCTCCCACCCCTCGGACGAAGACCTGTCCGTGGGGACCCCGGTATGGAGATCGGCGCAACATTCCTGCCGTTGGCGGATCAAGCGGTCACGGTACTTGGGTACCTAACCACATCGCTTCCCAGGTCCCAAAGACGGGAGTTGGAGTGGTAAGCTGCATGGATTCCCAGGTCCCAAACACGGGACCTGGGGTACCCAAACGTGTCTTGAACTCGATACCTGGGCCCCCCGGCAAATGAAGATTGAGACAAGGAAGGGTTGAAATGATTTGCAAACCCCTATATTGTTGACACATTGTTGAATGTGCGGCTCAGGAGCTTCCCGGGCCCTATATTGTTGACACATTGTTGAATGTGCGGCTCAGGAGCTTCCCGGGGCCGCGGAAGTCGATTTGTATGAGCAAGAGCTTTTCAATTGCATCCAAACCCCCAAGAGAAAGCAGGAGATCGGCATATGGAGAACAAGCCGGCACAAAATATTCAGGATACGTACCTGAACACGGTCCGCAAGGATAAAACCCCTATTACGATTTACTTGGTCAGTGGGGTGAAGCTGACAGGGAAGATCCGGTCCTTCGACAAATATTCCGTGCTGTTGGAAAACAATAGCCAGGAGCAGCTGATCTTCAAGCACGCCATTTCGACCGTGGTGAGTAACCGGAGCGTGCTTCACAGCGATCATCGGCCGGCAGCTGCGTTCCCCGAGGCCGGCCCGGTTGCTGCAACGCCAATATCCGCGGTTCCCTCGATTGGGGAGCAGCGATAGCAGGCGGGAAGCGGTCAGCGGTGGCCGTTAAGGCAAGCAGGACAGGCTTGCGGCCTTCCACTCCGGCAACAAGCATTCGAGGCCGGGATGGAATCCCGGAGCGGGCGGTTTTGGTGGGGGTAGACCATGGGGTCCGCTCCTACAGCAACCACGCAGCCCAGGCGGGCGCGCGGCAGGCGGCGTTGCGGGCGGTGCCGGTCAGCGCGGAATTTCTACTCGATGAAAATGCAGGCGGCGATGCTGAGGGCGCGGCAGTTTCCGCGGCCAGAGTGGCAGCTTCGCGTTCGTCAACGGAGCTGGACGCGGAAGAGTCTCTTGCAGAATTTCGCGAGCTGGTGGCGAGCGCAGGCGGCGTGGTGGCTGCAGAGCTGCTGCAGCGGAGGGCGCGGCCCGATCCAGCCACACTGATTGGCTCCGGCAAGGTGGAAGAGATTGCCGGAATTGCCGCGTCGGTTGAGGCCGACCTGGTGCTCTTTGACCACGACCTGACGCCGACACAATTGCGCAACCTGGAAGCCGCGCTTCCGTGCCGCGTGCTGGACCGGACGCAATTGATTTTGGACATCTTTGCGCGCCACGCACGGACGCGCGAAGGTCAGTTGCAGGTGGAACTGGCGCAGCTGGAGTACATGCTGCCGAGGCTGAGCGGCAAGGGCAAAGCGATGTCGCAGTTGGGCGGCGGCATCGGCACGCGAGGCCCGGGCGAAACCAAGCTGGAAACCGATCGGCGGCAGATCAACCGGCGCATTGACCACTTGAAAATTGAGCTGAACGCGGTGCGCAGCGTGCGCAAGCAGCAGCGCCAGCGGCGCGAGTCCGTGCCGGTGCCGACGGTGGCGCTGGTGGGCTACACCAACGCCGGCAAGAGCACGCTCTTCAATCAACTGACCGGCGCAGAGGTTTTGCAGTCGCCGAAGATGTTTGCCACGCTCGACCCGAAATTGCGCGCGATTGAGCTGCCCAGCCGCCGCAAGGTTCTGTTGTCCGATACGGTTGGCTTTATCCGCAATTTGCCGCACACTCTGGTGACCAGCTTTCGCGCGACGCTGGAAGAGGTGGCGCAGGCCGAGGTGTTGCTGCACATTCGCGACGCCGCTTCCACTTATGGCGCGGAGCAAAAGTCGCAGGTTGAGAAGGTTCTGGGAGAGCTGGAATCTCTCGGCAAGCCGCGCATCGAAGTGCTGAACAAGATTGACCTTCTGAGCGAAGACGAGCGGCGGGGGCTGCTGGAGCGGACTGAGGCCGGAGGCGAGGTGGCTGTTTCGGCGCGCACAGGCGAAGGAATGGACGCGCTGCTCAAGGCTATTGATCGCGCACTGCACTCCGACCCGCTGATCGATGCGGAATTGCGCGTTCCGCAAAACGAGGGAGCGGTTCTGGCGGCGATTGAAGCGGGGATGATGGTGCATAGCCGAGAGTACGAGGAAAACGTGGTTCGACTTACCGTCAGCGGTCCGGCCTCGTTGGTGGGGAGGCTGCGCAAGTACCGGTTGCGCGAAGATTAGCCGGTTTTTCATGTGTGCGTTTCGCGTACTCGCCTATCATTTTTTCAGGAGTTCGTATGAACCCGGTTCCCGCCAGTACCGACCGCGCCATTACTACCCTTTCAAGCCGTGAGGTATATCGCAACCACTGGATGCGAGTGCGCGAGGATGAGATTTTGCGCTCGAACGGCGTGCGGGGCGTCTACGGCGTGGTTGAGAAGGACGATTCAGCGATCATTTTGCCCATCGACAAGGGGCGCGTATGGCTGGTGGAACAATTTCGCTACACCATCCAGGAGCGGGCGCTGGAGTTGCCACAGGGCGGCTGGGAGATGGAAGTGGAGCATCCCGAAGAGTTGGCTCGCGGCGAACTGAAAGAGGAGACCGGGCTGGAAGCGGCAGAGATGACGCGCCTGGGAACGTTGTGGATTGCCTACGGGTATACGCGCCAGAAGCAGCACGTTTTTTTGGCTACCGGGCTGACCGAGACCGGGAGAGAGCCGGACGCCGAGGAGCATGACATGGTGGTGAGCTCCTTTTCAATTGAAGAGTTCGAAGAGATGATGCGCAACGGCGAAATCCGAGACGATTGCACGCTGGCCGCGTGGGGGCTTTATCTGCTGTGGAAGGCGAAGCAGGGATGACGCAGGCGGGTTAGCCGAGTCTCCGGTGATGGATCAGCGATCTGAACTTAAAACCTGCTCATAGCGATAGGATGCGATGAGCGGGGTACAGCTTCTCAAGACTCAGCCTGGCTTTTCGCGGCAGTTAAGCGGACCACCTGCCTTGAGTTTCCGCACTCGGTTACCTTCGTGGTCGCTGCTTTTCGGATATTGATCGAATAATCAACTTGCCACGACCCTTTGTGACGAAGGGGGGATCAGCTTGGGCCTCGGCGGCATCAAGCAACTCCCGAACCTCCGGCTTGGTTAAAGCAGCTTTGCCATCGAGTCTCACGAATCGATTCTGATTCCCGCTGCCTTGCAAGATACCGTGCGGATCAGGCAGTGTGGCGCCGTGGTAGAAGTTGAGCCCTAGTCCTTTGGAGTTTGCCGCAAGCGAGGCTACGCAATCGGAGGGCCGCTCTGTTGTGCAATAGCCGATCACGAAGAAGTTATAGTTGTCGTACACTAATTCGTTTGCTGTCGGGAACCGCTTGCGCATTACGGACCTGCATTGGCGAATCAGCTTACCCATAGTGGGATCAAATTTGGCGACAAAGCCCTCTAGCTGCTGTTCGGGGGTCTCAGACATGCATTGCATGTTACTGCGCTTTCCCTCGCCCTTCAAGACAATTGACTGACAACAACACGAATTCGTAAGTTGCGAACGGCAAGGGGCGTCCGCTTTCTGGGAGCCGAGTCTTCCGTGGTTTCGGCTGACCCTTCTGTGTTGCTGGTTCATCCACACCATCCGGTGCCCGACCTGAAAATCTCGATCAAACGGTGCGGTAAAGCGCACAAAATGCAACAGGCGGGCCGCAAATCAGGAAATGCCCGAATGGTCGCCGACTCGTCCCCAACGTGATTGAGTGCACGCTAAGTCCGAGTTACCGGTCAGCCGGCCGCGACCGTAAGTTCACCTCTTATCCGGTTGCGGACGAGCGGATTCCTTGGGCCCGGCGCCTGTCCACCGCGAAGATTTGCATTTATCCCTCTACCGGGGAGTCCGGACCTTCGGCGGCAGCAGCCAAAGCACAGCAACGATCCCGATCAGCGCCAGAGAGGCGGCAGGCCGGTAGTAGGCCACGGGAACAGCTGCGAGATAAAGCGAAACGGACGCTATCTGCTTGCCCCAACTTGCGTGCGGGGGCGTCGCACTCTGCGATCGTACCTGTATCCACAGCGCCATGTATCCGAGCCCCGGAAGGATGCTGACTGCAGCGTAGAGTGCGGTCGTGAACGACGACAGCCCCTTGACGCTGATCCAGTCAGTCGCAAACGGAAACAGCGAAAGGCAAAAGAGAAACACCAGGTTGGCCCACAAAATACCGTGGCTGACGGCCTCCACCTCATCGACGAGATAGTGGTGGTTCACCCAGTAAATTCCGATCTGCACGAAGGTGAGCAGGTAAAGGAAGATGGTGGGCAAAACCACGAGCAGACCGGCTAAGCCGTCTGGCACAGGCACCTTCAATTCCAGCACCATAATGGTGATGATGACCGCTATGACACCGTCGGAGAACGCCTCTAGACGTGCCGGACTTAGGCCTTTCCTGCTCATTCTGATTCCAACTTAGCACGGGGATCGGTTCTCCATCCCCAAAATCTGCATCAGAACTGAGTTGCCCGTAATCCGTCAGGAACCCCGCAAAGTACCAGTTGAGAATTCGATCCGCGCTTTGGTTGAACTTGAGTCCAACAGCATTCCAAGCGACAGTCCCGTCGAGCGGAACGACTCATCCAACGTCCTCGCAAATATTCGGAACTCTCATGCATTGGCTAGCGTATGGACATGCAGGAGAAATCATGAAACTAATCGGTCTTGTTTCAATCGCCATGCTGAGCGTGTGCGCTTTGGCGCACGGACAATCTTCTGACAAGCCCCTTGCCAGCTCCGATGCGCAGAGGTCTTTCGACCTGATGAAGACTCTGGCGGGGAGTTGGAAAGGTCCGATAACAACGGACAATCCCGCATGGTCCACGGACCAGCTGATGCAGCTTTCCATTCGCGTTGCATCGCACGGAAACGCATTGATTCACGAGTTGAATACTGGTGGTCCAGAGGTCACAGTGTTCTATCTCGACGGTGATCGCCTCTCGCTGATGCACTATTGCGATTTCGGCAACAGGCCGCATTTAGTGGCTCGGCCCTCAGCGGATGGGAAGACGGTGGAGTTTGATCTGGTGGATGCCCCCGGCAGCAATCAGGTGGGGCATGTGACCCACGCCGTGTTCACCATGATCGACGCGGACCATCACACTGAAGACTGGACGTTCACGTTGGCAGACGGCAAGCCTGTGCACGGCCATTTGGATTTTAAGCGCGTGCAGTAGTGTCTCAATCGCGAATCGTCCGAGGGTTAAAACCCCCTATATTCACGGCCCTTCGCCACGACTGAAGCCCGACCCCATCGACGAAGACCTGTCGATGGGGACCCCGGTCAACCACCCCATCGATGAAGACCTGTCGATGGGGCCCCCGGTGAAGCCGTGACCAAACGCAAAGCGGATTTAGGAAATACTCCCTATAAAACTACTTTGTAAATGTTGCCCTCATTGTCCACGGCTACGCCATCCGTCATGATCGTGTCGAAGACAAACTCCACCTGGATCACGGTCCCATGATCTCCTATCGCGTTAGCCTGCTTCATCCGCTTCCCTAAAACCTTAGCCAAAAAATATCCCTGTCCGTAGACGGCATCCCAAGCGAAGGCCAGATTGGGTTGTGGCGGGTAAGAAGCGGAAGTTCCAAGTGGCTTGGAGTTGACGAAAGACGGTGTCGCCATGACCCACGTTCCCTTGAATGACTCTCCGCCCGAATGGGCCATGGTGAACTTCCCGGAATTCGCTCCGGTGAACTTAGCGACAAATGCCGGAGGCGGCGCAAGCGCAGCCAGCGGCCCCTGAACCGGATAAAGATTTTGACCAAAGGCAGGGTTGCATCCCGCGCTGATGCAAACACTCAGCAGGAAAAGAGCAAACTTCGTATTCATCGGTGAGCCTCTATGGGTTAGAAACCGGAACCGCCCATAAAGTTTCTCCGTCGGTCGAGATTTATCTTCGCTCTTCGATGGGGATATAAGGCGCGGGCACTGGACTAACTTATCCTGCTGCACTCGCCGAGTCTCCTACCAGACAATCTTGTAAATGTTGCCCCTGTTGTCGACCGCCACGCCAGAGTAGTTGTCTACAGACTCTACCTGGAGCACAGTTCCATGATCTCCAGAAAATACACCTTGAGCTATTTTGTTGCCCAGGACATGCGACACATAATACCCCGATCCTTTAACAGCATCCCACGCGAAGGCGAGATTTGGCTGTGGCGGATAGCTCTCCGGCGCGCCGGGTGCTTTGGTGACGGGAGAAGTCGCATTCACAACCGCACACTTTCCGCTGAGTATTTCACCATTGGCAACTGTCCAAGACTTCAGCAGCGTAAAATTCGTCCGCATCGAAAACATCGGTCTGCTGATCTTGCCGGAGAATACTGGCGCAGGCGTCTGTATTGCTAATGGACCGGAAATGGGATAGAGTTTTTGTCCGAATGCGGGAGTACATCCCGCGATCATGCAAACACTTAACAGGGCAAGAAAGAATTTCGTTCTCATGGGTGAGCCTCTATGGGATAGAAACCGGAACCGCCCATAAAGTTTCTCCGTCGGTCGAGATTTATCTGCGCTCTTCGATGGGGATGTAAGGCGCGGGATAGGGCGGTCCGATGTATTCGGCGCGGGGACGGATGAGGCGGTTGTCGTCCAACTGCTCGATGACGTGCGCGGCCCATCCGGCGATGCGGCTGACGGCGAAGATGGGCGTGTAGAGGTCAATGTCGATGCCCAGCGTGGCGTAAGTGGAGGCGGAGTAAAAATCCACGTTGGCGTTGAGCTTTTTGTCGGCGTTGATGTAGAGCTCGATGGCGCGAGACATGTCAAACCATTTAGGCACGCCTGCGTCCTTACCGAGTTGCTCGCTCATCTTGCGCAGGTGAGTGGCGCGGGGATCTTCGGTTTTGTAAACGCGATGGCCGAAGCCGGAGATTTTCTGCTTGGCGTCCAACATATTCCGCACGTACTCGACAGGGTCGGCGCCGACTTTGTCGATGGCGTAGAGCAGGCGCATGACGCCTTCGTTGGCGCCGCCATGGAGCGGTCCTTTGAGAGCGCCGAGCGCTCCGGTAACGGCCGAATGGACATCCGACAAGGTAGCAGCGATGACGCGCGCGGCAAAGGTGGAGGCGTTCAGCTCGTGCTCGGCGTGGAGGATGAGGGCAATGTCCAGGGTACGGGTCGCCGTCTCAGAGGGCTTGACGCCATTGAGCATCCAGAGAAAATTGCCCGCGTGATTCAGCGAGCGGTCGGGCGGCACCACTTCTTTCCCCTTGCGCAGCCGGTCGTAGATGGCCACGACCATGGCGATCTGGGCGGTGAGGTTGAAGCACTTGCGCACGTTGGCGTCGTGCGAATTGTCTTTTTCGTCGGCATCGTAGAGGCTGAGCGCAGAGACCGCGGTGCGCAGCACTTCCATAGGCGTGGCCGAAGAGGGAATGGTGCGCAGCAGATCGATGATGCGGCGGTCAAGGCCGCGGGCGAGCGTAAGTTGCGACTGGAACTCGCGCAGTTCGAGCTGGCTGGGAAGGATGCCGTTCCACAGCAGGTATGTGGTCTCCTCGAACGTGGAGTGCACGGCCAGTTCGTGAATGTCGATGCCCCGATAGGAGAGAACGCCGGCATCCCCGTCAATCCAGCAGATCCCGGAGTTCGCGGCGACAACGCCCTCCAAACCCTTTCCAGCAACAACAGTCGACATAGACCTCGGCTCTCCCTCTTGCTATTTTTTGATTAGACGCGGCGGTCGTTCTGACCCCTTAGAACGCCGTTTCCGTGAAAGTGCTGCAAAGATGTTTATATCTTAGCGCTTCAATGGTTGTCACGGAGCGAAGGTTCTGGAAATGGGACAGTTTGAATGAACTTTCCCTCAGGAGCTAAGGCCCGCGCCCATTTTGCTCGGTTTATGTGGGGGCTAAAGCCCGCACCCTTCAAACAGGGCCACCACTGAACCACAGGGACGCAAAACGGCGCCAAAGTGCGATAATCCGGCGCGCATGGAGCAAAGAAGCACAGCTATTGCTGCACAAGCGGGAATATTTCTATATTCTGTAGGCTGTGCCCGGATGGTGTCCGACGCGGAAGCTACGCAATTCCACATTCGGGTGGAATCTCCACCTGAGGGTGGGTACCAGGGAGCAATATCCCGTTTTAAGCGGCGTCTGACCCATCAGAAGGGCGCCTTACAGAGACAAGCAGCCCGCAGGACGGGCCGCGAAGGAAAGGCAAACACATGAGCGAAGTTGAAGAAACTCCCCGAGGCTACTCGGGCGCCCTTTTGGCAACTCTTGCCGTGGCCCTGCTGGCCGCGATTGGTGGTCTGATCTGGTGCTACTCATTGAGCAGCCGTCTGGGTGTGCAGGAAACCGCGCTGACCGAAGCCAAGGAGCAGAATAAAAAGCTGGCCTCTGACCTGCGCGAAACCGATGCCCGCCTGAGAGTTGCGACTGAAGAGCTGGGCAACTCCCTGGGACTGACGCAGAAGCAGTTGGACGCCCGCGCGCAGGAACTTATCAAGCGGGAGGATGCGCAGGAAGCCGACGCCCGCCGTCTGGCGAACGCTCAGAAGCAGACCGCGCAAGCTGTATCCGGACTTGCCACGGATGTTTCGGGCGTGAAGACGGACGTGGGCGGGGTGCGGACCGACCTGGGCAAGACGCAGACCGATCTGGCCACGGCCATCAGCCAGCTGACCTCGATGAAGGGCGATTTGAGCGGCCACAGCAGCCTGATTGCCCGCAATCACGACGAGCTGGAACTGCTGAAGCACAAAGGCGACCGTACTTACTATGAGTTCACGCTGGCCAAGGGCCAGAAGAAGCCTGTGGGCACAATCAGCCTGGAATTGAGGAAGGCCGACTCGAAGAAGAACCGCTTTACGCTGGTGGTGGACTCCGACGACAAGCAATATGAGAAGAAAGACCGGAGCCTGAACGAGCCTCTGCAGTTCTATAGCGGCAAGGATCCGATGCTCTTCGAGATCGTGGTGAACTCCGTGGGCGGAAAGAATTCATCGATCAGCGGCTATCTTGCCGTGCCCAAGAGCGCACCGGCTCCGCCTACTGGTCAATAACAGGCGTGTGGGGCGCGAGCACGAGGCTGTGCTGGTACTGGAACGAGAAGGTGAAGTTCAGGCCGAACTTCGACCCTGGGTCAAGGTGGCTTGAGTCCGGCTTCCAGTCAGCGCGCGCGTCCCACTGCTGTTTGCTCACGCGGAAGACCCAGAAGGCGATGCCGTCGAGGCTTTGGCCGGGTGAGAGCATGGTGCGCGGTGAAAGCGGGTTACCGCGCACCGCGGTCAGTTCTGGATAGGCGAGCAGAGCCTGCTGGTACTGCGCCACGTCCCCCTGGGAGACGGAGAGTCCCCCGTCCGGCAGCCGGACATTGGCCAGAACATCCTCAAGAAATATCGGGAACTTGCTCTGGTTGCGCACTTTCACGTGAGCGAAGAGGAGCACCTGGTCGTAACTCTGCTTCGCCATGGCCTCGCCGTTGGCGTCGAAGCCTGAGGTTTCGACGTGGCTCGGGTGAGCCCACACCTGGACAATTTCTCCGCTGGCCACGGGCGGTTTTTCGCCCATCACCGCAAAGACTGTTACGACGATGGCAACGACCACGGTGGCAATTATGCCGGCCAAGACGACATGGCTGGTCCCCTTGGTGAGTTCTTCACCGCGGGCAGCATCGTCAACTTCATTTCCCGAGTCCTGATGTAGTAAGCTCATGGCGCCCTTATCTTATTCCACGGGACGCGTGCCAAGCCACGAATTCGTGCATGGAGAGCTAAAAACCTTCTGGAATTTACACCAATAGCGCTGCCGCGGAAGCGCGGTCCCGGTGGACTTTGCGTACTGTGACAAGAGGGTAAATAACAGGCGCACAACCAGCGCACCGCCTGGCAGCAGTCTTACGCTTGCGCCCGTTCCACTTCGCCTTCAGGCCGCGTTATCGCTGTGGGCCGCAACTCGCAGTCGGACTACTGCATCCGCCTGCGCGCCTTTCTGGCCCTGGACGATGTCAAACTCGACGTCATCGCCCTCTTTAAGCGTTTTGTATCCGTCCAGTTGAATTGACGAATAGTGAACAAATACATCCGGCCCATCATCACGTCCGATGAATCCGTAGCCTTTAGCGTTGTTGAACCACTTGACCTTCCCTTTATACTGAGCCACAGGTAATTCCTACCTTCCTAACAGCCTGTGAAGTGCGGCGGGCAAAAGCCTTGGGGAATGCCCACCAGTAAGCATTATGACTCTGAAAAGTCCAAAAAGGTTCAACAAAATATACTCAGAGTTAACAAATTGGCCAAGGCCGCATTTGGAGTGCGACCCTGGCTGGAGATGAAGACAAATATATCGGGAGGCAAGCGGCTTTATTTGCCGCGCTTTCCGGCCAATTTGCGCGCGTACAAGAGAACTCCGGACAGGGTCTTGCCGTCCAGAATCGCTCCGTTTTCAATCATCTTGAGAATTTCAGAGAGTTTGACCAGGCGAAAAGCAATCTGTTCGTCCTCGTCTAGGTTGGTGTCGCCGGCTGTGAGTCCCTCGGCCACAAAGACCTTCATGGACTCGCTCACAAAGCCGGGGCTCGCGTAGTACTCGACCAGCGGCTTCCACTTCTTCGCGCGGTAGCCGGTCTCCTCGGCAAGCTCGCGCTGGGCGCCAAGCAGAGGATCTTCGCCCGGCTCGAGCTTGCCGGCGGGCAACTCCCACAGGAAGCGCCCTGCGGCATGGCGATATTGGCGCTCGACGACGATCCAGGGGTCGCGCTTGCTTTTTGTGTTGTCGACGGCCAGGATGACCGCGCTGCCGTTGTGACGGACGACATCGCGTGTGGCCAGCTTCCCACCGGGCTCGACCAGCCGGTCGCGCACCACATTGAAGAGCAGCCCTTCGAAGACCGTCTCGGAGCTGAGCATTTCAGCCGCTTCCTCGACTTCGGGCAATAGCACCTTGGGAGTCTTTTCTGCCTTGGCCTTTTTCGCCTTGGGCTTCTTCGTCTTGGGTTTGAGGGCCTTTGCCTTTTTGAGCGCTTTTTTTATTTTGGGATTGAGGGCTTTTGCCTTCTTGAGCGCCTTCTTTGCCTTGGGCTTTGCGGACTTCTTCACTTTGGATTTGGCAGACTTTGCTTTCTTCGGCGCGGCGGCCTTCACGGCTTTCTTTTTCTTGGGCATCTCTTCACTCTCCTTGAGGCGCGAGTGCTGCGCAGTTAAACCACCTGCGCAATCAAATAAAGAATATACACACTTCAACGGCAAGAATGTTACAGCTGAACCATACTCGTGCATCAAATCGGCCCGGCGTGGCATCCTTAAGGGAAGTAATATCCCATTTTCGCGCGCCTATGTCGGGTTCGCCCTGAGATTCCAGACGCCATGAGAACGAGTTGTTGACCGCAGAGCGCCATCCCATCACCTTCGTGCCAGGAGTACAGCGGCTGTTTCTGGACTACTGCTCCGGCGCAGCGGCGGCGCAGGCGTTTTTCGCCAGCACGCCCTTGAACCAAAGCTGGCAGGAGGGTCCGACTCGTTCATCAGAGCGACCCGCGCACTGGACCAACCTGGTTAGTCTGCTGGCCGAGCAGAACGATTGGCCTTCGCAGGCAGCCGCCGCGGCCATCGAGTCATTGCGCAACGGAGCCGGAACGGTGGTGACGGGCCAGCAGGTGGGCTTGCTGGGCGGGCCGTTGTTTACGCCATTTAAGGCGGCTACAGCGCTGGCTCGCGCCCGTCAGGCGACGGCCGCCGGCCGGCTGCATGTCGCCATCTTCTGGCTGGCCACGGAAGACCACGATTTTGCCGAGATCAACAACGTTATTTTTCCCGCACGACGCGAGTTGCGCACGCTAACCTGGGCGGGTGCTCCAGAGGTTGCGCGGCCCGTAGGCAGCTTGGTGCTGGACGAGTCGATTAATCCGCTGGTCGATGAGGCGAGAGAGCTTCTTGGGGCTTCAGACGCGACGGAGGCACTGGCTGAGGCTTATCGGCCAGGGCGCACGCTGGCCCAGGCTTTCGCAGAGTTTTATTCAAGGGCCTTTGCCGCGCAGGGACTGCTGGTGGTGGACGCAAGCGGGCGCGCATTTCATCGCATCGGCGCGCCGGTGTTGCGCGCGGCCATGGAGCGTGCGGATGAATTGCACTGCGCATTGGTGGAGCGCAACCGCGAACTGGAAGCCGCCGGCTATCATGCACAAGTTACGGTTGGCCCGCAGTCCAGCCTGCTGTTTCTCATCGACGAGGAATCCGGCGAACGCCTGGCCCTGAAGCGCACCGCGCCCAGCGTAGCGGAGCCGGACGGACAGTGGCAGGCGGGCAGTCGAAAATATTCGACCGCAGATCTGGTTGACATTCTCGAAGATGCCCCTGAGCGCATTTCGCCCTCGGCTCTGTTGCGGCCAGTCTTTCAGGATTTTCTGTTATCGACTTCCGCGATCATCGGCGGACCGGCGGAGATTGCCTATTTCGCCCAATCGGCGGTACTCTACGAACGAATTTTGGGCCGGGTCACTCCGGCGCTCCCGCGTTTTTCAGGCACGCTGGTGGAGCCTGCCATTGGCGCACTGCTCAGTCAGCATGGGTTGACGCTGGAACAGGTTTTTGCGGAGACGCCTGCGTCGCTGGCTTCTCGGCTGGCCGCGCAGGCCATGCCCATAGAAGAGAGGCAGAAGCTGGAGGCAGCAGGCACGGCGCTGGAGGCCGAACTGACGCCGCTGGTGGACTGGATGCGCGCACTCGATGCGGGGCTTGGCCAGTCAGCGGAGACCGCGGCAGGCAAAATCCGTTACCAGATGGGGCGCTTGCGGAGTTTGGCGACAAATTTCCAGTTGCAGCGCGAGGCTGCGCTAACGCGTCACGCAGAGGCCATCTGCCATGCGCTCTATCCCGGAGGCGGACTTCAGGAGCGGCTGCATGGCGCGGCATACTACTTTGCACGCCATGGCTTTGAGCTGGCGGAAGAGATTACCGCGCAGGCCGCAAATGCCGACCCTGGGCACACGGTGTTGTGGCTGTAGAGGTCGCGGGGAGCCTCGCGGCGGCTTATATAATTTCCACAAACCGTAATGAGGCCGTTGATGAGATCGTTTTTCGCAGTACTGGCTGCTGTTTTTATGGCTGGCTGGACGGCACAGGCGCAAACACGGCCCTGTGCCGTGGCCGGCAACAACAATGATTTCCTGGGCATTCAGACAATCCGGCTGTGGCCGGGAGACGCTCCCGAGGCCAAGGGCAAGGCATGCGAGGACACTCCAACGCTGACCGTTTTCGAGCCGGTCAAGGGCACGGAAAATGGCTCGGCGGTGATAGTTCTTCCGGGCGGAGCCTATATTCACCTGGCGGGCAACCATGAAGGCCGGCAGGTGGCCGACTGGTTTACGGCGCGAGGCTTTCGCGCCTTCGTCCTAAGCTACCGGCTCGCCTCCCACGGCTACATGCTTCCTGTTCCGCTGCTGGACGCGCGGCGCGCCGTGCAACTGGTGCGGGCGCGGGCAGAGGACTACCAGATTGACCCCGCGAGGATTGTAATCATCGGCTTCTCGGCAGGCGGCCATCTGGCAGCGCTGGCCGCCACTCAGTTTGTTCCCGGCAAGCCGGACGCCGAAGATCCGATAGAACGCGTTTCTAGCCGTCCGGATTATCTGGTGCTTGGCTACCCGTGGATCGGCGCTCTCTCTGTATACGATCCGCAGTACCTGAACTTCTGCAAGATGATGAACATCATGGACCGCTGCGCTGAGCTTCGGACCGCGTACTCACCAGACCTGTTTGTGACCAAAGAAACGCCGCCGGCCTTCATGTATCACACGTTCAATGACAAGACCGTTTCTGTGGAGCAGGGGCTGCGGTTTTATGAGGCGATGGTGAAGGCGGGAGTACCCGCCGAGTTGCACATCTTTGCAAATGGGCCGCACGGAACCGGACTGGGCAAGGGAGATGCGGCTCTGGACCAGTGGCCGAACCTGCTGGAGACGTGGCTGCGCGGTCACGGCCTTCTGACGTCACCGCAACCGGCGGCAAAACCATAGCGACACAGGCGAGTTGGAGGGGCAAAAAACGGGCTGAAAATATAGAAGCGGACGTCCGACTCTGGGAGTGGAATGACTTCCCAAAACCGTCCGTCCGCTGGACCCTGGACCGGGTCTAGGTGGTAATCTCAGTCTAGGCCTGTTTTGGGCAAAATCAAGTTCTTTTTTGGGCAATTGTTCCCAAAAGTGACCGCCATCACGGGATTCCTAGAATCGAGTCCACTTTCGTTGACTTGACGCTCCACTCCTGTTAGAAAAAAGGTGTTCCACCCCGCGCGGAAGAGACCAAACCAACCATCCGAGCAAGCCAAAAAACGAACACTCAAAACAAGCTGAGTAAGCAGAATCTTCATGCAAGAAATCTTTCAACAACTCGGGGCACTTTTTATAGGCGCGGTGCCCACGATGGTGCTTTTCATCGTGCTGGTTCTGGCTTACCAGTTCCTGGTGCAGGGACCACTGACGGCGACGCTGAAAGAACGGCGCGCCCGCACGGAAGGCGCCCAGGAAGACGCGCAAAAGGCCATCGCACTGGCCGAGGCGAGGGTAGCAGAGTATGCCGATAAGCTGCGCGCGGCCCGCGGCGAGGTTTTCCGCACGCGCGAGGCTCGCGTGAAGCAGTGGAATGCCGAGCGCGATGCGGCTCTGGATGCCGCTCGGAAGGCAGCCGGACTCAAGGTAAACCAGGCCAAGGCAGAGTTGGAAGCCGAGGCAACGCAGGCAAGGCTGGCAATTCAGGCCTCCGCCGGAGATTTGGCCCGTCAGGTGGTGCGCGCCGTGCTACCCCAGGCCGCTGGGAGTTCCTGTTGAGAGATTCCATGCCGCTTTCGAGTTTTTCCCGTCAAATTTTCAGTATTTTATTGCTGTCGGCGCTTGCTGCCGGGGTAGCGAGCGCGCCGTCGAGGCTGGCCGCTCAAGCTTCGGAGCCTGCCGCGCAATCAGCTGGACAGTCATCCGCACAGCCGGAAAAGAAGTCCCAGGAAGAGCAGGAGACCGTGTTCCGGCTCGAAGGCCCAGTGGTCAAGTGGACAGCAAAGACCTTCAATCTGTCGCCTGCAACTACGGCTAACATCTTCGAAGGATTCAACTTCGCCATCATCGTTTTTGGTATCGGAATTCCTCTTTTCCGCTTTATGCCCAAGTTTCTTCGCACGCGCTCAGAGAAGGTGCGCGGTGACATCGAATCCGCCCGCAAGGCGACCGCGGAAGCTAACGCCCGGCTAAGTGCCATCGAAGCCAAGCTTGCCGGCCTGGACGGGGAGATTGCAGGGATTCGCGCGCAGGTGGAGGCGGAAAGCCTCGCGGACGAGGCGCGCATCAAGGCAACCATTGGCGAGGAAAGTGCACGCATAGTGGCCGCCGCGGAGCAGGAGATGGACGCTTCCGCCGCACAGGCCCGCCGTTCCCTTCGCCACTTTGCCGCCGATCTGGCCATCAGCCAGGCCGTCCAGCAACTGACGATTACGCCGGAGATCGATCAGGCGCTTATCGCCGAGTTTCTAGGCGACGTGGCCCCAAAAAGCGAGCCCGGCAATGGCGCGCACAAGGGAGGGAAGAAATAGATGGCAGCCTTTGTAGCGCGTTACGCTCGAGCCTTTGCCGACGTGGTGACTCAGGAGAAGCTGGACACGGCGGCGCTGGACCGGCAAATGGACGATTTTCTTTTGACATGGGATGCAAGCGCCGAGTTGCGCGATCTGTTTGTCAATCCGGCCGTCGCCGCCCTGCAAAAGGTCGCGATTCTGGACAAGATGAATGCGAAGCTGGGGCTCCGCAAGGAACTGCGCAACCTGCTGGCGGTGCTCATCAACAACGACCGCATCGGCGATGTTCGCGATGTCGTGCTGGCTTATCGCGTGGAGATGCAGGAACGGCGGGGCATTCGCTCGGTGGAGATTTTGACCGCCCGCGAGTTGAACGAAAAGGACCGCAAGGGACTGGTAGCCGGAGTGGGCAAGCTGGCCGGTACCGGGATTCAGGCAAGTTTCAAGTTGGACAAATCCATCCTCGGCGGAACAGTGGTGCGCATCGGCTCCACCGTCTATGACGGCTCCGTTCGAGGACGGTTGGAACGGTTGAAGGCAGTGATTAGTGGTTAGTGAACAGATTTTTGTGAGCAGGAATCAGAGGACAGTATCCGGTAAGCAGCAGTCAGAAGCAGCAGGTTTTTCACTGACCACTGTTCACTAATCACTGTTCACTGCAAAAGGACAGAAATGGCTCAGATCAAGGCAGACGAGATTACGCAACTTCTTCGCGAGCAGATCGCGAACTACGACGCGAAGGTTCAGGTTGATGAAGTAGGCACCATTACGTCGCTGGGCGATGGCATTGCGCGCCTCCATGGACTCGACAAGGTGATGGCCGGCGAGCTGCTCAGCTTTCCGCACGACATCGCAGGATTGGCCCTGAGCCTCGAAGAGGATTCGGTGGGCTCAGTGATTCTGGGCGAATACACCGAACTGAGCGAAGGCGACGAGGTGAAGCGCACCGGCAAGATTTTGAGCGTGCCAGTAGGCGAGGGCATGATTGGTCGTGTGGTAAACGCACTTGGTCAGCCTATCGACGACAAGGGGCCGATCGCGTCCACCAGTTCCCTTCCCATCGAGCGGCTGGCTCCCGGCATCATTGATCGCCAGGGCGTGCGCGAGCCGATGGCCACTGGGCTCAAGGCGATCGACGCCATGATTCCCATTGGCCGCGGCCAGCGCGAGCTGATTATCGGCGACCGGCAGACGGGGAAGACTGCCGTGCTGCTGGACACGATTATCAACAACGCCAAGAATGATCTGATTTGCATTTACTGCGCCATCGGCCAGAAGCGCTCATCCATTGCGCAGGTTGTGCAGACACTGACCGAAGCCGGCGCCATGGGGCACACCATCGTCGTGGCCGCCTCGGCCTCGGAGCCCGCGCCGATGCTCTACATTGCGCCCTATGCGGCCACGGCCATGGGCGAATATTTCCGCGACTCGGGCCGTCACGCACTGGTGATGTACGACGATTTGTCGAAGCACGCTATGGCCTACCGCGAGATTTCGCTGCTGCTGCGCCGTCCACCGGGCCGCGAAGCTTATCCCGGCGATGTCTTCTATTTGCACTCGCGGCTCTTGGAGCGCTCCTCCAAAATGTCCAAAGAAAAGGGCGGCGGCTCGCTTACGGCGCTGCCGGTGATTGAGACGCAGGCAGGCGACGTTTCAGCGTACATTCCGACCAATGTTATTTCGATTACCGATGGACAGATATTTCTTGAAACAGATCTGTTCAACTCCGGTGTGCGTCCGGCAGTGAACGTGGGCCTCTCGGTTTCGCGCGTGGGCTTCTCGGCGGCCATCAAGGCGGTGAAGCAGGTAGGTGCGACTTTGAAACTCGATCTCGCGCAGTATCGCGAGCTGGCGGCATTTGCGCAGTTCGGCTCCGATCTCGATCCGCTGACGCAGAAGCAGTTGAACCGTGGCAGCCGCTTGACGGAGTTACTCAAGCAGCCGCAGTTCCAGCCGCTCACCTGGCAGCAGCAGGTGGTAGCGCTCTTTGCCGGCACGCAGGGCTACCTGGACGATTTCGAAATCAAGGACATTCGCGCCTTCGAGGTCGGCCTCTACAAGTATTTCGAGAGCGCGCAGACGGCGCTCATCGAAGACCTGACCAAGAAGAAGACGCTGGACGACGACCTACGCGGCAAGCTGCACGCGGCACTGAAAGAGTACGCGGCAAACTTCAAGGCGGACCTGGCTACGAAGGAACCGGCTGCGGCGCCAACTGCTCCAGCGGCAAGCGCCCAGAAGTAAGGAAGACAATGGCAAATGTACTCGATCTACGGCGGCGCATTCGCAGCGTGAAGAACACGCGGCAGATCACCAAGGCCATGAAAATGGTCTCGGCGGCGAAGCTGCGTCGCGCGCAGGAGCGGGCGCTGGCGGCGCGACCCTACGCCAAAATGATCACCAGCGTGCTGGCATCGTTGACTGGACGCATTGATATTTTTGATGAGCAAACTGGCAACCTGCGCCATCCGCTCTTTGTTACGCGCCCGGAGAAGCGGGTGCTGCTGATTATCATCAGCGGAGACAAGGGATTTGCCGGTGCCTTCAACGCCAACATTCTCAAGACGGCATTTCAGTTCATCAACGGCAATCCCGATAAAGAGATTGATGTTGAGGCGGTAGGCCGCAAGGGACGCGACCTGATGCGCCGGCGCTATCCGGCAGCGGTTTACAGCGAGCGGACCGAGTCGGATCAACTTGGCGATAACCCGCATATCTTCAAGACCCGCGAGCGCAAAGCCCCGGTCGAGGTTACCGGCGACCATCCGGGAATGTTGTTGAAGCTGGAACAGAGCCGCGTTTTCGAGTTGGCGCAGAGCATCATCGCTCGTTACATTCACGAGGAGATCGACGCCGCCTACATCGTTTACAACGAATTCAAGTCGGTGATCGCGCAGCGGCTGGTGGTGGAAAAGCTGTTGCCGCTGATGAAGATCGGCATTCCGCAGATTACCGGAGCCACGGAGCCGAGCGAAGCCGAGCGGGAACGCGCCGCCGAGGCCGCACTTTCAGCGGGCATCGAGATTGAGCCGGTGGACACGGCCGAAGCCGACGAGGAAGCGAAGAAGTTCGGCACCAGCCAGGTGGACTACATTTACGAACAGCCGTCGGAAGAATTGTTTGCGGGGCTGATTCCGCAATACGTTTCGTCGATGCTTTATCACGCGATGACGGAGTCGGTTGCCGCCGAACATGCGGCGCGCATGACGGCGATGGATTCGGCAACCAACAACGCCTCGGATATGATCGACGCGCTCACGCTGCACATGAATCGCGTGCG
>JBEKQD010000079.1:0-19030 GCA_049520075.1 Occallatibacter sp. | reverse complement strand
CAAGCCAGTTAGCCACCTTGTATTCCTGAATTACATTTGCCAGGCCGAAGATGCCGCCCAGAAAGAGCAAAAGCGTCCACGACACTCCTGTGCTTATGTCCTCATCCTTGACGATTCCCGCGAGCGCGAAAATGCCCAGAGCGAACATGCCAACCACGAAGCTCGGGATATGGTGATAACGGTCGGTAGCCCAAAGTGCGATGGAAGTGATCACAACAACCGCAGTGATCAGTTCCTGTCCTCGGAACGAACCAAGTTCCTTGAGCCGTTCCTTTGCGAAGCTGCCCGACTGGGCCAATGGAGCTTCAGGACGCAAGAAAACTTGATTGGCCCACAGAATTAATCCACAGAGCAGCAAGGTGGGAAGCGCAAGCACCTGGGCGTAACCTGCCCAGGTAATAGGGATGTGCTTTGCCTCGAATGCCGCGACTACCACCGGCCCGTTCAGAGAGCCGGTCAGGAATGCGAGACCTGGGACGACAGCCATTTCGACTGTGGTGAGAAGAATGAGAGCCGAACCACGGCTGCGGGCGGGAAGTCCCAATGACTGTATCATTGCCCACGCAATTGGCACCATGATCGCTGTGCGCACGGTCATCGACGGGATACCCAAAGCCAGTGCAAAGCCGATCACGAAGAACGCGGACAAAATCCCTGGGTAACTCGCCGGAAAGAGAGAGAGGATGTAGTACGAAACGCGTTGCGCGAGCCCCGTCTTCTTCATCGCACAGCCGTAGAACAGGACTGTGACCAACACCCAGTAAGCCCCGCCTGAAAATCCGCTCAAGGCAAGCGGAGGCCGGACTCCGGCGATAATCATCAGGCCGATCATCAGAACTGACGTCACTCCGTTATTCAGGACCTGCGCAGCCCACATAATCGCGCTGAATACGAGGATTCCCAGAACCCGCTGAGCGATCGGCGAGAGTTGAGACAGACCCGGCAGAAACGCAACACTTAGACCGACCGCAGCTGCGGCGCCGAGCCAGATAAACATGCGAAGTCTTGGGCTAAACGGAACTCTTTCTTTCGGAACATCAACTGCAGTGCGCGGCAGCCCTGGTGCAATGCCGCTCGGAATAGGGATGGACGACATAGTGTTCTCCTTCGAATCTGAAATGGCCTGGATTCAGCCAGGTGAAACATACTTGGTGAAAGAATTGCGAATTGCTAGATTCACTGCTGTAAAGCGATGGTCTGCTTTGATCGCAATGACCTCCGCACCTTAGAAGCTTAGAAAGCAAACTTCGACATGAAGGTCTCCATCTGATTGGCAATCCGGCTCAGTTCTTCCGAGGCCTTTTGTGTATCTCCGGCGCCCCTTGTCGTGTCCTTCGTTGCGGAGGCCACATCGACGATGTTCTTAGCAATATCCCCCACTCCCTTGGCCGCTTCACTCATGCTGCGGCTGATTTCCTGGGTGGTCACCGTCTGTTCTTCCACCGCGGAGGCGATATTGTTCGAGGTATCGTCGATCTGATTAATGATCGTGCTGATCTCGTCAATGGCATTGGCGGCTTCCGTGGCATCCCCCCGGATGGTCTCGATTCTGCGGCTGATATCCGCCGCCGCTGCTGCTGTCTGCTTCGCGAGTTCCTTCACTTCGCTGGCTACAACCGCAAACCCCTTGCCCGCTTCGCCTGCACGCGCTGCTTCGATAGTTGCGTTCAAGGCGAGGAGATTGGTCTGGCTCGCGATGGCGGCAATCGCCTTCAGTACTTTGCCGATGTCCTGACTGGAATCGCCGAGCTTCCTGACGGTCCCGTTGGTCGACTTTGCGACTTGCACGGCCCTCTTGGCCACACTTTCCGATTCGTGAGCGCTTCTCGAAATCTCACGTATTGAGGCCTGCAGTTCTTCAGCAGCCGCAGCCACCGAGGAAACATTGTGTGTGATTTGTTCGCTGGCAGCCGACACTACGTTGATTCGGTTCAGAGCCTCTTCTGAGGACTCGGTCATGTGACGGCTGGAAGCCGTTAGTTCTTCCGAAGCGGTTGCCAGCGTCGTCATGTTCTGCGCGGTGAACTTCAGCGGCTCCACCACGGCGTCAAGCGTGCTGTTGACCCCCTCGATGATCTTGCGGAAATCGCCACGATGTCTGTCTGCATCAGCGCGTGTTCCGACGCGGCCTTCTGCGGCTGCTTTAGCGAGCACGACGGCGTCCACTAGCAAGGCATTGATGTTGTCCTTCAACAGGACTAACCATTCGTGAACCTGATCCTGATCCGATGATCGATCTATCGAAGCGGACATATCACCGTTGGCTATCTTCGTTACATAGTCAATCAAGCTCTTGAGCCAGCTCTGGACGCCGTTCACCGCGTCCTTCATTTGTTCGTGATCGCCTTTGCAGGCCAGCTCGACCCGTTCTCGAAGATTGCCGCCCTGGACAAGTGTGAGGACCCGATTGGCTTCAGCGATGGGCGTCAAGATGGAATCCATCATTTCGTTGATGCCCTTTATCATTTCGGCATAGGCGCCTTGGAACTGCTCAGAGTTGCCGCGCTCAGATAGCCGGCCCTCCCGTGACGCTTCTGTCAATCGCGCGACTTCACTCTGCAGAAGAAGGATGTTTTCCATCATCTGGATGGATGCCGGCATCAGTTGGTCCTGTTCGCTCCGCTTGCCTACTCTCTTCAACTCGGCCAATTGACTGAGATCACCTTTGGCAGCACCAACGAAAGTCGTCGTAAGCGCCTTTATTTTCTTTCGCATGATTTCGATGGCAGAAGCAAGTTCCCCGAAGATCCCGAGATAGTGTCCTTCAACTGGTCTCGTGGAGTCGTTGAGAACCACCCTCTGCAACGTGGCGTTTGCTTCCGCCAATCCGTTCATTCCATCGATGCAATTGTTCAGGTTATTCTTGACTGCGCTGAAGTCACCCTCGTAAGAAGCGGTGATTTTTGGGGGGATCTCGCCTTTACTTATTTGCTCGGTGTAGGCAATGGACAGGTTCAAAGGTTCAATCAGTGCATCCAGCATCTGATTCAAGCTTTCAACCACTGTTCGGTCGCTTCCGCTGAAGATGTCAACTTGCGCCCGTTCAGCGAGATGGCCTTGCCGGATCGACGACGTAATTCGCAGCACTTCTTCGCGCAAAACGTTCCCCTCCTGCGCACCCTGCGCGTCGCGAGTGGCGCCGGCGACGGTCGGAACCTGGACGTGGCCAGCTCTACGTTCTTTGGTTGCATGTGATTGCGTAGTCATTCAGCCCTCAATGCGCTTGGCAATATTGCTTGTTGGCCGCACTCTGCCCACCACGAAGAAGCCATGAAATGACTTAGTCATGGAACAAAATGCATCAACTGTTTTCAATTAGCGGTTGGAATAATGACGAGTTCCCAACGCTGCTCCTTGGAAGCCTAAGCGACGAGCGCGTTCATACGCTGGCTTGTCAAGCTTTGGCGACGCACGATTTCTATCGGCTGGATTCTGTTTGCCGTTCAGGCGCATTGCCAAAGAGTCTGGTATATATCACGCTGCATCGATACGACGACATGCGGTATCTTTTGAGCGACATGCACCAGCCCGTTTTGCAGATGAATACGATTCGGCAACGCATAATGACAGCATGTCCAACCCCTGCCAGATCGATCTCCGTCGCGGCGCAACAAAAGCAGGAGCAATGAGCCGGGTTGTGGTTCTTAGCTATTCCCTATTCCCTCGTCCCTAGTCCCTGTTTTTCAGACCCCACCCCCTCCCCATACCCCCGGGGGGTATAAATTTCCCTCAAAACCTTGCAGATTATTTGTAACTCATTTGGAATCAATGCCTGTTGAAAACTTCCCGACCCCAAATTCTCCCGCATCGTAAGATTTGGCCTCTGAAAATCACCGGAAAAATCCGGTTTTCACCCAAAAAACAGCCCGAAGCGCCGCTCCACCGCTTTTCCGCTAACTCGCTGACTTGCTGACTCGCGTCTGTAAAAACCACAGCTTCGATCTCCGGTTCCAGCTCTCCCGCAAATGCCTTAGAATGCTTTCTGACGCGTTGCGCGTCCATTCTGACTCATTCTGTCAAGGAGCAATCGATGCGTTTTCCTGCACTTGCCGTTCTTGCACTGGGCATGGCGACTTTGGCCGCCGCGCAAACCACTCCATGGGATTACGTGGGAAAACGCGGCGAACTGGTCTGGGGCAAGCTGGATCCGGCTTATCAGGCTTGCTCTAAGGGTCATGAGCAGTCGCCGCTCGACATTCGCGGCGCACACCTGAACAAGGCGCTCCAGCCGATTGAATATCACTACATCGCGGGTCCGGTGACGCTCGTCAACAACGGTCACACCGTTGAGATCCGTGTGAATCCCGGCAGTTACATCATCGCTGGCGGTGTGCGCTATGACCTGGTGCAGTTCCACTTCCACCATCCTGGCGAGACACCGGTCAAGGGCAAGCTGACGGACATGGAAGCTCACCTGGTGCACAGAAGCGCCGACGGCAAACTGGCTGTGGTCGCGGTGCGTCTGGTTGAGGACGCAGGCAACCCGAATGCCGTGGTGGCAATGCTGTGGCCGCATCTGCCCAAGACAACAGGAGCAAGCGAGAAGATTGCGGATATGGTGGATCCCGCCGGTCTGCTGCCCGCCGACCGCGGCTATTGGACCTATATGGGCTCTCTGACTGTGCCGCCCTGCACCGAGGGAGTGCGCTGGTTTGTCTACGAGCAGGAGTTGGGCGTGAGTCGAGAGCAGGTGCGCGCCTTCGCTACGCTGTTCCGCATGAACGCGCGCGGTGCGCAGGATTCCCATGGGCGGCGCATCGAGGCCAACGAGTAACGCCTGCGGTGGGGCCAACTACTCGCTATTCGCTCGCACGAGCTTCTGCAAACTCCGAGGCTTGGCGCGCGTTGGCTACGAATACCTATCCCCGGTAGACTATGACCATGCATCTTCACGCGACGCCCGCCTGTTCGGGCGCCAGCAGGACTCAATCCGTATTGCGGTTTTCACTGGTGGCCACGCTGGCCTACGTGGTGGTCACATTCGTGGCCGGGCTGCGCGCTCACTCTCTGGCGCTGCTCTCCGAATCCGGCCATAATCTTTCCGATTTTCTGGCTCTACTGCTCAGCTTTGTCGCGTTCTACTACCAATCCCGCCCCGCCGATACTTCGAAGACCTTCGGCTACCAGCGGGCCGGCGTGCTGGCCGCATTCATCAACGCGGCAACACTCATCATTGTTTCCATCTGGATCGCAATTGAGGCCGTTCACCGGTTGAACTCTCCGGTTGCCGTGGAGCCGCGGCTGATGATGATTGTGGCTGCCGCAGGCGTGGTGATGAATGGCGTGATAGCTGCCCTGTTATGGGGAGTGGCGCGCGACGTAAACCTGCGCTCGGCCTTTCTACATATGGCTGGCGACACGCTTTCAACCGCTGCGGTAATTGCCGGCGGCGCGGGCATTTTGCTGACGGGCCACAATTGGATTGACCCCGCGCTCTCGCTGCTGATTGCCGCGCTCATCCTCTGGACGAGCTTCGGAATTGTTCGCGAGACTCTGAATATCCTGCTTGAGGGCACGCCGCGCGGCGTTTCGCTCGGCGAGATTCGCGCGGGCATGGGGGCTGTCGAAGGCGTGGTCAACGTTCACGACCTGCATGTATGGTGCCTCGGCTCAAACTCCAGCGCGCTGGCCTGTCACGTGACCATCGCCGACATTCCGCCGTCGGAGAGCGCGTGCATCCTGGTCCGTCTCAAATACGTGCTCAAGGAGCGATTTCACATCAGCCACGCCACCATTCAGTTTGAGCACATGGGCTGCGAGGAGATGGAAGGATGCGTTGTGCCCATGGAAGAGATGGCCAGCGGACACAGCCACAGCCATCACGGCCACGCACATTGATTCATTCTGAGACACAGACTCAAGAATTCTTTGCTATGTGAATGACAAAGGCTAAGTGCCACGCACTTCACCTATTATCGAGTTATTGGGCCGATTGTTTTTCTTGTGTTGCGGAGGTTATTCTTGTTTCGTCTTCGAGTTGCATTTGTCGCGATTTCACTCACTCTGCTTTCTGTTTGTTCCGGCCCAGCCCAGGCGTTTCGCTTTGACCATGCCGCGGCGCAAACACAGGCAGCAGCACCGACAACGGTCCAACTCGATGCGCTCGCAGGCGAATACACCGACCCGAATGAGCCGGACACACCGGTCAGTTTTTATGTTCAGGACGGAAAGCTTGTCTTCGAGTCCGAGCGTAGTGTTCCCACTGAGTTGAAGCCCATCTCTGCGCTTGAGTTTTCCTTGCATGGCGCGAAGCTCACTCTTCGTTTTGCGCTCGATGCGGACGGCCACCGTAACAGCGTGGTGTTTTCTGACACTCCCAAGGATCGATATAGCCGCACTGGCCCGCCTGTTCATCACGTATTTCACGATTACCAGCGCACTGAAGTTATGATTCCCATGCGCGACGGGGTCAAGCTGCACACCGTCATTTTGAAGCCGGCCGACATCACCACTCCGCTGCCGTTCATCATCCAGCGCACGCCGTACGGCGTGGACGGCTTCAATCGCGCATCGTTTTTCAGCACGCGGCCTGAACTTGCTCGTGACGGTTATATCGCCGTTGCACAGGATATTCGCGGGCGCTACGAAAGCGAAGGTGAGTTCATTATGAGCAGGCCGATGGCGGACCATCGCAGCCCAAGAGCCACAGACGAAAGCACTGACGCGTACGACACTGTTGAATGGTTGTTGAAGAATGTGGCGGGCAACAACGGGCGCGCTGGATTTGTCGGCACAAGCTATCCGGGCTTTCTGGCCATGGCGGCCGGCATCGACCCGCATCCCGCGGTCAAGGCTATCTCCCCACAGGCGCCCATGATTGATGCGTGGATGGGCGACGATTTTTTTCACAACGGCGCCTTCCGCCAGAGCTACGGCTACGATTATGTTCTCCGCATGGAAACCGGCAAGAGAGAAATCACTCCTGACTACGGCAAGGGCAATGACGGCAAACCCCGCGACGGTTACGATTTTTTTCTGGAGCGTGGAAACTTTGCGGAAGACGTGAGGCAATCCGGCTCAAGGCTGCTGCCCACCTGGAAGCTCTTCCTCAGTCATCCTTCGCATGATTCGACTTGGCGCTCGCGCGGCGTGGAGCACAGTTTGAATGCTGTCGCCGCGCCGACACTCTCGGTTGGCGGCTACTACGACCAGGAAGATATGTACGGCCCGCAGATCGAATACTCCGCGCTCGAACCGCATGACACCAACCACCAGAACTTTCTTGTTCTTGGTCCGTGGCGTCACGGTTATTGGTCGTCGTCCTCACGCCGGCTGGGCAACCTCGACTTCGGTGAGGCTGTCGGCAAGGAGTTCCGCGCTCAGATCGAGGCAAAATTCTTTGCGCACTATTTGAAAGACGTGCCCGGCACAAACCCATCGGGCTTTGATCTGGAGGATACGGCAAGCTTTCAGACCGGATCGAACACGTGGAAGCGCTATGCGCATTTTCCACCCACCGAATCCCGACCAACCAGTCTGCACCTTGAGGGCGCGAGCCTGCTTGGTTTCAACGGTTCAACTGCTGCGGCCACCACCAGTTATATCAGCGACCCAGCCAACCCTGTGCCTTATCGCCACCGGCCTGCTCAAGAGACTTATAGCGAAGGCTCGCAGTGGTACAACTGGCTCACCGAAGACCAGAGCTTCGTTACCGGGCGCAAAGATGTGGCCGTGTGGAGGCTGCCTGTGCTCAAGAAGGATCTGGTGTTGACCGGCGAGGTGATTGCCGACGTTTACGCATCGACCAGCGGCACTGACAACGACCTGGTGGTCAAGCTCATCGACCAATACCCAGGCAACGATCCTGACGTAAAGATGCGTGGCTATGAACTGATGACAAATGCGGAAATATTTCGCGGCCGGTACCTCGACAGTTTTGAAAAACCTGAGGCACTGAAGGCGGGCGTAGTGCGCGAGTACAAGTTTTCGCTGCACGATGTGGACCACGTATTCAAGGCCGGTCACACGGTGATGGTCGAGATCCAGAGTACTTGGTTCCCGCTCTACGACCGCAACCCGCAGACTTTTGTGGCCAACATCATGACCGCCAAGCCGGCGGCCTACAAGCCTGAGACAATCACAATTTACTCCGGCCCAGGGCATGACTCGACGTTGCAGGTGCCGTTGATGAGCGATTGCCAACCCCGCGAGTGCTATTGAGCGAAATCTTTAGTCGGCGAGCTAGCTTTCGCGATAGAATGGAAGCAGCAGTATGGTTCTCCACCAGCCCATCCCGGCCCTGCTCTAGCGGCGCTCGCCGCCTACACTCGTTCTCCGCCCATTTTCCGATTCAATTTCCAGAAGATACAAAAACACGCCCATGCACGGGCGAATGAAGCTCAGGCGTGCAGATGAGGTTTAGCCGTGATTGACCGTTTGCAACAGATGGAAGAGCGCTACGAAGAGCTCTCTGCCCAGCTCTCGCTGCCCGAGGTGGTAAGCGACCGCGAAAAATATCAGAAGGCCGGCAAGGCGCTCAGCGACCTGGAAACTCCGGTGATGAAATTCCGCGAGCTGAAAGAGGTGCGCGCGGGCCTGGCGGAAGCGCGCGCCATGCTGGCCGATCCGGAGATGAAGGCCATGGCCGAGGAAGAGATTGCCAAACTCGCGCCGAGGGAACCGGCTCTGGAAGAAGAGATCAAAGTGATGCTGCTGCCCAAGGATCCCAACGACGAGAAGAACGTCATCCTCGAAATTCGCGCCGGGACGGGCGGCGACGAGGCATCGCTCTTTGCAGCCGAAATTTTCCGCATGTATCAGCGCTTTGCAGAGCAGCACAAATGGAAGATTGAGTTGATGTCGATGTCCGAGTCGGGCGTGGGCGGCTACAAGGAAGTGATTGCCATCATCGAAGGCGAGCGCGTTTACTCGCAGATGAAGTGGGAGAGCGGCGTGCATCGCGTGCAGCGCGTTCCCGCTACCGAGACGCAGGGCCGCGTTCACACATCGGCTGTTACGGTGGCCGTGCTGCCCGAGGCCGAGGAAGTGGACGTGAAAATCGAAGCCAAGGATATTCGCATCGATACTTTCTGCTCGTCGGGTCCCGGCGGCCAATCGGTGAATACCACTTACTCCGCAGTGCGCATAACTCACATCCCAACTAACACGGTAGTTAGCTGCCAGGACGAGAAATCGCAGATCAAGAATCGCGAAAAGGGAATGCGCGTACTGCGCTCGCGGCTCTACGAACAAGAGATGGATAAGCAAAATGCCGAGTTGGCCCAGGCGCGCAAACAGCAGGTGGGGACCGGCGACCGCAGCGAGAAGATTCGCACTTATAACTTCCCGCAAAACCGGCTGACGGACCATCGCATTGGCTTGACCCTGCATCAGCTTGACCTGGTGATGGAAGGCCGGCTGCAGCCTATTGTTGATGCGCTTATCACGCACTACCAGGCGGAGCAATTGAAGGCCGACACCAAGGCGGCTTGAGGCCTTCCATGCCCTCGCTTCGACATCATCTCGATATAGGCGAGTCAGCGCTGAAAGATGGTCCGCATCCAGTGAGAGCGCGGCGGGATGCGGAACTGTTGCTAACGCACTCGTTGCAGAGAAGCCGCGTGTGGCTAATTACTCATGGCGATGCGTTACTCGCTGATGAGTTATCCGTGAGTTATACAGAGCTGCTGGAACGCCGCCAGAAGGGCGAGCCAATCCAATACATCACAGGCGAGACAGAGTTTTACGGCTTGCCATTTCGAGTTACGCCCGATGTGTTGATTCCGCGCCCCGAGACCGAACACCTGGTTGAGAGAGTCATTGGGTTGGCCTCTGACTTTGAAGCCCCGCGGATTTTGGATATCGGGACGGGGTCAGGTGCCATTGCCGTGGTGCTGGCGCACGAGCTGTCTCATGCATCCGTGACGGCAACCGACGTTTCTTCACGAGCTTTAGAACTTGCCCGTGAGAACGCAAAGCGCAATGGAGTTTCCATCCGGTTTCTGTTGGGCGATTTGCTTGGGCCGGTTGCCGGAGAAAGATTTGAAATTATTGTCTCCAATCCACCTTATGTCGCGGAGGCCGACCGAAATTCTCTCGATGTTGAAGTGCGCGAGCACGAGCCGGCGCTGGCTTTGTTCGCAGGCGAAGATGGTTTGGATGTCTGCCGCCGTCTCATTCCAGCCGCATTTGATGCGCTTGTTCAGGGCGGATTTGTAGTGCTCGAAATCGGTTACGGTCAATCGACGGCCATTGCTGATTTGCTTGCTGGCTCAGGCTTTGGGCAGATTGAATTCGTTCCCGATCTGCAAGGGATTCCCCGTGTTGCGTGCGGCCGGCGACTGTGATTTATTCAGCAAGTCACTAGAAGCTGTTTCATAGCCGGTTCCCAACCGTCCCTTAGGGGCTAAAGCCTGTTGTTCTTGGGCGCTTTTCGGCACGACTGAAGTCGTCCCCTGACACAAAGCAGGTTATGAAACAGCTTCGAGAATTTTTGTGAAACATGTTCACATCCCAGAATGCTTCACGGACCTTTCTGCGTGTGCTGGTGTTGTAGAATTCATTGCGAAAGGATTATCCCATGCCCTCGTCCAAAGGTTATGCCGCGCTCAACGCGCAATCACCGCTTGCTCCCTTCAGTTTTAACCGCCGCGAACCCGGCGCTACGGAAATTGCGGTTGAAATTCTTTATTGCGGCGTATGCCACTCTGACCTGCACATGGTGCGCAATGAGTGGTGCCAGTCGATTTATCCATTGGTTCCCGGACATGAGATTGTGGGCCGCGTGACGGCGGCGGGCAGCGCGGTCAGCAAATTCAAAGTTGGCGGCATTGCGGCCATCGGGGTCATTGTGGACTCGTGCCGCAAGTGCGCACCGTGCAATCGCGGCGAGGAGCACTACTGCGACGAAGGCCCTACGCTCACTTACGCGGCGAAGGACCGCGTGGATGGCTCGATTACCATGGGCGGCTATTCGTCGAATTACGTGGTAGACGAGCGCTTCGCGCACAGCGTTCCAGCGAACCTCGACATGGCGGCCGTTGCGCCGCTGCTCTGCGCCGGAATCACAACTTACTCGCCGCTGCGCCATTGGAAGGTGGGTCCCGGCAAGAAGGTGGGAATCGTCGGCCTCGGCGGGCTGGGCCACATGGCTCTCAAGTTCGCGCACTCCTTTGGCGCGCTCGTCGTCCAGTTCACAACCAACCTGAGAAAGCGCGAGGACGCACTGAAATTGGGCGCAGATGAGGTTGTGCTATCTACCGACGCAGACGCGATGAAGGCTCACTTGAAGACCTTCGACTTCATTCTCGACGCTGCCGCCGCTCCGCATTCGCTTGACCCTTACACGGCGCTGCTCAAGCAGGACGCGACCATGTGTCTGGTGGGGCTGCCGGAGGAGTTTCCAGTGGTCAACGTGGGCAACCTTATCTTCAAGCGCTCGGCGCTTTCCGGCTCGATGATCGGCGGCATGCCGGAGACGCAGGAGATGCTGGACTACTGCGGAGCACACAAGATTACCGCCGAAGTCGAAGTCATTCCGATCCAGAAAATCAACGAGGCCTACGAACGGATGCTCAAGCAGGATGTAAAGTACAGGTTTGTTATCGATATGAGTTCGCTGAAGTAGGGCTACTCCGAGCGGGATAAGCGTCTCATCCTGCTCGGGACTCGTTCAAACGTCTGTGGTAGTTGAACACCAGCAAGGTGAGAACTCCAAAGATCATGGCGAGCAATGCCAGGGGTGCGCCATAGGGATACCCTTCAGTCAACGACAAACGGATCAGGATGGTCGAGACCACGAACGCGGCGTTGCGAAAGACTAGCTCATATTGACCGGAGACCACCAACGAGAGGATCAGGATCAGAACGTCGGTGAAGATCATCACGGTAAACAGATCGTTATAAAACGTGGTTGCCGACTCGATGGATCCGTGTCCGGTCTGGACGATGCTAACGATGGCAAGGGCAAGGCGGCCGAGGTTGTAAACGGCCATCCCAAGCAGCAGCGTGCCGAGTCCTATGGAAACCACTTTCTTTTGCGCGATAAATCGCGATGCTCCGCGTGATGGGATTGCCGTCCCTGAGGGCCGCACTCTACGTTGCGCCACATGCTGAAAGACACCAGCCAGAAAGAACATCAGGAATCCGCCCCACATATCGAAGAAGGCAGGAAGCGCTTTCAAGGTCAACTGGTGTTGAGTAACCAGATCGCTGGCCGCGCCAATATCTTTGAAGACATCGCGAATGAAGATCAGCGACACAATCTCGAACTGATTCGCAATTGAGCGCGTGGTTGATGCGGGCAGCGCCGCAATGAGGATCAGCACCTCGTAGAACAGGATAAAGTTGAACGGCGTTGAGATCGCGGCAAGGTAGTTTTGCCCGGTCTCGGCGATCAGCGGCGGAGGATGCGCGAGCGAGCGAGTAAGAAAGATCAGCACCAAATGGATTGCGAAGCCGGCGATGCTCAGAAAGATGACCAGTTGTCGGAGCATCGCCTTATTTGCATCGGAAAAGAACATGTCATACAAGGCATCGATTCGCCGCCAGAGGCTGACGAGCATTCTGCGATTGCCACGGCCGGATTCATTCTGCGCGTTTGCCATCGTCTCCTTGGCGCTGTCAAGGTTAGATTAGCGCAAGCGACGCGCGGAGTGTGCAATGTCTCCACCGACCAGTTCCCCCAGCCGATCCAACCGGTTTTCCCAAATCGAACGGCGGGCGCGAATCCATTGGTCCATCACGTCGAGCCCGGCGGGTTCGATGCGGCAACTGCGCACCCTGCCCACCTTTTCGGTTTGCACCAGGCCGCTTTCTTCCAGAACCTGCATGTGTTGAACGACTGCGGCCAGAGACATGTCGAATGGTTCTGCCAACTGCGACACCGACATGGTGCCCTGGCTCAGCTTCTCCATCATGGCCCGGCGCGTGGGATCACCAAGGGCGTGGAAGATACGGTCGATATTGGGTTTCTTTTTACTCATTGCCCTGCGCCTTCCTGCGCCGTTGTGTGGCTAGCTCTCAAGCTCTCTTGCCAGTTTGTCGAGTAGTGCGCGCCATCCGGCTTCGCGCATCTGAGGGCCATCGGCGCCCTCGAGGAACGCGCTCTGAAAGGTGAGGATCAGGTCGGTGCCTGCTTTGGACGGGAGAAGTTCAACCGTGCCCAGAGAGACTGAGAAGCACCTATCTTCCACGGCCATAGTCGAGGTGAAGATGATGCGGCGGTTCGGGACGATATCCCGATAGATGTTCTCGCTTTTGAGCGCGAGACCCCTCAGCGGATGACCCTCTTTGAAGCCGCCCTTGACGTAATGCTCCCTGCCTCCAACGCGGAAGTCCTGCTCGTAGCTTTCGACCTCATTATGTTCGTCCTCGGCATACCAGCGGCGTTTTTGGGCGGGATCGGCGAAGGCGGTGAATACGCGCTCCGGCTTGACGGGGTAGCTGCGCTCGACGACAAATGTGTTGTGGATTACCGGTAGCTGGTCCATGTTTTCTCTCCTTCGAGGGGAAATAGTTAAGTACGAGCTTGAGTATTAATGAACCTGGATTATTTGTCAAGTGGATACTTAAGTATTTTTTCGGCGACCGCTTTGGTTCGATGAGGTCTTTGCATATGCCCCCGACCGGCTCCTCGGTGTCCTGATCAAGGTAGGCTCGAATCTGGGGACTGGATCAGGAGCAAACGGCGTGAGATAGGGAACTCGTCTAATGAGGCGCCTGAAGCGTCTAATAGATAGGGATTTCTTCTCGATCCCTTGGAGTTTGTATGAATTGCCGTGCCTTGAAAGTCTGGTTTTCGTTCGCAATCATATTCAGCGTCGCGCTTGCTTTGAGCGCTTTCTCTCAGGATGCAAACCCAGGCCAGCGCGGGGGACGTGGCGGATGGGGCGGCATGAGTGGCGGAGGCGGCGTTACGGGAACCGTGACGAAAGTGGCCGCCGATCACTACATTATTAAGACCGATGGGGGCGAGACCTATACCATTCAATTCAGCGTTAACACGCGCATCATGAAGCAGACGGCGGGGCAGCGCGGCGAGAGCGGGGGAAATCCTCCGATGCCGCTCAAATCCAATGACATCAAGGTGGGCGATGCAGTGGCCGCGCTCGGAGAAATGAACGCCTCTGCCAAATCAGTGGGCGCAGTGGTTGTGTTGCAGCTTGATCCCGAGCGCGCCAAACAGCTTCGCGATATGCAGGCAAACTTCGGCAAGACCTGGCTGATGGGCAAGGTGACGGCTATCAACGAAACCAAGGTGAGTATTTTTGCCGCCGTGGACAACGCCGCTCACGCCTTTGTAGCCGACGAGAATACAACCTTCCGCAAACGGCGCGAACCCATCACACTGGCCGATGTTCAGGTGGGTGACAGGGTGCGCGTGGAGGGAGCGGTAAAGGATGGAATATTTATGGCCGCGTCGGTGACGGTGATGGGCATGCCGCAGGGAAGAACGCCAACCGTTCCTCATGACACCGCTCCTGCAACCGCACCGCAGTCGAATTAAACAGATGCGGCTTTAGCCATCGAGGGAATGCAGGTTCAACAAAGCACATTCCCTCAGGGGCTAAAGCCCGCCATTGTTTTGTCGCACTTGCGGCACGACTAAAGTCGTGCCCTGACACCCGCCGACTTATTGAGACCCGCCATATGAGTTTTTCAGCAGCCTGTTAAACCCGTACCTTTTAAAATACTTCGACAGACTTGTCAAACTTCATATTTCAACAGATTTGACCTATTTCGACGGGTTTGCACTGACGGGCTCTTGCTCTCTCAGCCCATGAACATTCCACCGTTCACGTCGAGCACGTGGCCGGTGATATAAGAGGCTGCATCCGAGGCGAGGAACTTGACGGCGTTTGCAATGTCTTGATCCGTTCCGCGGCGGCCAAGTGGAATTGTGGCCAGCATGGCGGCGCTTACTTTTTCGTCGAGCACGGCCGTCATGGGCGTCTCAATGTAGCCCGGAGCAACGGCGTTCACGGTGATTCCGCGCGAGGCAACTTCGCGTGCCAGCGACTTTGTGAGCCCGATAAGGCCGGCCTTGGAAGCTGCGTAGTTCACCTGGCCCGCCTGACCGGCGCGACCCACGACGCTGGCCATGTTCACAATCCGTCCCCAGCGATTCTTGATCATGGGCCGCAGAACGGCCTGGGTCAGCAGATATGCCCCGGTCAGATTGATGGACAGAACGAGGTCCCACTCGGCGCGCTTCATGCTCATCATCAGATTGTCGCGAGTGATGCCGGCGTTGTTGACGAGGATTTCGACTTTGCCGAAGCGCTCGATCACGGCTTTGGCTCCGGCTTCGACGGACTCCGTGTTGGATACATCCAGCTTGAAAGCCGCTGCCGTGCCGCCCAGGGCCTCAATCTCCTTGGCAACCAAGGCCAGCTTTTCCTCGTTGATGTCCGCCAAGGCGAGCGTGGCTCCGGCCCGCGCCAGCTCCAGCGAGACGGCCCGCCCAATGCCTTGTGCAGCTCCGGTTACCAGTGCAATTCTTCCTTGCAAATCCGCCATATCTTCCTCTGACCCCCTGCGCACACGATTCCGCGCCCTTTCGTTTCTCATTATAAAGGGGCCGAAGTCGCAGTTTTTGCCTGAAACAATCGGGCGAAGCTTCCTTCCGATCGCCTCAAGCATTGGGGAGCGCGAAAATGCCAGGCGTCAAAATGGGAATAGTATTGCTCTTGACCTTGCTCTTGACCAAAAATTCGCAGAGAGAATCCCTCTCTACGCTCATGTTTGAATAAGTTACCGGTCCAACGATCTAGCTTCTGTCGTAATTCGAAAGGAGTATTTCGTGTATATCCGCAATCTTGTTGCAGCCGTCTTTGTAGCCACATCCCTCGCCGCTCAACAACCCGCCGTCCAGCCCTCAAGCGCGCCCACTGCTTTGACCATCTACAACGAAGATTTCGCTGTCGCACGCACTCAGATTGATCTCGACCTTCATTCCGGCCTCAACGAAGTCGTAACCAATCAGGTCACTACCCAACTTGAGCCTGACTCCGTTGTCTTGCGTGATCCGGCGATTCGCGATTCTTCAAGAAGGCCCAGCTTTCGCATCCTCGAACAGAACTACGATGCCGGCGTAGTCACTCAGGACTGGCTGCTGCAGAAGTACGAAGGCAAGACAATCGATTTCCAAGTGCCATCCTCCGGCTTGCCTGACGGCCAAGCGACGACCAGTTCTATCGTTCGAGGGAAGATTGTCCGCGCTCCGCAGCAGGAAGCCCGGTACCCCCAAAACTCGTACCTTCAAAGCCAGTTCTATGCAAATCAGGTTCTTGTCGAGGTTGACGGCAAGTTGCGCTTCCAACTTCCGGGAATCCCGCTCTTCCCAGCCTCAACCGACGGTCTCAACTTGAAACCAACGCTGCGCTGGCAGATCGACTCCGACAAGGCTCAAAAGCTCTCCGCCGAACTGGCTTACATCACCGGCGGCCTCAACTGGGAAGCGACCTACAACGTCGTCGTTCCCAATGCGGCCGAGGCCGGCAGCAAAGTTTCCGAACAAAAGTCCACGAGTGAAGAGAAGGCCGACCTTACCGGCTGGGTCACCATTCATAACCAAAGCGGCACTGAGTTCCCCCAGGCCAGTATCAAGCTCATGGCTGGCGACATCTCAAAAATCAAGCCCCGCAACGCCGCATACGGCGCCATGGCCGGTAATATGTATCAGACTTCGGAGTCTGTAACCGTCTATCCTGGGCCTCAGGTCACACAGAAAGCCTTCGACGACTTCCACCTTTATGATCTCAATCGCACTGTCTCGCTGCGCGACGGCGAGATAAAGCAGATTCAGTTCATTGAGGCAGATGGCATCACCCTCTCTCGCAGTTACGTCTACGACGGAGCCGACGCGGCCCGCCAGCCCAACTCCCAGCTTGGGAATCGTTTTGTCCAGGACAGAAGCTATGGTCTGAACTCCGATAACATCAAAGTTTCAATTCTCAAGGAGTTCAAAAATACCCAGGCCAACCATCTTGGCATTCCGCTGCCCGCCGGACGCATCCGCCTGTATCGCCGTGACAGCGACGGTCAAATGGAATTCATAGGCGAAAGCACCATCAACCACACACCAACAGAGGACACGGTCAAGATCAGCACGGGGAGCGCCTTCGATATTAAAGGGTCACGCCGCCAGACCGACTACCACATTGATCAGAACGACCGAATCCTTGATGAAACCTTCGAGATCAAACTCACTAACCAGAAGTCCGAGCCGGTCACCGTCAATGTACTTGAGCACCTCTACCGTGGCAGTAACTGGGAGGTAAGGCAGAAATCCGCCGACTACACCAAACTCGACAGTCGCACCATCCAATTCCCGGTCCAGGTTCCTGCCAAAGGCGAAGCCTCCCTCACCTACTCAGTTCGCTACTCATGGTAAATGGGAATTCGTCAATCGACTGATCTGTCCTTGGTGCGATGACGATGCACTCCCGGGCTTCAAAATCGAGGCCCGGGAGGCTCCACTTCCGAGAGGTGAGACCGGAGGTTGAAAGCAGTTCGCTATTCCTGTTCCTTTACCCGAACGGCGTTGCAGTTGCCGTTACGGGGCTCGCCACCAGCGACGGGCGCACAAGCTCAGCCGGCCAGATATAGACGGCCAACTGGCGCGAATAGTGGAGCACGGGCTTCTGGTCAGGCAGGTTTATGCGCAATACAGCGGCCAGATCGTTCTGTTCGATATCGGCCTCAGCTTCTTCAAGGGGCCAGGAGGCGTGGTGCAGGTTGGCGCGGATAATCTGACCGGCTCCATTGGATGAGAAGAGGCAATATCGCTCCGTGAGGAAGTACTCAAGAGTGCCCGCGCGGCTCTCGGCCAGTTTACGCGACGGGCCCAGGCCGCGGTAACGCGCATTGAAGACCACCGGGCGGGCAGCCAAACGCCTGCGGCTATAGAAGGAAAACTCGCGCTCGGTGCGCTGCTGCATGCGCATTTCGGCCCAGTGATAGGGCAGGCGATAGATGGCGCGACCCGCCGCAACAGCCAGCAGATTGCTGGAATCGAGCGAGAGACAACAGACGCCCGGTGTTCCCGTTCGGTTTTCGCGGACATAAGTGCGCAAACTCAGATCAGGAAAGCTGCGTGCCCCAAGAATTGGCGGCAGGCCGTGGACCTTGACTTTGTCCATCCAGAAGGGCATTACCCCCAGCCAGGCCGAGCCCTGGAAGGTGTCCACCTGCAAGCCTTCAGGGACGAGCGCCGCGAGCGACGAGGCCGGAATCGGCCAGTGCGCAAACAGCAGATCGTTCCAGCGCTGCGTCAGCACCCAGTGGCCTGGCGGCAAGGGCCGTTGGTCGCCTGACGCGCCTATCGGATCCTCCCGCATGGCCCGGTTGCTCCTGTCTTACTCATATTTTTTCGCTTTGTTTCTCTTTGAGGATGCCAGGAGCGGAATCAAAGATGCAAACCGAAATCCGCTCCCATGACGTATTCTGTTCGCGAGCCCTCAGCTATGTCCAGTGAATCTTTCGTAACACCTGTCGCACGCAATCAAACCGAAGTCTTTGCCATTCATGGCGCCAACCCCGAAGTGCTGGCCTACGCCATGGCCAAGTACTCCCGCTCCGCTCTCTCGATGCGCGAGTCGCTGACCGAAATCAGCGCCCAGCGTGCCGAGCAGTTTCTGAATACATTTTATTTCCAATATGGGCACCGCTCCATCGCCGACCTGGCCCACGTTGCTATGTCCATTGAGCGGCTCAGCCTGCTGGCCGCCATGGTGCTGGTTGATGAGCAGAGGTGGGACGGCCAGGAACGGTCAACCAGGTATCAGAACTTTCTCAAATCAGGATTCTATTTACCAGATTTTGGCACGGATTCCGCCTCGGCACAGCTTTATTCCGAAACCATTGAAGGCCTGTTTGGCGCGTATAAACGCGTGAATGACGCGGTTTTTGATGCGCTGCGCCGGCGGGTGGCCTGCCCGGAAACCATGAAGCCTGAGGCGTACGAGCGCACGCTCAAAGCCCGCGCTTTCGACGTGGCCCGCTACCTGCTTCCGCTGGCCACAAACACCTCACTCGGCCAGATTACAAATGCGCGGACACTGGAAACTCAGGTTTCGAGACTGCTTTC
>JBEKQD010000078.1:0-19126 GCA_049520075.1 Occallatibacter sp. | reverse complement strand
GGGCGACGAGATCAACTTGGCCACGGCGTCCTGTGACTTATGACAGAACGAGCAGCGTAGCGCTTCTTCAGGTCCCGTGCGCGTTTTCATGTTCGTGCTCCCTTTGGACGAGCTACTTTCTAGTTACGATGATACCGGCTTGCTTCTTACGTTCTCGGCCTGTCGATGATTTCATCGATGATGCCGTAATCCTTTGCCTGCTCCGCGTTCATAATGAAGTCTCGCTCAACGTCTCGCTCGATGCGGTCCAGGGGCTGGCCCGTGTGCCGGGCAATCAGGTTGTTGGTAATCTCGCGGATGCGCAAGATCTCGCGCGCATGAATGTCGATGTCCGTGGCCTGCCCGCTCAATCCGCCCATAGACGGTTGATGGATGAGAATGCGTGAGTTAGGCAGGGCAAACCGCTTGCCCTTGGTGCCCGCCAGCAGCAGAAACGCTCCCATGCTGGCCGCCTGGCCAATGCAGATGGTCTCCACCTTGTTCTTGATGAACTGCATGGTGTCGTAGATGGCCAGTCCCGCAGTAATGGAGCCGCCAGGCGAGTTGATGTACAGATGCACGTCCTTATCCGGGTCTTCGCCGGAGAGAAACAGCATCTGCGCCACAACCAGGTTGGCCACCTGGTCGTCGATGGGCGTACCTAGAAAAATGATGTTATCGCGTAGCAGACGGGAGAAGATGTCGTAGGCGCGCTCGCCCCGGCTCGTCTGCTCAACCACCATGGGAACCAATGCCATTGTCTACTCTTCTCGCCCTTCAGTTGGGGGGACACCTGGTCCCCGATTCTTGTTATCGGCCCTATGCGGGCATCCGTTCATACATCAGGCTCGCGGTTTTCTCGCGCCGCATTTGTTCCCGGATTTTAGTCAGTTCGCCTTCCGCCGTCAAACGCGCCCTTAAGGCATCGAGCGGCTCGCGGGATTGCAGGGCGGCCAGCTGCAATTCATGGTCCAGTTCCTCGTCGCTGACGTTAATTTCTTCCTCGGCGGCGATGCGGTCCAGCAGAATATTGGTCTTCACTTCGGCCACGGCGCCGTCACGCTGGGCCGCACGCAGGCGGGCAAAGTCCAGCTTGCGCATCTGCTCGGTTTGCATCCCCTGAGCAGCCAGCGCGCGCAGGCCACGTTCCAGCCTTGTGTCAATCTGCGCCTGCACCAGCGATTCGGGTACCGCAAACGCGTAGCGCTCAGTGAGCGCGGCAAAGAGCCGGTCCTTGGTTTCGCCTTCCACGCTGCGCCGCTTACGGACGGCCATGTGCTCGCGGATGCGGCTTTCCAAATCCGCCAGGCTCTCATATTGGCCCAGTTCCTTGGCAAACTCGTCGGTCAGCTCCGGCACAATCCGCTTCTTGATGGCCTTCACTTCGACGTTGTAGCTCACGGTCTTGCCGGCCAGCTTGGGCTCGGCATAATCGGCCGGATAAATGACCTCGGCCTTCAGTTCCTGGCCGGGTTTGGCGCCGCTCAGGGCTTCTGTGAAAGCTGCCACGGTGTCTTTGCCGCCAATTTCCACCAGGGTGTCTTCACCCGCTACCGGGGCAGCCTCAGGCTCGCCATCAATCAGGCCTTTGTACGTGATCTGCGCCCAGTCGCCGGTCTTGAGCACTCGGTCTTCCTCCACCGGCTCAATGACGGCGCGCGACTCCCTCAGTTGCTCCAACTCGTGCTGGTACTCCTCTTCGGTGATTTCCACCGGAGTCTTTTCCACCGTAACCGTCTTATAGCCTTCGATGGAAAACTCGGGGATAAACTCGAAGACCGCCTTCACATGCAGGGGCTGGCCATCGTCGATGGTCAATTCGGTGACCCGCGGCTCGCCGACAGGCTTCACGCCCAGCTCGACGACCGCCTTGTTGAACCTCTCAGGCAACAGGCTATCGACCACTTCCTTGCGGATTCCATCGGCAAAGCGGCGCTTGACAACCGATTCCGGCACCTTGCCGGCGCGGAAGCCGGGAATCTTGGCGTATTTCCGATAGTTCCCGGTCACCGTTTTGTAGGCTTTGGAAACCTCTTCGGCGGGAATATCCAGCACCACTTCACGGGTGCAGTCGGGGTTCAGAACCGGGCCGTGATCGTGACCTTCGTGATCATGACCTTCGTGATCGTGGCCCACCGGCGTCTCGGCTGCTTCGGGTTGGGGGTTGTTTTCGAGGGTGTCGGTAGGACTCAAGGTTTGTGCCTTCCATGCGTTGCGAGCGCCAAAAATTTACCAGAATAGGAGAAAAATCACCTGTTTCGGCCGTCAAACTACCCACACTTGCTGCACAATTCCGCCGTGGGCTGCCGCTGCAGGGTAAAACCAGCCCGAGCAGGCAGGGAGATGCCCCTTCTCATGGTAAGTGGGTTTGCTGGCAGGGTCAAACGGGCCGGCGGGTTTTGCCGGCGAAGGCACCGGGAAAGGTACTATTGCTCAGCGAGTTGAGCCTTGCGCACGTAGGGAAGGAACCGGGGATGGGCAGCGCCGCACTGGGCAAAGTGTGCGCGGGCTTCGGCCAGGCTGAGAGCGCCGTTCACCGTAAGCCGCACATCCGAGGCGTCTTTGTCCTCCTGACCGTCGTCCTCCCACCAGCAGACTGGGCACAAGGCCAGAGCTTCGGGTGCCTCCAGCGTCTTGTATCCACAGCACGGGCAGCGAAAACGCGTCTCCACGCAAATCCTCATGACAGATGGACGTCATTTGTGGCCTGCGGGTTTACATGAGACGCCGATTCTGGCGGCGTGCCTCCATTTTGAGTCTCTTACGCATCCGTTGACAGCGCCAAACCCCCAAATGTAGCATCCTGCAAAGCCCTGAGGACTCGCAATGACTATCTCCTGCGCCACTTGTTCGACTGCGCTCGATGAGGGCGTCCAGATTTGCCCGAATTGCGGAACCGCGGTTGCGGCTCAGCCCGGAGTTGCGGAAATAGGCGCCACAGAGACGCCGGCCTGCAAGCCTGCCAACGATCTGAAGGGCTTCGGAGGATGGCTTATTCTGCCAGCCGTAGCCTTGGCGGTTTCACCGATTGCGCGCTTGCTTCGAATCATTTTCAACGTTCAGACACTGATCGCCAGAGAGCGTCTGGGCATCTTCGAGAATCACCCATCGCTTAACGATCTCTACATCTACGAAGTCGTCGTCGATGCAGCATTTATTGCCGCTGCGATTTGCCTCAATTTTCTTTTCTACAAAGAGAAGAGGATCCTTCCAAAGTGCATGATCGCTTTCTACGCTGCCCAATGCTTCTTTGCGTGGGCGGACTTCTTGGCCATTACGGCAATCGTCCCACCTAGACATCCGTTCAGCTTGTTATTGGGGGTCGTCGAGGTATTCGTCGTGGCAGCCGTCTGGATACCCTATTTCCATAGTTCGATACGAGTTAAGCGCACGTTCGTGAACTGAAGGGATCTGCGTGAGGGTGCTGCGTACCGTATCCCGCTTTCGCGCAGGGTGCTCGGGGTGTACACTTCTCTTTCCGTTCGAATTTTAGACCCATGCCTGTAGAAGAAGACCTTTGTACCGTTAGCTACGCACGCGGCCCCAGCCGCCCACTCCTCGATCTGACCATCGGCGGCCTGCTTGACCGCACCGCCAGCCGTTTTCCCGACCGCCTTGCCGTGGCTTCGTGTCACCAGCAAAAGCGGCTCACGTGGGCAGAACTCAGCCTCGAGGCTGACCGCGTGGCGCGGGGGCTTTGGTCGCTGGGAATCCGCCGCGGCGATCGCGTGGGACTCTGGTCCACCAACTGCATCGAGTGGATCGTGATGCACATGGGCTGCGCGCGGGCCGGTGCGGCGCTGGTCAATGTGAATCCCGCTTACCGCTCCCACGAGCTCCAGTTCACTCTGCAACGCTCGCGCATGAAGGCTCTTTTTCTGTGGCACAAAGACAAGCGAGCCGATTATGAGGAGATTCTGGGCCGCGCCCGCCACGGGCTTGACCTGGCACTTCAGCACACCATCTATTTCGACTCGCCCGAGTGGCCTGCACTGCTCGATGCCGAGGGCCGTCTGCCGGATCACGTCGCCAATGACGACGTGGCCAATATCCAATACACCAGCGGTACCACTGGATTGCCGAAGGGCGTACTGCTCACCCATCACAACATCGTGAACAATGGGCAGTTTCTCGCGCAGGGATTCCACTATACCGAGCAGGACAAAATCGTCGTTCCCGTCCCCTTGTTCCACTGCTATGGGTGCGTCATCGGCACCATGACTGCGCTTAATACCGGCGCGGCTATCATTCTGCCCAGTTGGACCTTTGAACCGCGAGCCACGCTCAAGGCGATTCATGACGAGCGCGCAACTTCGGTCTATGGCGTTCCAGCCATGTACGTGGCGGAGTTTGCGCTGCCCGATTTCGCCAGCTTCGACCTGACTTGCCTGCGCACGGGCATGATGAGCGGCGCGCCCTGTCCGGTCGAGATGATGAAGCGCGTGCTCAATGAGATGCATTGCCACGAATTGGTCATCGCTTATGGCCAGACCGAAACTTCTCCCGTTGTCACCATGAGCGACGCCGCCGACAGCATCGAGGTTCGCGTCCACACCGTGGGCCGCGCCATGCCGCAAACCGAAATTCAGATCGCGTCACCCGCCAGTGGCGAGTGCTTGCCCATAGGTGAGCAGGGCGAGGTTTGCGTCCGTGGCTATGCGCTGATGAAAGGCTACGACGGCGACGCGGAAGGCACTGCGCAGGTTATCCATGCTGACGGCTGGCTGCATACCGGCGATCTGGGCATCATGCGCGAAGACGGCTGCATTCACTTGACCGGCCGCTCCCGCGATGTGATTATTCGCGGCGGAGAAAATATTTATCCCCGCGAGGTTGAGGAGTTCCTCTACACCCACCCCAAAGTGGACGAAGCGCAGGTCGTCGGCATTCCCAATGCGCGTCTGGGCGAGATCGTCGCCGCATGGGTGCGACTTGCGCCGGGTACGGAATCTACTGAAGAAGAAATTAAAGAGTTCTGCAAAGGCCAGATCGCCTATTACAAAATCCCTGAGCATGTCCGCTTCGTCACCGAATTTCCCGCCACGCTCAGCGGCAAAATCCAAAAATACAAAATCCGCGAATTCGAAATCGAAGCACGTGGATTGCAATCAGTAGCCAACGCAGCGACTGCGTAAGCGGGAGGGCGGCCGCGCGAATAGGCTCGGACTCCGCTCGGAAAGTAAGCGGGAGAAATCCGCCGTCCAACCGAAAGCCGGGTGCCCCATCCTTGCGACTTTTTCCTGTCGCAAGGGTGGGAAAGCACGAAGCCCAACCGACCGTATAGGGGAAACCAAGTTCGAGTTCAAGACCTGGAATCCCTTTCGCGCAAATACCAAAGATTGACAAAGCCTGTTATTCGGTTCAGCATCTGAATCTGGAGAATTTTCCCATGAATGTTTCGCTGACCCCAGAACTGGACAAATTCGTCGCAGCCAAGGTCGCGTCCGGTCGATACAACTCGGCCAGCGAGGTTGTTCGTGAGGCTCTGCGATTGCTGGAAGAGCACGACCGGGCACGCGGCGCGCAGATTGCCGCCTTCAACAAGGAGCTTCGGGCAAGACTGTCTTCGCTTGACCGCGGTGAGCGAGTTGATCCGAAGGCGGCGCGAACGCGGCTAGAACAAAAGTCCCGCGAACGGAGAAGGCTCAGCGCATGAACAAGAGCGATACCCACATTTCGATTCACCACCAAGTCGGGATACTCAAGCGGCGGCCACACGCTCGACGGCAAGGCGCAGGCCCATGGCTTTGAGAACGGCGGAGAGGCTGCGCAACTCCGGGTTGCCGTGCTCGGACAATGTGCGGTAGAGCTGGGTTGGGTTGAGGTTAGCCTTTTCCGCCACGCTTTGCACACCGCCAAAGGCCTTGGTCATCTGGCGCAGTGCGATGAGCAATTCGCCTTGATCGCCGTCCTCAAGAATCTCGTTCAGTAACTCCAGCGCGTAGGCGGGGTCTTGCTTGAACTCCTCCGCCATAGCTTCATCGTGGTTTCTGTCTCCCATTCTTGGATATTCGTTTATAAACGAATTAGCGTCAAGTGTGTTCCTCTTTTTTTCATTCCGAGTCAACTCCGAACGAATATTTGATCTCACTGCGTAGGTTGCAGATGATTTCCCTCACAATGCGCACAATGGAGATATGGGGAAAGAGATCCCATTCTCACCGGTCCAATATGTCGGACATCCGCCCGGTCTATACCTTCGCGTACCCCCTCCCCCCATATACCCCAGGGGGGTATAAATTTCCCCTTGAACGTTGCAGATTGTTCATAACTCGTCTGGAATGAGCGCCTGTTGAAAACTTTTCTACCCTAAATTCTCCCGCATGGTGAGATTTGGCCTCTGAAAATCACCGGGAAAATCCGTTTTTCGCCGCTTTCTGACTCACAACAAAAGCCCTGGCTACTCAACCTTGCGGCCGTCGCTCTGTGCGGAATGCAGCAAGGGCAGTCGGGAAGCGTTCTACCAAATGGAACAGGCTAAAAGCTGTTTCATAACCTGCTTTGTGTCAGGGCACGACTTCAGTCGTGCCGAAAAACGCCCTAAAACAACGGGCTTTAGCCCCTGAGGGATGGTGGGAAACCGGTTGTGAAACAGCTTCCAGCATTTCTTCGGAGGTTGACGATTCTTATCTTTTTGCCGTTTCCCCTGGCTTGTCATACCGTCCGCGGAAGGCGTTCCAGCGGATGATGGCTAGCTCCTCGAGCATCTTGAAGCCGTCTTTCAGGTAGCTCATGCGTGTGCGCTCGTCGTGGCCCCACGCGACCGGAACCTCGATGACCCAGAATCCGTGCTTGATTGCAATGAACAGAATCTCCGGGTCGAAGCCCCAGTGTTCGATCGTCTGGAGCTGAAATACGGTCTGGGCTGCACCGCGAGAGAATGCCTTGAGGCCGGCTTGGGTATCTGCGAAGGGCAGATTCATGACGGCTCGGGTAACGGCGTTGAAGCAACGGCCGAAGAACTGCCGGTAGATGGGCTGGCGCTGGGTCTGTCGGTCGCTCTGCAGCCAGCGGGAGCCAATGGCGATGTCCGCGCCCTGACGGATGGCCTCAAAGAGGCGTTCAGCCTCTTCAATCGGCGCCGAGAGGTCAGCGTCGGTAAATAGCACCACCTCGCCCCGCGCCGCGAGCATTCCGGCGCGTACGCTGTAGCCCTTGCCGCGGTTTCCTGGGTTCTCGAGCAGGCGCAGATCAATCAGGCGGGGCCCATTCGTCGCGGGCTGAGTCGGCCGATCTCCAATCAGCCGCTCCTCAATCGACTGTACCCCGGGTGTATTGGCGGCAAACTTACGCACCATATCGGCGGTTCCATCTGTTGAGCCATCGTCGACGACGATGATCTCGGCATCCCAGCCGCGCCTATGAATGCAACTCGTCACAGAGACGAGCGTTGACGGCAGACGGGCACTCTCGTTATAGGCCGGAATCACAATGCTGTACTTCGGCCCGAATTTCTTTTCGGATTTGACTGCCACGCCCTGGCTTACCTCCTTCAGGTCCCGCCTTCGTTTAGCCCAGTGACGAAGACCCGCCGCCTGGGGACGTCGCCGGAGGTTCAATCTCAACTTATGGCTCTCGTCATCATAAATGGCACGGGGCGTGGTTGGCTTGCTCCATTTGCAACCGTTATTCTTCCGCCAAGCTATTGAGGAGAAAAGGCCAAAATTCACAAAGGAGTCTTGATTTTCGCCCCAAATTGGGTAGAATCCGGTTATGCTGAGAGCGGAGGTTAGAAGGTTATGACAAAGGCAGACCTGGTTGAAAAGGTGACCGGAGTAGGTGACCTGACGCGCCGCGACGGCGAGGTCATCGTCGAGACCATCTTCGATGCGGTGATTGGCGCGCTCAAGAGTGGAGACAAGATTGAGATTCGCGGCTTCGGATCTTTCCGCATTCGCCAGCGCAACTCTCGCATCGGGCGCAACCCCAAGACCGGCGAGCGCGTTGAGGTTCCAGCAAAGAAAGTGCCTTACTTCAAGCCGTCCAAGGAGCTGCGCGACCTGGTCAATCCACAGGCAGCCGCCCAGGTCGCTTAAGCCTCGCCTCTCTCGGCCCCGGCGGCGAAGTGCTGTCGCCGGGAACTCCGGCAATGTCGGAGTTGGAAGTCAGCGACTCCCTCGTCCCTGTTCGCTGACTGTTTCCTCTTTGGCCGTTTCTCTCTGACTGAGCCAATCCAGAAAGAAAATTCCCGCCAGCAGCGGAATCAGCCAGATAATGCGTGCTCCGTAGCGATCATCAACCACTGACAAAACTCCTGTGACCAGCGCGTTGGCCACAACCGTGGCGACGACGACAAGGCTAAGCCCCGCGAGCCGCGTTGAGTGGCGCCGCCACAGGAAGGGAATCAGCGCGACAATGGCTGCCAGAGAAGCGACAATGGTCCACCATTGAATCTCAGTGAGCAGCTCGAGCGGAAGAGCGTCGTGCGCCTGGAGGCTCTCAAGATAACTTGACCGCGCCCTGGGCATCACTTGGTCGAACTGCTTCAGCATCCAAGGGTTCGCATCGAAGCCGTACAAGCCGAAGCTCAGGAACTGCTGGTTGAAGTTGGCTGCCGAACGGGAAAGCTGCTGCTGAGGATAGGCGCGCAGCGTAGCCAGAACCAGAGGCATCTCCTCGTGATCAATCTGGTTTCTTTCATTGTCGTTTGCGCTTTGATAAGCTCCATCCTCATCCCAAAGAAGCGTGTCAGGATTGTCGGAGAGCTGGCTCATGTGGTTGCAGATTGCCCAATGCAGCTGGGAGCAGTTCTTCTCTAGGTACCAGCGACCGGGACCATCGGCGATGACCCGCGCCATCAGATAAGGTGGTCGCTCGCCATTCAGTGTGGGCTTGCCGTAGAGATAGCCATGCAGCGCCATCTGCGATCCTGCTGCAACGGCGAGCACAGCCAGCACCACGCGCAGGCTCCTCGGGCGGCGCCAGTACGGTTTCCGCCTGAAGGCGACAACGCCAATCAGTAGCAGCCAAAGTCCGGCAGCCAGCATCAGGTGCGAGGAATGTGCGGTGATGCCCCACCATGCGATGAGGCAAAGCGCCAACCGTTCGCCGCGCGACAGCGTTTCCCGCGCGAAGGTCAACAGATAGATAGAGAGATACGCCAGCGGGCCCAGAATGTCGGGCATGATGAACGCCGCATACCAACTCGCACTGGTGAAAATGCTGAGCGCGAAAATCAGGACGAGGTAGCGGGCAACGGTGTGGCGCGGCGCAACGGAGCGCACCACCAGCCAGACAACGAAGGAAACCAGCAGGCATTGCAGAGCAACAATCGGCCAGGGCGAGATGTTCCAGTGAAAGGGCAGGATAACGAGGCTGTAAAAGAAGGAACGCACGCCGTAATATTGCGAGAATTGATGGAGGAATAGCGCCTTCGCCACTACGCGGCCGCTGGCAAGATAGGTCATCGAATCGGGATAGAGCAGCGGAAAGCCGTTATAAAATGCCGGCCATGCTAGGAAAAGCGCGCCCAGCAGCACAGCCCCGCAGCGCAAAGCGCTAAGCCGGCTTTTCCCGCGCTGGACGAGTTTCTGCCACACAGTTCCGGCAACTGTCATGGTTTGGCGCACTCCCTGCTGATAATTGAGAACGCCCCATGTTATCACCTGCAATGCTTGAATTTCTCAATGCCGCGGAGCATCGGGCCGGATGCCGATCACGCTCATCATGCGCCCGGTACGGCCTTCATCGGCGCGATGAGAGAAGAAAATCTCCGGCCGGCAGCTTGTGCAGCCTCCCACTAAATGAATTGCCCGAGGCCTGAGGCCGGCGGCGAGCAACTGGCGGCGGTTTGCTTCGGCAAGATTAAGATGCAGGCTGGGGCCGATATCCGAGTGGCCCGGCGCCCTCTGCGTAAGAAACAGCATCGGAAAGCGTGTGCGAATGGGGTCGGAGTCGTAAACCTCGCTGAATAGCTCGCGGGCGTACACAAACTGGGATTCGAACTCAGAGAGCACTTCTTCCCCCACCGCGTAGCAGCATTGGCCAATGCCGGGGCCAATGGCCGCCGTCAAATCTTCAGGTCGGGAGCCAAAGGCGAGCCTCGTGCGGCCAATGCCGCTCTCGACAATGCGTTTAACCGTCCCGCGCCAACCGGCGTGGAAGGCGGCCACAGCGTGCCGTTTGCGGTCCGCCACCAGAATCGGGATGCAATCGGCAGTCTGTATGCCAATGAGCCGGCCGGGCTCATCGGTCATCAAGCCGTCGGCTTTCCACGGCTGGTCGGGGTTGGCATCGGCAAGAACCACCAGGTTGGAATGAATCTGGCGAAGCGCGACCAGCGGGGTGGCGGCGTCTCCCGTGACGGCCTCGGCCAGCAGCCTGCGATTTTGGGTCACCGTCTCCCGATCGTCCATTGCCTGTCCGTGGGGAGCCGTAAAGCCAAGATTCAGCTCGCCTTGGGCGTCATCGTCGCAAAATACCCGGCTTAGGCCGCCGCGGCGTGTGCTAAAGCCGTGCCAAAGCCAATCTGCCTTTTCCCAGGCCGGCACAGAAAGCCATTGGACGCCGTTCGCTGCAACGCGAGGAACCGGCGCAGTCGTCATAAGGTCCTCGCGCGACAATCGCTCAAAACGCATCCGCTCTGTTACGCCGGCAGCCGTTCCGCGCAGACTGCGCTGAAGGCCGGCGCGTTCAAAGAGCGCGTCAATGGCGCGGATTTCCGATTCGGGGTAAGGTTTCGGCGTCGGCGAAGAAGGCATCAGAATTTCATTTTATCCGGGCAGATAAGCGTTGGGCCTGCCTTCCGGCAGGCCCGCTTGAGAGGCCGTCTAAGGAGGGGGTCCAGAAGGGATGTTGGGGAAGAGGTCCGTACAGGACCTTGCAAGGAAGGGATACCTTTCTTGGGCGGGCGGTAATTCGGGGAAGCCTCTGCTTGTTATCCATATGATGCACGAAAATGCGAAAAGATACACATCAGATTTGAGAATTATTTTCATTCGCCGTAGTTTTGCCTTTGTGCAGGCCTTGGCCTGACTCGTGGCCGTTGTCTTTCAGCAGGTTTCTAACTGAGAATTGGCCTTCTGGCTGTCCAGATGCTGTAACTGGCCATCATATAGAATATGTCTGCATATGGTTGACAAAGAAACAGGTAAAGCGGCTGAAACTGCGCGCCCAGAAGGCGCGAAGCGGGCCCTTCGCCAACCCTCGATCAAGGACATTGCTCGGCTTGCACACGTGTCGCATCCTACGGTCTCCCGCGCCCTGCAGAATAGTCCGCTGGTGAATCCCCGTACTGCCGAAAATATAAGGAAGATTGCCGACCAGGCCGGTTATCACGCCAGCGCCGTGGCGCGCGGGCTGGTAACCCGCCGGTCACGGACCATCGGCCTAGTGGTTACAACCGCCGCCGATCCGTTTACCAGCGAAGTTTTCAGCGGAATCGAGCGGGAGGCCCACGACCGCGGCTACAGCGTCTTCCTCTCCGAATCGAATGCCGACCCGGAGCGCGAAAGGCAAGTGGTGAGGACCTTTGCCGAGCGGCGCGTGGATGGCATCATCGTCACCTCGTCGCGCGTGGGCGCTTTGTATCTTCCGCTGCTGTCGGAGATGATGGTCCCCATTGTCCTGGTCAATGACCAGCATCCGGGCGCGTTTGTTCACTCGGTGATGATCCGCAACCTCGAAGGCGCCCGCGCGGCGGCCAATCACCTGATCGAATTGGGTCATCGACGGATTGGTTTTATCGGCGACCAGATCGGCTATCAGTCGGACGCGGAGCGGTGCGCGGGCTATCGGGAAGCGCTCGAAGCGGCCGGGATTCCCTTCACTCCGGAACTGGTGGTGCAGGGTGACGGAATGCCGGAGGCCGCGGTGCGCGCCATGGATCAGTTGCTGGCGCTGGCTCACCCTCCGACCGCGGTCTGCTGCTACAACGATATGACGGCTCTGGGAGCGATGCGCTCCATTCGGCTGCACGGCCGGCGGATACCGGAAGATATTTCCGTGGTCGGTTTTGACGATCTCTTCTTCGCGTCTTACACTGAGCCGCCCCTGACCACGGTTCGCCAGCCCATGCGGCGCATGGGACAAATGGCGATGGAGGGCCTGTTTAATTTGATGTCGGGAGACGCGTCGGAGATCAGGATCAAAGTTGAGGCGGAGCTGATTGTGCGGGAGTCAACGGCGCGGGTGAAAACGGACTGAAGGTGTTTCCCACACTCCGCCATTTTTCCGAGAGAGGTTGCGAAGGAAAGGGAACCAAGATTCAAGTGATGACCAAATATCAATGAAGGGTGCCCAAATGATCTATTGTGCGGAATGCCAACGGTATCTTAACAACGCGGAATATGCATCACACCTTTTGAAGCATCGGAGTCAATCCGCCTTGAAGAAGGTGAAGTTATCGGTGCACTGCAAGGTTTGCTATAAAAGCTTTGAAAACAGCAAAAAGAGGAACGCTCATATGAAACTCAAACATGCGGATTCAATGGGGCACATACACGGCATTCGACATAATTTCGTTGGCGGGCCGGGAAAACTTCCGTATTCACACGTGTCTGGCCCGAGGATTGGACAAACTGACGTAGAAACTGGGCCGAGCTGAAAAGGAGATGCCGGCGACCAATGCTTACATGGGCGCTTCGATGAGGTTTGCGTATCGCTCAAATCGGGTATTCGCCTGACCTTTTTCCCCGATAGAGCTCTGGCACACACATGTCAAGCCTCTTGATCTTTCCATCCTTGATTTCGGCCAGGACAACAGCTGCAATTTTCTCTTTCTCGCCTTGAGCCAGAAAGACGCAAGGATCTCCGCAACCGTGAGACAAGACGGCAATGGACTCTTCGATCTCTCCCATCTCAGCCCAAACTTTTGCGCCGGTATCCTTCACTGCCTGTAACTTGGTTGTGATGTAGTCGAGATATTTCTGTTTCGATTCAATCTCCGCGAAAACCCATTGCGAGGCGTAGTGGAAATCGTTCGCCAGCAGAGGCAGGAACTCGCTCGCATTTAAAGTATTCATCATTACTGCGTAAGAGCGTAGTGCATCTTCTTTCCTAAGCATGACCACTGTTCTTGGCATTCTCCGTCTCTTTCCTCAACTCGTTGCCATTCTCTTGTGTCTTCATTAGTGAAAATGCTTCTACGAGAAGCGTGTTCTCCGCCACAGCAGAGTTCCGCAGACACCCAGCGGCAATATAGTTCCCGCCACGAGAACGATCATCCAGGGCATGCTGATGGCAAGATGCTGGCTGCGCGTGCCGATGGCCAGCCAGACGAAGACGCTCGTCGCGGCCAACATAATCACAGCTTCCCACCAGTGCCGCACGGCAGAAAGCTGGGCAAGCGGATCGTCGCCCGCCACCACTTCGGCCACCACTTTTGTGTCCAGGCCGTAGCGCTCACACTCCCGGTCCATGGCTCGCTTCCAGTTTACCAGTTCCGATGCGCCAGGGTTGGCCATGCTGATGGAAAGCGCGCCGAGAATCATCACCAATGAGCCGGTGACGATGAGCACTTTTCCGGAAGTGCTTAGTCCGGAAAACTCCGCAAAGACCAGCGCGCCCCACGCCAATCCCCAAAGCTGATTTGTATTGGAAAGCGGAATACCGCGCCCGATGCCGATATATTTTGCGGCAAAGTTCTGGAAGAGGTCGCCGATGACCCAGCAGAAGCCGCCGAGGAACGGCCAGAAGAGCATAGGCCGTGCGCGGTGGAGTTCGCTGACCACATTGCCGATACCGCCCATGTAAATTGCGCTCAGGGTGAGAACAGTGCCCAATTCGCCGAAGGTGAAGATGGTCACAAACGAGAGCGGGTTCATGCCGCTGATATAGGCCTTGCGATAGGGGATATACATGGTGCCCAGCAAGACGCCCGCGCCTAGTGCGGCGATGATGCCCACCGCGGCCTTGCCCGGCGCATTGGACTGCTGCGCGGTAGCGTAAGCAAGAACGGCTGCGCCCCCGACAATGGCGAATGCGCCGCCCAGCACTTTCGCCCATCCCTTGAATCCCGAGCCGCGCAACTCCTTGAAGAGCAGCCAGCCCCAGAACAAGCCCACCAGGCTATTGATATTCCACAGCGGAAAAGCGATGGCCAGGCCCACATTGCGCACCGCGAAGATGGTGAGCGTGTTGGCCACGGCCCACAACATTCCCGCAAGCAATGCCCAGACAATGAGGTGCGGTTTGTCGCGCAGATCAGCGAAAAGAAATCCCGTGCCCTTGAGCAGCGTGGGAACGGTCCAGCGCGCCACAAACGCGCCCATCACCATGCCCATGGAAATGAGGAACGGCGAAAATCCCGCGTTCACCAGCTTGGTGGGCGCTTCGGCGGTGCCGAGCCAGACGGCCGCGGCCAGTCCGCAAAAGACGCCCAGCTTGTGCAGGGATAGGGTCGAGCGCCCTTGCGCGACCAACAGATTGTCGTTCACGAATTCACCTCAGGCTCATCAAGAGGACTATTCCCAAAATCAATACACCGACGGGCACCCAAAGATGCACGTCGGTGAGGATGGAAACCAGTTTGGATTGTCTCATCCGCCTACCTCGCTGAGGCGCACGGGACGATGCTCGTCATACGACCTGCGTGCCGCCAGCGCCATCGCCACGGGAATTCGTCCGTCGATGCCGGTGACAGCGGTCGTCCGCTTCTCGCGCACGGCGGTGACAAAGGACTTGAGCTCGGCGGCAAAACTTTCCGTGTAACGCTCCATGAAGAAATTGAGCGGCAGGTCGGTGTGCACTGATTTTCCGTCGCTGACCACGGCCTGATTGGGATAGCAGTTTTCCGTTGCGATTTTTCCGCCGCTGCCCAGAATTTCCACGCGCTGGTCATAACCGTAAACGGCCTTGCGGCTGTTGTCTATGGTGCCAATGACGCCGTTGCGGAAGCGCAGGACTATAAGTGCGGTGTCCAGGTCGCTGGCCTTGCCGATCTCCGGATCGACCAGGACTCCCGCCGCCGTGTAGATTTCTTCCACCTCGTCGCCGATGAGGTAGCGGGCCATATCGAAATCGTGAATGGTCATGTCCATGAAGATTCCGCCGGAGACTTTGACGTATGCGGGCGGCGGCGGGGCGGGATCGCGGCTGATGATGTGCATCAGGCTGGGTGTGCCGATTTCGCCAGACGCGACCGCGTGGCGAACGCGTGCAAAGTTCGCGTCGAAGCGCCGGTTAAAGCCGATCTGCAATTGCACGCCGGCTGTCTTCACCGCCGCCAGTGCCTGATCGATCACATCCAGGTTGAAGGCGATGGGCTTCTCGCAGAAGATGTGCTTGCCTGCTTTGGCGGCCTGCTCGATGAGATCCGCATGGGTGTTGGTGGAGGAGCAGATCAGCACCGCTTCGATTTGCGGGTCGGCGAGAATCTCGTCGCTCGATGCTGCCAACTTGGGTATGTTGCAGCGAGCGGCCAATGATTGCGCGGCCTCGCGGTTAATGTCGGCGATGGCGACGATCTGGGTTTCCGGCAGGCGGAAGGCCAGCGTCTCTGCGTGGACTCGCCCGATGCGTCCGGCGCCGATGACGCCGATGTTCAGCTTTTGCGTGCTCAATTTGCCCCCTCGTACCTTTCTGGAACGGTAAAAGTTGAAGCGTATCTCGTCATATATTCAACTGCTGTGAAGGGGCGCGGTTTTAGCCGCGCCGCCACGCGTCAAGACTTAGCTGTTCACGCAAAATACTTTTCCACGGAACGCATATATTCGCGGCTTCGTGCAGCGCTTTCCTTGGGTGTGCCCATGCCGGGCAGAATGTCCTGCTCCACCAGCATATAGCCCTCGTAGTCGTGCGCGCTCAGCCAGCGCAGCATCGCCGGGAAGTCTACGCAGCCCTTGCCCAACTCGGGGTAAAGGCCGTTGCGCATGGCAGTGAAGTAGTCCCACTCCTCTTCCCGGCTGCGCCTGGCGACTGTGGGCTCGAGGTCCTTCAGATGGATGTACCAGACTCTCTCTGCGAAGCGATCTAAAGCTGCTGTAACATCGCAATCCTCGCTGCCGGCTCCGTGGTAATAGTGGCCCACATCGAAGACCAGTCCCATGTAGCGCGAGTCGGTCAACTCCAGGAATTTGGCGATTTCATCCGGCGTCTCAACAAAACCCGCGCAGTGGTGGTGAAGAACCGTCAGCAGGCCTGTTTCGTCGAAGACCGTCTTGGCAATCTGATTCGCGCCGCTGGCGAAGGTCTTCCATTCCGCCGCGCTCAAGCCCATCTCAGGCGTGATGAGCCCAGCCATTTTGGTGCGCACAGGGTCAGTGCCGTTGTCGTCCGCCAGCACCAGGTATGGCGCAGGAGCTGTGGCCACGGCAGCCAGCAGCCGCGCCGTCTTTACCGCATTGGCAACGCCCGCGGCGTGAGCGGCGGGATCCTTCATCGCCACCGGCACATAGGCGCCCAGCATGGCAAGGTTGCGCTTCTTGAGCTCCGCGCCCAGCGTTGGCGCGTCCGTGGGCATATAGCCCCAATCGCCCAGTTCCGTTGCGGTGTAACCGGTTTCAACCAGCTCGTCCAACATGCGGTTGAACGGAATCTGCTGGCTCTTGTCCTGGTGTTCCATCGTGCCCCAGGAACAAGGGGCGTTCCCAACCAATAATTTCTTCATGATTTCTCCTCTTTCAGATTGTTCGATACTTCAAAGATGATGGCGTGCGCGTTTGCGCTCGTCTACGTAAAGGGCTCTGGCAGCGCGCACGCTCTCCATGCCGCGGGCTTCTGCTTCATACCTCTGGTCCTGTTTGAGCTTGCGAATCTCGAAGGGCAAGTACTCGTAGCTGAAATTTTCAATGCTGTTCCGGAAGGCCTCCGGGCGAACCAGCAAGTCACTCGTCATCTCATAACAGGGGGGGGTTGCACACGTGTTCACCAGACAGCCCATAATCTTATTCAGCGAGCCTCCCTGTCAAGAGGTGGAGATCACGCCAAGATCATATGCGCTGAAGTGAGTTCATCGTCGGCGCTGAGGTGATCTCCGCGTCGTGCGCGGAGATGAATGAGATGACGCGGGACATCATCCCTCCCAACCCTAATACGGTGTAGCGGCGAGCGTTGAACGGCACGTTGAGCGCAAATCGATCTCGAGAGCGAATTTCCGAATTCAAAAAACCACAGAGATTGTGCGGCTCGCTGCCAGCGGCCGGCAGCCATCGTATTGCCGGCTGACGCGCACTTCTGTGGAAAACCGAAGCCTGGCCAGCTTTTTTCTTGACACCCGTAGAGCAGATCTCCTAGTTTGCTTGCGCGGAAAAGTAACAGAGGAAATCCACTGCCAAATGCAAGCTTTAGTCATTCCTTTAGCGGCGATGCGCTGTGGTGTGATGTGGGCACGTGCTTGGAGTCGGATTTGTTTGTTGCTTTAGCCGTATTTTACCGGACCTTAACCAGAGTGGTTAAAACTGGGTGAAACACAGTTGTCACTCAGAATTTTTGGAGGCTGTATGATTTTGTTGAATCGGTTATTGGGACAACAAGCGCGCATGTCCGGGTGGATCCGTCTGGCCGTGGCTCTGTTGTTGGTTCTTCCCGCGCTGGGCGCCTTCGCACAGTATGAAAATGGAAGCCTGGTGGGATCTATCCACGACTCCAGTGGGGCCGCAATCCCCGATGCGAATGTCTCCGTCACCAACAATGCGACCGGAATTGTCGCCATCGTAAAGTCGAACGGCGCGGGCGACTATGAAGTCCCCTCTCTCCGCGTAGGCGTTTACAACATCAAGGCCAGTGCGCCTGGCTTTGCTCCAGCCGAGGCCAAGAACATCACTGTCTCGGTGGCTGGACGCCTGCGCATTGACCTGACCCTCAAGGTCGGGCAAGCTGATGCCACTACCGTCGAGGTCAGTGATGTAGCGTTGCAGATTGAGACCGAAACCAGCGAACGTGGGCAATCCGTCTCCGGGTATCAGACCGAAGCCCTGCCGCTGGTTAGCCGCAACTACTCCGACTTGCTGGCCCTGGTCACCGGATCGCGTCAAGCACCAACCGCTGCCACCACCACCGCCGTCACGAGTTTGGTGCGCGCGGGAGCGTACAACATCAACGGCTTGCGCAGTATGTTTAACAACTTCCTGCTCGACGGCATGGACAACAACGCTTACGGCGAGAGCAATCAGGGCTTCGACAACCAGATTATTCAGCCCCCGCCGGACTCGATCAGTCAGTTCCAGGTGGTGACCAACAACGAAAGCGCCGAGTATGGGCGCTCCGCCGGCGCAACCATCAACGTAGCTTCGAGAGCCGGTACCAACAGCTTCCACACCACGCTCTACGAGTTTATCCGCAACACTGATTTGAACGCTTTCGGGTACATTCACGCGATCAGCGGCACGCATACGATTGTGAAACCCGCCTTCGATCGCAATCAGTTCGGTGTGAACTTCAACGGGCCGATCGTGAAGAACAAGCTCTTCTTCTTCCTCGATTACGAGGGATTCCGCCAGACGCTCACGCCGACGGTCGTCTTTACCGTCCCCACGGAGAACGAGATTGGCATCGCCGCTGGGACCGCGTCGAGTCCCACCCCTGTGCTGGCAGTCGATGTCATGAATCCGTTGACGGCGAACAATCCCACGCCTACTTATTACAAAGCTGGCACGCCGATTCCCACCTCGGCCATCAATCCCGTCTCCAAGCAGATTCTTGGATTCTTTGCCCAGTTGCCCTCGCAGTGCCTGATCGCCCCCGGCAGCACCGGCATTGCCACTTCCGGATCGACAATCGGCCTGGCCTCAAACGATTGCGCAACCAACGCGCCTTTTACTGACAAGTCAGACAAGGGCGACCTGCGCATCGATTTCCAGCAGAATGACAAGAGCTCATGGTTCCTCAAGGTTAGTGATCGTAAAGAGACGGGCATCAACCACCCCACAGAGCCTCTGCCGCTCGATGGACAAGGCAACGGCAACGGGCGGCAGAAGATTCTCGACCAGCAGGTTGCGCTCGGTTACACTCATCTCTTCAGCTCCAATAAAGTTCTCGATGTGCGCCTCGGCCTGTCGGGAACTCAGGCTGGCAAGTACACGCTCTCAATTGGAGACCATGCGATCACGATTCCAGGCCTGCCCACTGACCCCACCGTAGCTGGCGGTCTGCCCACCACCACCTTCGGCGGCAGCTTCAGCACCTTTGGACGCCAGAACACCAATCCGCAGTGGCAAAACCCTTCGCTGCTCGACCCCAAGGTGAACTTCTCATGGATCAAGGGCAAGCA
>JBEKQD010000077.1:0-19830 GCA_049520075.1 Occallatibacter sp. | reverse complement strand
CTTCACCTCGCCGCCGGAAAATTCCGCCGCCAGGAATGGCTCCTCTACCTGCTGGCTGCCCTGTTCCTCGCGCGCTTCATCTATCTCGGTACCCACTGATGCCCGGTAGCGCGCTCAAGCGATGAGAGCGATTCAGCATGTGTGGGACTGCCCGTAAATTAATGCCTGCTTTTCCACCGGAAAACAGCGCGGCCATTGTAATTCTTTAGGCGATCTTTACGGATTGAAGGTTATCTTTTGATTAATCGTTAGGTCAATTTTATTCAATCACAGAGGCGTGCGCGACTCACGCAATCTCTTTGTTCAACGCTTTCGTCAGCGGCCTGAGTTATAAATCCCCATTCGGCAACTTTTTGCACAGTTCGCAAGTTAATGGGCGTAATCCCTATCTCCGAGGCAATGATCTTGAGAATCGCCATGCGTCTTGTTTCCTCCCTGCTTCCTCGGCTGCTAGCCATTGCAGCAGCCGCTGCGCTGTGTAGTTCGTCTCTATGGGCACAGCAAACGCTTGGCGGCATTACCGGAGAGGTGACGGATTCCTCTGGAGGCGTGCTTCCCAACGCCACGGTCACGGTGGTGGATGAACAAACTGCGCTGACGCGCACCACTCACACCAACGGCTCAGGGAGCTACACGTTTGTCAACCTGCCCATCGGCAGTTACACGCTCACTTACACTGCAGAAGGCTTCAATATTCAGAAGACGCCTCACATCACCGTGCAGGCTAACCGCACCGCGACGCTCAATGCGCAGTTGAAAGTTGCCGCGGCCAAAGGCGAGACCATCGAGGTCGAAAGCTCGCCGCTGATGAACGCCGTCGACACCACGGTTGGCTACGTCATGGACAAAGCGGAGATTGAATCGGTGCCGCTGGCCACGGGGAGTTTTACCGGTCTCGCGACCCAATCCACTGGGGTTTCCGCTGAGTTGAGCGGAGGAACCGGCGCCAACTCCGGCCTTGGGAACGCTCCCATCTGGGCCAACGGTCAGCGCGACACGTCGAATTCGTTTTTGCTGAATGGCGTCGACGCCAGCAATCTCTTCAACGGCAAGAGCACCAGTCAGGTCTCTTCCGCGCGCGTCATCAACTCGACCGGCGTGCAGACCAGTCCTGGCGGCGGCGGCGGCGTCATCCCATCCGCTGCCTCCATTTATCTTTCCATCGGCAACGCCATCCCCACGCCCGCGCCTGAGACCATCGCGGAAGTCCGCGTGAACGCATCCATGTACGACGCGCAGCAGGGTTCCACATCCGGCGCGCACATCGATCTCAGCACTGCCTCTGGCACGAATGTTTTTCACGGCGCAGCTTACGTTCACCGCGGGACAAACTGGATCAACGCCGCCCCATTCTTTATGAATCAGGATCCGGACGTTCCGCAGAACGACAAGGTTCCCGAACTCCACCGCTACATTGCCGGCGGCACAGTTGGCGGCCCCATCATCAAGAACAAGCTCTTTGCATTCTTCGCCTATCAGCACCTGCACGTCTCCGACCAGGAGCTGGGCAACTCGTTTCTCGATGTTCCAGTCGGCCTCAGCGACGATCGCTCGGCCAATGGCTTGACGAGTGTGACCAATAACTCGTTCGGCACAAACATCGGGAACTCAAATATCAGCGCCGCGAACATCGATCCCCTAGCCCTGATCCTGTTCAACTCGCCCGCGCTTCCCGGCGAGCCCGGCAAGTGGCTGATCCCCAACGACTCCCTTTATCCGAGCGTTCCCACGGCTGCCCATCTTGACAACGCCTTTATTCCCGGCACTGGCAGGTTTATCGGAGACCTGGCGGTGGCCGACCTTGACTTGAACGCCAGCAAGAAAGACACACTAAGTCTGAAGTACTTCTATCAGCACGATCCGACCACCGCGCCGTACTCCTACTCTAGCGTTCCCGGATTCACCGAACATCTTGACTCCGGCGCGCAGGTCGCATCCATCATCAATACATATCTTGTCAAATCAAACCTGAGCACCACCCAGACTCTCGGCGTTATCCGGGAGAAGAATTGGGGCGACAACGACCAGCCCTTCGGACCGGAGGCGATTCCCGGCGGTTCGGCAGGCACCGGGTCGATCAACGTTTTCGGATCGAACTACTTTCCCGGGATCTCCATCGTCAACGTGTTGGGCATATATCAACCGGTTGGGATTCCACTTCAGTCAGTTCTGAATATCGGCCCAAACGCGGAATCACAGTCTGCCAATACAGGCGTTTTCCAGAATCGCCTCGCTCCCTCCACCAACGCGATCTGGACGCTGGGCAAGCACACGGTGAGTTTCGGAGCCAGCTACACCTATACGCAATTGAACACCGTTGACAAGCGCACCGGAACCGGTACTGTCGCCACATTCGACCTCAGCCAGTTTATGCAGGGCTTTGTATCCCCAGGCAGCTCGGCTACAGATTTCTATGTCACATCTTTCCTGCAAGGCAATGCCAACCGCTACTACCGCGCAGACCAGCTCGGCTCGTACGCGCAGGACAAATGGCAAATCACTCCCACGCTTTCGCTCACCGCGGGTGTGCGCTATGACTGGGACGGCGGCCTCACCGAGAAATATGGCCGCATCTTCAACTTCGATCCCAGCCGCTACAGTTACAACATTGCCACCGACACCATCGCGGATCCCGGGCTGATCATCGCCGGCAACAACGCCAATGGCACCAGCGGTGTGAGCAATACCACGCTCACTGGCCGCCAGTGGGGAATCGGTCCCCGCGTGGGCGCAGCATGGCAGCCGGGATTCTTGCACAACAAGGTTGTCGTCCGTACAGGCGCCGGCATCTACTATGACCGAGGCGAACTGTTCACCTACCTCTCGCCCGGTTACGCCATCGGTTCAGTTACTGGCGGTCCTTTCGGCGTCAATCAGCAACTTCCCTTCGTGAACGCCACAAGTTGCCCCACGATTTCGCGCTCGCTGTACGGCTATGCCGCAACCGACGATTTCTTTGTTCCCACCTGCGGAGGCGACGACGCGTTCGGTCCCCCTGTCGGCCCGCCCACAGCCACAACCGGCAATCTTGAGAACCCCTATGGCACGGTGGCGCTGCCAGCGCCCTCTAACCCCAAGGCCTCCGACCTCAGCAATTATCTTCCCAACGCATGCAGCATTACGAACACGGGATTGGGAGGCATTTCAGGGATTTGCCCCTCGGGCGTTATCAATAACGGCCAGCCTATCTCGCTGGGCGTCTACGACCGCGCCAACAAGCTGCCTTACACCATGAATTACACCCTTGACATTCAGTGGCAGCCGCGCAGTGATCTGGCCATCGAAGTTGGCTATGTGGGCAATCTGGGCCGCCATCAGGTCATTCCGGTGCCGTTCAATCAGCCCAATATCGTATCCCCCAGCAACCCCGCTCTTCCGGGCAGCGCCTACCAGCAGAATTACAGCTACGGTTACAACGTCCTCGGCGCCTCTCTGGCTCCAGGCAGCGCCACGGGCACCGGCTACCTGGCCAACTACGAAGGCGGCAACGTAGACCTTCGCGTTCCCTACATCGGTTATGCTGCAGAGTCCATCTCTTACAAAGCTGCCGGCGTGGATGCCTACAACGCGCTCCAGGCGCACATTGAGAAGCGCATGAGCCACGGCATTCAGGTGGGAGCGTCTTACACGTGGTCGCACGCCCTCGACGAGCAGAGCGGGCTTGGCCTCTTCTACAACGGCAACAACCCTCTCAACCTGCGCAGCGGCTACGGCTCGTCCGACTTCGACCGCACTCACGTCATCAACTTCAACTACATCTTCCGCGTTCCCGGCTTCGCCAACGAACATTCCCTCCTGGGCAAGTTCGTCGACGGATGGTCGCTGGTAGGCGTCACTACGCTGCAAAGCGGTCAGCCATACAGCATCATCGACTACTCCGGCTCCATCGGCAGCATCTACTACTCCACATCCGACGGCATCACCAATCCTATCGTTCCACTTGCGACCGGTTGCACAGCCAAGAGTGCTAAGACTGGTGCCTCCGGCGCGTGGGTTCCCGCCGGCGGGCAACCGGCATTGAAGGACTCTTGCTTCACAATCCCGCTGCTACCAGCGGGCGGTCTTGGCGGCGCCATTCCCTATTCAGATCCGTTCGAAACCGGCTTCACCACAGGCCAACGCAACATCTTCCGCCAGGCTTTCCAGAAACGCGCCGATGCATCGCTGGTCAAAACCACACCACTCGGCGAGCGGTACAGTCTCAAGTACACCTTCGACGTCTTCAACCTGACCAACACCACCAGCTTCGATGTTCCCGGCAACGAGGTTGCGCAAAACCAGTACTACAACCCCTTTCCTGCCGCCCTTAACTCCACTCCGACAGCGCCCACGCAGGTTCTTCCGACAAGTTGTACAAGCTCCAATACGGGCTTCTATAACTGTCCGTCAGGCTTGGGTATCGTCACGCACACCATTGGTAGCCCGCGGCAAATACAGATGTCGGCCAGTTTCACCTTCTAAAACTTTCTCTCCGACAACAAAGAAACGGCAGCTTCCATGCTGCCGTTCTTTTCGCGCCTGACTTCCGTGGGACTGAGGCTCACGATCCAGGCGTGCTGCGCTTCATCATCAATCCATACACAGCTCCGGAAGTAAAGAAACCCACGAACCATGCGTAGTCATACAGAAAGTGCAGCGGCTTAACGCCCAGGCCGACCAGCGCAACGGCAACGCCAAGTACAAGAGCCACAATAGCGCGGGGATTGATGCCTTTGGTGTAGTGATAGGCACCTTCGCGGTGATAGAGCGAATTCACATCCAACTCGGTCTTGCGGATCAGAAAGTAATCGCAAACCATGATGCCGGCCACGGGGCCAAGCAGGCCTGAGTAACCGATAAGCCAGCCGAAGATATAACTGTCTGGCGTAGCCAGCAGCTTCCACGGGCACATGGCGAGTCCGAGAAAGCCGGTAATCAGACCGCCGGTACGAAAGCTGATGAGCCGTGGATAGAGATTGGAAAAATCATTTGAGGGTGAAACTACATTGGCGCCGATGTTTACATTGAGCGTGGCAATGAGAATTGCAATGAGTCCGACAAACGCCACCAGAGGCTGATGGAAAGCGCCGAGCAACAAGATCGGATTCCAGATGGGATAGCCGAAAAGCACCGTAGAAGCCGACGTGACGGAGATGCCAACAAATGTATAGAGCGTCATGGCCACAGGCAGTCCAAATGCCTGACCCCATGCCTGCGCATGCTGAGACTTGGAATAGCGCGTAAAGTCCGGGATGTTCAAGGCGAGTGTGGCCCAGTAGCCCACCATCGCCGTCAGTGACGGGAAGAAGACGGCGAGAAACTCGCCAGTAGTGTGAAACCGGCTGGGCGTCGAAAGCATGGTGCCGAAGCTGCCTGCCTTGATGCGCACCCAGATCAGCAGCAATGCGGCCATCACAAACATGAACGGCGCGCCAAAGGCCTGCAGGTGGCGAATGGACTCTACGCCGCGCCACACCACAACCATGTTCAGCAGCCAGAAGCCCAGGAAGCAGGCCCATAGAACGCCGTCTGCGGCAGCTGCAGCAGGCCAGATTACCGCCAGCATGGAATGGATGGCGGTTCCGCCTATCCACGACTGAATACCGAACCAGCCGCAGGCCACAATCGCACGAAGAATTGCAGGCAGATTCGCGCCGCGCACGCCAAACGGCGCGCGAATGAAAACAGGAAACGGAATCCCGTACTTCGCTCCAGCGTGCGCGTTCAGGAGCATGGGAATCAGCACAATGAGATTGCCCAGCAGCACCGTGCCCACTGCCTGCCTCCAATCCATGCCCTTGGCAATCAGCGACGAAGCAAGCTGATAGGTGGTGATTTCCATCGACATCGAGAACCACAAGGCGATGTAGTTGTAGGCGCCCCAGGTGCGTTGCGCCGGCTTGGTGGGGGCCAGGTCGCGGTTCGAGAGTGATGGGTCGTTGCTGCTCACGGCTCCTCCTCTGCGAAAACACAGAATGTTCACCAAGCGCTCCATCGAACTCAACGCTATTGCAATTGCGCGAAATCGGCGGGCAGGCAGATCTTAATTTTCCTGCATTTAAATGGTAGGCATTGGCACAAGTGTATCGTGCAATTCTTGACTTTTGAACAAGTGTCAGGCAAAACTGAAACAACTTCAAGTGCCCAGAGCGCGAAAGGCAAACTGGTGATCAACGAGACCGACACTCCAGAGGAAGTGTATGCGCCGGAGAGCTCATCTTCGAGCTACGGCTTGCATCAGGGTGTACTCGGCCCCATCGAGACGCTTGCCCAATCGGTCTCTGCGATGGCGCCCTCGACCTCGGCGTCGCTCACCATTCCTCTGGTCCTCGCGCTGGCCGGCGACGCCACATGGTTCGTCTATCTGCTGGCCACCGCTGCCACTCTGCTGGTCGGCTTCTGCGTCAGCCGGTTTGCGCGCCTCTCTGCTTCGCCCGGTTCTCTCTACACCTATGTTGCCAGCACCCTCCCGCCTTTTTGCGGCGTAACGGCTGCTTGGGGCCTTTTGCTGGCTTATCTCGCCACCGGCGCATCAGTTGCTGGAGGCGCGCTCTATTACACCAACCTTTTCGCGCTCGAGTTTTTCCATCGCACACCGCCCGCGCTTCCCGTCCTCGCTATTGTCTGCGCCGTTGCGGGCATCGTTGCATGGCGCGACGTTAAACTGTCGGCCGAGGTGATGCTGTGGATCGAAATGGTTTCCGTCAGTCTCGTCGTGATTGTTCTCGCGGTGCTGTTGTTCCGCTATGGCATGCATCTCGATCTAGATCAATTCAGGCTCAAGAACGTGCCAATTTCCGCGCTGGGGCCGGCGCTGGTGCTGGCTATGTTCAGCTTTGTGGGTTTTGAAAGCGCCACCACGCTCGGAGGAGAGGCACGCGAGCCACTGCGCACCATTCCACGCGCGGTGCTGCAATGCGCAATCCTGGCCGGCGTCTTCTTCATGCTCTGCTCCTACTCTGAGGTTCTGGGCCTTCGCGGCGAGCAAGGCAAAATCAGCGACGCCGCCAGCCCACTTCGTCTGTTGGCCGCGAAGGCCGGGGTCTCGCCCCTCGGCGTGGGCATCGACTTCGGAGCCATGATCAGCATGTTTGCCTGCGTGCTGGCATGCATCACTTCGGCCGCACGCGTGCTCATGCGTATGGCCCACGGCGCGATGCTCCCGGCGATCTTTGGGCGCGCCAACCGACGTCACGGAACCCCCGGACCTGCGATTGCCTTGTCAGCTGGACTTATGTTCGCGGCTACCGCTGCGCTGGCTCTCGGCGGCGTCGCCGGCTCCGATATGTACGACTGGATGGGCTCGCTCTCCGTCTTTGGCTTTCTCACCGCATACGCTCTGGTAGCCATTGCACTGCCCTTTGCCCAGCGCGCGCTGGGACAGCACTCGCGAATGGTTACTGCCGCCAGCGTCCTCACTGTCGCCGTTCTGATCCTGATCGCGGTCTTTGACCTCCGCTACACACCTGATAAGGTGCATGCGCGCATTCCCTATATCTACCTGGCCTACATCGCTGCGGCAATCGCATGGTATGCGCTGCGCCGCGGCAAAGCAGCGGTCTTAGCCGAATGAAGGACCGCGATATCGGTTCATACGAAGACGATCTGCTGACACCGAACGACCCATCTACGAGGCATTGCTCATCAGGATGTGATTCATTTACCCAGCCACGACACTCGCAGCGAGCCAGACCAGCGAACCGTGCTTTAGATTATGCGGAAGACTCCGAAGATTTTCCCCGCTGGTCAAACCTGTCGATGGCCCATTCGAGCCGGGCATTCTGTTGCCCCTCGATGCGCGGTTTGGTGAAGTTACCGGCATGCAGAAACTTCATTGTTGCCAATGCCAGCTCTTCGGGTGCTTTGTCCTTGTTAATATAAGCGGCTGCGCCGGCCTGCAAGCTACGCATCCCATACTGGTCTTCCGGCTGGACACTCACAATGATTACGGGCAGTCGCGAGTAAATTCGCTTCACCTCCCGCAACAAGTCCAGTCCGCTGGTCCCTGGCATGTTGATATCCAGTAGTAGAACGGCATATTTGGTTTTGGCCAGGCACCGGAGCACTTCTTCTCTGTTGCTGGCCTCGAAGAAGTGTGCTTCGGGAAGAGCATCAGCGAGAATCTCTCTCAGCCCTTGGCGCACCGCAGCATGGTCATCCGCTATCAGAATGTTCATGATTGTTGCCGCAATGGCCAACTTGCCAAACTGGTATTAAGAACGGCTAAAACGACGATGCGGCAACATCGCTGTTGCCGCATCGGCGCTTACGGAGGAAAGGGGAAGGATCGCGAACCAGAAACCATAAAAGCTTTGAACAGCCATTCTGCATCCCTGTAAGCTTCGGATTCCTTGAGCTGCTGTGCTCTACACAAACAGTACAGGAGTCATAGAAGAATTAAAGTCGGCAAAGACTGGTTCTGTCGTAGGTTTTTTCATCTATGTAATGTCAGACTTTTCCTACAAGGAGCGGGTTGATTCCGGTCTGGGTGGTGTGGGCAGGCTCTAAGACATTTCCCTGATTGCTGTAACCATATGGACAGTTATACCGACCACGCGATGCGATAAGATTCACAGTTTCACAGTTTCACAGGAAATTGGGGGGGGAGGGGGGTGGGGATCGGGTACGGACCGGGGACATACCTGACAGATTGGACCGATGAGGGGTTGAGTGTTCATCTCTTCTACCTGCCAGTGTGCGCCGACGGACCGCAATCCTCTGCAAACCACGCACGAGTCCCGCAACGGTCAGGAAAGGTTTGTATCCGTTGAGGTTACAGGGCACAGTAATTGCGGAGTCGACTTAGAGCAGTTGGTGCGTCATGGAGTAGCGGGCCAGTTCAGCATTGCTCTTCATTTGCATCTTTTCCATGATGCGACTTCGGTAGGTGCTCACGGTTTTTACGCTGACGTGAAGCCGATCGGCAATCTCCGTCAACGACACACCAGAGGCGATCATTCTCATCACCTCGTGCTCGCGGTCCGAGAGCGAATCATGCAATGGCTTGTCGATGGGTTCGTCAAGCTGGGCAACCAGCTTGTCCGCGAGGTGCGGACTGAGATATCGACCACCGTCCAGTATCCTTCGAATAGCCTGTGCAAGCTCTTCGGGGGCACTGTCCTTGTTGATATAAGCGGCGGCGCCGGCCCGGAAACAGCGCATCGCATACTGGTCCTCCGGCTGCATACTCAGGACGATAACGGGCAACCGCGGATACAGGTGCTTGACATCCCGCAATATATCTAACCCACTGCGTCCCGGCATATTGATATCAAGAATGAGTAAACCTTCAGGGGCTTCAGCTAGCCGCCCCATCACCTCATCCCCGTTGGCCGCTTCTGAAAAGCGCGCGTCAGGAAGGGCCTCGGCCAGGATTTCCTTCACGCCGCGGCGCACCACGGCATGGTCATCTGCTATCAAAATGTGCATGATCCCCTCGCTCGATGCTCGCATCTTGCAAAGGTACGCAAACAGTAACCGTCGTCCCTTTGCCGGGAGAACTCGACACCTCCACGCTACCGCCCCACACTGCTGCTCGTTCTTTCATGCCCAAGACTCCCAGAGAGCCACCAACCTCAGATTCACAGAAACCCTTGCCGTCATCCTCTACGATCAGCAGGAGAGTCTTATCCTGTTGGGATAAGGAAGCACGAACTGACTGCGCCTCGGCGTGCCGGGCAACGTTCGTCAGGCACTCCTGGAAGATTCGAAAGATTGCGGTTGCCCGGTCGCCGTCAAGGCTCAGTTCGCCGGACGGGACAGAAGCCTGACAGGAGATCCCGGTGCGACTAGCAAACTCTTTCGCCTGCCACTCAATCGCCGCTGCCAGGCCGAGGTCGTCCAATACTCCCGGCCGCAATCCACTGCATATCCTGCGCACCGACTTGACGCCGTCGTTAATTAACTCAATCGACCCCGACAATCGCTTATACACACCGTCATCCGACTGAGGCAGATGCCGCATAACCCAAGTCATGTCAAATTTGATCGCAGTCAGAATCTGGCCAATCTCATCGTGCAGGTCGCGCGCAACCATCTTGCGTTCCTCTTCGCGCGCCTGCTGCAGGCGTGCAGCTAAAGCTTGCAGCTGCTGGCGTTGAATTGCCAGCTTCTCGCTCCTGAGAAGCGCTTCCTCCGCTTTCTTTCGCTCCGTAATCTCCTCGCTCAAAATGACGATTCCGCCAACCTTGCCTTCTGCGTCACGCCATGGATGCACTTCCCATCGGACCCACTGCACGGAGCCGTCAGCCCTTTCAAAGCGGTCAGCTTCGCCGATCACGACCTCGCCAGCCAGTCCGCGACGGTGCGCCTCTTTCCACTGTTCGGGAACCTCCGGAAAGACATCGTAGTGAGACAGGCCGCGGAGTTTGCGATCGCAGAGACCATAATCGACCATCCAGCGGCGACTCACGTGCAGGTAGCGCATCTGGTTGTCGAACATTGCCAGCGCGGCCGGCGCATGCTCGACAAACAGTACCAGCAGTTCCCTGCTCAGCCGCAGCGCTTCCTCGGCTTGGGTGTGGGCGGCACGCATGCGGAGCGTTTGAATGCCAAACTCAACGTCGCCCGCCAGTTCCGTCAGCAGACGCACCTCGTCTTCCGAATATGCATCCAGCTCGCAGGAATAGATGGTGATTGCTCCCCATGCTTCGTTCCCGTCCTTCAGGGGAATCACCAGCGAAGATGCATAGCCACGCTTGACAGCATCTTCGCGCCAGGGGGCAAACGCGGGATCCGTTCGCATATTCCGGCACATCGAAGGTTGACCGGTGCGGATTGCCGTGCCGGTGGGGCCGCGCCCGCGCTCGCTTTCGTCCCATGTGACCCTCAGCGCCTCCAGGTATCCGTTGTCAAAGCCCGAGTGGGCGAGGGGCTTGACAGACTTGTGTTCATCTTGCTCGGCCATGCCGATCCATACCATCAAATAGCCGCAATCGCTCGTGATTATGCGGCAAACCTCTTCGAGGAACGACGTCTCATCGGTGGCGTTAAGAATCGCCAGGTCGCTGTTGGTCCGTGCCGTCAGCGTGCGATTGAGTTTCTTGAGCTGTTCTTCTCCTCGCTTAAGATTGGTGATATCTGTATGCACCCACAACCGGCCGTATGACTTTCCATCGACGATCAAGGGAACAAAATCCCTTAAAACCGTCGCCCCATTCTGCATTGAAACTTCTTCGCTCAAAACCGATTGGCCCTGGCTGAGAATCTCGCGGATGCTGCGGACGGCCTGTTTGGGACTCTCGTACGCGCCCTCAATTGCCGCGATGACCTTCCCAGAATCGAAGTTTGCCATCAATTCGGCGGGCGACTCCTTTAAGCCGAAGATGTCGCAGAATGCCGGATTTGCAAATTCGATCTGTCCCTCATCTGTGACCAGCAAGATACCCGAATATAGGTTGGAGAGGATCGTGTAGAAGCGCTGAAGCGTGGCCTGGAGAACATTTTCTGCTCGCCTGCGCTCAGTAACATCGCGGAAAACAAGCACGACTCCGGCAGTTTTTCCGTTGCTATCGAGAATCGGCGCGGCACTGTCCGCGATGGGAATCTCCCGGCCGTCTTTTGCCAGCAACGCCGTATGATTGGCCAATTCGGCCGCACTCCCATCCATAAGCACTCGATTGACGATATCTTCCGCCGGAACCCGCGTCTGCTCGTTGACGATATGGAAGACGTTCTGGATCGATTGGCCCAGAGCATCCTCCGGTTGCCAGCCGGTGAGGTCTGCAGCGACAGGGTTGAGGAAGGTGACCCGCCCGATGCTGTCGGCGGCCATCACGGCATCTCCAATGCTGGCAAGCGTTGTAACCCAGCGCCGCTCGCTTTCCTCGAGCGCACGGCCCGATTTCTCGAAACTTGCCGCAACGGCTTCTATGCGGCGCAGCGCGAAAAGCGCGAGTCCCAATCCCACACCTAAGCCGAGGAAAGTGCAAATTGTGGCCACCAGTCGCCAATCGCGATGCGCCGTGCCAATGCGCTCATCGCGGACATGCGCCTCGGTGCTCTGAAATTCAGTTATCTGGTCGCGGATCTCATCCAACTTCGCTTTCCCAGTCAGATTAATACTGAGATCGGAGTACGCTCCTCCGGTACGGCGCAAGGCGATCATCTGCTCGGCGTAGGCTTGCCAAATATGGAGATTTTCGTGAATTTCTTTCAGCAGGGTCTGTTGCGATGGGTTGTCTGCAACCAAGAAGGACAATTTCTGGTATTCGGGTTCGATCACCTTCGACGCATCCTGATACGGCTGGAGAAACAGATCGTCGCCAGTAACCAGATAGCCTCGTTCGCCGGTCTCCATATCGACCGTTAACCTAAGCAAACGCCGGGATTGACCAATCACCTGGTCCGTGTGATCGACCCATTGCAACGAGGCGTTCAAGTCGTAGGCTGCCCAAAGCATGGCCCCGGCAAGAATCAGCGCGGCCAGGAGTGGGAACACCAATATCCCACGGAGCGAAGCTCTGAGTTTTGTTTGATCCAGAGCCGGGAGCCCCAATTCGTGCCCAGCCCCACTAAATTCTCGATTGATCGGGACGTCGCCAGCCCGTACGGTCGAACTCTTCGTTGCACGCAGCGATTCAAGCACCTTGAGGAATCGCAGACGTTCCGCCCGAACGTTCTCCGCCAACTCCTGCGACTCTTCCACTTTTCTGCGCCCATCCAGAATGGCAGCTTCGATTTTGGAAGATCCCCATTTTTCGCGGTGGCGATAGTAGAGTCCAGTGATAGCGGAGAGGGTAAACCCGGAGATGCAGAAGATTGCGAGACCAACGAAATCGGAGGCCGAATGGATCGTGAACTGTCCCACAGGTTCAATCAGAAAATAGTCTGCCATCAACGCGGAGAACGTTGTGGCAAGAATGCCTTCCCACACACCACCCAGCACCGCGGCTAGACACACAACCGGGAAAAAAGTGATATAGGTCGGTAATGCGATGAATTGCTCCGCCAGCGCCACACGCAGCAGAAGAGCAAGCATGACCGCAACCACGACATAAATCTGTCGCGCAATTCTGCCACGAATGATGTGGGCGATCGCTCCCAATTTATTAGCCGCCTCAGTCGAGGATCGAGAGAAATAGAAAACTCCACCCTCAGAACGGTCTTTCCCTGGCCGGTGCTGCTACACCCCAGGGTGGCAAATCTAGAAGGCAATCTGACGTTTTGGAATTCGTCGACAGCTTTAGCCCCGGTTTAGAGGCATTGGTAGGGCGTTGTTGACCGGTCCGATCATAGAACTCCCCCTTAAATGCGCAGAAAGCGAATCGAGCAGGTCTGAGGATCAAGCAGAAACATCTGCCGTGGAAAGTTGAAACCATGATAGTGGAAAACCGGTCATTAGTAACCACTTTTCAAGACGAAATAGTTATCCTCGTGACGTGGATCACATTGCGGGAGAATGACAATCTCATCCTGGTGTTCCGTCGGCAAATCAGAGAAAACTCGATATCCACAATTCCTGAACGAGCCCCCATCCGGCAATCCAATTTGTCATCAGAACTTGGCGAAATCAACCGAGACTTCTCTGCTAGCGGCTATGGGCTTGCCATTCTTCGTGGCGGGGAAGAATCTATATTGCCAGACGGCGGCTTCGGCCTTCTTATCCAGACCAAAACCGAGTCCTCGCCGAACGTGAACATCTTTCGGCAATCCATCCTCGCCCACCAGCACTGTGACGATGGCCACCTGCACCCACGGATGCCTTGTAAACGGATCGGTGAAGTCCGCGTCAACAGTGTGAATCGGAATGGGTTCTGTATAGGAGAGAGGGCGATGATGTTTGTCCTCGAACTGCGATTCATCCGGCAGCGGCAGGTCTCGCTCTGCAATCAGGATTTCAGGAACGGTCTGGCTGCGGTCTTCGCGAAAAACAACTTGAATGTCTATCCAAACGGGAACCGGCTTGCCGGCCAGCTTGCCTGGTTCGAATGTTGAATGTTTCACTGCCGCAACGGCAGCCTGATCGAATGCGTCGCCGTGCGTGTGCAGAATCTGGATGTTTTCCGGGATGCCTTTGGCGTCAATCACCATGGCAAGCGCGGTCATGCCCTGAGTGCTTTTTGCGGGTACATTCGCAGGGTATGGCACATATACGGTGGCAAGCAGCCGAGGCGCAGTGACCTCAGGTCCAGCGTAGTAGACGCCATCTTTGCCGGGTGTCTGATGAAGCGGCCGATTCAGTGAAACAGCATCCTGCGCCCGAAGACCGCTGGCAGCGAGCGCCAGAACAGCAAGTACATATATTGTCTGTCGCATTCGATTTTCCGATCCATAGCTTCTGTTGATTCTCTGACCGCGTGCGGCATGTCAGAAAATGCAACCGGTCAATTACTCAACATATTAGAGGTGAATAGATAAATAAGAGATAAGGATAGCAACCAGATCCTGCAGCGACTTGCCGTCTTATAGAAGACGTTGGTGGAAATTTCCACCGCTATTACCGGGGCTCCGGAGACCACGGCGCCCGATTGATCGGTGACCGTGCCATTGATGCCTCCGCGAAAAGTCCGGCCAAAGCCGGTGGCAGACAGTGAAAGAACCAATGCGAAAGCCGGCAGCAAGGCACTGAATACACTTTGGGTACGTAAGTAAGCGATTACGCCTTTCCTCAGTCACTCCACTCAACTCCAGCAGCACACTTAACCCCTTTTCCCCTAACGGTTTGTATTTATTACGTTTTGAGGCTTATTCGGATCAAATCTGGACAATATCTTCTCTGTGCGGGGCACGGACCAAACGAGAAGGATCTATTTGCAAAGAGGTTTACAGCCAAACGCTCGAAGAGAATTTCCAAGTTCAATATATATTAGCATTTTGAAGTGTTTTTGCTGTGTTGTTCTTCCTTTTTATATGCTATTATTTCCTTTAAAGGCAATATAACGCTGGCAACTCTTCCCAATCCGGAAGAATACAAAACTTAGGGACGCATTGATTTTCTCTGCCCCCGCCCACTGCTTATGCTGAGAGAATGGAGCCACGATGGAACACGGAGCAAAGACACTACGCGAAATCTACAGCCAGCCCGAGGTTTGGCGCCGCTGTCTGCACACATTAGACCGACTCGACCTGGAGCCGTTAGTCGGCGACAAGGATCCAAGCACTCATGAATGGCTTTTCGTAGGCTGCGGCACCAGTTACTATCTTGCGCAGGCAGCTGCAGCCACGTTCACGACCTTAACCGCCGGAACTGCGCGCGCTATGCCTGCCTCTGAAATACTATTGTTTCCCAAGCTTGTGTTTCCAAGCGAGCGGACCGCCATCTTCCCTGTTCTGATCTCCCGTTCAGGACATACCTCCGAAGTCCTTCAGGTTGCTGAACTTCTCAGACAGCGCGGCATCGAATTCTTATCGGTTACCTGCGATGGTAACGAGCTGACGCGCCTCAGTATGCGCACGCTCAAACTGCCGGTGACGGAGGAGAGCACAGTGATGACCTCTTCGTTTACCTCGATGCTGGTAGCGCTTCAATATATTGCGGCGCGGTTCGCCAAGCAGAATGAGTTTGTGGACGCTCTGCACTCGCTGCCCACAGCCTTGGACGAACTACTCCCCATCTACGGTCCACAGGTGGAACAATTTGCTCAACGATCGTTTGATGATGTGGCTTTTCTCGCGCAGGGCGCGCTATACCCCATAGCATCTGAAACTGCGCTCAAGATTATGGAGTCTTCCTCAAGCTATTCTCAGTTCTTTCACACTCTTGAGTTCCGGCATGGACCCAAGTCTATTGTTTCGGAGAAGGTTCTGGTGGGAGCGTTGCTCTCCGAGACAGGTTATAAGGAAGAAAGCGCGGTTTTGCTGGAGATGAAGGATCTCGGGGGATGCACTTTGGCCATTGCAAATCAGTTATCACCCGAGGTGCGGCGCTCTGCTGATCTGGCCATCGAACTTGATTTGCGTGTTCCCGAGCTGGCTCGGCTTGTCGTCTATCTCATATGGGGGCAGTTGCTTGGCAGCCATCTCGGCTTGCGGAAGGGACTGAATCCCGATGCCCCTCGTCATCTTAGCCGCGTTGTCACACTAGCAGGATAGGGATATGAAGAAACACTTCGACGTGACAATCGCGGGTGAGATCAATCTAGACCTCATTCTCTATGGACTCCCTGAAGTGATGCCGATGGAACGGGAACTCCTGGCCAACGACTTTCGGTTTACCTTGGGTAGTTCCTCGGCAATTCTCGCGCACAACCTCGCGGCTCTTGGAGTTTCGGTCGGCTTCATTACCCGGCTTGGGGATGACGCGCTCGGCAGCATTGCCTTGGAACGGCTGGCGGAAAGAGGAGTTGACCTCACTCGCGTCAAGCGCGTCTCCGGCGCGACCTCCACAGGGGTGACGGTCCTGCTGAACCATGACGGCAAGCGCCATATTCTTACCTATCCAGGGACGATGTTCGAGATGACTGCCACGGACCTCGATATGGAGTACCTGGCCTCGAGCCAGCACTTTCACCTCTCTTCGCTCTTTCTTCACAAGGCGCTTCAGCCCGACTTGCCCAGGATATGCAGACAACTGAAGAAGGAAGGTCTCACTCTTTCGCTCGATACCAATGACGATCCTGATGATCGTTGGGGCGGAGCTCTCGACGAACTGCTGGGCATCGTCGATATTTTTCTGCCCAATGAGGATGAGGCTTGCCGCATCAGCGGAAAAGCAAATGCTGAGAGCGCCATCGAAGCTCTGGCAAAGCGTGTCCCGCTGGTTGCTGTTAAGTGTGGCAAGCGAGGTGCGCTCGTGCAGGTGGGAGACCAGCGCTGGCACGTTGCCACTGAAGTCGTTACTCCCGTTGATACAATCGGCGCGGGTGACAGTTTCAATGCTGGATTCCTGGCCGCATATCTGCGGGGCGAGGCGCCCGATGCCTGCGCAGCTTTCGGCAATCGTACCGCAGCGCTCTCAACCCTGCGCCCAGGGGGTACGGAGTCCTTCCGCGATCCCAGCCTGGTTCAAAGCCTGCTGGCTGACGTCCGCTGAGAGGATGACAACGATCCATGCGCCTCACGGGCGATCTATCGACTTCAGGCATTACGCTCCATAACGATCGCATGCGTGTGCATGTTTTGCCTGAGGAAGGTGGCAGGATCACATCGATATTCGATATGAAATCGAATATCGAGTTCCTTCTGCAACCTTCAGATTCCTATTGCCGGTCAAAATCGCTCGATCCGTGGGATCGTTTCGAGAATTCCGCTTGCGCCGGCATCGACGACTGCCTTCCCAGCGTTGGCGCATGCGGCCCTGAAACTCCTGGCGGTCCGGTTCCCGACCATGGAGACTTCTGGCGCCTCCGATGGAATGTGGTAAGCACATCTAAGAGCGAATCCGTATCGATGGCCGCCACCGGTTACAGCAGGCCGCTGCTCTTTGAGAAGCAACTGATCCTTTATGACTCGTCTCTGGAAATTCGCTATCGCATCAGGAATATTTCAGATACGCCCGTCCCTTTCCTCTATGCTTTGCATCCTCTTCTTGCCATCGATCCGGGAGATCGCATCGTTTTGCCTCCTGAGGTTTCCGCCGTACGAGTTGAGTCTTCCCGACTTGACCGTGTTGGTGTTCCCGGCTCAGTGATTGACTGGCCCAATCCCGGCGGCGCAGGTTCCTCGCTCGACCTGAGCTGCACGGAAGCAATCTCAGCGTCCACTGCGGAGATGCTTTACACTGGCCGATTGCGGGCTGGATGCTGCGGTCTCTACCGCGCACAGAGTGGGCAGGGTATTGCGGTGCGATTCGATACCAAGCAACTTCCTTATCTTGGCCTTTGGTTCTGTTATGGAGGCTGGCCTGAGGATGCCGCGCAGCCGCGTCAATACGCAGTGGCCTTTGAGCCTACCGTCGCTCCTCAGGGAACGCTAGCCTCCGCTTTGAAACATGATCAGGCGCCAGCGATCGCGGCACATGCTTGCTTCGAGTTTTCTATCGTACTGGAACTGATTGGGCGCGAGCCCGCGAATTACGATACATTCGCCGCACAGTGTTACACGAGCGCTTGTCTCTGAAGAGTTGTTTCCTGCTTCACCCTTGTTCAGAACAGTAAATGCCCACCGCACGGTGGGCATTTACTGTTTGGCGACCGCTCATTCCAGTAGCGGTAATATCAATGAGCCGTGAGAATATCGAGTAACAAAATGGGGCATGTTGAAGCGAAAACCGCTTCAACATGCCCCAATGCAACTGTCCAACAAGTTATCCAACTCTCGCGCCACGATTACTCTACGAGGTAGCGAGAATCTGGCCGCCAGCAATCGAACTCAGTGATGGCTCGCGGACCTGCGTGCAGTTAGAAGACGAACTTCAGAGCAGCCTGCAAATCACGCGGTTTGGCGGCGCTTGTAATCGTCCCAAACAGCGCTCCTGCGCCTATGCTGTTATTGGGCTGGCCCAGGTTCGGATGATTTAAAACGTTAAAGGCCTCGAAGCGGAAATCCAGCCGCTGCTTTTCGCGGAATGGCCCGAAGGGCAGCGCGAACGACTTGATCAAAGCAGCGTCCAGGTTCACAAACTCGGGCCCGCGAAGCATGTTTCGCGGAGAGTTGCCGTCCGAGTTCGTCGGTTCCGCAAAGGCCTTGGTATTGAACCATTCCGAGATCGTCGAACCCCCTGGTACAGCTGGATCACCCACCAGGTTCGCGCGGCTCAAATTATCGCCGTCCCCGTTGGGAGCGCCGGAGCCCATGATCGAGAATGGGAATCCGTCATGCCGGTCAAGAATCCCACTGACCGACCAGCCTCCCAGAACCTCCCGGCCGGCAATGCCAAGCGAATTGAACTTGGGGGTCTGCCAGACACCGGCCATCTTGAACTGCTGCGCCAGGTCGGAGTCGCAGATGCCGCGGTCCAGGCTAGGATGCCGAGGATCGGTGAATTCGTTGACGGCAAAGCTCGATATTGAGCCGCCCACGTCAATGCACTTCGCCCAGCGGTAGCCACCAAGGAAAGACACGTTGTTCGACATGCGCTTTTCAACGGAGACAACCATGGAGTTATAGCTGGATGTGAGAAGGCTCTCATTCGCGATCACTTTTCCGCTAAAGCCTGCTCCGCCCGCGTACAAAGGCCGGGTCGCAGAGGTCCCATCCGTCGCCGGATTGACATCACGGGAATCGAACATGTGATCGCTTTCAGAGGCTTCATAGCCAATGCTCGCCATGATTCCGTAGCCGATCTGATGCTCGGCGGTCAGGTTCCACTGCAGAGTGGCCGGCGCCTTAAAGTCGGGCGAGAAGCCGATGGCGAAGGAAAGAGGTTTGGGAAATACCGTGCTGCTCGTAGGCAGGTCAGGCGAAGGAGGAGTTCCGTTGAACGGAGCCGCAGCGTAGGGGTTGTAGGCGCTGATCGTTGTTCCGCTACTGGAATTGTCGATATCGACTCCCGAGTTAAAGGGCTCCGTATCGGTCATTTCGTTATACATTCTGCCGAAGGGCTGATCGTGATAAATGCCGAACCCGGCGCGAATGCTGGTGCGGCCGTCACCAAAGACATCCCAGGCCAAGCCCACCCGCGGATCGAGCAGCTTCCAGTTTGAGTTTACAAGACCTGCAGGCACACCCGGATCGCCGCGCACGAGCAAGCCCGCGGGAAGATTGGGAAAGCGCTGCGAGTGAACGCCGTTGGCGAAGTCCGCCAGGTTGATCTGGCTTCCAACCTTTCCTGCGCTGGCGTCTGCCCAGGGCAGCCAAGGCTCATAGCGAACGCCGAGATTCAAGTTTAGCCTTGGGGTGACGTGCCAGGTATCGTTCGCGTAGAAGCCGGGACCGATGCCCCGCGGAGCCACGTTGGAAGGAACGTACTGTTCAAAAAATTCATTGGAGCCGAGCATGAAGTCCAGCGGCTCGGAGCCTGAATTGGAGCTA
>JBEKQD010000076.1:0-20282 GCA_049520075.1 Occallatibacter sp. | reverse complement strand
CGGTCATCAATCCTTGAATCCGTAACCTCTGGATAATTCTCGGCCACATAAGACCTTAATTCATCACTATTCGCGAACATCCTCGCACGCCTCCTTGAATAACCCACTCAGTGCTTGAGCAAGCCCAGTTCGCCGGCCAGCCGCTCCAGTCGGGCGCGTGTCGCCGCCATCGGAGGAACCAGCGGCAGACGCAAGTTCTCGCCGCATCGGCCCATCATGGAAAGCACGGCTTTCACCGGCGCGGGATTGGACTCCCAGAAATTTGCGTCGAAGAGCGGTCCCCAGATGCGCTCCAGCTCGCGAGCCTCGGCCCAATTATTGTTCAGCGCTGCGCGGACCATGCGGGCGGTCTCGGCCGGAATCTCATTCGAGACCACGCTGATCAGTCCGTGCGCGCCCAATGCGACAGCGGCCAGGGCCATATTGTCGTCGCCAGAAAAAATCTTGAAACTGCGAGGCAGCTTATGAACCAGTTCGCTAAACTGCGACAGCTTGCCGCTGGCCTCCTTGATGGCCTGGATGTTAGGCGCGGCAGCGGCCAACCGGACTACGGTATCCGGATCGAGGTTTACCGCCGTGCGTCCGGGCACGTTGTATAGCGTCACCGGCAGCGGGTCCATCGCCTGCGCCAGAGCCAGAAAGTGCTGAAACTGGCCTTCTTGCGAGGGCTTGTTGTAGTAGGGGTTGGCCGATAGCACTGCGCCGAGGCCGCGTATCTGCTTGAGCTTGCTGGCCTGGCGCACCAGCGCGCGCGTCGAATTATGGGTGCATCCGGCCCACACGGGAACGCGCCCCGCGGCCGTCTCAACCACAATAGCGACCGCCCTCAGCCACTCTTCTTCGTCCAGTGTGGCCGCCTCGCCGGTCGATCCGCAGGCCACCAGGAAGTCGATTCCCGAGGCAATCTGCCAGTTCACCAGCGCCTTGAGCGCCTCTTCGTCAATTGTTCCGTCCGCCCGAAAGGGCGTTACGATCGCTGTTCCGCAACCTATGGTATCCATCAGTAAAAAGTGTATAACGGCGCGTTTGGGTTGCGGCGTAGAAAAGCAAATTGTCAATCTGCAAAACTGCTTGTTCCATCTTTCAACGTCCTGGCCCAGCCGATTCTGGTGAAAACCCAAGGAGCTAGAAACACTAAAACGAATCCGGCGGCGATGAAGCGAAGATATTCCAGCAGGTACCAAAGCAAGGAATCGCGATATGCGACGAGTAGAAAGATTGGTTCGACAGCGAAAAATGTGAGGATGAGCAAACCGACCGAAAGAAGGTAGCGCAGAATCTTCACAGGAATTGTCGAGCTTCGAGGATCAAAGTTAACTTTACTCAACTCCAAAGGGCGTGCGACGACGATGCCAGTGAGAAATCCGCCGTAGCAAAGGTAAGCGTAAGGCGGGCCTGTCATGCTGTGCCCATTGAGGAGAACGGCGATCAGCCAGAGAGCCAGCCCGGCGGGTGCGACAATGGCAATCTGAAACCAATAAGAGAGACGGTTCCACGCGATGGCATAAGCCTCAGCGTAATGCAGGGCGGCTGCCGCAACGGCCAGTCCGAGAGCCCAGCCGAGAAAAACATCCTCGAAATAATGAACGCCGAGATAAGCGCGTGAGACGCCGATAAGCAGTATGGCAGCGACGGAAACGATGCGCACAACCCGGTTTTGAACCTTGCCGTAAAGATAAGCGTAAAACGCGCCTGCCCCCGCAGCGTGGCCCGAGGGGGTGGAGAACTCGGTGGCCAGGTCACTCGCGTTCCTGGCCGACACTGCCCATTTCTGCAGATACGTTCCCTGGGCGATGAAAGGACGAGGATTCCGAATCAGCAGCTTCAATAGATCGTTGATCGAGAGGGCCGCAAGCATGACGACCGAAAGCTGAACTGCGAGGCGCTTATTCCAGACTACATAAATCAGCGCGGCGAGCAGAATGTATCCTTTCACTCCGCCAGCGAAGCCGGCGAAATGTGCGAGCTTTGTTAGAAGAATATTTCTGTGGTCCGCCAGCAATTGCACGAGACCTAAATTAAAGGGCAGCGGAGCCAAGAATTTTCCTCCAACTAAAGCCGCTTGCGCGGCAAAATTTCATTCACAGCATAATGCACGGACGCATGATGGCGATAATCGCGCGCCGACAAGCCGCGCACAGTGAGATGGGCTGAGGCTGTATGCTCAATGCAGTTAGCTTTCTCTGCCCACTCTATGCGCTATACAACACAGTTTTTGCTTTCAGCAATGGCGGCGGCGCAGTTTCCTGCGCCGGATGCGCCGGAGATCGCGTTTCTTGGCCGCTCGAATGTGGGCAAGTCAAGCCTGCTCAACACGCTGGTGGGCGAAAAGGCAGCCAAAGTTTCGCAGACGCCGGGACGAACGCGCGCCATCAATTTTTTTGCTTTGCTGGATGAAAGCAAGCGGCAGAAGTTGGTGTTCGCTGACTTGCCCGGCTACGGCTACGCAAAAATTTCCAAATCGATTTCGGCGGGATGGCCCGAGTTCATCGAGCCTTATCTGGCGATTCGCTCCACGCTCAAGCTCTGCGTATGCCTGGTGGATTCGAACGTACCCGCGCAGGAAAGCGACCGGCAGTTGATCGATTGGCTGCGTGCTGCTGGGCGTGAGTTAATCGTCGTAGCCACCAAGATTGATCGGCTCAGCGGCAACCAGCGCACGCGCAATCTGATGGCACTGCGGCAGGGACTGGAACTTGAGGAGCTACTGCCGGTCTCGGCGAAAACCGGTTACGGTGTGAAGGAACTCTGGGCGCGAATTGAATCCGCTGGCGCCTAGTCAGCAGGCAGCGGCGCGAAGCTGCTCCATCCCTTCTGTCCCTTGCTGCATTGCCTGAGATCGACGTTGACACCAATTTCGCCGCAATTCACTCGCTCCCGAATCTGCTGCTGAAATCTCACGGCGGTTCGCGCATCGCAGCGCAGCACGCGCACGCCTTGCGCCATGCGGCCCAGGTAACGCGGAGCAAGGCGAAGCCATCGGCGAGAAGCAACGCCGGCAGGACTCAAATCTGAATCGAAGAAAGTGAGAGCGATGGCGTCGAGCTTGGGCAGCCACTTGGCCGCATCTGAGGCCACACTCCAGGCAAGCAGCACGTGTTCACCATCTGGCGAGATGGGTATGGTCAGCGATGTGAGGTCGGGTCTCACGCCACGCTCAAGCATCTGGCGAGCGAAATCAGTTTCGGAGGTGTCGGACTCTGTGGCAACGCAGACGGCAACCGTGGTGCGCTTGCGAATTTCGTTTTTCAGAATGCGCAGGGCTTCGTCGAGCGAGGTGACGAGGAAGTCCACGACCCCATCGCGAATAGCATGCTTGCGGGCTTCAGCGTCTGCAGAGACAGCCAGTGAGCCGGCGCCGGCAACGTTTGCCGCTACCAGCAGGGCGCGAGCTTCCGGATCGAGTGAGCCGGCGTAGAGCAGTTTGCCGCCAAGGCTTGGTTCGTGGTCGGCGTCCGCCTGCCGAAGCGCGCCAAAGGTCAGAGCCGCGTACAAACGCTCAACCTGAATCACGAACTCGAGCGCGGCGGGCGGATTGGAGTTGGTTATCATCGAGGGTGCGATATCGCAATCCGCGGGAACTCAGAATTGGCGCATTGCTTTCAGCTGCTCTATTCCCGATATTCCTCGCGCGTGGTCATGCGCCTCACAAAAAAGACAAACTCTCCCGGCTTGGCAAAGAGTTGGAGTTTTTCGGGAACCTTTTTCCCGATGCAATTGTTAGGCGCGACAATACCCTTCGCCAATATTTCGGAGACGCTGTACCACCGGTCAACAACGTACCCCTGACTCGAGGCCTTGTAATCGTTGTTGGAATCGCAATTAACAAAGAGTGAAGTGGCACTGTCGTACGATGCGCGGATGGAGAGCAGGGAAGTTTCGCCGGGTACGGTCAGTTTCCCGGTCCCGTCGTCATTCATCGTCACCCAGTTTGCATGGGCTGTTTCCTGGTGATCTACGCGTACCAGGAAATCCGTAGTGGCGATGAGCTTGCCGCTTTTACCGTCGATCATACGCAGGGTGATAGTCTTAGTTGCCTGCGCGTAAAGGACCCCGCAAAACGCAGCCATGCACAGCAAAAGATAGAGTGCGCGATGAGATTGTCGTGCCATTTCTTGCCTCCGGGATTGCCTCTGGAGTTTACCAGGTGGAGTAGGGCTGGCCATTTGCATCCAGATCCTGCGAGCCGGAGTGGACGTCGTCGATGCCGGGATCGGTCTGGTCCACCGAGTAGAGCGCCCCGTTGGAATCCGTGACCCACGAGTCCTTGTTGTGGGTCATCGGGTCTTCGGGGATAGCCTTCAGATATCCGTCAGTGATCAGGTCGTCGAGCGACTGCGGTGCCTTCTGCTTGTCCATCGTATAGGAGTCAATTGCGGCCCGCATCACATGCAGGTCTTCTTTGAGCACGGCTTCCCTGGCCATCTTGATGGCGGAGGTAAATCTGGGAATGGCCACCACGGCGAGCACGCCGATAATGGCCATTACGATCATCAGCTCCATCAGCGTAAAGCCCGCGTCCTGTTTGTGAATCCTGCTCACTGAATCCTCTTGTCTGCCGCAAACGTGGAGTTAACTTTACCACCCCGCTAACACGCGCGAAGCGCGGCTAACTCCGCTCCCCACTCTACCAGTCCGAATACTTGGTTCCGTCAAGTGCGGTTCCCGTGGACTTGGAATAGACGTCGAAGACGCCCTGGCCGCCGTAGGAGTCCGATTTCGGATCGTCCTGCATCGAGCGCAATCCCCACTCAGCTTTGCCGGTCATGGGGTCCACCGGAATGTGGCGCAGAAACTTCACCTTCTTGGTTTGTATCTCCACGCCGTTGACCAGCGTCTCGAGGTCGGGCGGATAGCCCTGGCTGTCGAGCTTCACCTGAAAAGCGTTCTTGTCCGCCGCGTCCTTGTAGTGGTCGATGGCGTCACGCATCATCCACAGGTCGTAGCGAAGGTAGCGTTCGTTCTGCCGCTTGACTTGGAAACGTGCAATCGGAACCGCAGCCGAGGCGAGAATAGAGAGAATCGCCGCAGTTACAATCAGCTCAACCAGCGTGAGCCCGCGCTCGCCTCGGCTGACGATCCGGATTGGCCGTGCTTTGTTCATCAGTGCGAGCCCCATCCGCTTACTTCACCTGAATACTTACCTGCGCGCCCGTAGCCGGCAACTGCTGTTGCGTGCTGTTGACAGCGCCGGGACGGGTGATGGCGATAACACTGTCCCCGGCAGTCTTGGCCTGAAAGGTCAGCACGCAGACCACGCCGCTTCCATTCACCCCGGCTGCTCCCGGCGGACGCGAGGCAACGACATTAATGGTCCCGGGCCCTTCGTCGCGGTGAACCAGCGCTACTGCCTGACCATCGCTGCTCAGGAAATTGCCGCTGTCAATATTGACCAGCGAAAGCCTGGCTGGATCGTAAGAAATCTGCAAAGGAACGGCCGCGATATTCGCGCCGCCGTTCAGCACCACCGGAACCTGGAAGGATGCGCCGGCAACCACCGGGCCTGGCTGCGGTGTCAGCATGAAGCTCACCTTTGCCGGCTGCGGATCGGATGCCGTTTGCGGCGAAGTGGGCCGTGCCGGTGTAACGGTGTTTCCCGTGGTCTCGGCGGCCTGGCTCATCTGCTTCAGCGCTCCTGGTGCGGCGGCCATTGCGCTTTCGCCCGGAACCGTGCCCACATTGGGCTGCGCGTTGACCGGCGGGCGCGGCGGTGAGGCGGGAATCACGACCGGATTCTGCGTTGGTTTCGTGGCCGGATTCGTGCCGTCGTCCGAGATCTGGCGTAACTGAATGTTTGTGCCTTCGCCGGTATCCACCGTGCGTAGATTCACCTGCTCCAGAGATTGAGACCGGACCACGTGCGGCACCACCAGAAAGACCAGCTCGTCGTCGTTAATGGTGTGATCCTTGGAACCGAAAATGTACTTTAGAACAGGCAGCGAACTCAGCCCTGGGATGCCAGTTGAACTGGCCGTGTCCTGCTTGTCCTGAATGCCACCCAGAATGCTGGCTTCGCCCTCGCGCAGGCGGATTACCTGGTCCACCGTGCGCTGGGAGATGATCGGCTCGGTCACGCCGCTGATGGTTACGGAACCGCTTTGCGCCGTAACCTCGATTTTGATTTTCAGGGTTACGTCGCGGTCAAAGTGGACCGTTGGCGTCATTTCAATATTCACGCCCACGTCCTGGTATTGAAACTGCGTGTTGACCAGCGAACTAACGACCGCGGTGGCTGCGCCGGTCTGGTAAGAGCCGGTGGCGATGGGGATCTTGGAGCCGATCTTCATAATCGCCTTTTGCCCGTCAGTGGCGCGGATGCGCGGATTCTGCAGAATCTTGGTATCGGTATCGGTCAGCAGCAGATTGGCCGTGGCCGAGCCAACCGTCACCGCAAAATTTGAGGCCTTGAGATGGGCAAGGTCATAAAGAGTTGGAGTCGTGGTAGTGGTGCTGCCGGAGGTACTGGTGCTTGTACTGCATGTATTGGTCGTCGCGCAGGAGGGCTGCAGGGCAACCCCAACGCTGCTGGGCCAGGCGATACCGAGGGTCTTCTCCCAGTTCTTGCTCACTTCGAGCACCGCGATGTCCACCACCACTTCGGGGCGCGCCTTGTCCAGATCGTTGATCAGTTTTTCCGCTAGCAAAAGCTCGTCGGGCGTACCCCTCATCACAATGGCGTTCTGGCTGGCCACGGCGTAGACCTTCGCGCTGGGCAGTACGTTGCGAATGGCGGTCTGCACGTCGGTCAGGTCATTCTGCTGCCATGCGTTCGACAGGTAGAAAGTCTGTACCGCCTGCTCATCCAATTCGGTGTGGCGGGCGCGTGTATTGGCTGCCACGAAAATGGTGTTTTCGGTTACCGGCCGCCAGAACGTGTTGGAGATGGTGCCCACAATGCGCAGCGCATCCAGCAGCGACACGCTGTTCAGGTCGACCTGAATGCGCTTCGAGCTCAATGACGGGTCTGGATCGAAGAGAACATTGATTCCCGCGGCTTTGCCCACCGCCTGATAGACCACCTTGGCGTCTTCCTGCATATGCAGGGTGAGCGGTTCGTCGGAGACAGGCCGGAGAATGGCTGGCGCGCTCATCGAATCCAGAGCGGCCTCTTTGCCCGGCGCCACGGGAAGGCTGGTCTCATTGACCGGTGTCACTTCGCCGTGCTTTTGCCTCACCCTGGCTATATCCTGCTGGGCAGCCTCGTTGCTGGGGTCAATCTCGGCAGCGTGCAGAAACTCCGCCAGCGCACCTTGCTCATTGCCGGCATCCAGTAGCTTCTGTCCTTTGGTCACATGCACAGACGCAGCCGTGGCGCGCACCCGGTAGAGGGAGGCCCGGTAGCGCAGATCCTTGGGAGCTTTGTTATATGCTTTCTGATAATTGTCGAAAGCGGCGTCGTAGTCCTCGTGAGCCTCGGCGGTTTCGCCGCGCTTGAAGAAGGAGCTGGCCGACTGGGCGCGCAACTCAGCGCTGGAAAGACCGACGACCACCAGGGCTGCAAAAAGGGCGATCCAGCGCGTGGCTCCCGAAAAAGCTGGCATGGGGAAAACGGATTTGGAGGAAGCCTGGGTCTGAATGCAGCTTTTCATCGAACTCCCCGGCGTCTTTGCCGGTCCGCCCTGCTCATCGGACCCTTGAGGGCTGCCTTGGCTGCCCCAGACGCTCATCTTGACGCAATTTCGACTCGTGGAAATTCCCATTCAATAATGCCTCATTTTAGCAAAGCCCGGTTCCAAACTGTTGGAAACCCTTGTCAATGCTACGATTGAGATTCGAGGATGCATCCGAATGGCTCGCCAAACCAGTCACGTGATTGTTCAGCCGACGGCCCCCGGCCCGCAGAAGCCGGTCCGGCCGCGCGACCCGGTGGCCTCGGGCGAACGGGATGCCGCACACAATCGCGTCGCCAGTCACAACTACTTTTTGCTTGAGAAATTCGAGGCCGGCGTCAGCCTGCGCGGGACGGAGGTCAAATCCATCCGCGAGGGCAAAGCCAACCTGAAAGACTCCTACGGCCTCATCCAGAACGGCGAGGCCTTTCTGCTCAACCTGCATATCGGTCCTTACTCCCACGGAAACATGGCCAACCACGACTCCACGCGCACCCGTAAACTGTTGCTGCATCGGGAAGAGGTTCGCAAGCTACTATCGAAGACGCAGATCAAGGGCCACACGCTCATCCCCACCCGCCTATACTTCCGCAACGGGCGGGTTAAATGCGAACTGGCCGTGGCCAAGGGCAAACAGGACTGGGACAAGCGCGAGACCGAACGCACCCGCGAGGCCGACCGCGATGCCCGCGCCGCCATCAACGCCAGCAAGCATCGCATGGGGCGATAGAGGCGCGCCCTCCGCCTGCAGTCCCTTCAAACCCAAAGTTCCCGTTCTTAGGCCCTGAACGTTCTTCACGCCGCAGCCGATAAAATGTCAGGTTTTGTTAACACTGCTGGGGCGGCCGCCTCAGTTGTGTTATCAGACCCTAGGTTGACTCTACAATTGGGTTAAGGTGCGACGAGATGTACAGGATATCCAAAGAGAGCTACGGCTTCGAACTCACGTTTGGAGGCACGATCAGCTTCGACGAGATGACGCAATGGTCGCAGGAAGCCTTCAGGGCCCTGGTCGGCGCCCCGAGATCCTTCGGCGTACTGATCGATATGCGCACTTTGAAGGGCGATGAACTCGAACCTGAGACTCAAAAAGCGATTGTTGAGGGAATAGACCTTTTCAAACGGTCCGGCACGTTGCGCAGTTGTATTATCCTCGACTCGGTTCAAACTACTGCGAGCTACAGGCGGCGAGCGCTGGGGTCGAGAACCCATTTTTACGAGCGCTATATTAATGCATCGACTGAGCCCCGCTGGCGGGTCAAGGCTATCGAATGGATTGAAAAGCAGAAAGATCCGTACCTGTGAGCGCACCGGAGTCGCATTTCACTTTTTGAGACGCCGACGCAGGACTTCATCGCACCCGACTCGCGACCCTTCCCATCTGCGCCCTCCGCGGTGAAATAATAGGCTCTATGCGGACCCAACTGTCTTTCACTCCCCTTTCCGAAATTGAAACCGAACTCCTGGCCGTCCTTGCGGCTGACACGCAAACCTCGAAGTCCTCCGACGCCAAGCCTGAACCCGCGCTTCTCACCGCTGACGCTGCCGTTCTGGCCGCTGCCAAAGCTGTGCTGGCCAGCGGAGAATTCCAGGCCGGGGCCAACGAGACCATGCTGCTGCATGCCCCTGCGGGGCTGGCCGCCAAACGGCTCCTGATGGTCGGCCTGGGCAAACAAGCCAAAGTGACGACTCACAGCGTGCGCTCGGCAGCCGGAACCGCCGTCCGCTTCATCAAGCCGCGCGGCATCCGTGAAATAGTCTTTGGCCTGCCTGAAGGCGACTCCCAGACTTTCCCCCACGCGGCCAGCGTGCGCGCCGCCGTCGAGGGCGCGTTTGTGGGCGACTTCGACTCCGACACCTATCGCAGCGACCGCAAAGATCAGAGCACCCATTCGTTTACCCTCGCCGCGCCTGCTGCCGCCGATAAGGCCGCGTTGCAAGCTGCCGTAGCCGAGGCCATCATCATCGGCGAGAGCCAGAACTTCACCCGCTCCCTGGTTAACGAGCCGGGCAACAAGCTCACCCCCACCATCCTCGGCCAGCGCGCTGCTGAGATGGCCTCTGAAGTCGGTCTCGGCTGGGAGGTCCACTCCACCGAAAAGCTGCGCGAGCTGAAGATGGGCGCATTCTGGAGTGTCTCGCAGGGCTCCGCTGAGCCGCCCGCCCTGATCGTTTTGCGCTATGAGCCCAAAGGCGTGACAGACGGACCAGTTCTCGGCCTCGTCGGCAAGGGCATCACCTTCGACTCGGGCGGCATCTCCATAAAGCCCGCAGACAAAATGGAAGAGATGAAAACCGATATGTCCGGCGGCGCAGCCATGCTCGGGGCCATGCGCGCCATCGCCTTACTCAAACCCAAAGTGCGCGTCCTGTGCGTCGTCTGCGCGGCGGAAAACATGCCTTCAGGAACGGCTCAGAAGCCCGGCGACGTGCAGACGGCTATGCCGTTTACTGCCGACAAGCCCGGCAAGACCATCGAAATAATCAATACCGATGCCGAAGGCCGTCTGGTCCTCGCTGACGGCCTCACCTACGCCCGCCAGCTCGGCGCAACCCATCTGATCGACGCCGCCACGCTTACCGGCGCATGCGTCGTTGCCCTTGGCCACGTCAACGCCGGAGCCTTCTCCAACGATGACGAAACCTTCGCGAAGTTCAATGCGGCGCTGGCCGTCTCCGGCGAAAAGTTCTGGCGGCTACCCTTGGGCGAGGAGTACGCCGAGATGATCAAGTCCGACATCGGCGACATCAAGAACACCGGCGGACGCTGGGGCGGCGCGATCACGGCAGCGGAGTTCCTGAAAGTCTTTGTTGAAGACACACCCTGGATTCACCTTGACATCGCCGGGCTGGCCTGGTCAGAAGACTCCAAGCCCTATATCGCCAAAGGGCCGAGTGGCGTCGCGGTTCGCTCGATTCTGGAGTGGGTGCGCAGCTTCTAGCTACTAGACTTTAGCTTTTAGTTCTTGGCTCCGTATCTTCTGAGGGCTGGCGGCAGCAACATCGAGGGGTGCCCCAGGTCCGGATTTTCGGACCTGGGAAAACCACAATTCTTCTGCGAACTGGGTGCCCCATCCTCGCGACGTTGTTGTTTCTGTCGCAAGGGTGGGTAACCACAGATCTTCTGCGAGCGACAAGCGAGCAACTGGCCGCACCGCAGGTGCTCACATCGCCTCAGGGCTTTCAATTCCCAGCCAGCTCAGGGCCAACACCAACTCCCGCAGCGCGACCGCCGCCGTGGCCAGCAGGAATGTCTTCCGCGCGGGGTCCTCTTCGGTCAAAATATGGTGCTTGTGGTAGAAGTCATTGAACTCCTGTGCTAACTGGAAGGCGTGTTTGGCGAGATAAGACGGCTCTGAAGTTGAAATGCACTGCTCCAGCACCAGCGTTCGCCGAGCCGCTCTCAGCCACAATGCCCAGATGTCTTCAGCATCTTCGCCTTCAAGGAATGCGCCGAACTCCGCTAACCCCGTTAACTCAGCTTCCGGCGTCGTTTCTGCCTTGCGAAAAATGTTGCGCGCCCTCACCACGGCGTACTGAATGTACGGTCCGGTCTCGCCCTCAAAGCTCAATGCGTCCTTGAAATCGAAGGCGATCACCGAGTTCCGCGTAAACTTGAGCATGAAGTAGCGCAGCGCGCCAATCGCAATCTGTTTGGCGATTAATTGCCGTTCCGCTTCGTCGTGGCCTGTCTGGCGCGCGTCCACTTCAGCCCGCGTGGCGACGATGAGTTTGTCAATTAAATCATCAGCCTTGACGCCGAAGCCCTTGCGGCCGCTGACTTCGATGTACGGTCGCGCCAAATCTTCCTCTGACACGTCATAACCCAGCTCGACTGCGCAGCGCGGCGTCAGCGCAACCATCTCATAACTGAAATGCGTATAGCGGTCGGCTTGATCGGTGTATCCCATTCCGCGCAGCGCCTGAATCACATTGGCCTGTGGGTCGCTTTGCCGCGCGTCGATGACGTTATAAATCGCCTGCGCCCCGCCAAACTGCGGATGCTTTTCCTCACCTTTTTCGGCCGAAATCCAGCACTCGTGGTTGGGATAAGTGAAAAACGGCTTGTAACCGAAATCCTTGCCCAGCAAGCCAAATTTCCATAAGTGATAGGCAATATCTTTGCCGACATAAGTTACTGTCCCATTCGACCGGACAATAACTTTGGCGTCTTCGTTCAGGTCGCCCTCAGCTATCTCCGCGCCGGGCCGAGTCATGACCCAGCAGCCTTTGTTCTTGCCCTCGTTCTCAAAGTAAAGAACTCCCGTCTTCTTCAGTTGTTCGAACGCCGACTCCCAAAACTTCAGGTGCAGAATCTCACTCTCGCGCGGCAGAAAATCATATTCAATGTCCAACCGCAGCATGGTTTCCAAGTGCCGCCGCAAAACCGCCGTCGAAACAAGCTCGGCAACTTCAGCCGTCTCGTTTCCGCCTTGCTCTATCTCGTGAAGAGTAGCGTAGCGCAGGTTCTTCCTCCCGGCGTTCTCTTCCTCCGTTCCACTCGTGTACCACTGTGAAGTCTTCGCATAGAGGTCCCAACAGTAGTAGTCGATGCGCTCGCCTTTTTGCTTGAGTTCATCCAGCAGCAAATGCGCGTCGGCCAGCGATCTGCGTTCCAGATGGAGAAATCCCACCACCACATCGGCCACTTGCACGCCGGTGTTGTCGATATAGTTTTGTACGTCCACTTTTTGCCCGGCAGCGCGCAGCAGTCGCACAAACGTGTCGCCCAGAATCGCATTGCGCAGGTGACCGACGTGCGCAGCCTTGTTGGGATTAATGCTGGTGTGTTCCACCAGGCTATGGACTGCGGGTGCCCCAGGTCCCGCATTTGGGACCTGGGAATCTGCCATCCTTGCCGCTTCTCTTACACCAACGCCACGGTCCAGATGGGCATTGATATAACCCGCGCCGGCAATCTCAAAAAAAGAAAAACCGTCAAGCGGACCCAGCGCAGCCACGATCTCCCCCGCAATGACCCTTGGCGCTTTGCGCAGTTTGCGCGCCAGCTCAAACGCAATCGGCGTGGCCAGTTCGCCAAACTTGAGCTCCGGCGGAATTTCCAGCGGGATGCTTTCAAGCTGTAAATCGTATTTTGCCGCCAGAACACTGCGAAGACGCTCTGTTAACCGTTTCTGCAATTCCAGATACACGTCGAATAGCCTCAAAATCCTTGATTTTCAAGGATATTCTAACAGAAACGCGCCTGCGCCCGGGCTACGGACGCTCCGCGAAATCGAACACAGAACGAGAACGCCTTCATTACTTGCGTGTTGGATTTCCTTCTTCGTTCGCTGTTCCCCAACCCACTTTTTCCCGATAAGAACGAATTCGCCGAAATGCACGCAACCGCATTGGGGGTCCTGCCCGTACGAGGACTCTTACTGAGAAGCATAGGCATGTCGTTCTGAGGGAAACCAATTATGCGCAGGATTATATGGGTGATGGTGTCAATAGGCATTGGAATGCTAACTGCATGCGGTGGAAGCCGCAACGATCCGGGAATGACGAATCCTACTCCTCCGTCACCGACTGACAGCATCTCCGGAACGATCAACTTCAAAGGCGCTCCGCTGGCCGGGGCCACAGTCACCGAGTGGAGCACCAACACCAACGTTGTGTTGGCAACAGTGACCACCGGCGCCGATGGCAAATACAGTTTTTCCGGTATCCAGACTGGGGGCAACTCTCCGTTGGATCTGAACATATGGGTCAACAAGCAGGGCTATGGCTTTTACCCTACAGTTGGCAACAGCGCCAACGCCACGGTGGAGCGCTTCGATCATACAGGGCAATTCATTCAGCCCAGTCAGCTCGCAGTTCCGATCTATTTCACGGTGATCAATTTCGTGTCCCTTGCCAATGCGTCGCTGAGCGACGCGGATTTTGCCGCATACGATGGAAGTAATCCTGTGGTGAGCCTGGCCGCGACAGGGCAGACAGCAACCTATGCCAACGGAGATGATGGCTCCATCAAGCACGGTGTCGCCTGGCCCGGCACGCGCTACACCGACAACGGCAACGGGAGCGTTACTGACAACTTGACCGGTCTAATCTGGCTCAAGAACGCAGGCTGCTTTGCACCGGCCGTTTGGGCCACTGCGCTCACCGACGTCAACCAGTTGGCCAGCGGTCAGTGCGGATTGAACGACGGTTCCAGCGCCGGTCAATGGCGTCTCCCGAACATGATCGAGTTGGAGAGCCTGGTGGACCCGTCAGCTAACGATCCCGCGCTGACCGCAGGCAACCCCTTCGCCAACATTGCGAACTCCATTTATTGGACCTCTACCACCTACTTCGGCGGCGAAGAGGGCTCGCCCAACGCGTGGGCCATCCGAATGAGCGATGGACGCTACATCAACGACTCGGTCTTGAACGCAAAGCTGACTGCAACGAACGCGGTCTGGGCGGTCAAAGGCAGCGCAAGTGGCCCGGTCAAGTTGCAGGCGACAGGCCTCTTCGCGCAATTTCAGACTGGCGACGACGGAACTTTGCAGAACGGCGTTCCCCTGATCTACCCGCGTTTCCTCGATAACAACAACGGGACAGTGACCGATTCCGTGACCGGATTGATCTGGCTCAAGAAAGCCAATTGCATTCAGTCGGACTGGGCCACTGCCATTTCTGCGGTCAACTCGCTGGCCAGCGGTCAATGCGGCCTGACCGACGGCTCAGCCGCGGGCAGTTGGCGAATGCCCAACCGGAATGAAATGCAGAGCCTTGCCGATCGCAACCAAACCAACGAAGCCGACTATCTGATCTCCTCCTTCCTGAATCAAGACCAAACCGTTTATCAGGCCGCAATCTTTAGCAACATGGTGCCGTCTCAGTACTACTGGACCTCAACCACGGACGCCGCCGGTACGAGCGAGGCATGGACCGTCTATAGCTGCGACTGGGGCGTTTACGAAACGGACAAATCCGAGACCGGCTATACGCTGGCAGTTCGATAGCTGGGACTCGGAATCGTTGTTGCGGAATGACTCGGTAAAGACCGAGATTGGGAATCGTCCGGCCGAAATGCCGTAAGATGGTGAATAGATTGCCTCATTTTCCATGCCCTTGGACGGAAAAGAGCAAACACCCTACTTATGACGAATTCTGCATCCAGTTCTGCACGCTTTTATCTGACCACGCCCATTTATTACGTGAATGCGCGGCCTCACCTGGGCCACGCCTACACGACCATCGTCTGCGACACTATTGCGCGGCGTAAGCGCGCGCTGGGGATCGAAACCTGGTTTCTCACCGGCACGGACGAACACGGGCAGAAGATCGAGCGGTCGGCCGCGCTGGCCGGGCGCACGCCCGCGGAGTTTACCACGGCGATCTCGGGCGAATTTCGCGGCCTGTGGGACGCGCTGGGCTTGAGCTACGACGACTTCATTCGTACCACCGAAGAGCGCCACAAGCGCGGGACGCAGAAGCTATTTGCCACGCTGCGCGACAAGGGATTCATCTACAAAGGTTCCTACACCGGTCAGTATTGCGTGAGCGACGAGCTTTATGTGGATGGGCCTCCGAGAACGGTTTGCCCCGATTGCGGTCGCGTGACAGAGACGGTGAGCGAGGAAAACTATTTTTTCAAGCTCTCGGCTTTCGAGCGCAAGCTACTGGAGTTTTACGAAGCCAACCCTGACTTCATGGGGCCTGAATCCACGCGGCGCGAAGTGATCTCGTTTGTGCGCGGCGGCCTGAAGGATTTGTCGGTAAGCCGCACGAGTTTCTCTTGGGGAATTCCGGTTCCCGGCGACGAGAAGCACGTCATCTATGTATGGCTCGACGCGCTGGTCAACTACATTTCCTCGCTCGGCTACGGCTCCGATGATCCAAAAGACCAAGCGCAGTTTGCTAAATTCTGGCCGGCGGATTTGCACCTCGTCGGCAAGGAGATCACACGCTTCCACTGTATTTACTGGCCGGCGTTTTTGATGGCGGCCGGGCTTCCACTGCCGCGGGCGGTCAGGGCCAACGGCTGGCTGCTCTTCGACCAAGGCAAGATGTCCAAGTCGCGCGGCAACATCGTCCGCGCTGAAACCATCCAGGAAGTGCTCGGTGCTGACGCTCTGCGCTACTTCCTGCTACGCGAGATTCCCTTCGGCCAGGACGGCAGCTTTTCCTTTGATGCTTTAGTGCAGCGCTACAATGCCGATCTCGCCAACGGCTATGGCAACTTGGTCAGCCGCGTGGTCAACATGGTCCATAAATATTTTGAAGGGATCGTGCCGGAAGCTGGCGCCCGGACCGCTGCCGAGTCCGCGCTGTGCGAGAGTGCGGAGAAAGCAATCGCGGAGTTCGGGCCGGCCTTCGATGAAATGAATTTTTCCGAAAGCCTGAGGAGCCTGTGGCTCTTGGTTGCGGAGACTGACGGCTATCTGACCGCCAACGCGCCCTGGAAAAAGCCCGCCGACCGCTCCGAAGCCGATCACGCCGCATTGCAGGCGCGCGTGCTGGCCACTGCTGCCGAGGCCATCCGAATCATCACCGCGCTGGTTTATCCCATCCTGCCGGATTCGGCTGCCAAAGTTTGGCGGCAGCTTGGGCAGGGCGAGATTGCGGATGCGGCAAAGAAATCATTTTTGACAAAGGTCGCATGGGGCGGATTGAAAGCGGGCACAAAGTTTGGTGAGCCCGCGCCGCTCTTTCCTCGCGCGGAAAAGGACGCAGTCGAACGGATGCAAGGCATCGAAGAACAGAACAGCAAAACCGTTATCGAAGCAGCCTCCAACGGTGCGCCCACCAGCGGTGTGGCTAACTCGGGACCTTCGACTCCGGCTCATGCAGGTGTCGCTTCTAAAGCTCCTGCAAAGCAACATTCAATTCCTCCGCAAGCGACTGCTTTGTATCAGGGCACGACTTCAGTCGTGCCGAAAACGCAGCAAGACAAAGCCGGGGCTTCAGCCCCTGAGGTACGTTCTTTGGATAACACGACTTCAATTCCCACTTCTCCCGCAACAGAGACAGCCACAGCCCCGGTTCCGAATACCGCCGCTCCAGTTGTAGCGCAGGTGGCGGCGGAGCCGCAGTTGGCCTCACCACAGGTGATCACCATCGACGACTTCGTCAAAGTCGATTTGCGCGTGGCGCAGATTCTTGTCGCCGAGCGCGTTCCCAAGGCCGACAAGCTGCTTCGCCTGGAAGTAGATCTGGGTTACGAGAAGCGTCAGATTCTGGCTGGCATCGCGCAATACTACGAGCCGGAAAAGCTCATCGGCCGCAAGATCGTCATCGTCGCCAACCTCGCTCCGCGCAAGATGCGCGGCCTCGAATCGAATGGAATGTTGCTGGCGGCATCCTTGCCCGACGGCGCACCGGTATTGGCCGGATTCCTCGAAGAAGTTCCGCTGGGAGCGCGGTTGAAGTAGCCAATACCGGAACTGGGGGTTAGAAAGGATGTCTGTATGAGACGTTTGGTTCCGCCGTTCCTTTTCCTCACGATTTTGGTTTTAGCGGGCAGCATCGCCCATCCTCAGACGGCAGGGTACTACCCAAAGGGAGGCCCTGATTACGCAGATGAGAGTGTTAGCCTGGTTCAACTCATCGCCAATCCGGAGCGCTACGACAAGAAGATAGTCAGGTTTATAGCTTATTTGCATCTGGAATTCGAGGGCGATGCAGTTTATCTGCATCGCGATGATTTCGAGCACGCAATTTCCAACGATGCCATTTGGATCAATCTGCCGAGAGACATTAAGGCAGATGAGAAACAGGCCGTCAACGATCGTTACGTGATTTGCACCGCACGGTTTGTGGCCGGTAGGCACGGTCACATGGGGATGTTTGCCGGAGAGTTGGAGGACGTGACAAGACTCGAGGTCTGGCCGTTTGTTAGGGGTGAGAAGGACGAGTTGCCACCGCCGCCCAAGCTAAAGAAATAACCTCTGAATCTCTGCGCGAGGCTTGATTAATTGCTGATTGATTCCCACGCACACCTTGACAGCCCGCGCTACGCCGACGACCGCGAGGCGATGCTGCGTCGCGCATGGGAAGCCGGTGTGGGCACGGTGCTGGCCATAGGAATTGGCGAGCAGGCGGCGGGGATGGATGGGGCGCTGGCCGTTTGCCGCGAGTTCAATGGGAGGCCTGGCGTGCCGAAGCTCTACTCGAGCGCGGGCGTCTATCCGCATAACACCCACGAAATCGACGACAGTGTTCTAAGCAAGCTCGACAGCCTTCTGGCCGAACCGGAGGTCATTGCCTGCGGCGAGATTGGCTTGGACTACTATCACGAAGGCGCGCCGCATGACGTTCAGCGCGAAGGCCTCATTCGCCAACTCGAGATTGCCGCCAAACGCAAGCGGCCCATCCTCATCCACTGTCGGCCAAAGGATGGAGCCACCGATGCCTGGGATGATCTCTTCGAGATTCTCGACGCGCACTGGCAGGCAACCGGCCTCGGAGGCGTGATGCACTGCTTCGGCGGCAACTATGAACAGGCCGCCCGCTCGCTCGATCTGGGATTCCTCATTTCCTTTGCCGGCAATCTCACCTATCTCAAGGCGCAACCGCTACGCGATGTAGCGGCGAGGTTGCCTTTGGACGGCCTTCTGGTCGAGACAGACGCGCCTTGGCTTGCTCCGGTGCCTTATCGCGGCAAACGGAATGAGCCGGCCTGTGTGGTCCGGACCGCAGAAACCCTCGCAGAACTTCAAGGCGTGGAAGCGCAAGAAATTACCGCCGCAACCACGAAAAACTTCAATCGTCTGTTTGGCCTTGGGGCGAACGTGGGAAACTGTTAAAAGGGTATTGCGCAGAGACGTAAACCAGATCAACAGTTTGAGGAAAGATAGCCATGGCTCAGGAAAATTCGTTCGACATCGTCAGCAAAGTGGAAATCCAAGAGGTTCGCAACGCCATCGACCAGGCGCTGAAAGAGATTCGCCAGCGATTTGATCTGAAGGATTCCCACTCGGAGGTCACGCTGGCCGAGGGCGACAAGGAGATCCAGCTCGCGTCCGACGGCGAATACCATTTGGAAGCGGTTAAGGAGATTCTTGGCCAAAAGCTGGTCAAGCGGGGCGTTTCGCTGAAGAACCTCACATACGGCAAGGTCGAGCCCGCGCTGGGCAAAAGTGTGCGCCAGAAGATCACCTTGCAGCAGGGCATTCCTGCGGAAAAGGCCAAGGAGATTGTTCGCATGGTCAAGGACGCAAAAAAGAAGGCACAAGTCAGCATCCAGGGCGATACAGTCAGAGTATCGAGCAAGGACCGCGACGAGCTCCAGGGGATTATCGCTCTGCTGCGCGGCAAAGACCTTGGCCTGGATTTGCAGTTCACCAACTACCGCACGAATTGACCACCGCGTGGCAGCCTTCCCTTGGGTCAACGAGCCAGCCGTTGCCGCCGCATTGTAGGATAAAGCACGGGAACCGGAGAGCTTTGAGCACATTGGCGATAGCGACGGCAAAAGAAGTTTTCGAGCTGCTGCGGGACGACCTCGTAGCAATCGAGCAGGAGTTGGGTCGCGACGCCGCTTCCGGCGTAAGCACAATCACGGAGATTGCCGAATACCTGCGTGGCGGCGGCGGCAAACGCATCCGGCCCACGCTGCTGCTGCTATCAGCACACACACTCGGCTACACGGGCCAGGGCTCCATCCGCTTGGGCGCAGTGGTGGAGATGGTGCACACCGCCACGCTGGTCCACGACGACATCATCGATAGCGCCAATACGCGCCGCGGCCGTCCTTCCGCCAACACCACATGGGGCAACGAGAAATGCGTTTTGGCCGGCGACTGGCTTTACATGCAGGCATTCAAGGTGGCCCTGGAAGAGAAAAGCCTGCGCGTGCTCGACCTGCTCATCGGCCTTACGCAGCAGATGGTTGAAGGCGAGCTACTGCAGATTCAAAAGCTGGGCCGCGCTGTTTCCGAAGCCGAGTATTACGACCTCATTTATCGCAAGACGGCCTGCCTCTTCTCTGTTTCCATGCGCCTCGGTGCGGTGCTGGCCAAGGCCACGGAGGCCGATGAAACAAGCCTGGCAGCCTATGGCCGCGCCGTCGGTCTGGCTTTCCAAATTGTGGACGATGTGCTTGACCTGACAGCCACCGAAGAGGTTCTCGGCAAGCCGGTGGCAAGCGACCTGCGCGAGGGCAAGGCGACGCTTTCGGTGATCCACTCCATCGACCACGGCACGGCAGCTGATCGACGGACTATTCAGCGGGTTCTGGACGACCGCAGCTTTGAGAATGTGAGCCGCGAACAGATTCAGAAAATTCTGGCCAAGAACGGCTCGGTGGAGTACGCCATGGCCGTCGCTGACCGTTACGCCGAGCAGAGCCGTCAGGCGCTCGCACCATTGCCTGATTCCGAGTACAAGCGGGCTTTGCTTTGGGTGCCGGATTTTGTGGTGGCGCGGGACAAGTAACGACCTGACGAGTAATTGCAAACCAAGGAGAATGAGATGCAGGACCTCTGGACAGAGGTGGACCGCTATTTCTGTGACCTGCTTGTCCCCGCCGATGAAAAGCTCGAAGCGGCTCTTGCGGCGAATCGGCTGGCCGGCCTTCCCACCATCGACGTTTCCCCGCTTCAGGGTGAATTTCTCAACCTTCTGGTGCGCGTCTCCGGCGCGCGCCGCATCCTGGAAATCGGACTGCTTGGCGGATACAGCACCATCTGGATGGCCCGCGCACTTCCCAAAGGCGGGCGCATTATTTCGCTGGAGGTC
>JBEKQD010000075.1:0-20439 GCA_049520075.1 Occallatibacter sp. | reverse complement strand
CTTGTTTGCATCTATACGACGCACTCCCCGTATGTTATTACGTTCGCTTGCGCTGCCGCCTCCGGCTCCCGCAATGTTGCATCTGCTCGGTGGACTCTTGGTCTGTTGTGTCAAATACAAAAGCAGTTCGACATTGTTCCGAAATTGTTGCATCTGCCCGACGCACTATCGGTCCGTTAGTGCCGAAAAGCCTCATCTCTCCTCGCAACACGTTATAGTTGCATCTACCCGACGCACTCTTGGTCCATTTTGCCGATCAAATTCTTCGCAGAATAATCAGTTGCATCTACGCGACGCACTCTTGGTACGTTATTACGTTTCCTTGCGCTGCCAATTCTTTCTCCGGCATGGTTGCATCCGCTCGACGCACTCTTGGTCCATTTTTGCCCAGCGGCCCGATCTGCTTGCGGCCTAAGCCGCGCTGGCTGGCTGCGTCGCCCTCCCCTCTTCAGCCCCACCGCCAAAGCGCGACAGGTTGATCGCCGCATTGTGATCCTGCCGAACAACGCGCCCGCACCCTCCACAATTGTACTTCTCCCGCTCCGTCGCCGGATTCAGACAGTCGCAGTAGTGGCATTTGCGGCTGATGTTCACGCTCTCGTGCTCTTCCACGGCAATCCCATACTTCACAGCTGTGTTCTTCAGCACCGCAATGAATTTGCCGGGCGCCGCAAACTGCCTGTACTTCTGAGACCGCTTCAGACTCTCCCGGTCTTCATTGTCGCGCTGCTGCGAAACCTTGGCTAGAAACTTGCTCTCGACGACCAAACATCCGATCTTCTTCGACTGGAGATAGCGACAAAGATCGTGCGCCACCTGCTGCTGGCCATACTCGATGCGCTGGGTCACGCGGGGATTGAATTCGGCAAGGAAGCCGCCAATGCGCTCATCATTCGGCATCCACTCTTGCAGAATTGCCTGAACCTCGCCGTCTTCAGGGAATAACACACCGATCTGATACAACCCGTTGCGACCCGCCTTATCCAGCCACGCCGGCGCTCGTTCCCCAAGATGCTTGCGCAGCCTGGTCTTGGCCGTGTCCTTCAGGTGGTCACGGCGCACCTGCAATGCATTTCTTATCTCCATGAGACCCGGTATTGCCTCTCCAGGATTCCAGTCGGGAAAGTCCCCCCTGTAGAGTTCCTTCCCCTTGATGCTCGTCGCGTAGTTGGGGCAAGCCTTCGCATCCATGCCGCTGGTCAACCGTTCAAAAACGCGCTTCTGCCATCGATTCGGCCCTAAATCGATGAAGAACGGCCTCCGGTCCCTATGATCACTGGGAGAGCACTTCAGGTCGATAGTCAGCTCATGAACGGTATTCGTTACCGGCTCGTACAGGGTTCCAAAGCGAATCCCTTCCTCGGTTCGCCGCCAGCCGATCTCCAGGCCTGCCGCCAGCTCGGCAGGCGATGCCAACGGGCGCTGCAACTCCACGACCAGGCAGAGCCAGAGTTTGCCATCCTGGTAAATCAGCTTCCATTCCTTCAGATGCGAATTGAGCGGTAACGGGCGATGTTCGAGAACGGCAAAGCGAAGCTCATGCCGTGTCTTATTCATTCCGTCAGGAATAGAGATAAGCGCCTCCCGCATCTTCCGGGCTGTCCGCCGCTTGCTATGCATCTTCTCGTAGCCCGTCTCTCTGGCAGGCCGTGGCGGCCCAAAACTCAGCCCCGACACACCATTGCCGATCTCCAGCAGCAAGGAGTCTACCCCCGCCTTGTTGAAGTAGTAATGCACCCCCCAGTTTCCGGCCTTTGGGCTTTCGGGAAACTTCAATAGCGGCCAGCCCTCCGACCAGGAAGCCTTGATCGTCTTACGCCGGTTCAGCACTGCCTTGAAGGCGCTCACCGTCGGCCGGATCTCGAAGCGCCGCAATCCAAGCGCCACCGCCTCCCTCTCGGCAATCGCCTGAAAGTCGTCCAAAAACTCGTTCAACGGCGTATAGTCCGCCTTGAATTGCTGGGCAAATTCGACCACTTCTTCCAGCAACCCCTCCGGCACGGCGCGTTTCTTTTCAATCCGGCCGCGCAGCTCGCCTACAAAGCTCCACAGGCCGTCGGCGCCCGGCATCTCAATCTTGAGCTTGGCCGGGTGGCGCATTTTTTCCTTGCTTCTGTTCCGGCCGAGCATCAGATTGAAAGCGTCTATCTCCGGCAGAATGGTGTTGGCTACAAACTCGGCAATCTCCGCCGCAGGCGCAGGAGAACACTTGCGGCGGGCCTCGCGGCAAAGCCAGGCCAGCCGGTTCCAAAGCTCCTTCTGCCGCCCGATGCAGCCCCGGAGCCACTCCGGTAGTTGCTCAAACCTCTCAAACTTTTCCTCCACGGTCGACGTGATTCCTGGATGCGAAAAATAGGCGCGGTACTTGTAGATTTCATTGCGCCAGCCGTCCTCCGGCTTGAATCGCCGCGGCGTCTGGGCCATGCCGCCAATGCGCAAAATCCCCGACTGCTTCTTGTCAGCCGTCAGAACCCCGCTGCGCCGCTGTTTGCGCAGCTCACCGTCCGGCCCCACCAATTGGAAGTTGAGCGTCTCGCCCTCGCGCAATACAATTTCCTCGGGCACGGCCACGGGCGGCAACCGGGCAAAGACCGATGTTCGCGCATTGGTATCGAAGACCAGGCTGCCGTGGGTGAAAGCCATGGTGGTCTTCAGCGAAGTCTGTGCAACATGCACAAAAACGCAATCATCGTGATATTCCAAACGTTCAATCATAGCGTCGTCCTCGGTGTTGCATCTTCCCGATGCAGACTTCGGCCATTGCGCCGCCGTCAGGATAATCGGGAACTAGATTGGCAGTGAGATTGCATCTCGACGCACTCTTGGTCCGTTGTGGCGCCAATATCCCGGCGCGACAAGCTCCGATCACAAGTTGCATCCGCTCGAGTACCCTTCGTCCAAAATTCACAATCAATAAGTCGTCTTGCTTCGGAATATCCGCTTGTCCGCGAATGCCGCGCAGATTTTTAAGGAAAGCGCCTAGGTCGGAGCGCAAATGCTCAAACCCTTCTCTGCCATGCTGATCATCCGCATAGTCCTCCGGTACTAAGACAACATCCCGCGAATTCGCACATGCCATTTCCGGCGTGTAAGGCAAGATATTCGATTCAAACGTCTCCCATCTGGCAGCAAGCCATACAGAGACGGATTGACAAGAGTCTGCTTCGAACTTCCTGAATGCATACATGTCTTTAGAGCGCTGGAGCTCAGTCGCCAACAAATGTTCTTCGAAAACTGCACATGCTAGTCTTACGAACTAGGCTATCAGAGGGTGGCCATTCGCAGATCGGTAACGGAAGTGGGCTCTGCGTCAGCTTTCGGGAGCCCTGTGCCGAATAGGAATTTCTGGAGACTAGGGCGTTTGAACTAAGCCGCTGGCGCGGCGGACGCGGTGATCTACCTATGCATTTTCAATGGTGCCGGCACACAGATCGTGGCCACTGGGGGCGCAGAATCGGACCAGCGGAGTCTGAGGAACCCTGTAAGTGAGCAGAACGGAGTCCTGCAAACAGTTGGCGAGCGCCGAAGACAGAGTGCTTGGAGAGCTTGTGGGCACACAACAGTCTTGCATGCACGAGCATGCCCTCGGGCGACAAAAATAGAAACATCGTGAGCCATAGATCTCTTATGAACTGTCAACGCTGCACCTCTGAGAGGCAGGGAGTATCACGCCTGGCCGGAAGTAAAGTTGAGCGCTGGTGATCCGTTCGACGACCAGCATGGTGCCGGAGCAAGCGGTGCAACGCAGGCTGGTTGGCTGGAGCGGCGCGACGCCGGTCGCCATGCCGAGCAGTTCTCGGCAGCGTTCGAGCGCAGCACTCCGTCTTCGGTTGGCAAAGAAGCCGAAGTGGCGGATGCGGACCAGGCCTTTGGGCAAGACGTGAAGAAGAAATCTGCGCAGGAACTCATCTGCTGAAACGGTCATGACCTTCTGCTTGCTGCCGTGGGCATAATCTCTCCAGCGGAAGGAGACGCGATCGTTCTCGAAGGCCACGAGGCGATGGTTGGAGATGGCAACGCGGTGGGTGTAGCGCGCCAGGTAGTTGAGAACATGTTCGGCGCCGCCGAAGCGTGGCTTGGCGTAGACGACCCATTCCTGCCGGAACAGTTGCCGGAGGAAGGTGGCGAAGCAACCTGGAGTAGCGAGATACTGTTGCGAACCACGAAACTGAAGCTTGTTCTGCGCGAAGAGTTGCTTCAGGCCGACGACGAACTTGCCGCGGAAGACGCGGCTCAATGCGTGAACAGGCAGGAAGAATCGGCGCGAGGAATCGATCCATTTGGAAGCATCGGGAGCGAGGCCGCCAGCGGGAACGATGTAGTGGACATGAGGATGATGCTGAAGGTTCTGTCCCCAGGTGTGGAGTACGCCAAGGCCGCCGATGTCAGCTCCAAGGTACTTCGGGTCGCGAGCCAGTTCGAGCATCGTTGCGGCGCTGGTGTGGAAGAGCAGATCGTAAAGCAGCCGCTTGTTCCCGAGTGCAAGAGCAGAGAGTTCATGCGGCAGTGTGAAGACGATGTGGAAGTACGGCACGGGCAACAGCTCCGCCGAGCGCGCGGCCAGCCATTTTGCGCGTGTGTTGCCCTGGCACTTCGGGCAGTGCCGTGATCGGCATGAGTTGTAGGAGATGGCCTGATGGCCGCAGTGGACGCACTGATCACGATGGCCGCCCAGCGCCGCTGTACGGCAGCGGACGGTGGCATCGAGCACCTTGCGATGCACCCATGCCAAATGTGACTTGTGCTTCTCCCAGAATCTGTTGCCTGCTGCGCGGACGATGTCGGCCACCTCGAGGGTGGGCCGGCTCATTGCTTCATCAGCCTCCGGGAGCGCTTCACTTCAACGGGGCTGGAAACCTCGATTGCTTCCAGCGGACTGGCAACTGCTTGCAAATGGCGGCGGGACAGATGCAGATAGAGGGCGGTATCGCCGATCTTGGCATGGCCGAGCAATACCTGGATGGCGCGCAGGTCAGCGCCGGCTTCCAGCATGTGAGTTGCGAAGCTGTGGCGAAGAAGGTGCGGCGCCACGCGCTTCTTGATGCCGGCGCGCTTGCCCGCCTCGTTCACGGCCTCACACAACCTTCGGAGTGATGGGCACATCCGCACGCCAGTTGTTCACCAGGCCTGGGAACGGATAGGTCTTGGGCTTCATCCAGCGCCAGTACTCGCGCAGAGTCTCCAACAGCTTGGGGCACAAGAGAACATCGCGATCGCGGCCTCCCTTGCCCTTGTGGACATGAATGACCATGCGTTCGCTGTCGATATCAGAGACCTTGAGATGGCACAGTTCCGAGCAGCGGATGCCGGTTGAATACAGTGTCATCACCATGGCGCGGCGCATCAGGTTCTCTGCTGAATCGATCACCCGCTGAACCTCTTCTGGACTGAGGATGACGGGCAATTGCCTGGGACGCTTGGGAAATGGGATATGCTCGGGCAGATACGGGCGTCGCAGCGTCTTGACGTAGAGAAACCGCAAAGCCGCGGTGCAGCATGCAACCGTCCCGGCCTGGAGCTTGCGTTCTCGAAACAGATAGGCCTGATACTGCCGGATATGATCCGGTCCCAACCTGTCTGGTGAGCGGTGAAAGTACCTGGCAAACTCCTCTACCGCGTGCATGTAGGTGCAGATCGTGTTCTGTGAGTAGTTGCGACGCTGGAGCTCGTCCAGCATCTTCTGCCGAAGATGGGTCACAAAAGCCTCCTTGTGACCCAAGCCTTACACGGCCTAAAAGGCTGGGGGACCACCGGCGCAGCAGCGTCCGCCGCGCCAGCGGCTTAGTTCAAACGCCCATGGGACCAGGAGGGTTTTTCGGCTGAAATGGATGCTCGTTCCCAGGGAAATCGGATTTGGAAGCGCGCATTGGCCTGTCAACCGTCATTCGAGCCTAACTTCCACATATTTGGTGATCCAATTCCCAAATCGAGACGAACACAGCCAACCACCGCGTTGAGTTTTCCTTTGGCTCAGTTCCCCGCTCAACAAGCAAGTTCGCGCAGCCGCTTTTCAAGAAACCGCCGCACCGGCTCTGGCCGGGCGATGCTCAGAGCCTTTTCATACGCTGCTCGAGCCTCCGAGAGTTTTCCCAGCCGCCGGCACAGGTCCGCCCTGGCTGAGTGCGCAAGATAATAGTCCTGAAGACATCCGCGAGTGAGAATGGCATCAATGAGGGTGAGGCCTGCTGCTGGGCCATCGCGCATGGCGACTGCTACTGCCCGATTAAGTTCTATGACCGGCGACGAATTTGCGAGCAACAGCGCGTCGTAGAGACCCACAATCTGGTTCCAGTCCGTTTCATCGGCCGCGCTCGCCTCAGCGTGAACGGCCGCAATTGCAGCCTGGAGCGCGTATGCGCCGGAACGGTGCGAGCCAAGGGCTTGCTCAACCAGCGACCTGCCCTCAGCGATGAGGGCGCGGTCCCAGAGCGAACGGTCCTGATCGTCCAACAGAATCAAGTCGCCATCGGGCGAGGTGCGCGCTATGCGGCGCGATTCATGCAATACCATCAACGCAAGCAGCCCTTGCACTTCAGGCTCGGGCAATAACTCGACCAGCAGACGCCCCAGACGGATGGCCTCGGCGCAGAGGTCGGGCCGTGTCAGCGACTCACCCCACGATGCCGCATAGCCCTCGGTAAACATCAGGTAGATGACCTGGAGCATGGTGTCCAGCCGCTCCGGAAGCTCGGCTTCCGACGGCACTTCGTAGGGAATGTGGGCATCGCGGATCTTGGCTTTGGCGCGGACAATCCGCTTGGCAATCGCAGGCGCGGCGGTCAGGAAGGCGCGTGCGATCTCCTCCGTAGTTATGCCGCATACCTCGCGCAGTGTCATCGCGATTCGAGCCTCCGGCGGCAGGGCCGGATGACAACAAGTAAAGATCATCCGCAGCTGGTCATCTTCAATTCCCCGGGGCATCAACCCATGTTGCGGGATCAACGGTTTCCCCATCACTTCGCCGCGCAAGCTCCACCCCTATCGCATCGAACCGCGCGCGCCGGCGCATGCTGTCAATCGCCTTGAAGCGTCCCGCAGAGACCAGCCAGGCGCGAGGATTGGCAGGTACGCCGTTCCGCGGCCATTGTTCCACGGTAGCCGTAAAGGCGTCGTGCAAGGCTTCTTCGGCCCGGTCAAAGTCGCCTAGCAGGCGAACAAGCGTGGCCAGGACACGGCGCGAGTCGGATCGATAAATCGCATCCACCAACTCGCGTGCTTTTTGCTCTTCGTTTTCGTCCTGCCGCGGAGCATTCATCCATGGCCCCTCACTGCACTCCATCCTATCTGCCGGAAGCCGCTCTCCGCGGCCGTGCGGTAAAGAAAAGCTTGGCGGCATTGGTGTTGACGAGCGAGGCCATCACACTTGCTTGTCCCCACAGCGGCACGAAGACTCCGCAGGTTGGGCGGCCACAAAGCGACCGCCTCCGTCCACCACGCCGTATCTGTCATGGTGGCGCACCCAGTCGCCCAGGTTGAAGTCAGGCCCGGTTTCGTTGCGTCCTTTGGGCGTCAGGTCCAGATACATGTACGTGGTGTCCACCATTTCGTCGCCTCGCCCAAAGGTGGAATAAGTGTGGAAGATATCTCCCACGTCATCCTTATAGAAGACGCTGAGGCCGGACATCTCCTCGCTCAGGTATCCGGAAGAGCCGTAGTTGTAATCGGTCTTTCCGGTCGCCAGTTCCTCTTTGGTAAACGACACGCGATAGTCGCAGTTGAAGTCGCTGTCACACGAAGAAAGCCAGCGGAACCGCCAGCCCATGCGCCGCTTGAAGGCCTCGATCTCAGCCAATGGCGCTCGCGAAATTGTTACGAAGGAAACGTCGTGATGCTCCAGGTGGACGAGGGCGCCATCGACATGGTCGGAGCGGAAAGAGCAGCCAGCGCAGCCCTCCTTCCAACCCGGACCGAACATGGAATGCGACACGATGAGCTGACTCCGGCCGTCAAACAAGCCGGCAAGAGTCCGCTGCCCCTCAGGGCCATCGAACGTGTAACTCTTCTCCACCTTCACCTAGGGCAAACCCCGACGCTGCCGATCAACCTCATCGCGTTGACGAGTTAACTGCTTCTCTTTGACCAATAATTCCTTGCGTGCGCTGAGCCATTCAGCTCGCGAAACCGTCTTCGGTTGTTCGATCAAGTTCGTGTTCATGACGGATTGTCTCCTTTTCAGGTTGCTCGGTTTCAGCTCGCTTCGTGATGCGAGCGATGCTTCGGACCAGGAATGTGCCGACGGCCCCGGTGGAGGCTACGCCGGCCATCGTGAAGATTGCCGATTCGATGCATGCTGGGCACATAATCTACTCCTGGTGTGTTTCTTGCGCCTGCTTGCTGCTCGTGAGTGTTTTGATAGGCCGCACCTCAACGCCCCCGAGTCGAATCGGCGGCATCTTGGCGGCCAGTTGGATCGCCTCGTTCAGATCTTGAGCCTCAATGAGAATGAAGCCGCCAATCTGTTCGTTGGTCTCTGCAAAGGGCCCGTCGGTGATCGAAACCTTGCCGTTTCTAACCCGAACGGTGGTTGCCGCCTGAACGGATTCCAGAGCCTGGGCCGCGATAAAGTGACCGCGCTTTCGCAGCGTCTCGTCGTATGCAGGGCTTTCGTCGTCCAGGGCCTGCAAATCGGTCGCCGACAGCGCATTCAGGTTCTTCTCGTCGTAGAAAACCAAGCAAAGGTATTTCATTGTTTCCTCCTGGGTGGTGGGGAACTGCCTCATTACGCAAGATAGTCGTTCGCGAAGACTCCAAATGGACAACCCATCCTGAAATTGCATTCCCGCGCATCTCCGCGGTGGACCGCGTTTGCAATTATGCCGCCTGCCAGCTGCCAGGACGGTCAGCAACTTGATAAGTGCGGTTCTACCCTTCAGCTGGCGCAAAATCGCCAAGGAGCGTTTCGAGCGACACAAGTATGGCGGCATGGAGAAAGGACTCTGTAGTGCAAACCGGGAAGTCCCTGTATGCGTGGTTGACGACTCAGAGCGGAATTCGTTCTCCGAGTACTTCTCGTTTGGACGAGTAACAAGATGGTTGAAACGCACTCCCAACTGACTCCCAAAAGTGTGTCCAGGGGGTACCTTTGCGTACTTCCGTGTAGCCATAAGTGCCGTAAAGTTTGCTATTTACGCGAGCGCACAGTCGCTCATTCCCCAAATGCTATAATCTAGCTCTCAGACATGAAGTCTACGTTTGAGAATCCTCTATGGGATGACGCACTATCTCTAGGCCAGTCGTCCGCGGCGTTTCCAGCGATGGTCGTTTATGAGTTTGAGAATTTTCGGCTCGACCCTCTGAACCGTGTTCTGACCTGCGCCGGTCAGGAGGTCTTCCTCTCTGGCCGCGTTCTGGATACCCTGCTGTTACTGGTGAGCCGCCCTGGCGCACTGGTTACCAAAGAAGAGTTGATGGCCTCGGTTTGGAGTGATTCCTTCGTCGAGGACGCGAATCTCACAGTAGCCATCTCTACCTTGCGCCATGCACTCGGAGAGGACCCCAGTCAGCGGCGTTTTATTCTGACAGTTCCGCGCCGCGGTTATCGGTTCATCGCGGAAGTTCGCGAATTACAGGCCTTGCCGCGAACAGTCAAGGTAATCGCATCGGAGTCTGCCTCGACAGCGGTAGAGGACGAAGAGCAGCCTGCCGGCATCACGCTCCAATCGCCTCTTGTTCTTCCCTCAGTGAGCAGTCTGTCAGAGGGGAAAGCTAATGCCTCCGGCCCGGCGCAACTGATTCGGAAGTGGCCCGCGGCGGTGATCACCGCCGGGTTGCTGGCGATTCTGGCGGCAGCTGGCTGGTTTGTGCTCAAGCCTGTGCAGCCCATACAAACTCTGGCAGTATTGCCCTTCACATTCGACAATTCGGTTTCCAATAAATCCGCGGCGGCCTCAGTTCCCAATGAGTTTATGTTGATCGGCATGTCCGACGCAATGATTGCGCGGCTCGATAATGAAATCGTTGTCCGCCCTACCAGTTCCGTTCTTCGTTACTCCGGAGCGGGTTCGGTGGACCCGGTCTCGGTTGGCCGGGAACAGCGCGTCGATGCGGTTCTGACAGGTCAACTGCACAACAGCGCCGGCAGCACAATCCTCAAGCTGCGGTTGATTCGCGTGCGCGACGGTTCTCTTCTCTGGCAGAGCAGTTTCGAGGTTGCCTCGAGCGATTTGTCGCAACTTGCGCAGGACGCCGGAAATGGGGCAGCGCGCGAGATTCATTCACTCGGAGCGCATTCCGCGCATTCCCCGGCTATTGCCGCTTCAAATAGCGTTCGGGCTCGCACCAACGATCCAGCCTACCGGTTTTACCTGATGGGACGATATTTCTGGAACCGGCGCACCGTCGAGGGTCTTCGCAAGAGTGAGGATTACTTCCGCCAGGCGATCAACGCTGATCCCAATTATGCTCCCGCCTATGCCGGCTTGGCCGACTCCTATGCCCTGCTGGCGTCGTTTTCGGTTGAGCCGGGCTCGGTGGCGAACGCGGACGCGCGCTCCGCGGCGTTGTCTGCGATTCAAATCGATCCCACGCTTGCCGATCCGCATGCATCCCTGGGGATGATTTACTTTTTTACGGACTGGAATTTGAAGGGCGCCGAAAAGGAGTTTGAGGAGGCCATTCGCCTAAATCCGAACTACGCCACTGCGCATCATTGGTATGCGCTCGATTTGGCTGCGATGGGCCGGCCGGCGCAAGCTCTCTACGAGATTCGCCTGGCGCGGCAGCTCGATCCTCTCTCGTCGATCATTGGCACCAACGTCGGATGGGTGGAGTATCTGGGCAGGGATTATCCCGCCGCGCTGCGCGATCTCCATCAGGTGTTCGAGCTTGATCCCAACTTTGCCCGGGCGCTTACGCGTCAGGGCATCGTGGAGATGGCCATGGGAGCGAACAGCGCTGCCGTAACCGACCTTACGCGCGCACTTGCGCTCTCTGGCGATGAAGATCCGTGGGTGGAGGGACTGCTGGGAAATGCCGAGGCCAGGGCTGGCAACCGTGCCGGCGCGGAGCGCATTCTTGCGGAACTGCAGAAACGCAGTTCGGTGCAATATGTTCCGCCCATCAGCCGTGCTCCTATTTTGCTGGGGCTGGGGCGAAGGACCGAGGCCGTGGCGGCGCTAGCGCAGGCGGTTGACGATCACTCGACATCGATGGTTTACGCCCGTGTCGATCCTATCTTCGATCCACTTCGCTCCGACCCGGCGTTTCAAGAGCTGCTGACTCACATTAAACAGTGAGGTTCGAACGCGTCGGACCGGACCGGTTTTTCACGGGACCGAAGTAATTTCAGAACCGGCGCGTCAGAGTGAGCACTCTTCGAGACAGCTTTGTCTTGATTCCGGCGCCGGCGCTGTCGACCCACGAGAATGAAACGCATAGAGCATATTCCCTTTTAATAGAGAGCCGCTTGAGTGCGTCGGCGCCTATTACAGCAACCATGAGATCGCCTCGTCTTTCGCTGCCATCCGGAACTATTCTCTTTTGAATCAGCGTTTAGATTTTCTTTGGAACTTCTTTAAGACAGCATCGCCGCTCCATGGCTAGGATGGTCGAGATTCAGGAGAGACCTTTGCCGTCACTTTGCAGTTTCGGCGTCCGTTCCTCCATCGAGGGCCATTTCCTTGCCGATGCCGACAACCTCGCCACATAATTCATCCGCCTGCACCGCACAAGAAACATATACATGGTCAAACGGAAAAGCGGCGTTTGCGGCTGGTGTGCGGATCACGCCTCAATTACTCGGATGGAGAAGATCTTCGAGTTTGGCTCGGACCGCGTGGAGAAGCCAAAGAATATCTCTGCCAGGATTCAAACTCTTCAGTACAAACAGGGATGCGCATAGCAGATGCAATTGCGCGGCAGAACAGGGTGCGGGGAGCATTGCTGCGTCCACTGACGCCTGCTACCGTGCCCAGCCAGTAGAGAAAGCCTCGCGCAGACATTAGGCGCAAGCGCAAAAAACGCAGTGTGAGAGTTTTTGTCGGGATGGTCGTATGTCGTTATGGTTGGTCATCGTTAATGCTTTGGTCCCAATTGTCTTTGTCATTGCACTTGGCTATCTGGCCGGGAAGATTGGCCTAATTGAAGTTGCCGGCAGCGGTATGCTCGCGATCCTGGCCATTGAATTCTGTTTGCCATCACTGTTGTTCAACGCAACAGCGAATATGCCAACTTCGGAGTTCCAAAACTGGAGGTTTTTTCTCGGCATTGCCCTGGGATTGCTTGCCAACTACCTGCTTGCATTGGCAATTTCTCTGATCTTTTTCAAAGAGCGGGTTGCGCAAAGTTCGCTCCAGGCCCTCTGCAGCTCATTCCCAAACATGGCATTTATGGGGATCCCATTGATGATTGCCGTGTTTGGTCCGACCGCGGTCCTTTCGGTAGTCATCGGAAATCTCATCTCGAGTTTCATCTTGCTGCCTATAACCCTGGCGTTTCTTGAGACGGACCGCTCAACTCATCTCGGGCGTCAGGGCAGCGGTGTGCTTTGGACCGCCGTTCTGGACACTCTTAAGAAGCCGCTGATCTGGGCTCCGTTCGCGGGCATTGTGATGGCCTTCACTCATGTGCCGATGCCCTCGGTGTGTCAACAGTCATTTGAGCTGATTGGAAGCGCAACATCAGGCGTGGCGCTTTTTGCCATGGGGCTGGCACTGAGCGGGCAGCAACTGCGCATGCGCGTTTCCGTCGCAACCAACGTCGTACTCAAGAATGTCGCGCAGCCTGTTGCGATGTGGCTGCTAGCGCTGCTGCTGGGGGTCACGGGCGTGTATCGCCGCGAGATGATCTTGCTCGGCGCCCTTCCGGCCGCTTCCATGACGACGATGTTCGCGGTTCGTTATGGCGTTTATACAGACGAATCTACCGCGACGGTCTTATTCAGCACCCTGCTCTCCATCGCGACTCTCTGCGTCGCCATCACCTTGACGCGCTAAGCTCTAACATGTTGATTTGGAAGTCGCCCTATCGCGGTTGGCCCCGCCTTGCGCCAGGCTCAGTCCGGCTTCACGCACCATTGTTCCTCCGATGGCGGCGGACCGGCCATTGAGTCCACCCTGCTTTTTCAAATGCGAATCGCCTTTGCACAATGCAACTTCTATGCTACTGGCAGAAAGGACTTTATTGAACGTCGCAAGGGTCTATGCCGGGCATCCATGGTTACATACCACCAGTATTTAGAGTTTCTTTGGAACTTCTTAAGGACAATCCCGTGTACCTATCTCTACTATTCTGATCGTTTGTGAGGGGCCCAGGGAGAGATCCTGTAATCTTGGCGAAGGTCTCCATGCTGAAGATCTTGGATCGAGCAAAAGCAGCTAAAGGAGCACTTCCAATTTGCGCCGAATGGCAGAAACTAACGCCATCCGGCGGCGGCCAGGAAAGGATAACCATGAAACTCAAATGTGCGTCAGCCATCGCTATCGCTTTTCTCACTGGCGCATCTGTACTAGCCCAAACTGCGAAGCCAGTTGCAGCCGATGAACCGGCTTCGGGAAACAAGTACGCGCTCGACGAGATTGCAAAGACTGTGGACGACATTGCCTGGCGGCAGCAGTTGAGCCAGGTGGCGACGGTAGAAAAAATCGTCTATACCGGCTTGCCGGACGTGCATGCGAAAGCGAACGATCTTGATCCGCAGCCGATGATCCTTTACGCGTATACCTTCATCCCGAAGGCGCTCGATCCCGGCAAGAAGCATCCGCTGATTGTGTTCATCCATGGCGGCGTGCATGGCAGCACGCTGACCGGCGGCCCGGACAACGACGGCCGGCTGATTCGCGAACTCGTCGAGCAAGGCTACCCTGTCGTATCGCCGGAGTATCGCGGTTCCAGCGGATATGGCCTGGCTTATGAGCGGGCCATGGACTACGGAGCGCGCGAAGACGATGACGTGCGGATGGCGCGTGACTGGATGCTGCAACGCTACTCGTTCCTCGATGCCCGGCGCGTCGGTCTGGTGGGATGGAGCCACGGCGGCATGATTTCGCTGATGAACATCCTGCAGCATCCGGAGGATTTTGCGTGTGCGTTCGCCGGCGTTCCGGTCAGCGATCTTGTCGAGCGGATGAATTATGTCTCGAAGAAGTATCGCGCGGAGATGGCGGAGAGCATCGGCAAAGACGTCGGCGATGACGCGGAGACTTACTTGAAGCGCTCCCCTGTCTACTACGCCGCGCAACTCGATCGCCCGTTACTGATTGACGCAAACACCACTGACGAGACCGTTCATATTGTTGAGATCCGTCATCTGCTTGCGGCGTTGGATGCAGCTCATAAGCAGTACAAATCGCACATCTATGAAGCCGCTCCCGGCGGCCACTTTTTCAACCGCATCGATACACTTCTTGCCGTGCAATCGCGTAAAGAGGTCTACGACTTTCTCGAGGAGAACTTAAAACCATGACGTATTTCAAGCCAGTGATGTTGCTGTTGTGTCTTACGATGTTTGCATGTGGAGCACTTGCTCAAACAACTGGAACCATAAGCGGCACGGTCAAGGACGCATCGGGAGCCGTCGTTCCGGGCGTTACAGTATCGCTGACCAATGTCGCCACCGCGATGAAGCGCGATGCTGCCACCAATGCCTCCGGCGAGTACGCGTTTCCGTCGCTCGATCCGGGACAATATGATGTCGAGTTTCGCGGCACCGGCTTCGCGCCCATGCTTCGCCATGTCACACTGAATGTGACGGAGCACATAGCCGTCGACATTACCCTGGTCGTTACCGCAAACAATCAAGAAATCGTTGTCACCGCCGACGCTCCGATCCTTCAAACCCAGGACAATACCTTGGGCCGCGTCGTGGATGGACAGGCCATCAAGCAGTTGCCCTTGGCGACCCGCAACTTCACACAGATACTCGCGCTTTCACCGGGCACCAACGTGCCCTTGAACGATGCAACCGCCTTGGGCCGCGGCACCACGAATATCTCTTCTGATGGCTCTCGCACTGGCTCAAACGCTTTCTATATAGATGGCATCGACGCTGTGAACATTCACGTGAATTCCGCCTCGAATAACACCTTTGCTTCAAACGGCGTCGTCGTCCCATCGCCGGAGGCTATCCAGGAGTTCAAGGTACAGACGGGCCTCTATGATGCGACGGCCGGGCGCAGCGGCGGAGGCAATGTCGCTCTCGTTACCCGCAGCGGAACCGACAAATTTCACGGTTCGGTTTACGAGTTCATTCGCAATGACGATTTGAATGCCAATCTTTACTTCTTCAATACAGTAGGCACACCCCGCCCAGAGCTGAAGCAGAACCAATTCGGCGGCACAATCGGTGGTCCGATTATCCATCGACGCGCGTACTTTTTCTTCTCTTACCAGGGAACCCGGCAAGTAAACGGCGTACAGGGCTCATCGACTCTTTCGCTACCGCAGATTCCCACCACCCGTACGGACGCCACGCTCGGCGCCGCCTTCGGCGGGCTGGCCACCTATAAAGGTGGAACCAAGGTCAACTCGACGGGCACCAACATAAATCCCGTAGCGCTTGCGTTGCTGAACCTCACACTTCCCAATGGCGCGTTCGTCATTCCATCTCCGCAGACCAGCGTTACTAGCGGAGTAAACTACGCGGTCTCCGTGCCTTCCACCTTTCATGAAGATCAGTACGTCGATGCAGTCGATTATCAAGTCAGCCAGGCGAACCACCTCTCGTTCAAATCCATCGTTGCGCAGCAGCCTCAGTTCAATTCGTTCCCGGACGCCAACGTTCCCGGTTTTGGCACCACCCAACTATTCGCCGCGCGGCTCTATAGCCTGACGGACACACATATTTTTTCTCCCAACCTGGTCAACGAAGCCCGCTTCGGCGTCAACCGCTCGATTGGCTCAACCGGCTTCCAGAACCAATTCCCTTTGAGCGGAATTGGCATGACGCGCTCTAACTCTGCCCAGTTTTCCGACATTCCTGAAATCGTACTCACGGGCGGCACGACGATCGGCTACAGCGTGAATGCCGATCAGGCAGGCTGGGGCACAACCTATGAGTACTTCGACACGCTTTCGTGGATTCATGCAAAGCACCAGGTTGCGATGGGCGGCGAGGCCCGGCGCTATCAGGACAACTATTACTCCAACAACCGCATGCGCGGAACCATGACTATCGAAACATTTCAGGACTTCCTCCTCGGACTTCCCGGCAGTTCCACTGCATCCGGCGGCAATGGCAGCGGATACTCGAACGTTTACAGCAGTTCGTTTGCCAGCGGCGCCGCGCAGCGGAACGATATCTTGAGAGACTATGCATTCTTCGCGCAAGACTCCTGGCGCCTTGCTCACAACTTGACCGTCAACTACGGCATGCGCTGGGAATACATCGGGCTCCCCGTCGACAAGGGCGGACGTGATGGCGACTTCTACCCAAGTGAATACGTAGCTCCCGCAGCAGGCGCTTACACATCTTCAGGCTTCGTCCAGACAAGCAATGCCCGCAAGCCCATCACCGGCATTCCGTTCACAACGGATACCATGACCTACAAAGTTGGCAAGCTTAACTTTGGACCGCGTGTCGGCATTGCCTACCAGTTCTTGCCCAGGCTCAATATTCGCGCCGGTTATGGGCTCTCCGTAGATCGCCCGTCGAACCAACTCGGCTTGCTTGAATCACTCTCGCTACCGAACTACGAGAAAATTGCGCTGTCTGGGACAGGCAACGTCGCCTCGACTCTGGCAGATCCTTTTCCAACTCTGCCCACTGTCGATCAATTCCCGATTGTGCCGCAACTCTATGGTGGGCCATATACCAACCTGAACCCCGCGCTTGCCATCAACGATATCGATCCCAAGTGGCGCACTCCTTACGTTCAGCAGTATGGACTCAACTTGCAGATCCAGGCCGCTGCCGACACGGTTGTCGAGATCGGCTATGTCGGCTCTCACGGTGTTGCGCTCCCAGATGAAAACCTCCTCAATCAGGCACTGATTGCCAGCCCAACTAACCCCGTGAACGGCGTGACAACCACCACCGCAGCAAACGCCCAAAGCCGTGTTCCGTATATCGGCTTCTCGCCATCCGGCCTCATCTATCTTCAAACCAAGGCCAGCTCGGCCTATAACGGCCTTCAAACGAGCGTCACGCAGCGGCTTAATCATGGCTTGCAACTGCTCGCTTCCTTCACCCATTCGAAATCGATGGATGATATGTCGGGTTCGACCGACGGCACGACCTTCGGCACCTTCTACAACGACCAAACGAACCTTCGCGCCGACTGGGCGCCCTCCGATTTCGACCGCACCAATCGAATTGTCGTCAGCGGCGTTTACACCGTGCCTGCCTTCGGCTTTGCCCTTGATCGGACGGCGGTTGGCAAGCGTGCTTTCAACGGTTGGCAGATTGCCGGGGTCGGCACCGGTCAGTCCGGCGCTCCGTTTACCGTTACCGATACCAGCGGAGGCGCCTATTACGGCGGGACCACCAGCACGGCCAGCTTTGCCACGGGCGCATCCGTTTCGACGGCTGTCCTTAGTGGCAGCACGGAGAGCCGCCTCACAGAGTACTTCAATACCGCGGCGTACGTTAAAGCCGGTAACTACTTTGGCAATGCCGGGCGCAACAACCTCCGCGGTCCTTTCGTCCGCAATATCGATACTTCGATCATCAAGCAGACCCTCCTACACAAATCACTCAACTTCGAGTTTCGCGCGGAGTTCTTCAATGTGTTGAACTTTGCAAACTTTGCCAATCCAGTCAGTGCCATCTCATCGAGCAGCTTTGGCAAAATCACCTCCACCGTGAATAACCCGCGCGTTATACAGTTTGCTGGAAAGATTAATTTCTAGAGCGGTTTTGGAATAAGAGTTTCTCCGGTAGAATTAGTAACCCCCAAAGTCTTTTGAATGTGTCGGTTGCTGATTCTATCGGAGAACATCTCCCTTCCGTTGATTCGCTGCAAAAGTAGTTGGATGTCTGCAAGCAGAGGTAGGGACTGTCTACCTGATCTTGCCAAGCGGTTCTGCGCGAGTCTGGTTGAGCTTAGAAAATATCCCCAGCGCGGTGACTGTCAATCAGCCGCTCCAGGATATTGTCTACCTTTTGAAATGATGCATAGAGCGCGGGCAGAAAACGCTGATCGTGGTGCCAAGGAGAAGACCGAAATGACCATGAAATCTAACGCGAATACGTCAACCGCCGGCGTTGTCCGGACTCATCTTCATGGGATTGAACTGCTGTCGAACTCGCGGCTCAACAAGGGCACGGCCTTTACCGAGGAGGAGCGGACAGCCTTTGGCCTGCATGGGCTTTTGCCACCTCATGTCGGAACGCTCGAAGACCAGCGGGAACGCCGCAAAAGGGTGCTCGACGGACGGCCTACACCCTTTCTCAAGTACAGCAACATGCGCGACGTGCAGGACAACTGCGAGACGCTCTTCTACTCGCTGATTGCGAATTACACCGAAGAGTTGCTGCCTATTGTTTATACCCCCGTCGTCGGTGAGGGATGCCAGCGCTTCAGCGAAATTTGGCGCAGACCCCGCGGCCTTTTTGTGAGCTACACGCACAAGGATCGCATCGAAGAGATTCTTGCCGACCCGCGTTTTGACGATGTGCGCTGCATCGTGGTTTCGGACGGGGAACGCATTCTCGGCCTAGGCGATCAGGGCGCAGGCGGCATGGGCATTCCCATCGGCAAGATGGCTCTTTACACGGCTTTGGGCGGCATCCCGCCGGAGCATTGCCTTCCGATTCTGCTCGACGTGGGCACGGACAACGAAGAGCGCCTGCACGATCCGATTTACATTGGCTGGCAGCATCACCGCATCCGCGGTGCGGAGTACGACGAGTTCGTAGAGGAGTTTGTGACCGCCGTGGAGCGCCGCTGGCCGCACATACTTTTGCAGTGGGAAGATTTCGCCGGAGTCAACGCGGCCATTTTGCTTAGGCGCTATCGAGACCGGCTGTGCACCTTCAATGACGACATTCAGGGAACCGCCGCCATCACCACCGGCTCGCTGCTGGCCGCAGTTCGCGCCACCGGGCGGCCGTTGAAGGAGCAGACCATTGCCATGTTCGGATCAGGTTCAGCGGGCATCGGCATTGGGGATTTGCTGATTGCCAAGATGATGGAAGAAGGCCTGACCGAAGAGCAGGCTCGCAGACGCATCTACTACTTCAACCGCAACGGGCTTCTCGTGGAGGGATGCGAGGACATACACCCCGGCCAGGAAGCGCTGATGCACACTAAGGCCGATGTGGCGGGATGGAAACTGAGTGGCACAGGCGCAATTTCGCTGCTTGATACGGTGCGCAACGCCAAGGTTACGATTCTGCTGGGTGTTTCCGCGCAGACCGGCGTGTTCACGGAAGAGATTGTGCGCGAGATGGCCAGCCATACTGAGCGGCCCATCATCTTCCCGCTGTCGAATCCCACGTCGAAATCTGAGGCCAAGCCGGCTGACCTGCTGCGCTGGACCGAGGGACGCGCGCTGGTGGGAACGGGAAGCCCGTTTGACCCGGTCGAGGTGAATGGCAAACTGGTGAGAATTTCGCAGATCAATAATTCGTTTATCTTTCCCGGCCTTGCGTTGGGCATACTGGTTTCGCGTTCCACGCGGGTTTCTGACGCGATGATTATGGCCTCGGCCAAGGCACTGGCCAGCCTGTCTCCGACACTCTCGGACCCCGATGCCCCGCTGCTGCCGCCCATTGCCGATTGCCGCAAGGTGAGCGTGGTGGTGGCTGAAGCGGTCGCGAAACAAGCCATGGCCGACGGAACTGCCGAAAAGATGGACGACGAAACGCTCCGGGAATGTATTCGCGCTTATGTTTGGGAGCCGGTTTATTTGCGATATGAGCGGATTCCGTAGCGAGCGAAGAGTCGGCGCAGCGCGGCAGTTTTAACTGGAATTAAATGATTCCTACGCTTGCATGGACGCCAGAAGGCGTCCGCTGGTTCAGTTATCCGTTTACCCACACGGAGACCAGTTTGTGAGCGATGACATCCTTACGCGGTTGGGTCATCCGGCTGCGCGGACCGCGATGAGGACACCACACTTCACCTCGGCGCCACTCCTCCTGTCAGGCACAGACAATCTGATTCTGTTGCCCTCGCTTTTGGCAGGAATCTTCGCGAAATCGGCTCCGGTCGTAGAGATTGCGCTTCATGCGGATGCCGAATTCGGCTATCGCTTGATCTGGCACGAACGCACCCAAAAGGCTCCAGGCATCAGTTGGGTAAGAGCTCAGATCTGCGAGCTCGTTCCTCCCCGGAAGACTAGTAATGGGATACCATGTAGCCGGGAGAATTCTGGATTCGTGCTAAATCGTCATAAGCGGCCAATCAGTTCCCATTCTGATGGTGTGTAAAATATAGCGGTCGTTGCAGGCCATTTTGCCCTAGCTTGCTTGAGTTAACCATTGACCGTTCCAAAGTTCTCGGTTACTCGCGTTACGATCTCCGCTAGGGGTGTGGCTTTGGGGCCCAGGCTGGCTCCATG
>JBEKQD010000074.1:0-21055 GCA_049520075.1 Occallatibacter sp. | reverse complement strand
ATCTCCACGAGGAGACCCATGGCCGGAGATATGCAACTTACGTGCAGCGATTGCGGGCAGGACTTCACCTTCACCGCTGCTGATCAGACGTTCTTTCAGGAACGTGGTTATTCGACCCCTAAACGTTGCAAGAATTGCCGTCAGGCAAAGAAGAACGATCAGGGAGGCTCCGGCTACCGTTCGGCTCCGGCACAGGGAACACCTGTGATTTGTTCGGGTTGCGGCCAGCCTACAACAGTGCCTTTTGAGCCGCGTGGCGACCGCCCGGTCTTTTGCCGGGATTGCTACCAGGCGCGCAAAGGCAGCGGCGGCGGTGGCGGACGCGGTCGGTAATTTGTCAAAGCGGGTCAGGCGGCAACCTTTAACGTTTGACCTGTTTTCGTCTAAACAAGACAGAGCTCGACGGCGACAGCTAACTCGGCTGCGGTTGCCGAAGGTGGGTTCTCGCCGTAGTTCTATGTCTAAGGTTCCGAGCTCCAAATTCTGTTTCACAAACGAAGGGGTAGCCGCCGACCAGGTTGCTGCCCTTTAGTTTTTTGGGCTCGGTATATTGCCTTTTGCTCAACTTTGATGGACCGCCGTTCGGCACTGATTGACACGTTCGAATGAATTTCTCTCGCATTGCGATGCATTGAATGGACACGGCGAGTGCCGAACGATAGACTAGCGGTCACGAGCTCATAATTTAGTCTGGACTCTTGAGGGATTCCCCTAACGCATGGCCTCCCAACTCTCTTTCGCATGGTTTGCATGGAAGAACCTCTGGCGCAGACGCCTAAGAACGGCGCTCACGCTGGGCGGCATTGCGATGGCCATTGGCGCATTTGTAGGGCTGGTGGGCTTCTCGCGCTCCTTTGAGCATGAGTGGCTGCGGATGTACTTGAGCAGTGGTACTGACATTGCAGTCGTTCAGCAGACTTTCCTTAACACCTCAATGGACGAGTCGGCCGGGGCGACGCTCAAGAGATTGCCGACAGTTCTCCAGGCAACTCCGATGATCCTGAACCTGATGGATCTGACGCCAGACGTCAACGCGCTGGCCTATGGTTGGAAGGCTGACTCGTACGAATTTGACTCGCTCACCCTGAAGTCGGGCCGGCGTTTCAGGGATGGTCAACCTGAAGTGATGCTCGGAGATATGCTGGCCGAAAGCCTCAAGAAGAATGCCGGCGATACGCTGAATGTTCAAAGTTCGATCTTCACAGTTGCCGGCATTTACCATGGGGGCTCGGCGCTGGAGGCCGGTGCGGTGATTATGCCGCTGGATCAGATGCAGAAGTTGGGCGGCCTGGAAGGCAAAGTGACTGCGTTTCACGTCCGGTTGCGGCCGGCTCCAATAGGCGAGGCGCCCGAACACTATTTGGCTCGGGCTCAGGCCGAGATTGAGACCGCGCTGCCAGGCTTGCGCGCGGTTCCGGCGGCCGAGCGCGCCAGCAACAACCAGCTTGTGCTGCTAGCCCACGCCGCAGCCTGGGGTACATCTTCTATCGCATTGCTGATCGGCATTCTGGGTATCGCCAACACCATGGCGATGTCGGTCTTCGAGCGAACGCGAGAGATAGGCATTCTGCGCGCATTGGGGTGGAAGTGTTGGCGAGTGATGGTGCTGATCGAGATGGAAGCAGCCGTGCTGGGGCTGACAGGCGGGCTTGTAGGCATTGCCGTAGGCTGGGGTTCTCTGCGTATCCTGGCGTCGCTGCCGCAAACCGCCAGCATCGTCTCCGCATCGTTTCCGCTGTTGCTTCTGGTGGAGGCATTGGCCATGGCAGTCGCAGCTGGACTGGCGGCAGGATTCATTCCCGCCTGGCGCGGGGCGCATCTTTCGCCAGTGGAGGCTCTGCGCCATGACTAGTCCGCTGCTGCAAGTGCGTGACTTGCGCAAGAGCTACGACGAGGGGCGCATTGAAGCCCTGCGCGGTGTCGATCTCTCCATCACTGCTGGAGAATTCCTCGCCATCAGCGGGCCGAGCGGCAGCGGCAAATCCACCTTGCTGCAACTGCTGGGCGGACTCGACACTCCGACCAGCGGCGAGGTATTCTTCAAAAACTCTTTGCTCGGCTCGACGATCAATCTGGATGTTTATCGGTCGCGGAGTGTTGGATTCATCTTCCAGGCATTTCATCTGATGCCTACGCTGCGCGTTCTCGAAAACGTACAGGTGCCGATGCTGGCCCTTACCCCCTGTCCGCTCAAACGTGCAGAACGGGCGCAAGCATTGCTGCGCGAAATGGGCCTCGAACATCGGTTGCGGCAGTATCCCAATGAGCTATCTGCGGGCGAGCGCCAGCGGGTGGCGATTGCGCGAGCGCTGGCCAACTCACCGGAAATTCTTTTGGCAGATGAGCCCACCGGGAACCTGGACAGCGTCAACTCCGCCCGCATCATGGACATCCTTACCGGGATTCAAAAGCAACGCGGGATGACGCTGATCGTGGTGACGCACGAAAACGAAATTGCGCATTCGGCAGCACATCAGATTCGTCTCCGCGATGGAAAGATAGAAGAATGAGAGTCTCTTCACTTGCGCTGGCCGTCGCGCTGCTCTGCGCGACGCCGTCCTTCGCAACGGATGTGAAGACTGTGCTCGCCTCAACGCGCCAACGCATCGAGACGGCGGATTATCGCGCCAGTGGCCATCTGATTCGCGTGGATGCAAATGGCAATCGCACCAGCTATCCCATCACCATCAAGGCCCACTGGTTTCCTGGCGTGCTGCGCATACTGTTGGAGTTTGGTCCAGCCTCAAAGACGAATGCAGACCCATTAGCAAGCAACCACGCCTCTGTCCACATCCTCCTCGAAATGCGGCCGAACGAGAGAAATGTGGTTCAAATTGCACACCCAGGCGACGCGACGGCGGCTACACTTCCCTTTGAGAGGTGGGGCGACGGTCCGCTTGGCGCCGGATTCACTTATGAGGATTTTCTGGAAGCACAGTATTTTTGGGCCGGACAAATAGAGCTTGATAAGGCCAAGTTTGGCGCACGTGACTGCGATGTGGTTAAGAGTACGCCTGGCGCGGCCGACAAGACGCACTTCGCCGAAGTCACCACTTGGCTCGACCACGAAATTGGTTTTCCAGTGTACGTGGAAAAGACTTTGAAAGGCGGAATGGTGAAAGAATTCACCTACTTTGGACTTCGTCGGAATGACGGCGTATGGTCGGCGCATCAAGTCGAAGCGAAGATCCGCGGGCAGGCAGGCTCAACTCTCCTCATCATCGACCGCGGCACGCCAAAGGCAAATCTCAGCCTGAAAGACTTCAGCTCAGCGCAAATTACGCGTTTCTAGGACACGGAATGGTCCTGCTTGTCTCTTTTTTCGGATTGATCGTAGCCATGGTTCTTTCGGGCATCGTGTACCAGTGCCTCGGGGCGCGCAGTGACCGCCGGCGCTACACAAGAGATGGCCGCTGGATCGACATCGGAGACAAGCGCAAGCTCTACCTGCTGGAAATGGGGTCGGGAGACGCTACCGTACTGTTTGAAGCTGGAATTGCGGCCACTAATCTGAATTGGTTCCATATCCAAGCGAGAGTTTCGCGCTTTGCTTCAACGGCATCTTACGACCGATGCGGCCTGGGATGGAGCAGCCCAAGCCGTTCGGCGCGCACGCCCGCAAACATCGCCTCCGAGCTTCACCAATTGTTAGCGGGAGCCGGCATTAAGCCACCCTACATTCTCGTGGGACATTCCTTTGGTGGACTGGTGATGCGCCGCTTTGCGCTCAACTATCCAGAAGAGGTGAGCAGCATTATGCTGGTGGACCCCATGCGCTGCGAGGAATGGCCCCCGATGAACCCGGGCAAGCAATCCGAGATTGATCGCGGAAAGAAACTGTTCCGCTTCGCCATCCCAATTGCGCGAGTGGGGATTGCCCGTCTCGCTGTTACTTCGCTCTTCCTGCGATCTGGCCGGGCTGCAGAGCGGCTGGCAGGCGCTGCCGGCGATGGTGGCACCCATGTGCTCGACCGCGTCAAGAACGAGGTGGGCAAGATGCCGCGAGAGGTGTGGCCTATCATCGCCGCTCATTGGTCTCGGCCCGACAACTTTGCCGGAATGCGCAGCCACGTAGAAGCCGTGCCCGACACCGTCCGCGAGATGCAGAACGCCGGGCCTATTCTGAAAATCCCCGTACTGGTGCTGACTCCAGAAAAATCCACGCCGCTCTCCGATGATTGTCTCGCCCGCATTGGCTGCCGCGTGCGCCAAGTGATTGCTCCCAAGAGCGCTCACTGGATTCATCTCGATCAACCAGATCTGGTGATTGATTCCATACGGGAGATGGTGGTGGCTGCTGCCACGGAGACTATGGTTGCCGCTGATTGAGACCGTCGGCTGCCACCCGTTGGCAAAACTACTTCGTCTCTCCGGCTGCGAACGCGGTCCATGGGCCGGATTTCATGTCGATGAGTATTGGCTTGAGGTAATCGTACTCCGGATGCGCGGCCAGAAAGGGAGCGGCAAAAAAGTCCTCACCACAAGGATGGCCGGCGTGGGCGATCAGTGAAAGGTTGGCGGCAAGATCAGAGTCGGCTACCTTTCCCGTTACCGAACCGGCAGGATAATAGGGAGCCCAGTCAAATTCCGGAATGCCGCGCTTGTCTTTATCCACGTGCCCGCAGAGCGAACGTTCATCAGCTTCGTTCTTACCGGTGAAACTGTCCTCGTGATCGGCCATGAACTTCTCCGCCAGTTCAATGTCGATGCGGCCCTTGGATTCGGCCATCTTCCTTTCCCAAGTCACGCGTCGAGCATTGGGTGAGCTGGCCAGGTTGTTGAAGTCGAAGCCGCTGGTTTCAGTCTTGATAAGCTTCGGGTCGCGGGCATAATTCGAGCTGACGAAATAGCCATCCTTCGAGCGCCAGAGTGGAGTGTTCTTGAGCCCCAATTCAAGATAGGCGATCTCACCGGTCTTGCGGTCACCAATGAGCCAGTCGTTTGCATAACCGCCGTTGTTGCCCTCTTTGATAATGCCCACATACTCATCAATGGACCCAGCGTACTGAAGTGCCTTGCGGGAACGGACAAACTCAGGCTTGCCGTCCGGGTCCCAGCCTTCGAATTGAGTAATCGTGGTCTCGGTGATGAGCAGGCCTGCGTCGCTCACACCGAAGTCGTCCTGGCTGGTGATCACGCCCGGCATGCCATCCATGAGAATATGATGGCCGCGGGCAGGTTGGATGTCGAAGATGACCGTCCAGCGAGCGCCCTCCGCGTAACTCGTCCAGTTGTTGTGGGCGATAACGATCTTGCCGCCTTTGGTATAGCTGCCTGTGGCGATGAAGGCAGAACAGCGACCCTCTGGCTTGATATCGGGTACAAGAGTGGCATGCTGGTGTTTTGCGGCCTCTTGTTTATTGAGCCAAGGCACATAATATTGAGGCAATTCGATGCTTCCGTTCAGGGCCACTATGTCCCAGACATCGAGCTTCACTCCCTTGGACTGGACTCCGCTGGCAATGCCCTCCAACTCCTGCTGGTACTCGGGATCGATGCGGGGCCAAAGCATCTTGCGCCCGGATTCGCGGAAGAATTTCCAGTTGCGCTTGGTCTCGTGCTGGCTCTCGATCTGAACTACGTGGACCATGTCCGCAATCTCGGCGGATAGCAGGCTGCCGTGTTGGAAGCCAATCTGGGAGGGAGTGCCTTCAAGATGAACATAGGTCCAGCCGCCACGCTCAAAACGGTAGCCCGGCTGGACATCAGATTGCGTCTTCAGGAGGGAGTCGGTGCCCTGCCGAGCCGGTGCGCCAACAGAGCCCTGAGGAAGAACCATTGTCGGAGCGAGTAGTGAAAACAGGCAGACAAAAAAGGTGCAAGAAAGCAAACGATGCATTGGAAATCCTCCAGAATGCACTGAAGATATCATGAAGGCCACCGTTCAGCGCAGCGTCTAGTGCTTCCTTGCCGACTTGTGTGCGGTCTTCTTGACCGCGGGCTTAGCGGCCTTAACCGGCTTTGACCTTGGAACGGGCTTCTTCTTGGAAGCTGCCGGTCTAGGAGCCTTGGCCTTAGCTTTGACAGGGTGCTTTGCGATAATCTTCGCCTGTGCCTTTGCCGGAGGCTTAGTTTGGGCTTTAGCGGCAATCCTGACTGGAGTCTTAGCCTTGACTAGCGGCTTTGCCTTTGGAGTTGGTTTTCTACCTTCAACCGCCTTAGAGGGTGCGGGCTTGGATTTAAGCTGGCCAGCAGACGCGGCTTGATTCCCTGCCTTTGACGAGGCTTTTCCTGTGTGCAATGCAGCCACCCCTGCTCCTGGCATTGGATGAGCTTTTGTGGGAGCGGGTTGGGGCTTCTTTGCCTCTTCCGGTTTGGTCGCGACCTTGGATGCCGGCACTGGTTTGACAGGTTTCGGTTGGGCCGCTAGCTTAGGAGCGGTCTTGACTCCAGCGGACTTCGGAGCCGGTTTTGAATGCGGGCCCTCGTCTTCATCCTCGTCCTCGTCGGCTACGGTATCGGATTCCTCCGCTAGATCGCCTTCCAAATCTATCTTTGGAAGGTGAAGCTCCATGGCAAGCTCATCGTCGTCTCCGCCAATGTCATCCAAATCCTCATCGTCGTCTTGGCGGTCCTCTGACTCATCGTCAAAGGAGTCTCCTTTCAACTTTGCCTCTGCACCGCGTTTCGCGCGTGGCCGCTTGATGGTAACCTGCGGCGGCGGAGCGGGGGGCGAGTGGGGCTCAAGGTAGGTACGAGCCTCCTCCGGCGTAGAGAGCTTACCGTCTAGCAGTTCGAGAAAAACGGAATGCACAATATCGTGGTACGCGGGCAACTCAGGGGTAATGCGCATCTCCTGCATCAGCGTGTGAGGGATGCGCTGGCGGACTTCAGGCCAGACTTTGAGGAATAGGTTAAAGCGTTCCTTCACCGCCGCGTCCTTGCTTGTAAACCCAAGCCATAGAATCGCTTCCGGGTCATAGCTCGTGAAAAGCTTGAAACCAGCCGAGGGGATCGAATTTTGCTTGGAAAGCAATACTTTGGCAAATCCGGCAGCCAGAGCATCCAGGCTACTCCACTCTTCGACAAAGCCTGGGCGTAGCATCTGCTTCTTGAGATTGGCCAGGTCCTTGCCCGGTAGTTTCGCGGTGAGTAACCGCATCTGCGCCGCCGACATATCGGGATGGACCCCTTGCAAAAGCAGTTCAACAGCCAGGTCGTGCAGTGCAGTCAGGCCAGCTTCGTCGGCCTTGGCAGAGGTCCAGGCGGGGAACAGCACCTCCATCCAGCCTTCTGCCTCAAACGCGCGCAATACCTTCAACCCCTCTTCTTCGTGACCGATCTGCTCCAGTTCCTGCCTACGGGCCTGGGCCGAGAGGTGCTCAATGACCCCCTCCTCCTTGGCGTTCATGTAGCGGGCATGGGTTTTCGGGTCCATCTCCCAGCCGAGGCGAGCCATGTAGCGCGTGGCCCGAATAAGCATGGACGGCTCTTCGAGGAAACCGTAGTTGGAGACCAGACGCAGGGTCCGCGATTCGATGTCCGCAACCCCGTTCATGGGGTCCATCAGCAGCCCAAACGAGCCTTCGTTGAGGGAAATGGCCATCGCGTTGACGGTAAAGTCTCGGCGGCGAAGTTCCTCCTGGATCGAAGCGGGATAATAGACCGGCTTGCCGGGTTTGGGATATTCGACGCGGTGCGTGCTGACCAGATCGACTCGAACTGTACCAGGAAAACAAAGATAAAGGGCGCGGGTGGTTTCGTCCTCGCCCCACACTTTGCCGCCACGTTTCTCAATTGTTTTCTTGAGCTTGAGTGCATTTCCATGCATCGCCACTTCAAGATCGCGGACGGCATGGCCGCTCGTCAGGTCGCGTACCGCGTCCCCAGTGAGAAACAGTATCGTGCCGGCCTCGCGCGCGACTTCACGTAGATGGTGCAGAGCGCTCTGTTGATCCGCTGACAGCCGGTTTTCCAGAAGATAGATGTAGTCTGGCATTCCGTTTCCTGCTTCCGCCTTCTGATTTCCTCAGCCAAGTGCCTCATGTTGTTAGTCTTACAACAGGCGATGACTGTGGTTGCAAACCAGTACTTTAACACAAGTGGGTACTGTTGGCTAGGCCCTTATGCACCAAATGTGCGGCGTTTCCAGTCCGATCCCGGCTTGCTTCCTTTCTCCTTTGACGGTGGCGTCTCCAATAAAGGCTCTGGTTCGTGCGACAATTCAGAGCGATGGCCTCACAACGCAAATCAGTGATCGTACGCAAGTTCTCCAGGGAATGGTTCGCTGGGTACGCTGAAGGAGGCTTCGGACAGGATGCCGAGGAGTTGGAGATTCTGGACCTGACCGGCAAGGTGGTGCGCATAGGCTGGGAACAGGTGAAATGGGTCTGCTATGTGCGTGACTTCCCTGCCCAATCCGCAGACTCAGCCAATCCGGAGCGGCTTCTTCACAAGCGGTTTGCCATACGACCGCGCACTCCCGGACTATGGCTGCGCATGACGATGACTGACGGCGACGAACTCGAGGGTCTTGCGGCGAATGACCGCTCGCTACTGGAAGGCCCAGGGCTGCTGCTCACCCCACCGGACACTCGCTCCAACACACAAAGGGTCTACGTGCCGCGGCAGGCCATTCAAACTCTAGAAGTGGTGGCCCTGATTAGCGCAGCTGTCCGCAAACGGACGTTGGCAGCTGCTAGAGCAATAGAGCAGCCTGATCTGTTCCCGCAGGAGCCAGATGTGGCGTAGTTAGCCTGGATTGCGTCTTCCTCATTGGCCAAAACCCTTCGCACGTCAGTTCCGTTACAATTCCACCATGAAGCTAGGCGAGTTGGCAGTGAAACTGGGTGCAGAGCTGCGCGGGGACGCGGAGCTGGAAGTAACAGGTGTGAAAGGGATTGAAGAGGCCGGGCCGACGGAGATAACCTTTGTGGCCAATCCCAAGTATGGGGGCTTGGCGCGCAAGACCAGGGCGGCGGCTGTGCTGGTCGAGCCGGAGTTCCCGGAGATTGAAGCAGCGACGCTGCGGCTCAAGAACCCGTACCTGGCTTTCTCTCGCGCTCTTGCGGTTTTCTATCAGCCGCCGGCTTACGCTCCCGGCATCCATCCTACTGCGGTCATTGATCCGACGGCGATCATTGGCGAGGAAGCGCACATTGGGGCTTACGTGGTGATCGGCCCCGGAGTGAAGCTCGGCAATTACGCCACGCTTCTACCCCATGTGGTGCTCTACTCCGGCGTAGAAGCCGGCAGCTATTTTTTCGCTCATGCACATGCAGTGGTGCGAGAAAACTGCATTCTGGGCGACCACGTGACGCTGGAAAACGGCGTCATCATCGGCGCGGACGGCTTCGGGTTTGCCAAAAACGAGCAAGGCCACTGGGAAAAGATTCCGCAGTCAGGACCAGTGCGGTTGGGCAACCGTGTGGACGTGCAAGCCAACGCATGCATCGACCGGGCGACCGTCGGAGCCACCGAGATTGGCGACGGAACTAAGGTCGACAATTTAGTCCAGATCGGACACGGCTCACACGTTGGAGAGAACACTCTCCTTTGCGGGCAGGCCGGATTGGCGGGCTCGTCGGTGGTAGGCAACAACGTCATATTGGCAGGGCAGGCCGCAGTGGCTGGGCATTGCGCACTCGGCGACGGGGTCATACTGACCGCGCAAAGCGGCGTGTCCCACGACGTGCCGGCAGGCAAGATGGTATCCGGCTCGCCGGCTTTTGACAATCGCACTTGGCTGCGCGCGGTGACCATCTTCCAGCGTTTGCCGGAACTGCTGAAGCGACTGGATAAGGTGGAGAAGAAGTTGGCGACGCAGGAAGGCACGGCTGTCGCAGACGGGAGCAAGGAATGAAGCTCTGGACCGACCTGCGTCATGGAATTCTGGCCGCGCTGTTCGTGCCAACGCTCGTTTGGACCGCAGGTTGCCACTCGTACCACATCGATATGACGGTAGAGAACCGCACAGGTGCAGCGATTCAGCTTCTGGAGGTGGATTATCCGAGCGCCAGCTTTGGAGCCGACAAGTTGGCGGCCGGCGAAGTCTTCCGTTACAGCGTTCAGGTCCGAGGCAGTGGACCGTTGAAGGTTGAGTACGCAGGCAGCGATGGGCGGCAGGCGCAAATGAACGGTCCAACGCTGGCAGAGCGTCAAGAGGGCCGGATCCAGATTGTGCTATTGCCTGGCGGCAAAGCGGATTTTCATCCTCAGTTGACTCCGCAGCAGTGAACTGGCCTTTTCGATTCGCACGGAAACAATAGAAAGCGCAAGGAAAACTGCATCGCTGGCTGTTCCCTCTCCAAATCTCACCGATAAGGACAGTAAAGGGCAAAGATGAGAGGGAGTGGTGTAACCATCCCTGGCCGACGCCAGTTTCCGTGGTTGCGGAAGCATGGACTTGAGGTGCATCTGGTAGCCTGCTTTCTCTCCATCGCTGCTGTAACCGTGGGAGTGGAATCCCTTCAGCATTGGAAGCCCGAGAATAACCCTGTATGGGTTTCAAACGGGCTTCTTCTCGCATATCTCCTACTGGCTCCGCGCTGGCGCTGGCCTGCCTACCTGCTGACCGGTTTCTTCGCGCTTTCTGTTCGCAATATTCTCGTACCGGCGAAATGGGATGAGTTCCTTCTCTACAACCTGCTCAATATCGCCGAGGTGATGATCGGAGCCATCCTGCTTCGGCGGCGCTCTGCGGTCCTTCCTCGTTTTACAGAACGCCGCTACCTATTCCGGTTCTTCGGTTTCGCGGTTATGGCGGGACCGATGTTTGCGGCAGGCATATATGTGCTGGTTTTCCCATTCTGGGCGCATCCGGCGCTGCCCCACCCGTTTTTGAGCTGGTTGGCCGCCGACAGTCTGGGCATAGCCATCGCTACGCCGGCCTTCGCAGCCGTTTTGCAGACTCGACTTAGAAACTCGGTGGACTGGCGGCGAAACTGGGTCTATCCGGCTCTTCTGCTCGGCATGACCTTCGCCGCTTTCGCGCAGGATCGGGCGCCCTTGATCTACTTCATTTTTCCGTTGTTGGTTCTTGTTCTGGTCCGGTTTGGGCTGGGATACGCTTCGTTGTTTACCATTTTGGTGGGCGCCATCTCGGAGTGGCTGACCGTCTGCGGTCATGGCCCATTTGCAGCAGCGGGACTTATAAGTCCTACGTTGCCCAGTCTGCACCTACAGGCTGCGGTCGCCTCTGCCATTATGTTGATCTACGGAATCTCTGTGGTGCTGGAGCGGCAGAAGACCACCGAACGCAGGCTCCAGGAGACCGTTTCGCTGCACAGACTGGTCACCGAAAACTCGCGAGATCTAATTATCCTCGCTGACTTCGACGGAAGCCGGTCTTTCGTTTCGTCAGCCTCCGAGCGCATGGGCGGATGGAAGCCGGAAGAAGCCGCGGCGCTTACGGGACTCCAAATGGTGCACCCCGAGGACCGCCTCAAAGTCGAAGCTGCGATGCGCGAGCTGCGCTCCGGCAGCGAGGGCGTCATGGTAGAGTGCCGCGTCCGCAAGCACGACGGAGAGTATCTCTGGGTGGAAGCCGCTCTCCGAGTAGTACACGATCCGGTCACTCGCACGCCTTCAGGAATCCTGAACATTGTTCGCGACATTTCGGAACGCAAACGCTCCGAGCAACAGCTCCAGGATGCCTACCGCACCGTGGAGGCGCTTGCCTTGACAGATGGGCTTACAGGTCTGGCCAACCGGAGGCACTTTGACCAGTATCTGGCGACTGAGTGGCGGCGCGGGATGCGCGCCCACCAGCCGCTGTCTCTGCTCATGCTCGATGTGGACCTGTTCAAGGCGTACAACGACAGCTATGGGCACCAGCGAGGCGACAGTTGCCTTAAGCAGATTGCGGAGTCGTGCATGGATGTGGTCTCGCGTCCCGGAGACCTGGTGGCGCGCTTCGGTGGCGAGGAATTTGTGGTGACTATGCCAAGCACGGAAAGCGAAGGCGCCATGCAGGTGGCTCAAGATATCTGCGAGGCTCTGCGCAGCCGATGCCTGCCGCACAACGGAAGCCCTCTGGGAATCGTCACCATCTCTATTGGCTGCGCAACACTGATTCCCGCATTCGGCAAGCATGCCCCGGACCTGATCGAGATTGCGGACCATGCACTCTACGCAGCCAAACACAACGGCCGTAACCAGGTGTGCCTCGGCAATGCGCTGGAGAGGCACGAAGGGGGCTCGTAGCTGCAAGCTTGAGTAATTAACACTTGTTGAGCCGGATTCGCGCATTAGCCGACCTGCAGTAAACACAAAAGATATAGCGACTATTAATGCTCTGTTAGCGCCTCCCATATCTGGCGCCAAAAGTGTGCCAGATATAGGAGGCAGCGCTAAAGCTCTCTAGTGCACCATGCCCTGGAAGAGCGGGGATTGCAAAAGGCTGCTGAACTGCGCATCCGAGGTGGCAAAGTGGATTGAAAGCCGCCCCGAGTCGGAGGAGAGACTTGTGGCGCTCAATGCCTGTTTCTCAGCGTCCGAGCCGCTCATCTTGCGTAACATTAACGCGGCCGACAGCAGCGATGAAATGGTAGCCGCTGCAAAGCTGTCACCAGTGGAAATTGTCAGGTCGAACTTGACTCCGTGCTGGAAGTCCATTCCGTACCAGGAGGCCTGCAAGCGCTTCTGCACAGTTTCAAAGTCAGTGAGCGAACCGGCTTCGCCCAGCACCTGCTTCATCATGGTCTGCGTACCCTTCTGGTCGAGGATGCTCCACAGGGATTCGGAGTCCACGGAATTCATAGCATCCATCATGGGGCCGTTGGTCACCAGGCTGGGTGCCATGCCGTCTCGAGCATCGAGAGCTTTAGTCACAGCTTCAGAGTCGCCAAAGACCATGGTAGAGGGGTCAACAAAGCAAACCACCATACCAGTTTTTGCCAGCGGATAGACCCGGTTGGTACGTACCAGGGTGGCCTTCAGTTTCTGCGTGCGGAAGTTGGCCAAAATATCCTGCACTGAAAACTGGCCCTGGGCAATCCCGACGGTGTCCAGCTGGTCGCCTTCGCTCTTCACGCGGAAGAGTGCAAATGCCAACTCCTCCACATCGTGGTTCTCATTCAGACCCGACTTGTGTAGCGCATCTTCAAAGCGCTTCAGTCCCGGCGGCATGACGCGTTCCCGCAAATCCATGGCCGAGGCCGAGTTCTGCATGGCGTGGTAGTCAATGGCCACCAACTGCTGCACATCATGCGGAATGGCGGTGCGAGCATCGGTTGACAACTGCGCCGCTGGCGCCGAAGCGGCCGCGACAAGCAAGATAACGAGAACTGAAAACCTCAGGAAAGCCTTTAACAAATTCATCCTCCACAGTCGCGGAAGTTATTGAATCCATGATGGGAGGCAGCTAAAGGACGCGCACTTCCGTCAACTCAATGACCAATAACCCCGTTCCTATTCCATCTTCATTTTACGCGTTGGGGTATGCCTGGCGCACTCTTAGAGCCGAATCGGATGTTCATCCCTCTTCCGGCCAAGCCATCGGAGCCGCCAGTCGGCGCTCCAGAATTTTGGTCGGTGCGTCGAACCCAGTCAATTGACGCATCCACTCGCTATCCCGCTCACAAGCGGTCTCTGGAAGCAATCCGATGACTTCGCCCTCGACCGGTACGGCTTTATGGCGCAGTGCGAGCGCCGAGACCGCGCGGTACACCTGCGAGAGTGGTGTCACTTCAAGATCTGTAATATCCATGGCAAGCTGCGCGCGGCCATGAGCCAGGACTCCTAACGCCTTGACGCCTTTGAGGCCGCCGGAATCGGCGCGAATACCTTTGGCGATGGCGCGCACCATGGCGACGTCCGCTGAATCGAAGTAGATGTTATAGGCCACCAGGAGCTTGCGGGCGCCGACTGCGCAAGCGCCGGCAGTCGGATGCAGGTTAGGGCCGCCGATGTCGGGCCGGCGGGAAGAATCCTTGGCGACAGCCTCGCGCAGTCCCTCGAACTGGCCGCGGCGCACGTCTTCCACATTGGCGCGGTCGGGCCGGGCCGCCGCTGCCCCGTAAAAGAATACCGGCACGCCGAAACGTCGCCAGATTTCCTGCCCTGCCTGGCGGGCGAGTAGTGCGCACTGCTCGAGTTTGATGCCGGCGATGGGCACGAAGGGGATCACGTCGGCCGCTCCAATGCGGGGATGAACACCCTCCTGGCGAGTCAGGTTGATCAGCTCAACCGCTTTGCCGACACCCCGCACTGCGGCTTCAACCATCGCCGCGGGTTCGCCGGCAAGAGTCACCAGGGAGCGGTTATGGTCAGCGTCCATTGACCAGTCGAGCAGATGCACCCCATCGACGCGCATCGCGGCCACGATCGCCTCGACCCGCCGGGCATCTGTGCCCTCAGAGAAGTTGGGAACGCACTCAACAACAGGTCCGCTCATCGTCTCATTTGCCCTGGCTCTAACTGGGCACAGCTCAACCGCGCCCAATCAAAGCGTCTACTTGGTTCGCAATCACTTCCAGAAGGTATAGCCCACCTGCACCTGGAGGCTGGCATTGACGCCCGGATTGCGGTCGCCCAACGAGGCTGAGGATATATGCACCGCGTTTACAGCCAGGTCAATCGAGCGCCTGTCGCGTGTGAAGTAGTGAATGCCGACGCCGCCCTGGGGCGAAAAATTCCACACACTTGTAGAACCATCAACGGTGTAAATCGGCGGTGTCGTTGTACTCGAGAAGCTCGGCGGAAACTGGCGGGTGGTATACACGAGCCCGCCCGCACCTTGAAACCACGGCTGCACGCGCCGCGATCTCGTGAGAAAATTCCATCGAAAGATGACCGGCGTGAGGCTCACGCCACGATAGGTGCCTCCGGCAACCGGCAGAACGCAAGGGACCGGTGCCCCGCTGGGTTCGATACACGTATAGTTTGCTGTGTGCGGCGCCGGAGTATAGGCCTGCCAAAGCGGCATGATGTTGCCGCCGAACTCGAACTGGCCGCTAAGAACACCTGCATGAAGAACTGGAGACAGGGGCCTGGCCAATTGGAATCCACCCCAGAAAAACTTGAAATCGGCACGGTCTCCTACGCCTGTTCCCCAATCGACAAATGGGCCGTACTCCCAACTCCGTGCATCGCGTACCTGCGCGACAGGATTATCTGCTGTAGGCGTAGCAACGGTTTCTCGACTGCCTGAAGTTTGTGCGGCGGCGATACTTTTTCCTGCCACCGCAGCCCCGCACATCAAAACCAAGACGGAAAGCTTTGCGATTCGGGTCAACGTTCTTCCCTTCCCTTGACGAAAATTCTTGAGTCTCCACAAAAAGGCCGCCACAACCGGGCGGCCCTTGCAACGCCAGCTGGCATCATCTTAGCCGGCCGCCGCTTCCATTTGTTCGGCGTCCATGTCGAAGTTCGAATAGACATTCTGCGTGTCGTCGCAGTCTTCCAGCACCTCTAGCAGGCGAATCATCTGGGTGGCTTCTTTGCCTTCCAGTTTGGTGTAGGTCGAGGCAACCATGGTCACTTCATTCATCACCGTGGGGATGCCTGCAGCCTTAACGGCTGCGGCAACGGCCTCGTGGTCGGCTGGATCGGAAACAATCTCCCATGTGTCGCCTTCATCGTTCAGGTCTTCGCCGCCATGTTCGAGCACAATGTCCATCAGTTGCTCTTCTTTGGCCGCGTCCTTCTCGATTGCGATCAGGCCTTTCTTGTGGAACATGAAGCGAACTGAGCCGGATTCGCCCAGATTCCCGCCGTTCTTTGCAAAGGCGTGACGAATTTCACTCACAGCGCGGTTGCGGTTGTCGGTAAGCACGTCCACGATAATGGCGACACCGCCGGGTCCGTAGCCCTCGAAAGTGATTTCTTCGTAGGTAAGGCCCTCCAACTCGCCGGTACCGCGCTGGATCGCGCGCTTGATGTTGTCCGCCGGCATATTTTCGGCCTTCGCCGCCAGAACAGCGGTTCGTAGCCGGGCATTCGTATCGGGGTTGCCTCCGCCTTTGGCCGAAACGGCTATTTCCCTGAGGAGGCGAGTGAATATCTTGCCGCGCTTGGCATCCAGCGCGCCCTTCTTATGCTTGATTGTGGCCCATTTTGAATGGCCGGACATGTGAACCTCAATAGTCGAGAAAATGGTGGCGCGGCACGCGCCTGACGTTGTGAGTATACCATCGGCAAGGCAGCATATGGCTAGCCCGCGACAGCGCGTCCTCGGGAGCGGAAAAGCCGGCCCGGGGTGAATTTAAAGGATCACCTTCTGCAACCCGCACTGTGCAACGCCAGCAGCCCGAGGCGCCAAGTGGGAAGATAGTGTGAAGTGATTGACATCCATCAGCATCTGATTTGGGGAGTGGACGACGGATCGACCGACCTGGACACTTCTCTCTCCATGGCGCATGAGGCTGCTGCCGAGGGCGTGACTCATATTGTTTGCACGCCACACGCCAGCGAGCGTTACCCCTATCAATCCCAGTTCATCGAAGAGCGTTTCGCCGAGTTACGCGGGCTGCTCGATGGCCGGATGAAACTGAGCCTGGCTTGCGACTTCCACATGACAGCGGAGAATATCTATGATGCGGTGGCCAACCCTTTGCGCTATTCCATCGACGGCAAAGGCTACCTGCTGATCGAATTCGCTGACGCTTCAATTCCCCCACAGATCAGTGACGCCATGGTCATGCTCCAATCGGCAGGCTATACGCTCATCATCACCCATCCAGAGCGGTATTCGGCGCTGCTGGGTCAGCCCGAGATGCTGGCAGAGTGGATGCGCCACGGCAGCCTAGTCCAGGTAACAGCTGCCTCGCTCTATGGACGATTTGGCAAGATGGCAGAAGCATTTTCCAATGAGTTGCTGGAGCGTAACTGGATTCACTTTCTGGCCAGCGATGCGCACAACATCACGGGGCGACCACCACATCTCAAGAGAGGTTATGACTACGTGGTCCAAAAGGCCGGCGAAGAGACGGCGCGACGCCTGTGTATGACCAATCCGCAGGCCGCTGTCGATGGCGCGCCATGGCCTTCCCAACCTGATCAGGTAGGCCTTTGGGAGCACATGCCTCCAAAGTTCCGTGCGAAGAAACTTGCGGGACCGTTCGGCAAGAATGCTGATCCAGACCCCGGCAGCGAAGCTTCCAATGCACGCAAAGCCGGCTTTTTCAAGCGCCTCTTCGCGAAATAGATCAGCGCAGTTTGAAAGAGCGGAAACAGCACCTAAAGCCCGAGTCCGCCGTCGACCACCAGAATTTGGCCGGTGACAAAGTGCGACCCTGTAGCAAAGAAAAGAACCGCCTGGGCTACATCTTCCACGCTCCCGTTACGCTGCATCGGCGTTTTGGCCGCGAAATGCGCCGCCTGCTCTGCTGAGTGCTCGCCCATCTCAATCCATCCCGGCGCCACGCAGTTCACGCTCACTTTTGGCGCGAAAGCCTTGGCCATGGCTTGGGTTAGCGAATGCAGTGCGGCTTTGGATGCACAGTACTGGGCATGCCCCGCCCATGCATGAATTCCTCCCAGGGAGCCAATGTTGACGACGCGGCCCTCAACAGCGCGCAGATGAGGCAACGCCTCGCGCACCACCAGGAAAGGCCCGCGCGCATTGGTCTCGAAGGCTACATTCCATTGGTCCAATGTGAGGCTGTCGAGCGGGGCCGACTCAAAGATGGCTGCGTTGTTGATAACGAGGTCAAGTCTGCCGAAACGACGCACAGCGGCGGCGACGGCGGCGCCTACTGATGTTTCCGAGCGCACATTGCACTCGATGGCCACGCTGTCGCGACCATGGTCTTGAAGGTCTCGTACGGTTTCATCGGCTTCGTTGTGTGAGCTGAGGAAAGTGATTGCCACGTCCGCGCCGGCTTGAGCTAACGCCAAGGCGATACCGCGACCGATGCGCCGCGCCCCGCCCGTGACAAGAGCCGATTTGCCGATTAGAGGCTGGCTGGTCATTGAAATCCATAACCTTTCAATATCGTCTGGATTTGGAGGCCAATGAAGCCCGGGGCACTAATTATTTCGGCTGAGCCTGACTAGGCTGTGGGGCCGGCTGAACTGCTGGCTTGTCCTTTGACGCTGGCTCAGCAGGCGCATCCGAGTTCTTGCCGCCTTCGGAAGTTTCCGGGTGTTTCTTATAGATCGAGTACTGTTCACCAGGACGTTTCATCCGGATATCGATTGTCATCTGTGCCTGGTCGATCTTGTAGTCGTCGCCAAAGGTCTGGAATCCTTTGGCGATGATCTGCATTCGCACCGTGTCGCCCATGGGCAGCACATCGATGATGGTCTTGCCATCCTCGTTGGTCTTCAATTCCATGTTGCCTTTGTCCTTCTCGCCCTCCATGGGGTGGAAGATGACCGCGGCATTTTCAATAGGCTTACCAGTGGAATCCCGCACCACAGTGACCTCAATACGCGCAGTCGGCGGAGGCGTCTTGTACTTGCGGCCGCGCTTGGTGGTGTTTTGCTGAGCGCTCACAGCGAGCGACAAAAAGATCAGGCCGAAAGAGGCCACGACAACACAGAGGCGAAAAGGAAAACGACGAACCATAGTCCTCATTGTAAATGGTTCCCATCATGCGACGAAGCGCTGCAGGCTGGAAGCAGAAGTTTGACGAATTAGAAAGGACCTTTTGCAGTCAATATCTCATCGATGTCGCATCATCGTATGCAGTTCAAAAAGATCCAAATTACAGCTCGTATTCAAGAGCACGGGGCTGTAACTGGGCCTTTCGCCCTATCCGAATGAGGCCTGTCATACTATCTGAGCGCTAGCCACTCATATTTTCGAAAGAACACTTGACAAGGCAGCCTCATTTGCCTATCGTTAGCACTTGGAAGACACGAGTGCTAGCGTATGGCTGGCAGAACTGCTGTACGGGTTTGCGGCTCCGCTCCCTGGAGCTTCAACCTCAACATTCCACAGTGTTTTTTCTTAATTATCACTCAAGTCCCGCGGCGGGGCTCACCCCTGACCGCGTGTGAAGGAGAAGCGAAGCAATGGCATCAACATCCGCAGCGACAACGTTCACCCCGCTTCATGATCGCATCCTCGTCCGCCGTCTGGAAGAGGGCGAAACCATTCGCGGGGGCATCATTATCCCCGACAGTGCCAAGGAAAAGCCCCAGGAAGGCCAAGTGATTGCCGTGGGCAAGGGCAAATCCAACGACGAAGGCAAGGTCTTCCCCCTGGACGTGAAGGCGGGCGACAAAATTCTCTTCGGCAAGTACTCCGGCACCGAGATCAAGCTAGACGGCGAGGAGTTTCTGATCATGCGCGAGGAAGAAGTTCTCGGCATCGTCAAGAAGTAGCAAGTTAGCCGCGCTTGGCGCGTGTTAGCGAGTCAGGAAGTCAGCGAGTCGGCACTACAGACCACTGATCACTGATCACTGTTCACTGACAACTGTTTCTAAGGAGAATTACAAAAATGGCAAAGCAGATTCTGCACGGTGAAGAATCCCGTCAGGCGATCCTGCGCGGCGTGAACACGCTGGCGGACGCCGTGAAGGCGACGCTCGGGCCCAAGGGCCGGAACGTGGTAATCGAGAAGAAGTTCGGTTCGCCGACGATCACCAAGGACGGCGTCACAGTGGCCAAGGAAATTGAGCTGAAGGACCCGATGGAAAATGTCGGCGCTCAGCTTGTGAAGGAAGTTGCTTCCAAGACCTCTGACGTGGCCGGTGACGGCACCACTACAGCGACCGTTCTTGCGCAGTCCATCTTCCGCGAAGGCGTGAAGACTGTGGCGGCCGGCGCGAACCCGACGGCACTGAAGCGCGGCATCGACAAGGCCGTGGCGACCATCATCGGCACGCGCGACAAGGAAGGCAAGTGGATCGATGGCGGCGCTTTGGGCAAGCTTTCCAAGCCTGTCAATGAAGGTACCGTGGCCCAGGTGGGCGCAATCTCAGCCAACGGCGACCAGGAAATCGGCGACATTATCGCCGAAGCGGTCAAAGTTGTCGGCAAGGACGGCGTCATCACCATCGAAGAGTCGAAGACCATGCACACCGGTCTGGAGACTGTGGATGGCATGCAGTTTGATCGTGGCTATTTGAGTCCTTACTTTGTCACCGACGCTGAACGGCTTGAAGTGATTCTGGAAGAGCCCTACATCCTGATCTACGAGAAGAAGATCAGCGCCATGAAGGACCTGTTGCCTCTACTCGAACAGGTTGCTCGCGGCGGCAAGCCGCTTCTGATCATCGCCGAGGATGTCGAGGGCGAGGCCCTTGCAACCCTGGTGGTGAACAAGCTGCGCGGCACGCTGAACGTGGCTGCAGTCAAGGCACCGGGCTTCGGCGATCGCCGCAAGGCGATTCTGGGTGACGTGGCCATTCTTACCGGCGGCAAGGCCATCACTGAAGACCTCGGCATCAAGCTGGAAGGCGTGAAGCTCGAGGATCTCGGCAAGGCCAAGCGCATCACCATCGACAAGGACAACACCACCATCGTGGACGGCGGCGGCAAAGCCTCTGAAATCGAAGGCCGTGTGAAGGAGATCCGCGCGCAGATCGAGAAGACCACCTCGGACTACGACAAGGAAAAGCTCCAGGAGCGGCTGGCCAAGCTCGTGGGCGGTGTAGCCATCATCAAGGTGGGCGCGGCTACCGAGACCGAGTTGAAAGAGAAGAAGGCTCGCGTTGAGGATGCTCTGCATGCAACGCGCGCGGCAGTCGAGGAAGGTATCGTCCCCGGCGGCGGCGTGGCGCTGGTTCGTGCTATTCCCGCGGTAGACGCGTTGATCAAGACGCTCGAAGGCGACGAGAAGATCGGCGCCAATATCGTGCGCCGCTCGCTTGAAGAGCCTCTGCGCCAGATCGTCGCCAATGCCGGCGAAGAGGGTGCTGTGGTGGTGGCCAAGGTTCTGGAATCCAAGGACCCGCACTTCGGCTACAACGCACAGACCTCCGTCTTCGAGGACCTGGTGAAAGCCGGCGTGATTGACCCGACCAAGGTAACCAGAACGGCATTGCAGAATGCCGCTTCGATTGCCGGTCTGTTGCTGACCACTGAAGCCCTGATTGTCGAGCTTCCGGAGCCCAAGTCGGCTCCGGCGGGCGGCCACGGCGGCGGCGGCATGGACGGCATGTATTGAGCCCATCGCACTCGCACAGAACAAAGGCCTCCAGCTTCGGCTGGAGGCTTTTTCTT
>JBEKQD010000073.1:0-21153 GCA_049520075.1 Occallatibacter sp. | reverse complement strand
CTTCACCTCGCCGCCGGAAAATTCCGCCGCCAGGAATGGCTCCTCTACCTGCTGGCTGCCCTGTTCCTCGCGCGCTTCATCTATCTCGGTACCCACTGATGCCCGGTAGCGCGCTCAAGCGAGACCATCCCAAGGTTGACAAGCCGAGTGCTATCTTCTATAAGGTGTTCAGTCCTTCACAACCCCTTGTGAATGAATATCTTCAGGGCAATGCTCCCCCCAGCGGCCCAATGCGGGGTTATGTCTTCAAGTATTCCGTCAAACGTCAATGCGTGATAGCTGCAAGAAAAGGCTAGGTGCAAGTCCATGTTCGAATCGGCTCGTTCTCTCCTTTGCTCGTCGTTCCGTTCTCTTTCCTCCTCCAAACTGCAACGATTTTCGCGGCGCATTCCTGTGCTTGCGGCGGTAGTGTGCCTGCTGGCTGTTCCAGCCCTGGCAACTCCGCCCCCGACGAACTTCTGGACGGTGAACACCCTCATCGACGACCCAAACACCGCGAACGGGGCGAACTGCCAGGCAGGCAGCGGCACTTCCTGCTCGCTCCGCGACGCTATCACCGCGGCCAGCGCAGACAGCGGAGACACGATCAACTTCCAGTCCGGCCTGACGGGGACCATCACGCTCACTGGCGCCCCGCCTTTCACCCAAGCCAGCATGACCATCACCGGTCCGGGCGCGAACCAGATCACGGTCTCGGGCAACGGCTCTTATCACGTATTCATGATCTTTTCAGGCACTGTCAACATCTCCGGGCTGACCATCGCCAACGGAAATGACGGCGGCGGGGCTGGCGCGGGCATCATGAACTTCGGCACGCTAACGGTGACCAGCTGCACTTTCACCGGAAATCACGCCTCGTACGGCGGCGGAGCCATCGCGAACGACGGCACGCTGGTAGTCAACGACAGCACCTTCTCGGGAAATTACGGTTACTACGGCGGCGGAGCCATCGCGAACTTGTACGGTACCTCCAGCGGCCCGATTACGGTAATCAACAGCACCTTCTTCGGAAATACCACCTCCGGTGCCGGAAGCGCTATCGACCAACAGGGTGGCCCAATTACGGTGATTAACAGCACCTTTTCCGGCAATTTCGGAGGTGCCATAACCAACGAGGGCGGCTCGCTGACGATCGCCAACAGCATCGTCTCTGGAAACTCCGGTGGCGATGTGAACAACGGCTACACCGATAACGGTGGCAACCTCATCGGCGGCTCGGCCAATCTGGCCCCACTGGGCAACTATGGCGGGACAACGCAGACGATGCTTCCGCTGGCCGGCAGCCCGGCCACCTGCGCGGGTTTGGCGGCCAACCTACCCCCGGGCAACACCGACCAGCGCAGCTGGCCCGCGACGCCTTCCACATGCCCCTTCGGGCCAAATGGACAAGAAGTGGACGCGGGCGCGGTGCAGACGAATTACAGGACGGTGAACACCCTCGGCGACACCTCGAATACCAGCGATCTCACTAGCTGCTCTGACGGGACCGAGTCGGCAACCAACACCTGCTCGTTGCGCGACGCGCTGACGCAGGCCAATACGGCCACCATGGCGGATGTCGCCTTTGCCCCCTCCTTGTTCCTCGTAGGCACGTCTTCGGTTCCCACGCTTCAAACCATCACTCCAAACACCCTCCTGCCGTACATCACCGGGCAGTTGAACCTCGTGGGGCCGGGGGCAAATCTTCTCACTATCTCGGGCAACAGTCCGGGTGCGGCGGGAAGCGTTCTGACGGTCGAGAACACTGCCGTGGCGTTCATCGAGGGATTGGCGATCGCCAACGGGAATGGCAGCGAAGGCGGCGGTATCTTTAACAACAACGGCACGCTGACGGTCGCTGATAGCACCGTCTCCGGCAACAGCGCCGTGAGCGGTGGTGGCGGCATCTTTAACAATTACGGCGGCACGCTAACACTGACCAACAGCACCGTCTCCGGTAATTCCACCCCGTGGTACGGCGGCGGCATATATAGTCAAGGCGGAAAATTGACGGTGAGCAACAGCACCGTCTTCGGCAACACCGTCAGCGCCGGCGGCGGCGAGGGCGGCGGCGTCTTTATCAGCGGAGGCACGCTGACGGTGAGCAACAGCACCGTCTCCGGCAACACCGTCGGAAGCAGCGGCGGCAATGCATTCGGCGGCGGCATCTTTGCCAGTGGCAGGCTGACGCTAACCAACAGCATCGTGGCCGGCAATACTACCAACGGCACAGTTAACTCCGATGACTGCGACAGTTGCGGCACGCAGAGCAGCTTCAATCTCATCGGCCTTCCCACCGGCGTCACCAGCATCAACCAGATTCTTGGCTCGCTGGCCTACAGCCCAGCCGCGGCCACGGTGCAGACCATGATGCCGATGCCTCAACCGAACACCACCCTTAACCCCATCACCTGCCAGGGTTCGGCTTCGTTGCTGCCCGCGGGGGTTGTCACTGACGAGCGCGGCTTCCCGATGGATCCCCAATGCCCGTCGGTATCGATCGACCTGGGCGCGGTTCAGACCAACTTCACACAAGGCATATCGATGGGCTACAACGGCGTAGTCAATCAGACCATTTCTCCGTCTCCCTGGACCCAATTGCAGGAGACGAACGCAACCACCCAGGTTATCGACGGCGTTGGGGGCATTCCGATCACCATCGTTATCGGCCCCCAAGGCACTCCCTGGAGCGGCAATCCGACGGTAACCACTGCGCCCACGCTGACAGCCAATGGAATCGACAATCTGGCCGTCTATCCCGGGATTGTCGTGAATGCTCCGGGCGCAGACAGTTTCGCACCGGTGATCAACGGCATCTACCCGGGTGCATACACATTCGGCCTGAGCATCATGAGCTTCAACATCGACGCCGCCACACCGGCGCAGCTTGCCATCGCCCCGCTGCAAAATCCAACCATCACGGCGGGCGGCAATGCCGGCATCGTGAGTGTAATGGAAGAGTCATCACCGGATGGCTTGCTCATCACCAGCGCTACTGACTCCATCACGCTTTCCGTTTTATGGCCCGACGGGACACAGCACGCATATCCACCAGCCACGGCATCAGGCGGAATTGCAACTTTCGACCTGACCACATATCCGCTGACCGAGGCCGGCATCTATTCATACTCGGCCGTGCTCACCGCGAATCCATCGGTGGGAATGCCGCCCATCCCTTTAATAGTTACGCCGCTCACCGTGCCAGCGAGTCTGACCGTCTTCGGCTATCCCATAACTCAGTATGTGGGCGTCGCGGGAACAGTGACCGTGGAGGCACTGGATACCTACGGCAATCTGGTCACGGCCTTTAATGGCCCGGTCAACATCTCCACCAGCGACACGACGGCCATCATCACCTCCAATCCGCTCACGCTCAGCAGCGGCGCGGGAACGGTGACGGTTACCTTTAATACCGCGGGTACGCAGAGCATTACCGCCAGCGCTACCGGCCTGGTAAGTGGCTCTGAGACAAACATTCAGGTTACACTGCCTCCGTCGTTCGTAGTTACCGTCGCAACCGACACCACGGGCGCTTGCACTGACCAGGGTCAGCCCAACGCAACTCTGGACGCGAGCTGCTCGCTGCGCGACGCGCTTACGGCCGCACAGAACGCCGGCGTCGGAAATATTACCTTCGCATCGGCGCACGGCCAAACCTTCGCAACTGCGCAGGAGATCTCCCTCACGAACGGCGCGTTAAATGTCTATCCGCTTACCACGATCACAGGCCCCACCACCGGCAGCGGAGCAACTTTGACCAACCTCGTGACCGTGGACGGCGGAGGCGCGGTTTCGGTCTTTTACATACCGATGTCGCCCGCCTTCCCTGGCGTTACCATCTCCAATCTCAACATTGCGGACGGCAACGGAACCTGCGAGAACGACGGCGACTGCGACGACGCCGGCGGTGTCAATAACTGGGGTACGCTCACGCTGAACAACTGCGCCTTTACCAGCAACACCGGTGATGACGCCGGCGCCATCATGAATTGGGATGGAGGCCTGACGGTCAACAACACTACCTTCAACGGCAACACCGGCACCAATGGAGGCGAGCTCAGTACTGGCGCCATTGCCGGTCCGAATGCGAACTGGGTCTTTGGTGAGGGCGACGCGACACCGGCGCGCGGCGTTCATCCTGCCACTGCCGCAGTGCATCACGCCAGCGCGCAGCCTGCGTATCTTAAGCCGCCGACTGCGGCCATGAAGGAGCACTTGAGCAGCACGCTGGCCAGGCACGCCGCGTTGCGGAGCCAGGACTGCATCAGCGGCTTCGCCGCCAAGCCGCGCGGCTCAGCCGGTGGAGGCTGCGCCTCCTCCCCTGCATACGCTTTGATCACCATCAATAACAGCACTTTTACCAACAACTCCGGCTACGGGACAGGCGCCCTCTACAGTACGGGTGACGTGGCAATCACTGGAAGCACCTTCAAGAGCAACAACGCACTGTACGGCGTCGGAGCTCTAGTCAGTGATTTTGACGGTGGTGGTCCTGGGGATTACGACGATGGCGTGATGACGGTGGCCAACAGCACGTTCACCAGCAATACCGCACCAGTCGCGGGTGCTGTCGCGAATGTAGACGGAGCCAAACTGACGGTGACCGGTAGCACCTTCAACGGCAATATCTCCTCAGGCAACTCCGACTACTCGGACGCCGGAGCCATTAACTCCTTTTTTGAGGCCACGACATACTTGGCCTACAACACCTTCTACAACAATAGCTCGACATCCGTAGGCAGGGGCTCGGGCGCGATCTTTGGATATGAAACCTACCTTGGCCTCTTAGGCAATACCATCACCGGCAACTCCGGCTACTATGGGGCCATCTACGACTGGGATTCCGATGGATCGAATCTGGCTAACAGCATCGTCAGCGGCAACACCACCACCGATTCCAACTCCCCCGGCGACGGCATCTCTCCCGACCAGAACGGAATGAACGTCAACAAGGGTAACGTGATCAGTTCCACCGCCATTAGCCTTGCGCCGTTCGCCAATTACGGCGGCACAACGCTGACAATGATCCCGCTCCCTGGCTCGGCGGCAATCTGCGCCGGCTCCATCAATATGATCAACCGCGCCGATGAATGGTATAGCACGACCATAACGACGGACCAGCGCGGCCTGCCGAATACCACCACCTATGCTGGCTACACCGGCAACTCGCCTTGCGTTGACTCTGGCGCGGTGCAAACCAACTACGCGCTGGCCTTTACCACCCAACCCCCAACCAGCGTGTACCCCAGCGACAACTTCGGCGCGGCAGTCACGCTCACCGAGAGCGGCATCCCGTTTCTTCCTTCCGTCAGCGTTCCGCTGGCGCTGGCCAGTGGCGATCCAGGAACACTCTCGGGTGGCTCAGCCTCGACGGCCAGTGGCGTGGCCACCTACTCAAGTCTGCAGGTAAGCGCGCCAGGTACGGGCGATATGTTGAACGCAAACCTGAGCCTGAACGCGACGCTCACGGTGCCACTCAGCCTCTCGGCCACCAGCAATGCTTTCGGCGTCACCGCATCCGGCTTCACCATCGCCATTGCCGGCCCATCCAGCGGCACGGTGCTTCCGGGCGGTTCGATCACCTACAAGGTCACCGTTACGCCCCAATTCACCAACTATGGGGGACCAGTCACATTCACCATCAGTAGCGGCCTGCCGCCGGGGGCGACTGCTACCTTCAACCCGACGAGCATTCCCGCCAACGGCGGCGCGCAGACGGTCACCGTTACCATCAAGACCGCCGCGCCAGCGGCACAGCTCCAACAGCAGCTACCAAAGCAGCTCGCCGGTCGCGGCGCGCCCTGGGCTCTGGCTCTTCTTCTGTTGCCGCTGGCTGGAGCGCGCAAGCTGCGCCGCGGGATGTGCGGCTTGACTCTATTGGTGGCGATTGCCGCCGCGGGCGTGCTCGCAGGGCTGAGCGGCTGCGCCAGCAATAGCGCAGGCTTCTTCGCCCAGCAACCTCAGGGCTACACAGTCGTGGTCACGGCCACCAGCGCAGGCACACAACACTCCACCAGCTTCACTTTGAACGTCCAGTAACTAAGGAGAACTTGAGATGCGTATTTCGACTCGCGGAAGGGTGCTCCTTGTGAGCGCGTTCTTATTGGCTGGAAGCGCGGTTTGGTCCCAGCAGAACCAAAAGCCGGCAACTCCGCTGGCTGTTGCAGCGGCTACTACCGACGTGGCATTCACTTTCGGGACCGAGCGCTCCGAGGTGATTCCCAGCCAATGCTGTTTCTGGTTCAAGGGAGGGGGCGTAGACGCGGTTGAGACTTTCTGGAAAGGTATCGGCATCGCTGCCAGCGTGACCACAAACACAGCGTCGAATGTGACGCCGGATGTGGACGTGAAGATGTACAGCTATAAGGCCGGCCCGCGTTATACGTGGACCGGAGGCGGGACGAATCGGCCGCGCTATCAGATTTTTGCCGAGGGTCTCTTTGGCGGCGTGCACGCCATCGACGGCGTCTACCCGTCGAGCAGCGGACCTGCCAGCACTGCCAATGCTTTTTCACTGCAGACAGGCGCGGGGGTGAACGTCTTTCTGACGCCGCGCTTCAGCCTTCGTTTGATCCAGGCCGAGTACGTTCGCACGGACTTACCCAACGGCGCCGGCAACGACCAGAACGATCTACGTCTCTCCTTCGGCGTGGTCTTCCATCACGTGGGTCTTCGCCACCGGAAGTGATTGCCTCCTGTGACTTTGCCGGCAGAGATTTTTGCCGCGGATCCGATGATTCCAACAGCGGACACCAGTGTGATCATCTCGGTGTCCGCTGTGCCACCAGCTCCCCGTCCGTGCTGGACTGATGGGGAAGGGAAGCATGGGAGCGCCTCAAAACCAAAACTCCAGCGGCGTAGTCCCAAAGTTACCCAGGCAGCCAGCGGTGAGTCATCTTAATTATTGCCGAAAGCTCCCATTGTGCCTTCTGCATATGCTGATCCGCGAATCCTCTGCGACTTTCGCGGGCGCTTGATTATTGACAGAGGAGAATCCGCATCGGCCGGATGCCGTAGAATCAGACAAACGCCGTAAACTGGCAAGCGAATTTTATATGCCGTCCATAGAGAAGCCCACGAAGAAGAGTCCGCGGCGTCGCAGCAACGCTGTGACCATGCACGAAGTTGCCAGTTACGCCGGCGTTTCGCCCATGACGGTCTCGCGCGTACTGAGCGGCGACGCAATAGTCAAAACAGAGACCCGGGAGCGAGTTCAGGCGGCGATACTGCGGCTCGGGTATTCCCCGGACGTGTCCGCCCGCAACCTGGCCAAGGCATCCACAGTCCAAATCGGCCTGGTTTATAACAATCCGAGCTCCGCTTATTTGAATGAATTGCTCATCGGCGTACTGGAGCGAAGCAGCCACGCGGGATGCAAGGTTGTTTTGGAAAAATGCGGAGTTCGCGGCGAGCGGGCCGCAATCAAGAAGCTGCTTGGCGATGGCGTCAATGGAATCATCCTTCCTCCTCCTTTGTCCGATTCCAGGGTTGCGCTGGAGATACTTCGCGCAAAGAAACTTCCCTTCATTGCGGTGGCTACGGCGCGGCCAGTAGAAGAAGGGATATCGGTTTGCATCAACGATTTTGATGCCGCGGCTGCCATGACGCGCTATCTATTGTCCCTTGGCCATCGGAATCTCGGCTTTATCCTTGGTGCGCCAAACCAGACGGCGAGTGCTCAGCGCTATGCAGGGTTTAAGGCCGCGCTGCACGAAGCCGGGCTTAAATTGCGTCCGGAATGGGTGAAGCATGGGTCCTTCAGTTACCGCTCGGGTTTGCTGGCCGCAGAGCAACTGCTCACTGCAGCCAAAAGGCCGAGCGCCATTTTTGCAAGCAACGACGACATGGCGGCGGCGGCCATTGCGGTTGCTCATCGCCTGCAGATTGACGTTCCTTCCGAACTGATGGTTGCCGGTTTCGACGATACGCCCTTGGCCACTACAATTTGGCCCACCCTCACCACAGTGCGACAACCCATCACCGCAATGGCCCAGAAGGCAGTCGAACTTCTGTTGGAAGAAATTCGTCAGCGCCGCCACAAGCGGACTCTTGCCCCACTTCAGCAAATTCTGAAATTCTCGCTGGTCAAGCGGGAATCCACCGCATCGTGCCCACGGAAGGCGTGATTTTCTCGACCTCGATGTGATAGCAAGCACTTGGCGTTATAGATTCGCGATATGAAAGCGCGTGTAAAAGCATATTTTGCTTGCGATTTGTTAGCGCTACCATATAGGATTGTTTGCTCAATGGGAAAGTCTTTTCGGAGCCTGCGCAATCGCAGTTTTCTCGGCCAAAGGTCGCCCGGCTGGACGGTTATTTGCCATGAAAGTGCGTTTCGAATGGGGGTACGCTAAGTGTTTCTAGGGATCGACATCGGGACTTCAGGCGTCAAGGCCTTGCTCCTGGACGAAGACGAAAAGGTCGTAGCGCAGGCGTCGGCGCCGCTGACGGTGGACCGGCCTCAACCGCTGTTTTCCGAGCAGGATCCGGAGGCATGGTGGCAAGCCACGGTGAGCGCGATTGGTAGTCTGCCGGCGGATTCGCTTAGCGCGGTGAAAGCCATTGGTCTGAGCGGACAAATGCATGGCGCGACTCTGCTGGATAAGTTCGACCATCCGCTACGCCCCGCAATTCTTTGGAATGACGGTCGTTCGGCTCGCGAATGCCTCGAGCTAGAGAGCCTGGAACCAAGCGCACGCAGCATTACGGGCAACATCGTGATGCCCGGTTTCACCGCGCCGAAATTGCTGTGGGTCAAGCACAACGAGCCGGATATCTTTCGTCGCACGGCCAGCGTGCTGCTTCCAAAAGATTACGTACGGCTAAAGTTGACCGGCGAAAAAGTCAGCGAGATGTCAGACGCGTCTGGAACCTCATGGCTGGATGTGGCCAAGCGCGATTGGTCGGACGAGATGCTCGTCGCAACGAGTCTCGATCGATCGCATATGCCGCGGCTGGTCGAGGGCTCCGCGCCTTCGGGAACGCTGCGCAAGGAAACTGCGGACCTGTTGCAGTTGTTGCCTCCTGTCGTGGTTGCCGGCGGTGGTGGCGACAATGCGGCCAGCGCAGTGGGTATGGGCGTCGTCAAACCAGGCCAGGCATTTCTGTCGCTTGGAACCTCGGGCGTTTTGTTTGTGGCGACGGACCGCTTTCGTCCCAATCCTAACAAGGCGGCGCACGCTTTTTGTCATTGCATTCCCAACCGTTGGCATCAAATGGCGGTGATTCTGAGCGCGGCGAGCGCGCTCGATTGGGTGGTGCGGCTGACCGGAAAATCGAGTACGCAGGATCTCCTCTTAGCCGCGCAAGCCAGAGGGTTGCACCCTGGGGCGCCGTTCTTCCTGCCATACTTGTCCGGGGAACGCACCCCGCATAACGACCCGTACAGTCGCGGCGTTTTCTTCGGAATGACCTCCGATACGTCAGGTGCCGACCTTGCAGTCGCCGTGCTTGAAGGAGTGGCATTCGCCTTTGCGGACGGCCTGGAGGTGCTAGTCGAAGGCGGCGGAGAGGTCGGTGAAATCAGCGTCACGGGCGGTGGTGCACGCTCGTTGTACTGGGGCCAACTTATCGCCGCGGCGCTCAATCGTCCTCTCACTTACCGGCAGGGAGGGGAAGTCGGAGCGGCTTTCGGAGCGGCTCGCCTGGCGCGCATGGCCTTGACCGGTGAAGCGCCTGAGGCCAGTTGTCCCGCGCCTGCGGTCACGCACATCGTCGAACCGGAAACTGAGCTTTCAAAACTATTTGCCGATCGTCGGCCAATCTTCACGCAACTGTACAGTGACCTAAAAAATACGTTCAAGGAGTTTTCAAAATGAGTTTGTTTTCAGGGATTGAACCGATTCGTTACGAAGGTCCAGAGACCACGAACGAATTTGCCTATCGCGTATATGATAAGGACCGCCTTGTCCTCGGCAAACGGATGGAAGATTGGCTGCGTCTTACCGTCTGTTATTGGCATTCCTTCAGCTGGCCCGGCGCGGATATGTTCGGCGGTGGCACACTGCCAAGGCCCTGGCTGGGTCAATCCATAACTCAAGCCATGGCGGAAGAGAGGCTCAATGCCGCCTTCGATTTCTTCACCCGTCTTGGCACACCTTACTTCGCCTTTCATGACGCGGATGTAATGGCATCGGCGGAGACGCTGCGGGAGCACGAAAAGAGCCTGCGCCAGATTGAAGCCCGCATGGCGGAAAAAATGGCCGCGAGCGGCGTCAAGCTGCTATGGGGCACCGCAAATCTATTCAGTCATCCGCGGTATGCGGCGGGCGCAGCAACCAGTCCTGATCCGGAAGTGTTCGCGTGGGCGGCGGCGCAGGTTCGAATTTGCATGGAGACCACGCAGCGCCTCAACGGAGAAAACTATGTTCTCTGGGGCGGCCGCGAGGGATATGACACGCTGTTGAACACCGACCTGAGCCGGGAACTGGATCATTATGGCCGCTTTCTATCTATGGTGGTCGAACACAAACACCGCATCGGATTCAAGGGAACGATTCTTATCGAACCGAAGCCTTTTGAGCCGACCAAGCACCAATATGATCGCGACACTGCTGCCGTCTTTGCATTTTTGCAACGCTATGGGTTGACCAAAGAGGTCAAGGTCAACATCGAAGTTAATCACGCTACTTTGGCGGGATTGGATTTTGAGCACGAAATCGCCGCCGCTCGGGCCTACGGAATCTTTGGCTCTCTGGACATCAACCGTGGCGATCCGCGCAACGGCTGGGACACGGATCAATTTCCAAACAACGCGCAGGAATTGGCGCCGGCCCTGATCCAAATTATCGAAAATGGAGGAATAGGAACCGGGGGCTTTAATTTTGACGCCAAGCTGCGTCGGCAATCGGTTGACCCGGCGGATCTTTATCTGGCCCATATCGGTGGCATCGATACGCTCGCCCGCGCGCTGCTTACGGCTGCTGACATTATCAAAGAAGGTGGACTCAAGCACTTGCGCGAGGAACGTTATAAGGGATGGAGCGCCAAACTTGGACAGCGCATTGAAGGCGGCGAGTTTACGCTAGGCAGCCTCACCGATTACGCGCTCGAGAGCCAGCTGAACCCCAAGCCTCAATCCGGCCGACAGGAATTCGCGGAAAGCCTGATTGCCAAGCACGCGAAGTACTAATTAAGGGAATGATCGCTATCGAGCGTGGAATCTGGCCATTTCACGCTCGGACGGAGTTTCGGCGATATATAGCGATGAGGCCTTGGAAAACTGCTCAAAAGCAGTCTAATTTGGCTGTCTTGAGCCGAATAGTTACTCTGTTTTTCGGTTGGGCCATCGATTCTGCACACCGGATCGTCCACCTAAGATTGCTCCATGCTGAGCACTCTTAGGTGGACGATCTGCGCAATAGTTGCCTTTTTTTGAGGCCATCCAGGCAAATACAATTTGCCCGCTCTTGGTTTCAATGACCGTTTGAGGTGAAGAAGCATGGTGCAGTCGATTGACCTCTACGATGCAATCTTCAACGGTGATGCAAAAAAAGCGCATGTCGCTACGCAGGCTACGCTGGCGGCTGGCGTCGCGCCGTTGCAAATGATTTCTGAGTCCATGGTGCCGGCAATGGATGAAGTTGGCCGGCTGTTCGAAGTCGAAGAATACTTTGTTCCCGAGCTTTTGCTGGCAGGCCGCGCCATGAGGAGCGCGCTGGAACTGCTTCGCCCGCTGATCGCATTCACGCCAGTGGCTACACCGCGCTACGCGGAGCCAAAATTCTACTTCTATCCGCTGGCGAGCCTCCACTGCCCAGGATCGAGCATGTGAGTCTTGCCGCCGACCCCGGATTCCAGGATGAGTTCGCCGATTGCATCGCCTTTCCAGCATGACTTTTTGTCGTTCAAGCAAATGAAGTCATGCACCGCGTCAATCAAAGCGACCAGCGGTATACTGACGCAAAGCCATAGAGGTTAAGTTTGTTCGATGATGCCTGCTGATACAACGGAGAATCACATGCTCGATCTGCGCGATCGGAACGAAATTGCTGTCAAGAGAAATTGGAAAGCCGCTTTATCGCCGTCGCTCAAATGGAGGATGGCATGAGCCGTCTGCGTGATTGGCTGACGGATGGCCTGATGATTACCGATGGCGCCTGGGGAACCGAGTTACAGGCTCGCGGCCTGCCCCTTGGCACGTTGCCCGACACTTGGAACCTGACTCATCCAGAGCACGTGGAAGCGGTTGCGCGCGCATATGTAGAAGCAGGCAGCCAGGTAATTCTCACCAACACATTTCGTGCCAATGCAATTGCGATGAACGACTGCTCAGAGGCCGATTTGGATGCTATCAATCGTGCTGGTGTCACGCTCTCACGCCGGAAGGCGGGTCGCGCGCTCGTGTTTGCTTCCATCGGGCCAACGGGCAAGATGCCGCTGTCGGGCGAGATCAGCAGTGAGCAGGCCGCCGCGGCCTTTACCGCGCAGTCTCGATCTCTCGCTGCAGCCGGTGCGGATGCGCTGCTTTTGGAGACGATGAGCGATATAGAAGAGGCGCGTCTGGCAGTGGCCGCAGCTCGGACCACAGGCCTGCCGGTCATCGTTTCCTTCGCATTCGACTCCGGAAAGAACAAGGATCGCACCATGATGGGCGCGACGCCGGAGGCCGTTGCAGAGGCGATGGTGGAGGCGGGAGCAGACGCGGTGGGGGCAAATTGCGGCGTTGGCGTGGAGCAGGCCGTGCCCATCTGCCAGCGTTTGCGCGCGGCTTGTGATCTGCCCATCTGGATGAAGCTTAACGCAGGCCTTCCCACCCTGGAGGGAGCGGCCATTCGTTACGCCACTTCGGCGGAGTTCTTCGCTTCCCACTATGTGGCCCTCCGCGCCGCGGGCGCTTCATTTTTTGGCGGCTGCTGCGGTTCCACTCCTGAATTTATTCGCGCATTGGTGGATGCCCAGCGTGCAGCACTATGATTCGCCACGGCTGCTTGCTCTCCTCTAGCGAGTCCATGAATCTTGCAGTAAGGTTTGGTTTCTTCTTCTTCGCGTCGTCGATAATTTAGCAAAAAAAGCCCGCGCCGGAAGCTTTCTCAAACTCCGGCGCGGGTGGAAGCTAATCAAACAAAATTATCCAATCAGAAGTTATAGCGTCCGCCAAACTGCAGCGAGCGGGCGCCCTGTGTTTGTGAATTATAGGGGCCGAAGCTGGTGATATACCCGAAGGATCCACCACCAACTTGCGAGTTCGGGTTGTTCGAGGGGTTGTTCAGCAACGCGTGATTGAAGAGGTTGAACGCCTCAAAGCGGATTTGGAACTCGCTCTCACGGTAAACGTGAAAGCCCTTAAAGAGACTCGCGTTGAAAACCGAAGTGCCAGGTCCGCGGAATTCGTTGCGATGCGTGTTGGCGAAGACTGGTGAGACGTTGTTTGGGTTATGGGTAATATCAGCTTGGAGTACGACGGGGTTGGCAAACGATGCCGGATTGAACCAGGGTTTGCCTCCGGATACTCCAAAATCGCCCGGGGTCCTCTCGTGGCCACCATACTTCTGGTAAGGCGCGATCAGTTGAGCATAGACCGTAGTGCCCGGCGCGTTGTAAGTGATGCTGCTGGCTGCGGTTACTGAGAATGGCTGACCGCCGAAGTAGCTGTACTGGCCATTCAAATGGAAGCCGCCCACGATCTCATCTGCGATGCCGTGATTGGCCCACTTCTGCCCGTGTCCGAAGGGCAGGCTGTAGACGCTCCACACCTGCACATTGTGCTTTACATCGAAGCCCGATGACGCCCGGTTCATTTTGTAGTACGCCGGATAGTTGAATTTGGTGCCTTCCTGTCCCGTTCCTGCGCCGTTGTCTTCATAATCGAAGGCGTGCCCATAAGTGTAGACCGCGCCAACTGACAGGTTCTGGCCCGCGTTGCGCGTCAACTGCGCCTGCAGCGCGTTGTAGTCTGCGCTGAAGATCGGCGTATTCACGGTAATGCCTCCCGTGTTGTAACATGCCAAGTTGTTTTTATTCGAGGGGGTGAGAGAGGTGTTCGCTGAGCAATTGGCAGCGTTGATGATCTCATTGATGGCAAATCCGCCTATGCTGCCGCTGCTGCAAGGCAGTCCAGTTCCGGTGGGGTTCAAGCCCGTTGATGGATTCACCTGGCCGTTGGCCATGCAAGGCGTACTTGCGCTGGGCAGCGGCGCCGCGTTATAGGGTTGGACACCAGCCATTTCGCGGACAAATAGGTTGCCCACGTAACCGATATTCGCGACAAACTGCTTGCCTACTTCTCGCTGTACAAAGAGGTTCCAGCTCTCGATGTAGCCGCGGCGGAAATTCAACGGGATAGTGTTAGTTCCCTGGGTAATCGGCAACGTTGCAAAGCCGGAGGAATAGTTGGGAACGGCCGGAATGGGAATGCCGTATGTGAGGGGCATGGCCACGTTGCCGTTCGCATTATCGGTATCAATGGTTCCAGCACCGTTGTTTGAGCTATAGCTCGGCACCAGGTCCATGGGGAACGAGTCGCGCAGATAGCGCATGGAGTCCGGATCAACGGTTATACCGGCGCCGGTGCGAATCACGGTTTTTTCGTCGAGGCGATACACGATGCCGGCGCGGGGAGCGAAGAATCCGGGCCCCACAATGACACCCGCATTCTCAGGAAGACCGTTCACGCCGCCAACCTCGATGTTGCCTTGTGCCAGAGTGCGGTCCGGCCGAAAGACATAGATGCCGGTGTGGTCGCGGTACGCCACAGGATACCTCTCGTAGCGCACGCCGTAGGAGAGCGAAAGTTTCGGATTCACCGTCCACTGGTCCTGCGCGTAGGCGCCAAACTCCGTCCAGCGCAGCGCGTTGGGATCGAAGGTCTGCTGCGATTTTGCAATTGAATTAGTCCCATTAGGCAGACCCAGCAGCATATCGGCCAGAGATGTGTATGCAGGCGCGCCCGCGCACGTCGAAGCGCCGCCGCAGGTCATGCCGCCAGCGAACAGGAAGCCGCCGCGCGCGTTCTGGACGCCGCCATTGTTGGCCGGCTGGAAGTGGTTCAGGTCGAAATGGTAATAGGTGAAACCGCCCTTTACCTGATGCTTGCCCTTCACATAGCTCAGGTTGACATCCCCGGTAAACTGGTTGTCGCGGAAGATGAACGGATTACCGGTATTGGAGTTGCCGATCGAGCTGAAGGTGCTGTTAAAGCTGAACGCCGGCTGGCCGAAATAATCCGGATCATTCGTGCCGAGGTTCGTTCCCGGAATGTGCAGCGTGTTCAGGCCGTAGTCGCCCAGTGAAAGATCCAGGGTGGATTGCGCTCCCGACCACTGGCGGGTGTAACCGAAGTCGGCGTCTACCACTAACTTCGGAGAGATCACGTGGCTTGCGCCTAATCCCACGTTCTGGATTCTGCCGTGTCCCGCGCCCGGCTGGCCGCCATCAAAGGTGCCGCCGCCCGCTGGTCCCAATTCCTGTGGGTCGTTCACTTGGAACGGCTCCACGCTGTACTTGCCGAAGATCTGCGTGTTCTCGCTCGGAATGTAGGTGATCTTTGCGTCGTTGCTTGTACGGTTATAGGTGCCTGAGGCGGCGCCAAAGTAGTCGTTGGCAAACTGGTTGTTGAGTTGCGTTGAGGTCGGCGTGCCGATCGACGCTGCGATTGTGCTTAGATTCGCAATCATCGTCTGCGCGGCTGTCGATTGGCGGCCTGTGGGAATTGTGTTGACGTTGTTTCCTGTCTCGCCATATTCAGCGGTGAAGCTCGGGCGGCAATTAAAGTTCACATAACCAGCCGTCGAATTCCCGGGGTCATCGGGACCGAGACCAGTAAAGCCCGGAGTAACCACTGGGCAAAGGGTTGGGCTAACCTGGCTCTCCCAGCCCGTCACCTGCGGCTGAGGATCGTAAATGTGACTGTCATAAGTCTTACTACCACTCGTGATAGTTGTCGGAACTTCTGAGAAGTTTCCGAGGATCATGTTGGAATCAGGCACCGTCTGCAGACCACTGATCAACTGGCGGCGCGTCGTGCGCTCCCAGTTATCGAAGAAAAACAGCTTCTTCTTGCCGGTCAGGATCTTGGGAAGATAGACCGGGCCACCGATGTTGCCGCCGTATTCCTGAAAGATGTTTTTGGGAAGCGTCGCTGACACCTTAGCGGTTGTCGTATACGGCCGGGCGTTCATCGCCGCATCCTGGTAGTATTCCCAGGCGCTGCCGTGGAAGTCGTGCGTGCCGCTCTTGGTGGTGATCTTGATCGAAGCGCCGCCTGCCTGTCCCTGCTCGGCATTGAAGTCGTTGGTTGTAATGCTGACGTTCTCAATCGAGTCCGCCGGCGGAACGTAAGCGATGAGATACGGCAGGTAGCCATAGTAGTTGACTGCGCCATCGATGCGCGTCGTGTTGCCGTTCATGTTGATGCCGTTCACATTGACCGACATGGCGCGCGACGGATTGGAGCCGGTTGAATTTTGTTCCCTCACATTGGCCCCGCCGGGGACGAGAGTGTAAAGCGACTCAAAATTACGTCCCTGGCTGGAGGTCATCGGCATTTGCGTGAGCTGCGTCTGGTTGATCTCGCTGTTGACTTCCGCATTTTCGGTTTGCAGCAGCGGCTGCGCCTCGGTCACCGTGACCTGGGTCGAAACCGAAGCCGGACGCAGCGTAATGTCGACGCGCACCTGCCGGTTAACCTCGATTTGGATGTCCCTTACCGAAGTCCCGGCAAAATTCCCCTTGGCCGGAACGGTTACGGTATACACTCCTGGCAACACGTCGAGAAGCAAATAAGTGCCCCCCTCGTTCGCCGTGGTGGCGCGCGCTGCGCCGGTGCCTTGATTGGTTAGCGTTACAGCTGCTCCTGGAATCACCGCTCCGGTCAAATCGGTGACCGTCCCTGTGACTGACCCATAGAGAATCTGCGCATTGGCGGTCATGCTTCCGAAACACATCGTGAGAAGCACAACGGTCACCAGAGTTCTAATAGCCACAGCGTTGAATCTGCGATTCATACCTGGCCTTCCCGACATAATTTCCTCCTAAAACTTTGAATTGGCTTCATTCCTGCCAAACTCCGCGCAAATACTCGCGGGGGTTGATCTCAAGTCCGCCGTAATCCCCTGATTCCATTTCATCTGGATATCGTATTGGGCCTGAAAACCGCTGGCACTCGAATTGGACGCAGTGCAATTGCGATTTAATTGGCGACTCGAACTATAGGGGTAATTCTGTAATCTTGTCAAGAAGAAAAGCGATTTATATCTCTAATCGTTATTTGAAGTTCATTTTGAATTGCGGGAAGATCTGTTCGAAGCGCAGACGCGGCCTTCTGTGCAGAACGAGGGCCAACTGCAGGCCATAGCATATTTATTTTGTATTACTTACAGCATTTATCCAGGGACGGACAAGTCACGTGAGCATCCTGCAAAGCAGTGGGCAAGGCCGTCCGGCTATGCTTTTTGGGATTCTGAAGATAACGGCCCATTTGACCGCAGCCTACCTCGTCTCCTCCGCCACCGTCGAAATCAGCGCTTTGATGTTTCCCGTGGGCACATTAGGCGGCATTCCTCCCCCACACGAAATAATCAACCGGGACCGGTCATCGAGGGAGTTCAGCACCTCTCTGACTGTGCGCTTCACGTCAGTCGGCGTACCTTCGGCCAGAACGTCGCGTGGAGGAATGTTTCCCATCAGCGCAATCCGGTTGTTTGTCCAGGCCTTCATCTCCGTCAGTTTGTACTGCATTCCGAAGTTAAGCAAATTGATCCCTGCTTCCTCCAGCAAAGGCGCGCTTGCTTTCGACGGCGCGTCGTTATGGAAGAACTTCAACGTTACGTCCGCGCCGAATGCGCGCTGCAAATAAGGCAACCCGAAGATTTCGAAGTCGCGTCGGCTCACAAATCCAACAATATCATCGAGCAAAAAAATGCCGTCGATCGACGGAAAGGCTTCGCGCTGAACACCGATCCAGTCAACCAGAAAGTCCGTGATGATAGAGAGGAGGCGATGCATCAGTTCTGGTTCTGTCTTCAACGCCTCCATGAATTCCGATGCGCCCATCAAAAACGAGGCGATATTGAGCGGGCCGCGAGCCACCGCAAAGCGAATTTTATGGCCAGCCTCTTCAATCTCCGGCTGTGCGTGCTTGAGCCGCTTGATCACAAAGGGGAGCAAGCCGTGCTTGCGCGGGTCGGGCCTTTCGGGATGCTCGACATCGGATGCCGAGTGCAGCATTTTTCTGGCGAAAGGGAATTCGTTCTCTCCCCAGATACGAACACATCCGAAGGCCGAAGGCTTTGTGCACATCCCAAACTCTGACCAAAAACCCCGCAGGAAAATCGTTTCAGGAAAGGTGTGAATGGCCTTTAAATTGTCGTTCAAGAAAATATTTTCGTTGGTGAAATAATCCAGAATAGTGTGGCCCGCCCAGTTCGGAAGCCAGGGACTATCGATGATGAAGGCTGTTCGTAGAGGCCAGATCGCTTCCCCGCGAACGACAGAGACGAGCGTCCCCCATTGCTTCTCGGTCATGGCCTGTCCCTACCTCGGGCAACTTCTGATTCCAAGCTCACGATGTTATACTCCAGTCAAACAATACGCCAAATCGCGGACCTGCTTAGTGCTTTCAAAGCATCTGCGTATGACGATTGTTATAGCCGTCAGGGTGCCGCTCCCAATCGGTCTGCTTGACACTTCACGCTTTCCGGCTATATGCTTCGGTCCACAAATTATACGTGCAGGATTGATGCCAATGCCAGCTCGTGTGCCCTCTCGCGCCCCATTCCAACGTCTTGTTCTCTTGAGGCCCCGCGTTTGGGAGTCGATCATTCTCTGGCTTCTTTTAATAGCTGCCGCGATCTTGCCGTCGCGCGGCTTTAGCATTGGCCAGCCGAAATATGTCGTGACCTCGCCTGCTCTAAACAGCTTCCGTTTGGTGCATGAGGGAACTGCGGCGACGCTTTACGCGGATCCGAACGACTATCCCGGTGTGGTGCGCGCCGCACACGATCTGCAAGCGGACATCTTCCGCGTAAGCGGCTGCAATGCACTGATCAGCGAGGAGGGGAAGTCCCTTAACGGCGATGTGGTTTTCATAGGCACAATCGGGAAGAGCCGCGTCATCGACCAACTCATCCGCAAGAGCAAGATCGACGTGAGTCAGATCGCCGGCAAGTGGGAATCAACGTTGATCCAAGTCGTGCTTCATCCCTTTCCCGGTGTCGCACGCGGCCTGGTGATCGCGGGCAGCGATAAACGAGGGACCATCTTTGGAATCTACGATCTCTCCGAGCAGATTGGAGTTTCGCCCTGGTACTGGTGGGCGGATGTTCCCGTGGATCATCAGGATGCGCTGTATGTGAAGGCAGGGCGCTGGGTGCAAGGCGAACCGGCGGTCAAGTATCGCGGAATCTTTCTCAATGACGAGGCTCCCTCGCTGGCCGGTTGGGCCAAGGAGAAGTTCGGTGGGCTCAATCACCAGTTTTACGAGAAAGTCTTTGAGTTGTTGCTCCGGTTGAAGGCAAACTTCCTCTGGCCGGCGATGTGGGACAACGCCTTCAACGAAGACGATCCTTTGAACCCTAAACTCGCCGATGAATATGGCATCGTGATGGGCACCTCGCACCACGAGCCGATGCTGCGCGCGCAGCAGGAATGGAAGCGGCATGGCGAGGGCCCCTGGGACTATGCGGCCAACGCCAGGAACCTCGATGCATTCTGGGAAAAGGGCATCGAGCGCAATGAAAATTATGAGAGCATCGTCACGGTCGGCATGCGCGGCGACGGAGACAAGCCTATGGCCGAGAACGACGACATCGCGCTGCTCGAAAAAATCGTAGCCGATCAACGAGCGATCATCGCTCGCCATCAGACTTCCACATTCGCTGCGGATCCCCAGGTTTGGGCATTGTACAAAGAGGTCCAGGGTTATTACGAAAAAGGCATGCGCGTGCCTGATGACGTGACGCTGCTTTGGAGCGACGATAACTGGGGAAATATTCGCCGACTGCCTACAGCGGATGAAAGAAAGCGCAGCGGCGGCGCGGGAATTTACTACCACTTTGACTATGTAGGCGATCCGCGCTCATATAAGTGGCTCAATACTTACTCCATTGCCAAGGTTTGGGAACAAATGAACCTTGCCTCTGCCTACGGGGCCAACCGCATATGGATCGTCAATGTCGGCGATCTAAAGCCTATGGAGTTTCCAATCGAGTTCTTTCTTACTCTGGCGCGCAATCCCGAACGGTGGGGCAAAGACAACCTTCGGGAATATACAGAACTCTGGGCCCAGCGCGAATTTGGTCCGGAATACGCGGTAGAAATTGCGGATATAGTTTCGAAGTATACGAAATATAATGCTCGCCGGAAGCCGGAGCAACTGGAGCCGGAGACCTTCAGTCAGGTGAATTACCAAGAGGCGGACAGGGTTTATTCGGATTGGAAGTCGATCACTGACCAAGCCGAGCGGATTTATCAGAAACTTCCAGAGGACAAACGCGATGCATTCTTCGAACTGGTGCTTTATCCGACGAAGGCCTCAGCCATCGTGAACGAGTTATTCATTACAGCCGGCAAAAACCATTTGTATGCCGCACAGGGCAGGCCTGAAACAAACGATCTGGCCCAGGAGGCGCAGGCTCTTTTTGCGGCTGACGCCGCGCTTTCCGATGAGTATAACCACACGCTCGCGCACGGCAAATGGGACCACATGATGGACCAGACTCACATTGGGTACACCTTCTGGAATGAGCCGCCGCTTAATGCCATGCCGGCCGTCACAGAAGTGCAACCGGATTCCGGGCCGAGGATGGCTGTGGCCGTCGAAGGATCACCGTTTGCCACTTCGCGCGATCTTGGGCTCCTGGCGCTGCCTGCTTTCGATGTTTTTAACCGGCAATCTCAGTTCATCGATGCGTTCAATCGCGGGACTCAGCCTTTTGAATTTTCCGCGAGCGCGGATCGGCCATGGATCAAGCTAAGTGAAGCTGAGGGAACCGTATCAAAGGAAGAGAGGTTGCTTGTAAGCATCGACTGGGCTGGCGTCCCCGAGGGTGAAAATGATGGCACAGTTACGCTCACTCAGAAGGGTCGCACGGCCTTTCACATCCGCGTGCAGGCAATGAATCCGCTTATGCCAACGAGAGATTCCTTGCAGGGCTTTGTTGAAGCCAACCACTACGTTTCGATTGAGGCAGAACACTTTACCAGCAAGACAAACGCAGGCAACGTTCACTGGGATAA
>JBEKQD010000072.1:0-26311 GCA_049520075.1 Occallatibacter sp. | reverse complement strand
AGGACTCTGTGCCGTCGCCACAAGCAGATCTTCAAACTTGCCCAATGCGCGCGGACGGATCACGTCGCGCTCGAAGCTCACCATGTAATAAGGAGTTTCCTCGTTCTTGTGCAGGTAAACATTGAAATGATTAAGCCAGAAGTCTGTCATGACCTCCTGCAACTGCGCCGGGCTGTAAACGTCGCGAGTGAGACGTTGTTCTTTTAGTTCGTCAACAACGGCTTTGCTCGGATTCTCGAGATCGGCCACAACTTCGCGTTCTCCCGCGGTCATCTTGTCCAGGAGTTGCGCGCGTTGCTGTCCCTTCAGATTCTGACGAAAGCTCTCGAGCCTCTCCGGTGACATGGCCAGCAACCGCGTGACACGCTGCTTTGGCGGAAGCGCGAGGATGGCCACTAACTCCGCATCGTCGGGTGACGGACGCGGTTTTTCCGCTTCGGCCGCACTTGGCTTGCTTGCACCGCCTTGAGCCATCATCGCGCCCGACGCCATTGAAGATTCAGGCTGAGCTTCGGATGCCATCGCAGGATTCGCCGAGACAATCGCACCATTGCTCATCTCACCACCCATCGCCGGAACAGCGGGTGCGGCTATCGCCGTGGGCGGAGCGTCTTTCGCGGCTGCCGGCGCTATTGCAGCTTCTGTCTTCTTCTCGGCCTTTTTGGCTTCCCGCTCTTTTTGGAAGGCGATCTGGTCGTTGTAGACGCTGCGAAGAATCGGTGTATCGGGCAGAGGGAGTTTTCCGTCCGCCGCCTGCCGGATGATCGCTCCGCTGGGGAACGCTATCAGAAGTTGCGGCGTCGAAAGCCGCATGGCTGGAAACTCATTCAGACGGCGATCGAGCTCCGTGAAGTCCATCGTCGCCGGATGAAGTTGCAATTCAAACCAGCGATCAAGCCCCATCTCGCGCACCCGCTCAAGATCCCCCGGTCGCGGACCGAAGCTGAATCTGCTCAGTGCATGGAGAATGCGTTCATCATCATTGAGGGCTTTTGGAGGCGGGGATGGGTGTTGGCCGCGAGCCGCGTGAGGCAAGGATGCAGTTGTCGACTGAGCCGTCAATGGCAAAGCCGCCAGCATCAGCAACAAAAGGTATCCCGGAATGACGCGCAAGACACGCATAGACTCCCCGTGATCCGCTCATTGAATTCAAATACTTGCAGGCAGACAGCGACGCCTCTGGCAAAAAGATGGCGTCTCTTTAGGTATAGACCCAAATTGATCCAAAATGTTGCAACTTGAGTTTTTGCTGTCACGCTGTTAACGCCGGTTGGGAAATCCGGCACCTTTCTGGGAAGAAGGTCTACAGTTGCAACCGGTTGGCTGGGTTACTCTATATCCACTTGTATGGGCTTTGCGCATAGTATCGGCAACAAACGCTATTGTTTTGCGGATTTGCGCGAACTGCTGGCCAAGGCAACTCCTTTGCGCAGCGGGGATGCACTTGCCGGCTTGGCGGCCAGCTCGGCCGAGGAGCGCGTAGCGGCCCAGTACGCCCTTGCCGATCTTCCTCTCGCGCACTTCTTGTCGGAGCAGGTGGTTCCCTACGAAGACGACGAGGTGACCCGGCTGATCGTGGACACACACGACACAGCAGCGTTTGCGCCCGTGCGTTCCATCACGGTGGGCGAGTTGCGCGACTGGTTGCTCTCAGACGATGCAACGGGCGAGCGGCTGACGGCGCTCGCGCCAGGAATCACGCCAGAGATGGCTGCGGCGGTGAGCAAGCTGATGCGAGTACAGGACCTGATTGCAGCCGCGGCAAAAATTCGCGTGGTCACGCGCTTTCGCACTACGGTTGGATTGGCAGGAAGGCTAAGTGCGCGTCTTCAGCCCAATCATCCCACGGATGACCTGGCAGGCATTGCAGCGTCCATCTTGGACGGACTGCTGCTAGGCTCTGGCGACGCTGTTATCGGCATCAATCCCGCGGGCGACAATGTGGCCACCACAACACAAATGCTGTGGTTGATCGACAAGCTGCGCCGTCGCTTTCAGATTCCCGCGCAGAGCTGCGTACTTGCGCATCTTACTACGCAACTAGCGGCGCTGGAGCAGGACGCTTTGGTGGACCTGCTCTTTCAATCTATCGCCGGAACTGAAGCGGCTAACCGCAGTTTTGGCGTGGATCTGGCACTGCTCGACGAAGCGCAGCAGGCGGGACATTCTCTGCGGCGGGGCGCAGTTTGCGCCGATGGGAGCATGGGCGGAAACGTCATGTACTTTGAGACTGGCCAGGGCTCGGCGCTCTCTGCCAACGCGCACCACGGCGTGGACCAACAGACCCTGGAAGCTCGCGCCTATGCCGTAGCCCGCCGATACAAGCCAATGCTGGTGAATACGGTGGTGGGCTTCATTGGTCCTGAGTATCTTTTCGATGGCAAACAGATTACCCGCGCCGGGCTGGAAGATCACTTTTGCGGCAAACTGCTGGGGCTCCCCATGGGTTGCGACGTTTGCTACACTAATCACGCCGAAGCCGATCAAGACGATATGGATGTTCTGCTCACACTGCTGGGTACGGCAGGAGTCAACTACATCATGGGAGTTCCAGGCGCTGACGACGTGATGCTCAACTACCAAAGCACGAGCTTCCACGATACGATTTATCTGCGCCGCGTGTTGGGGCTGCGGCCGGCCCCGGAGTTCGAGCAGTGGCTCGCTGGCGATGGATTTCATTCGCTGGCGCTGGAAGCCCAACATCCGGAGAGGCTGCTTGCATGAATGAGGGTTTGCATCGGCCCGTTGCCTTTGCAGCCCGTCTCCGCGCGCTGACTCCTGCGCGTGTAGGGTTGGGCCGAACAGGTGCCAGCCTGCAGACTTGCGATCTGCTGGATTTTCAGCGTGCACATGCGCAAGCGCGCGACGCTGTGCATGCACGGCTGGACGCCTCGTCGCTGGCGGCAAACCTGGCCGCCATCACAGGCCAGGATGTGCTGGTGCTGCACTCCACAGCCACGGACAGGACAACCTATCTGCAGCGTCCGGATCTGGGCCGGCAGCTTGACGAGACCAGCCGCGCCAAGTTGCTTATAGGCAATTGGGAACTTGCGCTGATTTTGGCCGACGGGCTTTCCGCGATTGCCGTTGAGCGGCATGCCCCACCATTGCTTCAGGAACTACTACCACGGCTGGAGGGTTGGCGACTGGCGCCAATTGCTGTGGTGGAGCAGGGGCGAGTTGCAATCGGGGACGAGATCGGCGCGGCGCTCGGGGCGCAACTGTCGGTGGTTCTTATCGGCGAACGACCGGGACTTAGTTCGCCGGATTCGCTAGGAGCCTATATCACTTGGAACCCGGGCCCAGGGCGGACTAACGCCGAGCGCAACTGCATCTCCAACATCCGCATCGGGGGGCTGAGCTATATCACCGCTGCCACGCAATTGAGCTACTATCTGACGGAAGCGCGCCGTCGCCAACTCACAGGCATCTCCTTGAAAGATGGCTCTCTTCAGCTGAATGAAGGCTAACAGTTTGCATGCAAAACGAACGATGTTAAATAGTCAAGTAGACGCAACCGAAGAAAACCTTAAGAGTCACTCGGCGACGAGCAGGCTTTCAGCAAATGGCCATTCACCGTCAACCCATTGAGCGACGGACTCGAAGCCCGATCGGTGGCCCATTTCTGCCGGTTCTGCCCTCCTGTACTTATGACAACTTTCGGTCCAGATCGTCTCATCGCATCGAAACGTGAAACTGGACTCGTTAATGGTGACAGTCTGCGTAGCAGTGGAGCGGAGATGCATCTCGATTCTGCGCTCGCCGGCGTTGTAGAGGGCGACATGCTCGAATTTGGATAAGTCGAAGTCACCTCCCAGCTCACGGTTAATGCGGGCGAGCAGGTTGCGATTGAAGGCCGCAGTCACACCGAGAGAGTCATCGTAGGCGGGAATGAGTTGGGTCAATGGTTTCTCAAGATCGGTGCCGAGCAATAACATGTCGCCAGGATCGATCGCCTGGCGAATCTGTAGGAGGAACTCCTCGCCTGGCCCACGATCGAAGTTGCCGATCGAACTGCCCAGAAACAACACGACAACGGCATCGCCGGGTTTGCGGCGAGCCACCGCCTTTCTCAAGCCGTCAAGATACTCAGTCTCGAACCCTAGAATGCTGACGTGTGCGAGATCATCGAGTTCACGCTCGCAACTCACCAGCGCTGAAGACGATATTTCAATGGGGCAGTAAGTCATTGACTTGTGATGAGCCAGAGCTTCCAGTATTTGGCGCGTCTTTCGGCCGCTGCCGCTCCCAAGTTCAACCACCATGCCATGCGCCGTCAGATGCTCAGCAATGTCGTCTGAGTGCTGCTGTAAAATTCGCTCTTCAGCCCTTGTCACCCCATACTCGGGAAGACGGGAGATCGCTTCAAACAAGGCAGAACCGACGTCGTCGTATAGATACTTTGACGGCAATTCCCTTTGCCCGGATTGTCCCAACCCATTCCGCACGTCCTCGGCGAATGAGTTCACGATAAGTGTCGATCCACCACGAATCAGCATTTGGGCTCCATTCAACGTTCCACACAGCGAAAAGAGGCGTAAACAAAGGGATAATGCGGTTGGAACCAGTTGCGGAACGAACGCCGCAACATCGAAGCCGCAGTCCGCGGCGAAGCGCCTTTGACCACGAAATGTTTTCCGTCGAAGAAGTCAGCCGAGTAACCACGGTAAAAGGGAAACGGCTCAAAACCTGGGTAGGGCGCGAAGGGAGAAGAGGTCCACTCCCAGCCGTTGCCGAGAGGTTCCTCCAATCCGAAGGCGCTTCGACCATTGGGATAGCTCCCCACCGCGACCGGATCCCAACGCTCGAAGTTAAAGTTGCCATGGCCGGCATCGGGAGGCGAATCGCCCCACGGATAAGTACGCTCCGTGCCTTTCTGCGTTCCGTAAGCGGCACGATGAACTTCGGCTTCGGTGGGAAGGGACATGCCACGAAAACGCGCATAGGCCTCAGCCTCCGCGTGGCTGACGTAAACGGGCCAGTCGAGCGGCAACGGCAGCTCTTCAAACATGGCTTGATAGAACCACTGGTTCTGGCGCTCGAACCACAGACGCGGATACGCGATTTTCTGTTCCTTGATCCAGGTCCAGTCCGCGGCGCTCCAGAGGTGCTGTTCGTCGTATCCGCCCTCGAGCACAAATCGGAGAAACTCTCCGTTCGTGACCTTGTGCGCGCTAATCGCGAAGGCAGGCACTTCGACGGAATGTTCTTCAAACTCGTTGTCCCAGCCAAACACATCTCCGCTGCGCGAAATTCCCAGCGTTGCGAATCCCGCCGGGATGTCGATCATGCGTGCAGCCATTGGTGGCCCGGGTCGATGAGAACCTGCGGCGCGATAACCGTGGGGCGCAATCTTCCGAATCGGACTAAGTTGATGCAGCATGTACGCCAGGGTCTCTGCGTGCATCAATCGATGTTCGATCGCCACATTCAGGATGACTTCTTGAGGGTATTGCCAATGGCTCTCCGAAGTTTGCGAACCGCTCTTCAGAATGTCGTCGATTCCGTCTCGGACGCGCAGATTATAAGCACTGATTTCAGAGAGCCGAGGCCAATCGGAAGGTTTGTCCTGCGGCAGGCCGCCATCCAATGGATCGATCCCAAAAGCGAAGAGGCGGTCCAACTCGTTGTGCCCCGAATCGAGGCCGAGCGCGTGACCTCCGATCAAATTCCAGTCGAATGCCTCGAGGTGGCCGATGTAGAAGACAATTCGATGTCTCTCGGGAATGGGCCTGTCGTAGAGCGCGTCCTCGCGCACAATTCGAAACAAGTCGTCGGTTATCGAACGCGATTCAGTCAGGCGCAGCAAGAGCTGGTCTCGAATATCCGGTTGGCTCACCGTCGCATTCATTTCTCCCATCCTTTCTTTTCGATCTCAGGCCTTTAAGAAAACGGTTCAATCATGACATCGTCGATGTAACACCATCCCCAATCTTCGCCCGGTTCAAGAGATCGCATAACGGGGTGCTTACTCTTTTTGAAGTGTTTGGTGGCGTGGCGGTTCTTCGAGGAATCGCAGCAGCCGACGTGACCGCAGATTTCGCAGAGGCGCAAGTGCACCCACGAATCGCCCATCTGCAAGCACTCCTCGCACCCATCGGTCTTAGGAGATGGGTTTTGTATCTGGTCCAGGTGTGAGCAAGTTTCCTGCATCGTCTTCCTCCATCGTCCCTGCGGCTGGACTTTTCGGCTGAGTTAAAGGCAAAAATACCTGGAAGCGTGTGTCGCCCGGGTGCGAAGAAACGCGGATCTCGCCATGATGATTCCTGATGATGCGGCCAACCGTGTCCAGGCCCAGGCCTGTCCCTTCGCCAACCCCTTTGGTCGTAAAAAATGCCTCAAAGATGTGGGGCAGAATCTCGGACGGAATTCCCGGTCCATTGTCGCCAATTTCGACAAGCACCCGGTCGAGGTCTCGTGCGGTACGCACCCGCAACTCGCCCTTCCCATGCATGGCTTCGATGGCGTTTACCATCAGGTTTGTCCAAATCTGATTGAGTTCGCCACCGAAGGCGCAGATTCGCGGCAAGCTTTCGTCATACTCGCGAATCACCGTGATTCCTGACTTGAATTTGTGGTTCAGAATCGTAAGAGTATTTTCGAGTCCCTGATGAAGGTCGACTTCCTTCATCGCAGCCTGATCCATGTACGAGTACTCTTTGACTGCCTGAACGAGGTAGGATATCCGCTTGGTGCTGATTTCAATCTCGTCGATCAGTTTGGCGATGGTTAACAGTGACGCGATGCGGATGAGGGCATCGGACAATACCACGTCTCCAACCTGGCCCGCAAGGCTTTCCAGTTTCGGAACCTCTACACCGGCGTCGGCGATGGCCGGGGCAATCTTCCACGCATCCGGCACGTGACGCGCTTCAAGCCATGTGGTGATGCGCTCTTCCCGATCGCTCTGGGCCAGGGGGTCCGCGGAAGTGCTGGGGGTGCGCTGGGCCTCGCGTTCGAAGCAGGTAATCTTCTCTCGTTGTTCAGCAGAAAGGGCGTGGCGCGCCAGCCGGATACTTGCCTCGCGCACGGTTTCAAGCGCCTCGCGAAGGCTACCTGTAGCGCGTTGGGCAGCGGCGGCGGGATTGTTCAGTTCGTGCGCCAAACCTGCGGAGAGCTTGCCCAGCGCCGCCAGTTTGTCGCGCTGGGTCTCGCTCCGCGTGGTTTCGCGAATGCGGTCGGCCATGAGGGAAACCAATCGCTGGCCGAGCAGGGGCATGCGCTGAAGCATTTCGGGGAAGAGGCTTCTGTGGAGGTACGCAACACGAGTGAAAAGCACGGCCCGGCTGGTGCCGCCGTAGTGTGTCAACCGCGAGTACGGGAGCAAGCCGGTTACTTGACCTGCAAGTCCTCTGAAGATCATCTCATCGGCGCCACTACCCCGTTGTAATCGAATTTCTCCTTCAAGAATCACAGTAAGATTGTCCAGGGGGTCACCCTCCCGGCCTATGATCTCTCCCGGCTGAAAATACCTAACCTGAAGATGCTCCACCAGCCAGTCGAGTTGCTCCTGGGGCAAGTCCGCGAAAACATCAATCTTGCGCAGGTCATCAATTGAAAGGCTTGCTGCTACGGTCGTAAGATTCTGCGCCAAGTTACACCTCGCTGAGATATTGATGAGTGAACTGTACCGCAATCGAGCCTTCGCCCACGCCTGACGCGACCCTTTTCACAGAACCGTGGCGGACGTCTCCGGCCGCAAAAACACCGGGCACGCTCGATTCCACCCAATACGGGTTCCGCTCCAGCTGCCATCCCTTCGGCATCTTTCCGTCGCGTATCAGGTCAGCTCCAGTAAGGATGAATCCGCGCTCATCCCGCTCCACCACGCCGGAGAGCCAATCCGTGTTGGGCTCCGCACCGATGAAAATCGAAAGAAGATTTGTGGGTACTTTTGTAGTGTCGCCGGTTTCCGCGCAATGAATGGAAACGGCTTCGAGGTGTGTATCTCCGTGAACTTCCACAACCTGGCAGTGGGTGTCCACCTTGATGTTCGGCGTCTTCTTGATCTGGTCGATCAGGTACTGCGACATCGTCGCGGAAAGGGATGGACCCCGGACCAGCATCACCACTTGCCGGGCGAATTTCGAAAAGTACATAGCGGCCTGGCCGGCCGAGTTCGCACCGCCGACAATGTAAACGTCCTCTCCTTGACACTCCTGCGCCTCGGTCATGGCCGAGCCATAGTAAACGCCGCACCCTTGCAGCCGATCAGCGCCTGGCACGTTCAGTTTCCGGTAGGAAACTCCCGTGGCAATCAGCAGCGCTTTGCAGCCAATATCGGATCCCGCCGCAAGTTTGACGATCTTCGAGGGGCCTTCCACACTGAGGCCGGTCATCTGCTGAGGACTCAGAATCTCCACTCCAAAGCGTCGCGCCTGTGCCACCGCTCGTCGTGCCAGGTCGCCGCCGCTTAATCCGGACGGGAAGCCGAGATAGTTCTCGATGCGGGAACTCATCCCCGCCTGACCGCCCGGCGCTTCCATCTCGATCAGCACCGTGCTGAGACCTTCTGAAGCGCCATAGACGGCCGCCGCCAAGCCTGCGGGGCCACCGCCTGCGATTACAAGATCGTAAAACGCCACTTCGGGCCGAATGCGCAGCCCGAGTCTTTCGGCCAGTTCACCCACGGTCGGGTCTGACAAGGAAGTGCCATCAGCAAAGAGCACTTTTGGCAGGCTGGCAACGTCGGCTCCTGCGGCTTCCACCAGCCGGCGCAGTTCGCCAACTTGCCCCGCCGTCTCCACATCGATCCACTGGTAGGGTGTCTGGTTGCGGGTAAGAAAATCTCGAATCGCATAGGAATGCGGAGACCAACGCGTTCCGAGAACGCGAACCCCGTCGAATGGAGGCCTGTAAGACCCCATCCAATCATCCAAAAGGTCATCCAACACCGGATAAAGGTGTTCCTCCGGAGGGTCCCACGGCTTCAACAGGTAGTAATGGATGCTGGCGTCGTTAATGGCACGAATCGCCGCATCGGTGTCGGCATAGGCGGTCAGCAGGACGCGTTTGGCGTTGGGGAAAATCTCCATCGCCTGGCCAAGGAACTCTACACCAGTCATCTGAGGCATACGCTGATCGGCCAGAAGCAACGCCACTGGATCTCCACGCCGCTTGAGTCCGCGAAGCGCCTCCAGCGCCGTTGCGCCAGAGTCCGCGCGCAAGACGCGGTAGTGCTCTGAATAGCGGCGTCGTAGGTCACGCTCGACAGCGCGCAATACCTCCGGGTCGTCATCAACCGTCAGCAGTACTGGTTTTGCCATTTATTTTCCGTTAAGCGGGGCTACAAGGGCGCAAGAGGGGGAAGCGACCTCCCACTCCCCTGACTTCGACAAACCTTTGGATGTACATGAAGCCTGTTCGGTTTCAGTCATATTGCTATGACCGACCCCTGGCTGGCGCGGACGGCTGCGGCAATTGCCGGACTTGCAATGGAAACGTAACAGCGGGTTGAGAATAGTGGACAATAGGCAACTCTTTGAATTGCCATTTCGGCTAGGTTACATTGATTAGATAGAAGGCAAGAGGGCTGCCGATTGCTCCAGGAGGAGGAAGACAGATGCGGGCTTTTACTCTTGTTGCGGGCGTTGTCTGCCTGTTTGCCGTACTGCTCGATGCCTTCCAGACGATCATCCTGCCGCGCCGCGCGTCCGGCCGTTTTCGGCTTACTCGAATGTTCTATGTCATTACCTGGACACCCTGGGCATACATTGGCAAACGGCTTCGCAATCCGCGCAGGCGCGAGACCTTCTTCAGTTACTACGGGCCTATGTCCCTGATTTTTCTTCTGGCGGTGTGGGCCGGTGCGATGGTCATAGGCTTTGCACTTATCTTTTACGGCTTGGGCAGCCCGTTCAACGACGCGGCTCAAGGAGCTAGCCTTAGATCTGACTTGTACGTTAGTGGAACCACTATCTTTACATTGGGGCTGGGCGATGTGACGCCGAGCAGTGCCTGGGCGCGCGAACTCATTATTCTGGAAGCGGGAATCGGGCTGGGTTTTCTGGCTGTCGTAATGGGATACTTTCCGGTTCTCTACAGTGCGTTTTCGCGTCGTGAGGTGAGCATTTCGCTGCTTGACGCGCGAGCCGGATCTCCGCCTACCGCTGCAGAACTGATGCGCCGCCATTCTTATGAAGGCGGTGAAAACGCCCTCTCGTTATTGCTGCTCGAATGGGAACGCTGGTCGGCGGAATTGCTGGAAAGCCATATCTCTTATCCGCTGCTCTGTTATTTCCGCTCGCAGCATAACAACCAGAGTTGGATCAGCGCCTTGACTGCCGTGCTGGATACTTCAGCGCTGCTGATTGCCGATGTACAGGGAAGCGAAGCTCGCCAGGCTCAGTTGACCTTTGCCATGGCACGCCACGCGATGGTCGACCTGGCGCAGATTTTCTCGCAGCCCCCTATAACAGATGCTCCTGACCGGCTCCCGCTTGAGCGCTACGAACAACTCTTCGACATGCTCTGCAAGAGCGGCATAAGCGTCTGCCGCGACGGTCACTCCTACGAGAGACTTCGCGATCTGCGCGCTCTTTATGAGGGCTATGCCGAAGCGCTGGGTGCTTATCTTCGTATGCCGCTGCCGCCGTGGATCGCTGACCATCCGCACAAGGACAATTGGCTGGTTGTGGCCAAACTCCGTGCCGAAGCTGAGACGGACAACGCGAACTCGAATCGTGGAGCGCTAGCCGAGGAGGGGTCGCCGGCCATTCCCGCACTGATAGACGATCGTCACGATTTTTGAACGAAGACGTCTTTTGCTGAGGTTACTTGTCTTCAACCTGCACTTCCACGTTGTAACCAAGCCAGCGGTCTTGCTCCGGCCAGTGCAGAGTCCAGGTCAAACTGCCCGTTTGGCCGGGTGCCGTGGCAACGTCGGCGCTGAACCCTGCGCTGCCCAGACTTCGGCCGGAAGTAGTGTGCGTGGTCTGCCAGCTATCATCGGACCAGACCAGGTCGAAGTGATTTTCATCCAAAATACGCAGCGTGTCTCCGGCGGCGATCTTTTGGATGGGCCGCCGCAGACTGTATATCTCCAGGTTTTGCCGCGTCCGGTTTCGCCCCTCGGGTTCGCAATACCGTGTATAAACGGCATCGATGCGATCAAAAATCTTGCCATCCAAGGCCGAGCGCAGCAGCTTCAGGTATTCAGCGTGCGCCCAGACCAGCGGAACCGCCGAGCCGGCCGGCTTTCCCAGCCGCATACTGGCATTCGGAAGATCTGCCTCGTCCCAAACCTGCTCAGGCAGCATCTGTCCACAAGTTGCAAAACGTTCGTATGTATTGATGAGAGCAGCAACATCTTTGCCTGCTGCCAGCTCATAATGTGCGCGCTCGCCTGTCAGCAGCGGCCAAACGCGACCCTGGCCCCATCCCTGAAACGGTCCGCCATCCGGTCGTTGCCCGTAGCCGTCCCAGTTATAGCGCAGCCATCCAGGCCCTTGCGGCAGCTCGCGCTTCAGCAGCGCGTCTACAACTTTTAACGAATCCACAATCAGCGGATCGTCTGCCCGCCGCACGCCATAGCGCACCAGTTCCAGAAAGCCCGCATCCACAATCTCCCGCGCCGCGAATTCTGTGCGCGTACCGGGTGGCCGGTTGTTTACATGGATCGTCTCCGTGCCACAACTTTCGCACGCATAAGCCTCGCCTTTCTCAGGCGGCCGGATACGCATGTAGTGTCGCCGGATCTCCGGGTGCAGCACTCCCTCGTTGGTTACAGTCCAATCTTCGATGTGGTGTTCGATCCAGTCGGCAAACTCCTCAAGAAATGTCGCCAGTTCATCCGAATCATGGGCGCGAACCATCTCCGCCGCGCAGAGCAGTCCTGCGATTGCTGCCGCCAGAGTGGAGGGCGAATAGCCCGCATTCTCCTCCCACCGTTCCTGATGGGTGATGGGCGCATGGCGCACCAGGAATCCAGCCGCCTTCTCCACAAACGGGAAGATGTCCATCTCGCCCAGCCCATCCGCCTTCCACAATCGCCAGGCAAGAATCAGCGGATATGCCACCTCATCCAGTTGCACGCCAGACCAATAGGGTCTGCCGTCCAGCCAAAAATTCTGCGCAAAGCCGCCGTTTGGCTGTTGAGTGCAGGCCAGGTAGACCAACGCCCGGCGCGCAGTTTCCACTCGTTTGCAAGCTAACAGGGCAGTAGCTGTCTGCACCATGTCACGAGTCCAAACCAGGTGATAGCCGCCAAGATCATCGTCGCCCATCACCTGTCCCCACGGAATCGAGGCCGAAGCGACAAACGCTCCTGAAAACGTTTTGTCTTCGTGAGCCAACAGGACGTTGTGGCTGGCCCGCATCAGCTTGCCTCCATCGCCAGCCTTGGCAGCCAGCCACTCAGGATTCGCTGCGCGCTGCCACTGCGCGATGAACCTGCTGCGATGTTCCTCAAATGGTGTGGTTAGCGCGCTCACTGTTTTCTGCAGTGCGGTGTGATGCCCCTCGCCGATACCGATGGCCACGGTAAACTCAAGCCCGTCGCCATCGAGCCTTTCATTTAAATTCAGCTCCCCCATCAGCGCGATGTTTCCGTTCGTGGCCGAACCAAACTCCCAATCCATGCGGAAATTTTCCATCAGGTCGCGCCAGCCGTCGCTCTCGCCCACGAACCCGCAACTCAAACGCGAAAAGCCGCAACTGGCAGCCATGGCCAGCGACCACTCGTTCTTCCAGGCGAGTAGCATTCTGTGCCCTGCGATCTCCAGTGCGCGCGCCGTGTTGTTTGTCCCGCCGTCGTCCAGGTGCGGCGCCAGGAGCGCGTAGACTTTCAGCCGCGGCAAGAGGGCTTCATGTCCTTCAAGGCGCACCCGCGTTAGTACTACCGAGTGGTGCGGATCGCAGATGATCTCCTTGGTCAGCGCGTACCTGCCCTCGGGGTCGCGATTCACATAACGTGCGCCAAGCGCCTCAGGATGAATGTACTCGAAACTCGATACCAGGTCGCGTTTCTCTTCGTGGACAAAGGTCTCCCCGTCAGTTACCAGGAACCCCATATCCCGCACCTGGGCGCGATCGATTGTAGGGTGATAAATCTCGTTCAATATTCCGTGCGAAGAGGTGAACCACACCCGGCTCGAAGCGGAATAGGCAGTTCCCACGGCGTCCTTCACGCTGGAGGTCCAGCGCGGTTCCATGCCCGGTGTGCCGAAGGCCTCACCTTGCTGGACAAGCCAACGATATTTGGGCCAATCGAAGTAAGGTTGCTCTTTCATTTTTGTTAACAGGCAATCGAATCAGGGGAATGAAGGCGCTTTCGTCCTTTCTTGCTTCGATGCTCCTGAACGCAAAAAGTTTCTTGTGCCGAGCGCTATGAGCGTTCGACCGTGAGGTTACTTCTTTTGCTGTCAAACGACGTCAGCCGCGCGTCGCTTCGAATAGGAACCAGCTGCGGCGCTGTGATTGGTCAATCCAGGTTTCGAGAAGACTCGCCGTGGCGACATCGCCCTCGTCGTCACAGAGTGTATGGACTGCACGCATGCTGAGTGCCAGAGCCTTTTCGTCCTCGTGAAGTTCGCTCAACATGTCGGCAGCAGTAACGAAGTCCGCGTCGTTGTCAGGGATTCGCTGCAGGCGAGCGATATGCCCGATGGAGCGAATCGTAGTGCCGCCGATTTTCCGAACGCGCTCTGCGATATCGTCCGTCATGGCAAAGAGTTGATCTCCGTGGTCGTCGAGCAACAAGTGGTAATCACGAAAATGAGGCCCGCTCATATGCCAGTGAAAATTCTTCGTCTTGAGGTAAAGGCTAAAGACATCTGCGAGGAGAGCATTGAGCGCTCCAGTAATGTCCTTAACTGCTTTAGGTGCGATGTCTGAAGCCGTTGTGAGAGGAGCTTTCTGTCGCGCAACGCGTTGATCTGTGGTTGACATGGGGATTCTCCTGTTCATGGTTGAATTGGTTAGCTTGCAGGAAGAGGCAGCCTCGTACCCTATCAGAATTCGCTCTTAGCGGTATTGAGAAAGCGCGTCAGACGTTGCCGCGTCATGCGGTGCGCGAAGGCGCGGCAGCGGTAGATTGGGGTGAGAACCGCCAGCGGAACCGCGGGAAGCACCCGGCCAGGAAAAAAATGTCAAGATTGTGCTGGGTGAGCCGCCATCATCTTCAAAATAAAGGCGATAGCTAGAAGAGTCGTAGAGGCCTGCTGTGCGTTTTGAAAACTGCTGTCCCATTCTTCCGGGACAAGAATCCAGATTTCGCCGGTGAGCCGATGCAATCGCTGTAAGGTGGTCCGGTCCAGCAATGGGAGATTGCATCGGCATCCCTCCTGCGAATAATGATCAATTCTGCGCGACAAAGATTCAAGATGTCTGGTGACAACTTCTTGCGCACTCTCGCAGGGGCGAAGCGAGGAGTCTTGCCTAGCCTACAAACTCTCTTCGGAGCGCTGTGGTTGTGTGCGATTCGTTAGGGCGTCTGGTTGGCGTTTGGTGTGACGCCGAAGAACTTATAACGGGGGTAATCGCCAGCGACTTTTATACGACTGCACGATGAATTGGTAGCGGTATACTTATTAGAACATCTGTCTTTTGAATTGAATTTTCTCTCCCACTCACCAGGTCAGTGTTAAGAGCGGTGGAGATTTTTGTGTCTGAAATCTGACCAGCGTTGTGACTGGAGGGATCTGCTGCGGCTTTGGAGCCTGGGGCGCTTTGAGGATCACCAGTTCACGCGCCAATTATTTGTATCCGGAAGTTTGAGAAATCGCCCAGGGGCGCCGAGGAAGCTTGAGTTGTGCGGTGGAGTGTGCGTGCCGGTGGTTCATATTGGGCGTCGGTCATTGCGGTTCGATGAGAAATGTATAGCCAAAAGAGCCCCAGCTGTCTTGTGCAACCCAGGAACTGCTTGATTTGCATGGCTACTTGAGGATTGACGGAAGAGATAGGATCACAAGGCTCGCGAAGAAAGGGGCTTAACGATTTTGGATTCCATGTCTGAGAAAGAACTTACTCTAAGAGACTTAGTGACTCTGTTGGGGCGGAGGCGTGCCGTAGTATATGGAACGGTGCTGACCGTTGTAGTCTTGGCCGCTCTCTATTGCGCCTTTGCCACCCGGCGCTATGAGGCCACGGGAACCTTGCAGGTACAGTCGGAGAGCTCGGACGCCATGGGACTCGAAAGTCTGATGAGCAGCGCCAGCGGCGCATCAGACGACGCTCTGGAAGCCAACATCATCATACAGACCCAAGCCAACATTCTGGAGTCGGATACGTTGGCGCTCAGCACCATTGAAACCCTGCACATGGAAGAGACCGCGGACTTTCGGTCGCATTGGAACCCTGTTAGTTGGTTGCTGGGAATTATTAGCCCGAGCGGCGCAAAGGATATGCCAGGCGCGTCACTTGAAAATGCCCCTCAGCGTCGCCAGATGGCCTTGAATATCTTTCAGAGGAATCTCAAAGTCAAGCCAGTCTCGGGTACCCGGCTCATCGAGATCGACTACCTCAATCCTGATCCGAAGTTGGCTGCGGCTGTGGTCAACACGCTGATGAAAGGTCTCGTGGACTATACCTTTCAGACACGATACACCGCCACCAATCAAGCGTCAGAGTGGTTAAGTGGGCAGCTGGGCGAGTTGCGACAACAGAGTGAGGAACTGCAGAAGAAGGTCGTAGACCAGCAGCGCCAGAGCGGCGTATACAGCCTGGGCACCACGGACGCCCAGGGCCGCGAACAGGCCTATTCAGGAGTGCTTGACCAGTTGCAGCAGACCACCCTGGCCCTTACACAGGCCGAGCAGAACCGCATCCTTAAGGGGGCCGTTGCCCACGCGGCAGAGAGCGGCGATGCCGAAATGCTCTCTGGCCTGGCAGGCAATTCAGTTGGCCTCAACTCCCAGTCCATGAGCAATTCCCTGGAGTTGATCCAGAGCCTGCGCCAGCAAGAAGCGATGCAGCAGGCGGCACTCCAGCAGGCTGAGGCCAAGTACGGCTCCTCGTATCCCAAAATCGTTGAGATGCGTGGCAACATTGCCGGCTTGGAGCAATCGATCCACCAGGAAGTCGAGCGACTCAAAGAGCGTGCCAAAAGCGATTTTGCCGTTGCCGTCCAGACGGAGGCCAACACTCGGAGTCAATACGAGCAGGCCAAGCAGCAGGCCGCCAAGCTTAACGACAAAGCTATCGAGTACGCAATTGTCCGTCAGGAGGCCGACGAAAGCCGCGGACTCTACGAGGACCTGCTGAAACGCTTAAAAGAGGCAGGTGTGCTTGAAGGCTTGAAGTCCTCGAATATCACTGTTGTGGACCCCGGTCGTACCCCGGCCACGCCCAAGCGTCCAAACGTGCCCCTCAATATGGCCATTTCGCTGGCTGCGGGGCTCTTTCTTGGTGGACTCGGGGCCTTGCTGGTCAACACTCTCGATAATAAGATCAACACCATCGCCGAAGTCGAAGATATCGTTGGGCAAAGACTTTTGGGCGCAACACCGCTCACTGATACAGGTACCTCTACCGGACCGGATTCTCTGGCAAGCATCAAGGATCCGCATTCCACCTATAGCGAGTCTCTCCGGGCGATCCGCACTGCTCTGCTGCTCACAGGGGGCATGCCAGAGCACGGCGGCCGGGTTATCCTGGTCACCAGTTCCATCGCCAGCGAGGGCAAAACTACCTTCTCCGCTAATCTAGCGGTGATTCTGGCGCAGGCCAACCGCAAGGTGTTACTTGTGGACATGGACTTGCGACGCGGCCATCTGCACCGCAGGCTTGGCGTCAGTAACCGGCAGGGGTTTAGCGAAATGTTGGCTGGCCACGAACTGCTGGATCCCATTGGGAGTTTTATTCCCGGTCTTCCCCAGTGCCACGCTCTGTTGGCGGGAGCCACATCGCCCAACCCATCCGAGCTGCTTGAATCCGGCATCGCGAGATGTATCGCAGAGTGGCGCAATAACTATGACTTCATAATCCTCGACGGCCCTCCCGTTCTTCCGGTTACCGATGCTGTGTTGGTCAATCCTTTGGCCGACATCACTCTGCTGCTGACTCGCGTCCGGCTCACTGAGAGACCGCAGTTGCGGCAAAGCTACCGCACGCTTGCAGAGGGCACCAAGCACTATATTGGCGTCGTGCTCAATGGCCTTCGTCCCCGCGACGAGAGCTATTACGGGTATTACGGCTACCGCAAGAACGTCTACAACTACTCGGAGGACGACAATGCGAAACGCAGCTAAGTGGCTTTTCCCTTTGCTTCTCACGGCTTCAGGATTGGCAGCTCAGGCTCCCGAGGGCCTTCTCATCGGACCTGGAGACATGCTCCATGTCCAGGTCTTCGATACATTGGAACTAGAGCAACATGCGCGTGTCACCGACGCAGGCGAGCTCCCGTTGTTGCTGGGGGGTAGCGTCAAGGTTTCCGCTTTGACGCCGGCTGAGGCGGCTCGCGCCATAGAGAAAGTTCTGCTCGATGGCCATTACCTGCTGCGACCCAAGGTGCTGGTTGCGGTCGAGGAGTATGCGACGCAAAAGGTTTCTGTGCTCGGCGAGGTCAAAGCCCCAGGCGCCGTCGCCATAGGGACACCGCGTTCAGTGCTGGACGTGCTCGCACTGGCCGGCGGACTCACTGAGCTGGCCGACCGAAAGATTCTCATCGAGCGCCGCAATTCAAAAGATAAGATTCCCTACTTTGTCTCCAACAAGCCCGATGCCGCCTTCGATACGGCGATCCAGATTAATCCCGGAGACACGCTCTTCGTGCCGAAGGCGGGCGTTGTGTATGCGCTGGGCGATGTGGGCCGCCCGGGTGGTTACACCATGACCAACAACGAAGGCAAAATCAGCGCGCTGGAGTTGGTGGCCCGGGCGGGTGGAACCAACCACACAGCGGTGCCGGCTCACGCTCGCATCATTCGCAAGTCCGACACAGGCTATGTCGAGTTACCGCTGCCTTTGAGCGCCATGCAGAAGGGGAAGCATGCGGATGTAGATCTCCAGGCCGACGACATTGTCTTTGTCCCATTCAGTTATCTTCGCAATTTCGCCACAGACGCCAGCGGCATGGCGTCCGCAGCTGCTTCGGCAGCTATTTACAGGTTCTAGGTCATCGACAATTTCAAGCCGGAGCGAAGAATGGAAGACCGCAAGCGTATTCGTCTAGGGCATGCAGTTGTCGATGTCATCTCGATAAAAGAGGTGCTCGCCTTATCGCGGGACTTCCTGTCCAGTCCGCGCGCGGTTCCGGCCGTCATCACCACTGTCAATGCACAATTTGTCCACCTCGCCCATCAGCAGCCCCGTTTCGAGGCCCTGCTCAAACGCTCCGACATCAACGTCGCCGACGGCATGTCGCTGGTATTCGCCAGCCATCTATTCAAGCACGCCCTGCCTGAGCGCATCACCGGCGTCGAGCTCACCGTCGACCTCTGCCAGCTCGCCGCCGAGACAGGCGCCTCCGCCTACCTTCTCGGTGGCAAACTCGGTTCCGCAGAGGCCGCCGCAGCCCACCTCGAAACTCGCTTCCCCGGACTCCGCATTGCCGGCGTCGACTGCCCGCCCTTGGGATTCGAGAACTCCCCCGAACTGGCCGCCGCCGTTCTTGCCAAAATCCAGAATGCCCGCCCCGCTCTCCTTATCGTTTGCTTCGGCGCCCCAAAACAGGAGTTCTGGATCGAGGAAAACCTTTCTGCCCTCCCCGTCAAACTTGCCATCGGCGCCGGCTCCGCCTTCGATGTCCTTTCCGGACAATCTGCTCGCGCTCCCCAATGGATGCAGCGCATTGGCATGGAATGGTTCTTCCGCCTCTGCGCCGACCCTGCGCGACTCTGGCGCCGCTACCTCGTCGGCAACAGCTACTTCATCTGGGCTGTTCTCATTCAGGCTGCCGGCTATCGCTTCATCCGCGAACCAAAACTGAAAGATGAGGTCGTGCTGTGATCTATCACGTCCTTCCTAATGGGGAACCATTCTCAGCATATTTCGGGGGCGCAATCGCCAGAAATGTGGCGAATATAATGCGCTTCGACGACTCCCGAGTCGTAGTGTGCGAATCCTCGGATAATAGCTGGGGCTATGGGAACGACCGCATTATCGAGATCCCCGGGCTGCGCGTATACGGTGCGATTATCGGGAAGAAGTTTCTTCCCTCCTGGATTTGCGGACCGATCATTCGTCATTTGTTTCAGTCGTTCGTATCCAACCTTAAAAGAGGCGATGTGGTATGGGTCCACAACCAGCCATATTTTGCGGCCTCGCTCGACAAAACAATCCATCTGAAAAATGCGGCATTGATCTGCCACTTCCATAATTCAGTTACTACTGTCGCGCGGAAATCTGTCTTTAAATCATTTACTCCAGACGCATCCATTTTTGTCAGCGAGTCCATGCGGCTGGAGGGCCTTCGACTTATCCCCAATTTGCGAAACACATCCGCAATCCATAACGGGGCCGACGAGTCGCTGTTCTATCCACTGTTGCCTGGAAGCGTTCGAAATAGCCCGGTTCCCATCGTTCTTTATATAGGCCGGCTGAATGCTAAGAAGGGTGTGCATGTGCTCATTGAGGCGATGAAGCTTCTTCAAGAGCGGAAATGTGAGGCAGTATGCAGGGTGTTTGGCACTGCGCATGCGGGAGGGAGCACGTCTACTCACTACATTCGCTCATTACTCAAGTCCAGTCCTTCAAATGTCCAGTTTGAAGGGTACCGCTCCGGAAAAGAAATCGCAGAACAGTACCGTGCTGCCGACATTCTCTGCTGCCCATCAATCTGGCAAGAACCTTTCGGCAATGTCAACATCGAAGCAATGGCGTGCGGAATTCCTGTTGTTGCCACAAGCGTGGGTGGAATTCCCGAAATCGCCTCAGATGGAGGGGTCATCCTGGTAGCGCCAAATTCCGCTGTTGATCTTGCCGATGCTCTTCAGCGGTTGATCGAAGACAGAGATCTTCGTGCAAGGGTTGCAGAGGAAGGCTTGCGGTCGTTCCGAAAGCGATTCACCTGGGCATCGATTTACAGACAGTACCAAGAGGTCGTTGAAGGTCTGCACGCCGGGGTGACTGAATGAACGCATTGGTTAGTGCTGTAATAGGGACATACCATCGCCCTGGCTTGGTACAACGAGCGATCCGCAGCGCTTTAAACCAGACCTACCTGAATTTGGAAGTCGTTGTTGTCGTGGATGGACCCGAACCCGAGACCGTAAGGATTCTCCAAGCTCTCAATGAGCCTCGCTTACGGATTGTCGGGCTTCCGGAAAACATCGGGATTGCTGGAGCTCGCAATGTCGGTGTCCGCGAAGCCAAAGGCGAATGGGTTGCCTTTCTCGACGACGACGACGAATGGCTGTCGCAGAAGATAGAAACTCAATTAGCTAACCTTGCGGAATTTGATCCTCATACAAATTTCATTGTCTGCCGCGCAGCGGAGGCGGACACCGGCATCCAGAAGGTCTTTCCGCGCGAATTTCCAAGAGTCGATGAGGACTGGAGTGAGTACATATTCTGTCGAGGTGGTTTACTATTGCCTTCCACTTACTTAGTAAAGAAATCCCTGATGCTAACATTTCCGTTTACTAAGGGGATTACGGGCTATGAGGACTTCGACTGGCTATTGCGGGTACGTCATTCCCGTGCACTTGTTTCAAAATGGATCGACCAAGCACTGGTCATCTATCACAACCAGTCCAATGATGCGACCCGTCTCAGTACGGGCTCGGATTGGTGTGATTACTATCAATGGGCAAGGGGAAACTGTGGAACTCTCTTGACTCCGAAAGCATTCTCTTACTGTCTCATGACGCAGGGATTACCCCGAATCAGGAGATCCGGTGGTGCCGTCTATCGTTCAGCGGTCTTGCTGTGCAGAGCAATCTTCCTAGGAAGGATCGACTTTCGTTTTTGCTTACTTTTCTTCGGTTTTTCTCTTTTGGATATTCCAACGAGAAGCAGGTTGAGGATTCTCTACGATCGGCTGAATTGGAAAGCTAAAGCGACACAAACGAGAGGGCCACGGTGATCAAGTGGGTAACAGGAAAAGATCTCCAATGAAACGGCGCCGAATCCTGCTCGTCGATCTCGGCACCTGTTTTGGAGGGGTTGAGACCTACCTGAAAGATGTGGTTCGTTTTCTCCAGGGAGAAGCGGAGATATTTGTTCTTTGCTTGAATCCAGAACTCATCGAGTCACTTCGAGAGACCGACGCTCGCGTCCTATCCATCCGGTTTGCAACTCTTTGGGGAAAGCCTGCGACGATTCTTCTTAGCATTGCGATGCTTCCATATCTTCGCGTTTTCTGTGGTATTGATACAGTTTGGATCAATGGCTATCTTGAGGCCGCTCTTCTTCCGCTGGCCCGGCTGTTGGGTTGCCGGGCGATAGCCACTCGCCACCTTACGATGGACATCGAAGCGGGAAAAGCGACTGAACTTTGGAAGCGCCGGTTTGCTTGCTTCCTCTATCGAATTCTCGTTCATAGCGCCAACAGGGTCATCTGCGTCTCCAAAGCAGTTGCGATGGACCTGTCTGTTTCCTCGCGGAAGCTAGTAGTAATCCCCAATTGGGTACACTCTCTTCCGAAGCTATCGAGTGAACGCTCCTCGAAAGGTAAGCCGCTCCGCCTTCTTTTTGTAGGACGGCTGGAGAATCATAAAGGCGCATCTCTGATCCTTGAGGCGATGCATGAACTCAATAATCACTCTCTCTGCCTGACAATAGTTGGAGAGGGAAAGTGTCGAGCCGATCTGGAGCGACAGGCGACCGGCCTGGATGTAACCTTCGCAGGCTTTCAACGAGATACTTCTATTGCGTATCGAGCGGCGGATCTCTTTATCAATCCCACTCGCGGCCCAGAGGGCCTGCCTCTTGTTTCTTTGGAAGCGATGTCTTACGGCCTCCCATGCATTCTCAGTGATCTTCAAGTCCATAAAGAGATTACGAGTAATGGGGCGTGCGCGTCGCTTTTTCGAAGCGGCGATTCGCACGATCTTTGCGCCAAGATTCAGATGTTTCTTTCATCGCCACAGTTGCTAGCTGACTTAGGACGGCTAGGCAGAGACATGGTTGCAACCAGGCACAGTGCGGCCGCCGCAAAGGAGAGATATGTCGAAGAACTCTCCCTGTAAAGGAATCTCCTAGTATGGCGCAAGACAGTGTTCTGCATAGTCATTCGCCGGTGTCGCACCTGGCAATCACCTGGGTATTGATCGGCCCTCTAATCTATCTTGTAGGAGGTGGCACGTTCTGGTTTCAAAATGGAACCAGAAATAATGGGCTGACTGCGACCTATGGCCAATTAGCAGGCGAGTCTATGACCGGGCAGAACATTGTTTTCGCTGTTTGCATATTTTCTGTCTTGTTTGCAGTGATTTCTACTAGAGCCAGATCCGTATTTGGCGCATTCTTTCAAGATAAAGTATTTGCGATGCTATGTTTGTTGGCAATCACGTCCAGCATTTGGTCGCAGTTTCCGGCCAGATCTCTGGAATACTCGTTATGCCTATTGACTGACACACTCTTTACTTTCTATCTGATCAAGCGATTCGATTCTAATCGCTTGATCAAATTGGTCATGGTTCTGGGATGGGTTAGTCTGGTGTTGAGCATTGTGCTCTCGCTTTTTTTCTCCGAGTATGGGGTAGATCACACCGGGATTTCGGGCGCGTGGCGAGGGATGTGGAACCACAAGAACGTCTGCGCTATGACGACAGTGTTTTTGTTGTCTGGAGCGTTCTATGTTTCGGCTAAAACGCTGATCGCCAAGTGGTTCCGTACGCTTTATATCTGCATGTCAATCTTTTTGATTCTGATGACTCAGTCCAGGACCGGCTGGGTCCTTTTGGCATGCTTAATTGCATACGTGGTGACCATGAGGTGTTTGGATGCTCTCGGCGCTCATGACCGTTCAGTTGCGTTCCTACTGGTTGCAACCGTAACATTTCCTCTAGTCATGGTTGGTATTAGCTATTCGAGGGAGCTGACATATCTTATTGGGAAGGATCCGAGCCTTACAGGACGAACTGGAATATGGCAGGCTGTGATTGCGTCGGCGATGAAGCATCCAATACTTGGATATGGGTATGCTGCGTTTTGGATGGGACTCCAAGGTGAGTCTGCAAATGCTTCTTTGAGTAGCCGTTGGTTGGTAACTTCGGCTCATAATGGTTTTTTAGAAGTGTGGCTCTCGCTTGGAGCAGTCGGACTAGGACTCGTTATGTTTACCTTCATTAGAGTGATCCGGGATGCTATCGTATGCTTCCTTCTTAAGAACAATCCTTATCTTCGTTGGTATATTTGCATCGTCTTCCTAACGATTGTTCTTAGTTTTGATGAGGGTGAATTAGTGGTTCCAAATAACTTCGAGCGGAGTGGGCAAACATTCGTTCTAGTACGCTTTTTCGCAACGCATGTTGGTTGTTTTTGGGACAAGGTCTCTCGATCGCCTGCTTCGGAATTTATTTCATCCTATTGGCGAGGCTTCTCGGCAGCAGAGAATATGGTGTCTATGTTGGTGCAGTGGCAATGGCCTCGATTCTAGGCCAATATAGCCCGCTAGGATCGCACTCAGTTTTCCTGCGGTATGTATCTCCAAATCACGAGAATTTCCGCTTGTACTGGGGTAATGTCCTCGTTACCACATTCTCTCTCGGGAGCATTTTTGTCGTCCTTCTGACTTGGGCCGGCCCCCACATAGCACACTCCTATTCCTGGACTATGCTTCTCTGCGTCGCGCTGGGTGACTGTATTTGTCTTCAAGTGACCACAGCGGCAGGCCGTGTCTTTCAAGCCTTTGAAAAGATGCGCATGACCGCCGCACTCAGTTTGCTTACCAATGTTCTGCGCCTGCTTTTGGCCGGGATCATGTTGGTGCGCCTTCATCACGGAACGGCGCAGCAGTGGGCTGTCGCTGCACTAATCGTCTCGTCTGTCGCTGCCTGTTCAGCTCTCGCACTGGTTACCATGCAATACGGCCGCCCTTCCTTTTCTTCGGCACTTTTGCGGAAGCGCACGGGAGAAGGGTTTATCTTCGCCCTGTCCTATTCGACGACTGGCGTCTACAACGACATCGATAAAGCGATGCTCGGTCACTACGGCATGAATGCCGCCAACGGTATCTATGGCATGGCATACCGCGCCATAGATCTTGCCACCATGCCGTTCGGATCGATCCAGGCAGCCGCATTCCCACGATTCTTCCGCAAAGGTGTGAGTGGCGTGCGGAACACCAGTGAGTATGCCCTCCACATCGTCAAGAGGACCGTTCCCCTGGCCGTGCTGTCAGCGGCGGCAATGCTCGTGGCCGCGCCGATCATTCCGCATCTGCTCGGCAACAGCTTCACTGAGAGTGTTTCGGCGCTTCGCTGGCTTTGTCTTCTGCCAGTGTTTCGTAGTCTTCATTACTGTGCCGGCGACGCCTTGACTGGAGCCGGCCACCAAAAACTTCGCCTTTGCAGCCAGGCCACGGCCGCGGCGTTCAACTTTGGGACAAATCTCTATCTGATTCCGCACTACGGATGGCTGGGTGCAGCCTGGGCCAGCCTTGCGACAGATGGTCTGCTGGCCGTTTTCAACTGGACTGTGCTTCTGTGGCTAACATCGAAAGCCAGATCACAAAATCCGCCCATCACTGAAACAGTGTGCTAGATCGCCTGAGTTGCGACGATCGTTGACCGATGCGCGCGAAAGAGCCCCAAGCCAAGCTCTACAAGGTGATTACGATTTTGCCGATCTGCTCGTTGCTTTCGAGATACTTGTAGGCCTCGACGGTTTGATCGAAGGGGAAGGTCCGCGCGATCTTCGGCTTAAAGGATCCGTCCGCCAGACGATCGTATATGTACTTCTTCATGGTTTCCCACTCCGGGGTGCCGCGCAATTCTCCGAAGGTGTACCCGAACATGCTGATCCTTCGGCCAAAGGCAGCCAAGGGGAAAGGCGTGGGTTTGCCGGAGAGCATGCCATACACGAAGATGGTGCCACCGTTACCCGTGGCCTGCGCGAGCGTGTTGATGTAGTCGCCGCCCACCGGATCGAAAACGACGCGCGCACCCTTGCCACCGGTAATCGACTGCACCCGGGCCACCAGGTCCTCTTCTTCCGTAGCGACGACGTGGTCAGCGCCCAAGGCTATGAGCTGATTCTTTTTGGTGGAAGTACGGGTGGTCGCAATGGAGATACCGCCCTGCGCCTTGACGATCTGGATGGCCGCGAGCCCAACCGATGAGCTGGCAGCGGTGATGATGACAAAGTCGCCGGCAGTCACTTTACTGAAGGGCACGAGCGCGCCATAAGCGGTGCAGTACTGCATCCAGACAGCGGCGCCTTCGACCGCGGAGAAAGAGCCTGGAACGGCTGCGAGAACGCTGGCTGGAACGACGGCCTCTTCTGCAAGCACTGGGTACTGGTTCATCGAGAAACCCGGAATGGTGCCGAAGCGTTTGCCAACGAGAGTGGAATCAACCCCGCTACCAACGGCGATGACTTTTCCGACTGCCTCATATCCGAGGCCGGAAGGCAGGTTCGTTGCTTCCATGTAGTGGCCGTGAAAGTACATGCTTTCAGCTCGATTAAGACCTACTGCTTCTACTTTGAGTAGAACTTCACCGGAACCGGGCTGGCGCGCGGGTAGATTTTCCATATGAAGGACTTCGGGACCACCGAGCTGGCTGAAACGGATTGCATTCGGCATGATGTGAACATCTCCTGTTCATAAGCAGATGCACACCGCATGAAGCGCGTCGCAAATTTTGCGCAGTCACAAATCACGCTTCTGCGATGCATGACCGCAATTCGTACCCCGCAGCGACCTGCCGTGTGGACGTTTCTAAGAAAAGTATGAGTCGCGTGCGGCATCAAACCCCTCGTCTCTTTCAAAAAAGTAATGGCAGGCATGTTTTTGATCCGCGATCTTGAGACAAATGGCGTGCCTGTCGGCGTCGACGGTGATGAAGCGTGGTATGCGCTGGATTGCTGCACCTGCATGAGTTAGATGAGGACAAGTAGTTGCCTAGCTCTGATTTGCGGAGTTTCAGAGGGTTCACAATTCGCACTGCTAAATAGTTTTTGCGATTGAACCCTTTCGTTGATTGACGAACCCCTTGTCTGTGCTATTATTCTCCCAACTAAATTGGGACTGATAAGGCTGCGTCGAATTAAATGCATTCTTGCGTCTAAGTCCCGCCCCGTCCCCCAGAGGTAACTTAGTTGGAGTTACTTTGCAGCTGAGTGTGAGTTGTGTCACAAAGTTGCTTTATGAACCGCAAGGAGTCGCGCTCGGATTCCTTGTTGAACGACAACGGTTTTGCCCGCCACGCTGAGTTATACGGCGACAAGATTTAACCATGCTGTCCGGGGAATCCTGGCGCGGTTTGTG
>JBEKQD010000071.1:0-25078 GCA_049520075.1 Occallatibacter sp. | reverse complement strand
CCTGAGCTGGAGGACAGACTGTCGGCTTTAGCGAGGAAATGCTCTGCCAGAAGACAGCATACGCAAAAGCGGCCTCACATGGAGGCCGTTTTTGCGTGCGGGGGGTTGGGTGGGTCTCGTTACCTGTTGGCCTGCCGCTCGGCCAGCCCGCCAATGATGGGCAGTTTGAAGAGCTTGCCATTGAAGGCGCTTATGAATACGAAAATCCAAACGACGAAGATGGCCAGGCCCACCAGTTGCAATACCGTCAATGTAAGGAAGACGGCGGATGGAACCAGATTTTGCACAACTCCGACAAGAATGTCGATTACCGCCCAGGCAACGAAGAAGAAAATCGACTGCCAGGCATGAAAACGGACATAGGCGCTTTTTTTGAAAGGTTCAATGACCAGGAAGAGGACTGCCGGGATGAGGGTAATGTAGGCAATGCCGGCGGCGGCGTTGTCTGACAGACCAGACGGGTTCGAATCGGGCATGGTGGCTCCTTTGGCGTGAGGCTGCTTGATCGGGAATTGACGACAAATGGCGAAACCGATAAAGCGCCAAGGAGATTGTGCGCAGATTCAACAAAAGCCGTACGGTCACAATAGCTCAAGTCGTTGCTAAGGAAGGTCAACCGGAAGGGGATGCACCCCATCCAATACAATAGAGTCAGGAGCATATTGGATGGCACACATGGTTTTTTGCGTTCGCAACAAGAAGGAGATGGAGGGTCTGGATGAGCCTCCATTTGACTCAGAGTTTGGCCAGAAAATCTACAAGAACGTGTCGAAGGCTGCATGGGAAGAGTGGGTCGGTCGTCAAAAGATGCTGCTGAACGAGTACCGCTTGCAGCCCTGGACTCCGCAGGCACAACAGTTTCTCGTCGAACAGATGGAACTGTTTTTCTTCAGCGAGGGCGCGGCTCTGCCCCAGGAATACGTTCCGCCAACGCACTGAGGCGCCGGCAGCAGGAAACTATTGGTACGATTCTCTTTTCAGGGGCAAGCGCGCAAGGCCTGCCTCGTGTAAACTAAGTACGACTCCAAAGCCGGCTCCCCATGAGCCGGCTCGATTGTGTCGGGACGTGGCTCAGCCTGGTAGAGCACTCGCTTGGGGTGCGAGGGGTCGGCAGTTCAAATCTGCCCGTCCCGACCATTATTAGAATCGATAGATTGTACGGAACGCCTTCCTTGGGCAACATTGTAAGGCGAGTACTCAGTTCGCGCGAGGATTTTCGGACATTCCTCCGTAGCCGTGGCATATTCCTAATATTGCCAGCCTACGCATGGAGTGCCTCACGCCTTCCGCCTACTCGGACGAAACATTGCCAGTAGGACTTGGATAATCTCCGCAGCATTGAGGCCACGTCCGGTTAGGTTGGGCCGGATCGGCTCAAAAGCCGATAGCATTCGTCGGTGCCCGTCACTCATCGCTTGGAGCGAGAGAAATTGTTTTCACGCTGCCTCTGTGCGTATGCGTCGCAGTTTCAGGTCTCTTCTGACCCGACGAATGCTATTGAGGACTGGTTTGTCAATCCATGTTTCCCCGGCTGACGCCAAGCCCAAGCTGCAAGCGAGAAATGCCACGAAAAGTCCCAGGACCATGAGGCTTGAAGTCGGCTTGGCCCAGACGTACACGAATGCGAATACCGTATAGATCAGCGGCACATGAAATAGATAAAGCGGAAAGGAAACGCGCCCGAGGAATTGAGGAATCTGAGTAGAGAGGAATTTGCCCAGAGGCGCAGAATTCAAGACTGCAAGGAGAATCAGTGCTGCTGCGATAGGGGGAATTAAACCGTCTGGAGTTCCAAGCGCTAGCGCGGGTGGCAAACGGGGAATGCCCAATCGCTCTCCAAATCCAATTCCCGGGAAGCCTAGCAAAATCCCGATTGTTAATGCGGTAATGGGGACGGCACACCGCAGTTTTCCTGCAGACCATCGATCCGCCATCACACCCCCCAGAACGAAGCAAAGATAATGGGGCATAAATAGAGTGGCAAAACCAATCAACAGCACAATCAATCTCCGTCTCTGTCCGCTCTTGATTCCATACACTAAGTAAATTGCTATTGATCCGATAACCTCGATCTGCATCGTCCAAAGCGCATTATTGAAAAATGATCCGCCATTTATGAATATGCCAACCATGCCATCAAAAAGCGCATGAAAGAAATCCGGGAATCGCTGTTGAAAGGTCTGGGCCATCCAAAGGCTGTGATCCAGTTGATACAATCGAATTGCGGCGTTAGGAATCGCGGTCAAAGCCGTCCATGCAAAGATAACGCTGGCAGTTGCTGGCAACGCCAACCGCAAATAACGGAGCGGTATGTTTATGTAAAATGGATCGGCTCTCTTCGCGGCCGCCCGGGCCACTACAAAACCACTCAGAACGAAGAATACCGACACCGAGAAATTGCCATTGAACAGCAGTCCGACGGGAGTGTAGGCGATCCAGTAGGGGTGCTCCACTTGCCCTGGGATCAGGCCCGGTATAAACGCACAGGAAAAGTGACAGCAAAATACGATGAGTGCTGCAATGCCCCTTAACCCGTCCAGCTCTTCAAGCCTCATCCGTGAATCTGGGACATTGCTTACCACTTTCATCTATCGGACTTCCCGGGCGCTGCCATTAAGGGCGGGCGAGCCCAGCACCAAGCATAAACTATGAAATCGCGGTATCACCTGCTCAGCCCTCCAGCCAGCAGCAGTAATTACCTCCTCCCAGCTATGACGAGAGCTTGACGTGATTCGGCGTGAATCCAGCGTTCCGAGAACTGTGGAGTCGCAGTTTTCGGGCAGATAGCGGCTATTTCACGAGTCGTTTCTTGGGGCGCAAGGGGTCGGCAGTTCAAATCTGCCCGTCCCGACCATTACATCCTCATTATTTTGTGGCCGATACCGGTTTGCTTTTTCCTCGGCATCGGCCTTTCGTTTGGGCAAATGTGCCATGATTGTGACACAGTCTAAACTGGCGAGACGGTGTGGTCACCAGGGGACGAGTGTTTTTGTTGGGGCGCCGCATCGGCCTGACACCGGGTATCGCAGCGTTACAACTGCGCCGAATTAGCGCGGCATCGCGCGTTCGAGATTGCGTTGAGAGCAGTGAGAACAGCGCAGTTCTTCCGGCTTTGGATGGAAAGTGAAGAGCTCGCGTTTTTCAGAGAGGCAAGGTGAAGATTTTCGATGGAATCCGATCGGGGAACTAAGAGCAGCTGGAATAACATGGTTGTCTTGATTACGGGCGCGTCCGAGGGGATTGGCGCCAGTTGCGCCAAGTTGCTGGCGCAGCGCGGGGCGAAACTGGTGCTAACCGCATTGCCTGGTGACCGTTTTCAGCGTGAGGAGTCCGAGAACCGATGCGTGGTTCCGGGGGACATCACCAGCCGGGAGACCAGGATCGAGGTGGTTGAGCGGGCCATAGCTCATTTCGGTCGCATCGACGTGCTTATCAACAACGTGGGCGTCGGTCAGTATGGTTATCCCACCGAGGTCGACACCGAAGTTTCCAAACGCATATTTGATATTAATGTCTTCTCGCCGCTGGCGCTGACGCAGCTCGTCATACCCCATATGCGGGCCCGAGGATCAGGCGCCATCGTCAACATGGGTTCGGTAGGCGGGAAGGTCTCGCTGCCCTGGGCGGTTATGTATTGCGCCACGAAGTGGGCCGTTCATTGCGTCGATGACTCGCTGCATCGCGAGCTTCAGGGGACAGGGATTCGCGTGATGAAAGTGTGTCCGGGCATAGTGGAAACTAACTTCCGCGAGCATGTGCTGGCAGGGACTGCCCCTCAACGCGTGGAATCCATTCGTCGCGTGGTAACTCCAGATGCGGTAGCCGGCGCGATCATTCGCGGTTTGGAACGCAATAGGCGGACAGTCTTTGTTCCCAAGATCGGCGCCATATTCACCGCGCTCGATTTTTTTGCGCCACGCGTGATGGATTGGTATCTGAGAAGAAAATTCTGAAGCTGCGATGACTAAAAAAACGCTCTTTCCGTATGTTCTTCTCGTTCTCGCCTGGACCATCTGGCGGCTTTTCGTGCTGAGTCACACAGGATTGCCACAGCCGAAAATACACGATGAATTCAGCTACCTTCTCGGCGCCGACACTATGGCCCATGGCCGCCTGGCAAACCCGCCGCACGCGTTGGCCAGTTTTTTCGAGTCGGGACATGAACTGGTACGCCCGATGTACGCCTCAAAGTATTCGCCGGGTCCGATCATGTTTCTCGCCCTTCGGCAGGTTCTTTTCGGCGCTCCGTTTTACGGGGTTCTTATCAGCAATGTATTCATGCTGGCTGCGTTCTGCCTTATGTTGTCTGCGTGGGTTCCTCTGCGAGCGGGGATCGTTGTGGCAGCTTTCTTTGCGCTGATTCTTTCCCCGACGATGTACTGGACAGACTCGTACTATGGAGGTTCGGTTGCCGCCGGCGGCGCCGCGCTGGTTTTGCTTTCAGTGGGTCTGCTCCGGCGACATCCAGCTGTGTTACCCGGAGCGTTGTTTGCGGTCGGCGTGCTGCTCTTGTTTTGGACCCGCCCCTACGAAGGCGGGATCTTTACCCTAGCCACGACCGTCGTTTTCGCGAAGGAGATTTGGCGCAGCCGCCGTCCCGCCACTTTTGCGGTAGCCCTCGTAGTGTTGACTGCAGGCGCAGGCTGGACTTGCTGCTACAACAAGGCCATTACAGGAAACCCTTTTTTGTTGCCTTACATCGAGCACCAACGGCAGTATGACGTTGCGCCGGTATTATGGATTCTTCCGCTGAATCAGGTGCCCAGCTACAGCAATCCAGGGCTGGCCGCGTTGCACGGCAACAATAGCTGGGAAGTTGGGCAGTATCGGAGCGCGCTCAGATGGCCGTGGTGGCAACGCTCGGCTGTGACGGCGTTCAAGATGCTTGGGGCTATGGGCGTGGGCCTGGTTTTGGCGCTAGCTGTCGCTTTTTTGGTTCCGGTCGCCTGGGGCGATCCGGTATTCGTAAAACTGGCTTGTGTCGCTTTCGTATTGCTGGCAGCACTGTCTCTGGAAACATTCATTAGTGCGCACTACACTGCTCCGGGCTGGCCCGCGGCTGCACTCATTTTGGCGGTGTGGACGGAACACGCATGGCAGAGGAGGATTCTCAACACGCCATTCGGCGTTCTTGTCGGATTGCTGCTTTTGTTTCCGTTGGGATCTTTCTTGGTGTGGCAAACCGTGCAGGCCCAGTACATCCTGATAAAGGATGGACGCGCCCTATCCTATCAGGATGACTGGCCCTACCGGCGGGCAGCATTGATTCGTTCCCTGTCGGCTCTGGACCGGCCCCAATTAGTGATCGTGCGCTACCCCTGGCCTAATTGGAACGAGGGTCAAGAGTGGGTGTACAACGGGGCAGACATCGATGGTCAACGGGTCGTCTTTGCGCACGACTTAGGGACGGAGAAAGATCGCGCTCTCCTTGACTATTATCCCGATCGCACAGCGCTTTTACTGACCTTCGACCCGGGCTCCGGAAAGGAAAAGCTCGAGACATACGCACGAGATGATGCCACTAGCGGACTACGGTCCGGGGGCATCTGAGCGAGTCGTGCTGAGGAAAGAGATCCGTGCCGCAGAATTTTCTGAATCCTGTTTACGAACGCCGACCATGCGGTAATCAACATAAAGAATGTGCGCCAGGAATCTCTGAACCGCAAACGAAAAGGCGCTCCATTCCTCTCGCTACAAGAAGCCGAAAGAATGAAGCGCCGATTGCGTTATGCCTTCATCGCCTGTTCAACCGCAACAGCGACAGCAACCGATGCGCCAACCATGGGATTGTTGCCCATGCCGATCAAGCCCATCATTTCCACGTGCGCGGGCACGGAGGATGACCCCGCAAACTGCGCGTCCGAGTGCATGCGGCCCATGGTGTCTGTCATGCCGTATGAAGCTGGACCGGCGGCCATGTTGTCGGGATGAAGCGTTCTTCCCGTGCCTCCACCGGAAGCCACCGAGAAGAATTTCTTTCCCTCGAGCAACCGCTCTTTCTTGTAAATCGCCATCACCGGATGCTGGAACCGCGTAGGATTCGTCGAGTTGCCGGTAATAGCCACATCGACGCGCTCCAGATGCATGATGGCAACGCCTTCACGCACATCGTCGGCACCATAGCAGCGCACGGCGGCGCGCTCGCCTTTGGAATACGCCTTCTCGCGAACGACCTTCAGCTTGCTCGTCGCATAGTCGAACTCGGTCTGCACATAAGTGAATCCGTTGACGCGCGAGATAATCAGAGCCGCGTCTTTGCCCAGGCCATTCAGAACCACGCGCAACTTGGTCTTGCGCGCGTTGTTCGCTGAGCGAGCGAGGCCGATTGCGCCCTCGGCGGCGGCAAACGATTCATGTCCCGCGCAGAACGCGAAGCATTCCGTCTCTTCGCGCAGCAGCCTTGCGGCCAGATTGCCATGGCCGATACCGACTTTGCGATCATCGGCAACCGAGCCGGGAATGCAAAATGCCTGCAAGCCCTCGCCGAGCGTTTCGGCAACTTCCGCGGCAACCTTCTGATTCTTCTTGATGGCGACTGCCGCGCCAATCAAGTAAGCCCATCCGGCATTTTCAAATGCGATGTTCTGGATCGATTTCACGATCTTTCGTACATCAACATTCTTGTCCAGGCAGACCTTCTCGGCCTTCTCAAGCGACTCAATGCCGGCAGCAGCAAGGAAGGAGTCGATCTGTGCAATTCGTCTTTCGTATCCTTCAAACAAAGCCATAGTCTTCTCCTTATTCCTTGCGCGGGTTGATGGTTTTCACGGCGTCGGCAAAGCGGCCGTACGTGCCGGTTGCCTTGGTCAGCGCGGTTTGTGCATCCACTCCCTTGGCAATGGAGTCCATCATGACGCCCAGGCGAACGAATTTATAACCGATGATTTCGTTATCCTCGTCGAGACCGATTTCAGTCACGTAGCCTTCAGCCAGTTCGAGATAGCGCGCGCCTTTTTCGCTGGTGCCGTACATGGTCGCGGTCACGCTGCGCAAACCTTTGCCCAGGTCTTCGAGGCCGGCGCCGATAGGCAGCCCGCCTTCTGAAAACGCGGTCTGGGTGCGGCCATAGACGATTTGCAGAAACAGCTCGCGCATCGCCACGTTGATCGCATCGCAAACCAGATCGGTATTCAACGCTTCAAGAATCGTTTTGCCGGGGAGAATTTCAGCGGCCATGGCGGCCGAATGTGTCATCCCGCTGCAGCCGATCGTTTCAATCAGCGCTTCTTCGATAATGCCGTTCTTGACGTTCAGCGTCAGCTTGCATGCGCCTTGTTGGGGAGCGCACCAGCCCACGCCGTGGGTCAGGCCTGAGATGTCGCTCACTTCTTTTGCCTTGGTCCAACGGCCTTCTTGTGGAATAGGCGCCGGGCCGTGATTCGGCCCTTTGGCAACTACACACATTTGTTCAATCTCGTGCGTATGCATACGGAGTTGTGCTCCTTTGTAGGGTTAAGACAAGCGTTTTGTGACAGATGTTCATATTATAGAGCGGTCAAATTCGACGGGATGTGATCGCTGACGCAGTACTTTGGGCATTCATCTGAAGGTGATATTTAGAACCTGCTGGCTGGGACGTCGCTGCCCTGCTAGCGATTAAGTTACTCAGATTCTGCGGTATAGCATCTCGTGTTGGTCAGTGAAGCTACGTTCCGGTTGACTCGCTCCGACGAGCGCGATCAGACGAGTACCGAAACCTCCCGCTCTAGCCGGTCGAGACGTTCAACCGCCGACTGTACGGCAGGAGTTCCCTCTTCTTTGACCTTCCGGGCCCAGTCTAGCGCCTGTTCCGCTATGCGGCTGACCTCATGCAGCAGCTTGCGAATCTCGACCTCCAGGCGGTCGCGGCTTTCCCGAATGCGGTTGAGAACATCATTTTGTACGCGCGAACAGTTCACTTCCAAAAGATGCCGCAGAAATCCGCGAGCATCGTTCGTGATTAGTCTGCGCCCTCCCACAAACGGCAAAAAGATGTCAGCGAGCCACCGCAGCGGCGACGCCGGCTGCGCAGTCCCAATGAAGTCCTCGAAAATAAAGCCGGAACGCACGCGGAAGCCTTTCTCGGGATCGAGCGCATGGGGCATCCGTGCCAGTTCGCTAAGGCCTGCGTCAGAGAGCTTTACTAGAAAGTTGTTTCCCATTTCGACAAAGCGAGTGGCCACGGCTCGATATTGGCGCTCGCCCTCTTCCTGCTCAGGTTTGAGCCAGGGCATCACTTTGCGCCGCGAGATCTCCTGGGCGAGACGCATCACTCGGTGTCGATAGTGCGGGCCGAAGCCAGCGGGTACGGACGGTAGAACATTATTGAATTCCGTTTCAGATTGGGTGCACGCGGAATGGAAGAACTGCTTGTGCCTGTCACCGAGAAGGTCGGAAATTCGATGCTGTTCCGCCATGAACAGGTAATCCAGCTCGCGCATCGAGCGCTCGGCCTCGCTGATCGTTTCTCTCATCAACTTGATGCGCCGTTCGGATTCTTCTACTGGCCGGAGAAGCGCGTCACGGTCCTCGCTGATAATAGCCAGCAGTTGTTCGCTCAAGCGTTGGAGGCCGCGGTCGCAGGCGGCACGAACCAGATTTCGCCCGGAGTCCTCGACGAGGGAATGCAGGCTCGCCAGCAGCTTTTCCCAATCCCGCAGCGGTCCGCGGTTTTCCATCCGCTCTGCAGCACTAACCTCAAACACCTCGCCCATCGGACGATGCAAACGCTTTTCTAAAATCTCGCGCGTGAATTTAACTGCCGCGGCGCGCTCGGGATCAGTGGTACGATCAGCCTTGTTGATCACAAGGATCAAGTCCTGAACCTGTTTGCCAACTGATTCCACCAGCGTCAATTCCTCGCCGGCAATCGGCGGATCGGCTCCCACCACAACCAGCCCCGCATCGATGTGAGGAATGAACGCCTGTGTAGTTGCCGTATTTCCGGTGAAGACCGAACCCAGACCCGGCGTATCGACAAAGCACATGCCTGAGGACAGTAAGGCACTGGGCACGAATACTTCCGCGCCCTCCACGCCCTTTTTGTTTTCAGGGTTCAGCTCCTCGGTTACGTATTCCTTCAGCTCAGCCAGGTCAACGTCTAGCCAGGCTCCGTCTCGCATGCGAACGCGCGCATGAAGTTCATCGCCAAACCGAATCACGGTAGGCACCGCTGTAACCGGAACGAACCCTGTCGGAACAACCTCGTGGCCGACCAGCGCGTTGAGCAGAGTGGACTTCCCTCGCTTGAACTGGCCGACACAAGCCACATAGAAACGTCCTTCTGCAACCCGCGCCGCAAGCTCGCTCGCTTCTTCGGCGACTGGCTCAGCTCCAAGTTCCTGAGCCAGTCTGCCGAGCCGCAACAATCGGGCGGCGCCGTCGAAACTCACGGATGTCTGAGTAGGAGGGCTGCCGAAACTTTGCAAAGTGGACCCCGTCCTGTGTGGCTCCATCCGTTGTCACGCTCTTCCTGAATTCGTTTCCTGTGGCTTGTCGGGCGCACGTGAGTAGCGAATCACTTCTACGCGTGACATGGCCACCAGGCCCTCTTGCACCATCGCGTCCAAATGCGGAATCAGCTTGCCGATCTGCTCCTCGGTATCGATGATGCTCAGCATCATTGGAGCGTCAGGGGATAATTTCCAATGGCTTGCATGGCGAACTCTCGTGCTTGCCCCAAAGCCTTCAATGCCCCTGTACACGGTGGCGCCGGCCATTCCAAGTTCGACGCATTTGGCGACAATCGCCTCATGGAGCGGCTTGCCCTGCCATTTGTCGTCCTCGCCAAAATGAATGCGCAACATGCGAGCTTGAAACTGTTCTTTCATGGTTAAGCCTCCGCTTATACCGATACCTTTCCTGACGTTGACGGTGCTCCCGGCTGATCCAATTCGAGCGCGCGGTATGAATACTTGATGATGTCTGCATCAGACAGAACGACCAATCCCTCTTCCACCATTTTTTCTACGAGCGGGAGAAAGGATCGCAGTTTCTCTTCAGTATCGACAGCTGAGAGCATGATAGAGGAATCATGGGATAGATGAAGTGCCTTGTCTTTATGAACCCGCCGGTGCGCTCCATAGCCCAGGATGCCGCGATAGACCGTAACTCCCGCAATGTCGTTGGCGCGCATTGCTTCCACGAGCGCGGCGTGAAGAGGCTTGTCTTTCCAGCGGTCCGCTTCGCCCACATAGATGCGCATCATCTTCGCTTTGCCCTCAATTTTCAAGTGAGCGGGAAGAGTCGCCTTCTTCGGTTTCGAGACCTGGGCAGGCTTTGCCACGGTCGTCTCTTGAATCTCTATCATTCCCGTGCCAGCCAGATCTTCCAGCTTCCCGAGAATCTCATCTACCTTCTCACGAGATTCAATGAACTCAATCTTGAGCGGCAGATTATCTGAGATTTCAACGATGCTGGCGGAATGCATGTGGTGGTCCGCGCCAAAGCCAGCCACTCCCTTCAGGACGGTCGCGCCGGAGACGCCACGATAGAAAAGAAAATCGATGATGCTCGAATATGCCGGGACCCCATGATGTTTTGATCCTTCACTCAGATAGATGGAAACCTTCACTGCTTTTCCGGCATTCAACATATTTCCTCCGTCAGAAATCCAACCCGCTCAGCATAATCGTGAACACCGCAGCGCGACTCTGATTTGTCGCGCATCAAAAAATCTCCGCAAGCATGGAGCCGCCCCAAACGGCAGCAAGTCCAAGAATAAGGCTGCTGACTGCGTAGAGGGAGGCCAGAAAGAATGCGCCGCTTCGAAGCGTGGAAAGTGTCTCCCACTCATACGTTGAGAAGGTGCTGTACGCGCCGATGAAACCGACAGGCACCAGAAATCTCCATGCGGGATTTATATCCACTCGCCTGGCGAGCAGCGTGAGCGAGAAACCGATAATCACGCAGGCAGTGATATTGATGACAAAAGTTCCGTAGGGAAACTTCGCCCCCATGCGGTTGGCAACGATCGATCCAACCCAGTACCTCGCCATGGAACCAAGCGCGCCGCCGACCGCGATTAGGAAGTATTTCTGCAAATCTATATCTCCTTGCCGTTGGTTTCGCTTGTGCCGCGGTTCTCGTTCACATTCCAGTCTCTCAAATCGTCTCTCTTGATTCCAACTCCTTGCGCAGATAGCTGTCCAGGCCCTTCACCAGCGAGAGAAGTTCGTGAATCACTTTGTTCAGTTCATCCACAGCATCCTCGGGAACGGCTCCGCAGCCGCGCAGATGGCGAGGTTTGAGTTCCTCAATTGCGATCTCGACAAACGCAAGGTCAGTGGTGATGGATCGTGTCACCGGAATATCAGGCGGCTCAGGCTTCAGGTGCTGCCAGTCCAGTGTGTGCAGTAGTTGAGCACGGAGGCGGCTAATATGGTCCTCGAGCACTCGTGCTTGTTCTGGAGTAACGTCGACGATGTATCGGGGAAATGGAGAAGGCGATGTTGCGGAATGGAGGGCTTGCTCGATCTCGGTGAGCAGGTTGTCAATGTATTTGCAGGTAATGACAAGACGGCGCTGCTGGGGCTCGTTCAACTGCCCAGGATGCCGCGTACTTTCCGATGTGAACTCAGGCATAACTCCTCCAAGTATTTTCAACTTCGAGGAGTCATCTTCCCAGTTGGGCGGTTTCAGGTGAACTCCAACACCCCCGGCGGTTTGTCATGCGCGCGCCGGCTTTCGTCAATCGCGTCTGTCGCTGTTCTACACGTTTGGATCCTGCGCTTCTCCCAGCGTCAGCTTGACAGTAATTTCCTTGCGGCCGCGATAGAAGGTGACGCTGATGGTGTCGCCGGCTTGATGCTTGTCCATGATGGCGCTGATCTCTTGCCGATCGTTGACCGGCTTGCCGTCGATAGCCACAATGAGATCGCCGCCCAAAAGGATGGGCGTGTTGCCCACATAGGCTTGCTCGTTGCCGCCGTGCAGACCTGCACGTTCCGCCGCGCCGCCGGGGATGACCTTTTGAATCAAAATCCCGGAATCGACCGCCAGGCCTATCTGCGAGGCCAGATCAGGCCCAATCTCATAGGAAACGACGCCCAGCGAGGGCCGCTTGACGCGTCCGTAGCGGGTAAGATCGCCCAGCACAGCCTTTGCCGTATTGATTGGGATGGCAAAACCGATGCCGGAGCTTTGCTCCGCGCCGTTGGAGGCGATCATAGTGTTGATACCGATGACTTCGCCGCGCGAGTTGAGCAACGGGCCGCCGGAGTTGCCGGGATTGATAGCCGCGTCGGTCTGGATGGCGTCTTCGATAAGCGCGCCCTCCGACCCCTTGATGGAGCGGATGGAGCTGATGATTCCCCGCGTCATGGTCCCGTTGAGGCCGAAGGGATTTCCGATAGCGTAAACCTTCTGGCCCACCGAGAGTCCACTGGAATCGGCCAGCGTAACCGGCTGCAGGTTGGGCGCGTCAATCTGCAGCAAGGCCAGGTCATGTACCTTGTCAGTGCCCACCACCTTGGCTTTGTAGTTGCGCTTGTTGCTCAGCATTACCTCGACGCCGCGATTGGCGCCTGCGACAACGTGAAAATTGGTGAGTACGTGGCCGGCCTTGTCGAGAATGAACCCCGAACCCTGGCCCTGCTGCGGCACCGCTCCGTAAAAGAAGTTGAAGACCAGCGCGGTGGAGGTAATGTTGACTACCGAAGGCAGAACCCGCTTGTAGATGCCAATATTGTTCTGTTCCTCGGCATCATAAGTGGGTGCGGCCTCAGCTTCGGTGAGCTGCAGCCCGGACCCGTAGCCCGAGCCGGAGCCAGAGGCGTTGGGATGGAAGAGCGACGTTCGGCCCACGCCGACAGGAAGATGCGTGGCGATATACCAAAACCCGCCAACCAGCAAAAGAACCAGAAGTACCCGGCGCATTTTCATAGCTCTTGGACCTGAAAAACCTTTCTATCGTTGTTAGTGATCCGCGGGAGCCAACTCATCAGCAGACTGCCACCGCTGACTCCTGCCCCCTGCTTCTATTCTAAAGAACCGTCTGCGGGAAACTTGTTGCTCTCCTCCCGGAGACGGTTCCACAGCGCCTCGACCTGAGCGCGAAGTGCCGCCTTATCTCCAGCATTTTCCAAAATATAATCAGCGCGTGCGGCTTTGGCCGCGTCGGGAATCTGGCGCGCCAGGCGCAAGCGGGCATCGGCTTCGGCAGCTTTCCACCCCAGCGACGAAGACCTGTCGCCGGGGACCCCGGCTTTCCACCCCAGCGACGAAGACCTGTCGCCGGGGACCCCGGCTTTCCACCCCAGCGACGAAGACCTGTCGCCGGGGACCCCGGCTTTCCACCCCAGCGACGAAGACCTGTCGCTGGGGACCCCGGCTTTCCACCCCAGCGACGAAGACCTGTCGCTGGGGACCCCGGCTTTCCACCCCAGCGACGAAGACCTGTCGCTGGGGACCCCGGCTTTGCGGCCGGCCTCTGTCGGACTGACACGGGCTACATAGCGCGCAATTTTCAGCTCGTCGGGCGCGGTGACAACGACAACGCGGTCCATGCGCCGCCGCCAATCAGCCAAGACTGTTTCGCTTTCGCCGCGTGCGCGAGCATCTCGCTCGACCTCGAAGATAAGCGCCGACTCGACCACAGCCACGGCGGAGGGATTGCGGGCAAAAACGTGGTCCATCCAGCGGCGCTGCTCGGCAATCACCGCAGGATGCACAATGGCATTCAATTCGTTAAGCCTATCGCCTTGAAAAGCCATTTCCGCCAGTCGCGCGCGGTTCAATCGGCCATCAGGGCCAACGACTTCTGGACCAAACGCACGCACAATCTCGGCATAGACCGGTTTCCCCGGCTCCATCAGTTCACGGCCCATCTCATCGGCCTCGATCACTTCGGCGCCCAGCTCGCGCAGGATTTCCGCAACGGTACTTTTACCGCTGCCCAGGCCGCCGGTAAGGCCAACTCTCAGCATCACTTTGTTCCCCCACCGCTACTCTCCCGCCTCATCTTCGCGGCGTGAACGGTGTTGGCCATCAGCATGGCGACGGTGAGCAGACCCACGCCACCGGGTACGGGAGTATAGGCTCCGGCCAACTCAAAAGCCCTTGGATGCACATCGCCCACGATGGTCGAGCCTCGTTTGGCGAATGTAGCTTCGCGCTTGGCGTCGCCGAGAAAAAAGCGGTCAAACTCTTCGCGAGTGTTGATGCGATTGATGCCCACATCAATCACCGTTGCGCCCGGCTTGACCATCTCCGGCGTGATGAAGCCTGCGCGGCCGATGGCAGCCACCAGGATGTCTGCCTGACGCGTAATCGAGCCCAGGTCGCGCGTCTTCGAGTGGCAAATGGTAACCGTGGCATTCTGGTGCAGCAGCAGCATGGCCGCAGGCTTGCCCACCAGGTCGCTGCGGCCCACAACCACGGCGTGCTGTCCGGCCATGGGAATGCCGCCGCGCTTGAGAATCTCGATAATTCCCGCTGGCGTGCAAGGCGCAAGGGCTGGCCGTCCCGCCTGCAAACGGCCTGCGTTCACAGGATGAAAACCGTCCACATCTTTGGACGGTGATACGGCATCGAGCAGGGCCTTGGTATCCACCTGCGCGGGCAGCGGCAACTGGATGAGGATGCCGTCAATCTCGTCGCGCGCATTGAGCTTCGCAATCAGTTCAAGCATCTCTTCTGTCGTAACGGATGCGGGAGGCGTAATGAGATCGCTGAAGATGCCCAGGTCGGCGCAACTCTGCACTTTGCTGCGGACATAGATCTCCGACGCAGCCACATTGCCCAGCAGGACCGCCGCCAGCCCCGGCCGAATGCCGCGCCCGGCCAGCGCGCGGACTTCCTCGGCTACCTCTTGCTTTATGACGGCGGCAATCGCCGCGCCGTCCAGAACTCTTGCCATTTTTGCGCTCCCACGTTCATCGTATCGCTTTGCGCCTCTACGCGGGACTGCGCGTTTCCCTATCTGAAACAAAGAGTTGCACTGCCTGAGCAAGCGCCATTCGGCATACTCTCATGTGATTAAGCTCACATACAACCATATTGCAACTTCCTGTAGGTTCAAACCTGCTGGACGTGTTCCAGCTCACACCGGCTTGGAGCCGCGCAAGCCCCCGGCAGCGGCGCAATGGAGAGAGTTTGATGAGTGCATTCAAGGATGCAAGGCATCTTTTCCGGTTTGCGGGACTTTTTGTCCTCGCCTTCCTGGTGTTTCTGGTGGTGCGCCACTACTACGTGCCAAAAAGCTTTGGGCAGTATGGCCACTATCGCGGGGCCGCAATCGGCGAAATTGCGCAGCTTCCGGTGAAGTTTGCCGGCCACCAGGCCTGCGAAGACTGTCACACAGATGTGGTAACCAAGAAAAATCCCGGCAAGCACGCACACGTGAACTGCGAAGCCTGCCATGGCGCGTTAGCCAGTCACGCCAACGATCCCTCAGCGGTAAAGCCGGTTCTGCCTGACACGTCCGTACTCTGCGCACGTTGCCACACAGCTAGCGCCGCCAAGCCCAAAGGTTTTCCGCAGGTTGATCCGGCTTCGCACTCCCCGGGATTGCCTTGTGAGACATGCCACAACCCGCACAGTCCGGGAATGGATGCGCCGGCTACGGCTGCAGGAGGTGCGAAATGAACATATCCAGACGCAAAATGTTGATTCTGTTGCCGGCAGCGGCGGTCGCATGGGAGTCCGTGCTGGCCGGAACTCCGGAGGCCTCGCCCAACTACAAGATGAGCGACCACTGGTGGGGCATGTTGATTGACGTCTCCAAGTGCATCGGCTGTGGCAACTGCGTGCGCGCATGTCAGACGGAGAACGACGTGCCGGAGGGTTACTTCCGTACGTGGGTGGAACGCTACCACGTCGACGACATACATATGGAAAATCCCACGGTCATCTCGCCCGACGGAGGCAAAGAAGGCTTTCCGGTCGCCAAAGAGGATGCAGAAAAGTATTTCTTCGTTCCCAAGATGTGCAACCACTGCGCGGATTCTCCATGCACGCAGGTTTGCCCGGTGGGCGCCACTTTCATCAGCCCGGACGGCGTTGTGTTGATCGATCAGAAATATTGCCTGGGTTGCGCTTATTGCGTGCAGGCCTGCCCTTACGGCTGCCGCTACATTCATCCGGAAAAGCATGTTGCCGACAAGTGCACGCTTTGCTACCACCGGATTACCAAGGGACTGACGACCGCCTGTTGCGAAGCCTGCCCCACCGGCGCGCGCCAACTGGCCGACTTGAAGAACCCGAACGACCCGATTCACGAGTTTCTCGAGACGCACAATGTGCAGGTGCTGAAACCGCAGATGGCCACTGGCGCGAAGGCCTTCTACAACGATCTGGATGGTTCAGTGCGGTAAGAAAAACAGCTTCTAGCTGAGATTTGCAGCGAAGCCAACGTGGCCGGAACCAGCGCGATGAGCTAGAAGCTAAGAGCTAACAGCTAGGAGCTGATTTTATGAGCGGTGTTGAAGGCTACATGTATCCCAACGAAATCACACTCTACTGGAGCGTGTTGATCGTTTTGTACCCGTTCATCACGGGATTGGTGGCGGGCGCATTTATTCTGGCGTCGCTGGAGCGCGTTTTCCGTGTCGAGGCGGTCAAGCCCACATACCGGCTGGCCCTGTTGACGGCCCTGGCTTTCCTGCTGGTTGCGCCGCTGCCGCTGGTTCTGCACCTGGGACATCCGTTCCGCTCCCCGGAGATGTATTTCACTCCGCACAGCACGTCGGCCATGGCCATGTTCGGCTACGTGTATCTCTGGTACCTCATGGCCGTGCTGGTGTTGGAGATTTGGCTCGACTACCGGCGCGACATCGTGCTGTTGTCGCAATCAAGCAAAGGGCTTCTGCGCCTCGTCTACAAGGTGATGACGCTCGGCTCCAGCAACATCAGCGAGCGCTCGCTGGCCATCGACGAGCGTGTGGGCTGGATTGTCACTCTGGTCGGCATTCCCTCCGCTTTTCTGCTGCATGGATACGTCGGGTTCATTTTCGGCTCCATCAAGGCCAATCCCTGGTGGTCGTCGCCGCTGATTCCCGTGGTCTTCATTTTTTCGGCCATGGTGTCGGGCATCGCCGGCGTGATGCTGATCTATATGGCGACGACGAAGATGCGCGGCGGTAAGATCGACATGCGCTGCGTGGATGCCACAGCCATGTATTTGTTCTACATCTTCATCATCGACTTCAGCCTCGAAATGCTCGACCTGATTCATCGCATCTACGAGGCTGACGAATCTTTTCGCAGCTTGAATTTCATGGCTCATACCAAGCTATTCTTTTCGCAGATCGTGCTCCAGATCTGCCTCGGCACGCTTGTGCCGCTGATTCTGCTGTTTGTGACGCAGGTGGTGAAGCTGCCAGAGATTACCCGCAAATACATGTACGTCCTCTCTGGATGCCTCGCGTTGATCAGCGTCTTTGCCATGCGCTGGAACGTGGTAATCGGCGGGCAGTTGTTCTCCAAGAGTTTTCTCGGCTACACCACCTACAAGATGGAGTTGGTAACACGCGAGGGCCTGCTCGTGGCAATCGGGTTAACTTTACTGCCGCTGCTGTTCTTGTGGATTCTGGTAAAGCTGTTGCCGCCGTGGCCTGAAAAGAACGCGTCGGTTGCGGGAGATTAGATCGCTGTAGGGCTCCCTGTTCGCGGGTGATGCTATGGACATTCCTCCTGACACACTCGAACGGCTTGCGGACCGGGTGGAAATCCTGGAGCGGCGTGTTCTTGCCCTTGAGGCCTCGAAGACTCTGGAGCGCGCACCCTCGGCAACCATGCGAGAGCCAGCCTCACCAGTCGCAGCACACGAAGGATTTTCCCTTGCGCAAGCCGGCGGCGCATTCTCCGTGTTGGGCAAGTCCATGCTGGGCATCGCCGGAGCCTATCTTCTGCGCGCCGTGGCCGAATCCAGTTCGCTGCCCCGTCTTGCTATTGCAGCAGTCGCAATCGTCTACGCGCTCATGTGGCTGGTGGCTGCAGCGCGTGTCCGCGAAGATGAGTGGTTTTCTAGCACCATATACACCTGTACTTCAGCCCTGATTCTCGCTCCTATGCTCTGGGAACTGACCCTGCGCTTCAAGTTGTTACCTGCTCCGGCCACCGCGTTCATCCTGAGCATATTCGTGATCGCAGCCACAGCATTGGCGTGGAAGAAGAATCAGGCGCCGGTCTTCTGGGTAGCCAACCTAACCGCAACGGTCGCAGCTCTTGCCCTCGCGGTCGGAAAGCACGAGTTGATTCCTTTTATCGCTGCGCTGCTTTTGATGGCGCTGGTCAGCGAGTACGCAGCCATACGCAACCACCAGCGGAGCGTGCGTTCCGTGACCTCACTGGCTGCGGATGCAGGCATCTGGGCGCTGGTCTTTATCTACGCCAGCCCGCAAAGCGCGCGCATGGATTACCCGGCTCTCAGTGCGACCGGATTGATTTTGCCCGGCTGCCTGCTTTTCCTGATCTATGGCGCGAGTGTCGCCGTCCGCACTCTGCGGCTCGGGCAAGAAATTTCCATTTTTGAAACCGGCCAGGCAATGGTCGCGTTTCTGCTGGCCGCATCGAGCGTGCTTTATTTCGAACCATCCAGCGGCGCTGTGACTCTAGGCTTGGTCTGTTTTCTGTTTTCGGCTGCATGTTACGCGGCGAGCTTTGTCCTGAAAGCAGAAGGCCGCAACTTCCGCGTCTTTGCCACATGGGCCGCAGGGCTGTTCCTTGCCGGAAGCCTCCTGTGCCTCCCACCGTTTTGGCTGGCCGCCTGCCTGGGCGTGGCTGCGATTGCGGCTGCCGCGCTTAGCGCGCACATCGGTGGGTTGACGCTCAGGTTCCATAGCCTGGCGTTTCTTGTCACGGCGGCAATCGCATCGGGGCTGCTGAACTACGCCTTCAATGCTCTGGCTGGAACTCCTCCTGCCACTCTCGGCGCGTGCGCTGGACTGGTTTCAGCCTGCGCTCTAATTTGTTTTGCGCTCGGCACGCGTGGCTCGCAAGAAAGTTGGAGACAGCAGATTCTTCAACTGGCAACGACAGCTTTGGCACTCTTCGCTCTGGCGGCGTCGCTGGTCGAGGGCCTGTTGCGCCTCGTCTCCCAGGGCGCCACTCCTGATGCTCCCCACATTGCTTTCATTCGCACATTGATTCTTTGCGCAATAGCCTTTGTGCTTGCTTTCAGCGGCTCCCGTTGGCGTCGCGCCGAACTGACGCGCATTGCCTACGCCACGTTGGCGTTGGTCGCGGTCAAGCTGCTGTTTGAAGATTTGCGCCATGGCCGTTTGGAGTTCATCGCCGCTTCCATCTTTTTCTTCGCGCTTACCCTTATAGCGGTTCCATGGCTGGCGCATGGGCCAAAAGATATAAAACATTCCTGAAATGAGTAACCCCAGGCCTCGAAATCGAGGCCTGGGGTTACTCAAGCAGAACAATTCACGCCATCAATCAGCGGAGGATATCCGAGTGATAGCGACGCGGATTCATCGATGCTTCCACATTCCGTAACCGCAATTTGCTGATGTGCACGTCGTAACCGGTTCCGGGCAGCAGCGATTCCAACACAAAGGTTTCCGTGCCGCCGGAGTGAAGTTCGCGATAACGGTAGACACCCACATTGCCCTCGCTGGTTTCAGTGCCTCCGGACGGCGCGTCCAGAAAATGCTGGGCATCGGCCTCGGTGGGCACGGCGTACTTCTCGTTCTGAGTCAGGCTTTCCGCTGCATAAGAGCGCACCAGCTTGGTCCAATAGCGGCTGAGCAGATCGGTGTCGGCAAACAGATCGGCCCACACAATCTCGCCGCGCACGGCCACCACCACGCCGATAGCGCCTTCCTTGCGAAGCTGCGCGAGCACCTGGTCACGCGACTTCATCACCTGAGCCGCGGCCTCGTCCACCTTGGCGCTGACCGTAGTGTCTTCCATCACCTTGGCGTAGCTAGTGGTTCCCATCGAACGCCCGTACGCCTGCCCCCCGCCCATCGCCATGTTCGCGGAAGGAGCAGCCGCAACTTGCATCTGAGATATACTCCCCCTCACCGAATCCCAAACCCGCTGCTGGTCCTGGGCAACCATAGCTTGCTCGCGCACCCTGGGCTGCACCATGAAACTATGGGCAGGTATTTTGCCTGCCGCGCCGAAGGTATCCGAACTCGCGGTCCAGCGGCCTGGCTCGATGCAGAAAACTCCCAGATCGATTGGCTCGCCGCCCGGCGGAACAATGCGGTCCTTGCCGATGACGCGGTCCTGCTTGCCCCCTGTAACAATCTCGCCGGCCAGCAACAACAAGGGCTTGTCGGAGCTATTCACCAGCACCAGCGTGTTCACTTCGTCTCCGCGATAGCGATTCTCTTGTGGCGGAGGAATACCCAGATCGCCGTTGCCGTGGTAAGGGGGAACACCAATCATTCCCCTCTGTCGCACCAGTCCTCGCACGCGACCGGCCTCTGTCACTTCCACCTGGCCGTTCTTGATCCCCTCATCGAGAGTGATAAACGGCGTCGCGCCCGCTGGCTTGCCGTTGGCCCTGACCACCGGAAACAGGAGCAAATTGCCGCTCTCGATGGGAGCCAGCACCCGGTAAGAACCGTTCGCCGTCTCCTGCTGCCCGCCCGCCGCCTTCACTCCGCTCTCCTCGACAAACGCCGTAAGTGCCAGCAGGAACACGCTCGCCAGCCCCAACCTGCCCAGATTCTTCATCGCTCTCCTCCGCCGGGAAAGATCGCCGGCCTGTGAGCTGAGAACGCAGGCAAGGCGGTTTCTTGCAAATTTTTTTCGCGAACCGTTTGGAACCGGTTTTTGGGAGTATCTTGGTGGCGTGGGGATTACGCCTTCCCAGCCCGTCGAAGAACGCGCCGTCGCCGGCATCGACGCAGTGCCAAAGCCGGCCCAGTTTCCCGTGCAATCGAACCGGTTGTTCAACGAACTCTGGCGTGAATCCGGCGCGGACTCCTACGGCCTCAAGCAGGAGGAATTCGGCCGTATCCTGGACAGCGTTGGAACGGCGCAGAATTACGGCCTGGAACCTGGAACAACCGCTTCCCGACGGCAGCAAGCGGTCTTTTTTCGCGGCCTGCGGCTCAACGACCTGACTCTTGCGCATGCCTGCGCAAGCGGTTATGAAGGCGCATGGGAACATTTCATTGCCATCTACCGCCAGCCACTATTTCGCGCCGCCATTGCCATCACAGGCAGCGAAACGCTGGGCCGTGAACTGGCCGATCAGCTCTATGCGGAGCTGTACGGCCTCGCGGCTCGCGAAGGCGTCCGGCGCAGCCCGCTGAACTCATACAAAGGAAAAGGCTCGCTGATGGGTTGGCTCCGCACCACGCTTGCGCAGCGCCATGTGGACCATCACAGGCGCACTCGCCGCGAGCTTCCACTCGACAATCTTGCCAAAGGCGATGAAATTACAGCCGCTGATCCCATGCCGGGAAAACTTCCTGCCGAATTGCTGCTGCTCGCCAAGGCCGTCGTTGAGGCGCTGGAAAAGATAAAGACCGAGGAGCAGCTTCTGCTGGCCGCCTACTATATCGATGGGCGAACCCTGCTGGAGATTGCCCCGGTGCTGCACGTCCACGAGGCGACAGTCAGCCGCAAGTTACACCGGTTGGTCGACGGTATCAGAAAGCAAATCGTCAAGAACCTGCTGGAATATGGGCTGAACAAGCAAGCCGTTCAGGAGATGCTGGGCGCCGATCCGCGCGATCTTGATCTGAATTTGAAGAAAATTTTGCAAGTTTCGTTACCTGACGCGTTCGAAGAGAAGGCTGTACTGTGAATTCAAATCTCCAAGTCGATCTTCATCCCGACGCCGATAGCCTCAATGCCTTTGCCGAACAGGCGCTTGGCAAGGCAGAGCGGGAGCAGATTCTAGCTCACATGACACGGTGCAGTCGCTGCCGTCAGGTGATTTACCTGGCGCAAAAGGCGGCGGAGGCGGAAGCCCTGGAAGCTCCAGCTCCTATGACGCCGAAAAGATGGTATAAGGGCTGGCGCTTTACCTGGGTTCCGGCCACGGCGTTGGCGGCGGCACTGGCGGCCGCGCTGGCGCTCGTCGTCACCATTTATCCGAGACACACCGCACCTGCGCCGGAGATGGCGAAGGCCGTGTCGCAAAGTGTGCCGCCCGCGCCCGTTCCGCAAATACAAGCAAGCGCGGGAGCGGCGCATGGACCTGCGCTAGCGGCCGCTGCGAACTCGGTTGCCGAAAACAAGAAATTCGCTGCGCTTCGCCAGCCGCGAGATGAGTTTGCGCTGGAAGCTGCCCCGTCAGCCGCGCGCTCGACTGGAGAGAATAGTTTTGCGCCTTCGCTCTCAGTGCAACCCGCGCAAATGCAGGCGCAGCAACAATTTCCATCGCAATTCAATTCAGAGCCGGCCGTGGGTGGATTTCAGCAGCAACAGCGGATGGCCGGCGCGCTCTCGCCCAGCGCGAACGCAACGCGAGCTACGCAAGAAACCATGAGCGCAGCGATGGAACGCGCCCCAGCCGGCCAAAGCAGACCAGCCTTCGCCGCAGTGTCGCACACGGCGAAGCAGAACGCGCCGGCTGCCAGCTTTGCCATCGGCAGACAAGAAGCGATGGCGGGATTGGCTGCCTCACGCAATCAGAATCTGCCAGCACTGCCCAGCGGTCTGGCGGCCATTTCCACCGCAGCCGCCCACCAGCGCATGTTGGCAATCGACCTGGCCGGAGCGCTTTTTCTCAGTGAAGACGCAGGTAAGCACTGGGAGCCCGTCGCGCAGCAATGGACGGGACGCGCTGTCAAAGTGCGCGTTGAAGCCGGCGCAGATGGCGCAATATTTCAGATGACCAATCTCAGCGGCTTTTCCTGGACGAGCACGGATGGAAAGACCTGGACTGTGCAGTAGAATTTCCTCGCGCGCCGAAGACCGACCCGGCAAAAAAGCTGCATTCCATCCCTCACGCCAACCTCATGGCGGAGGCTCCGTTTTGGCAATGCTTTCGTGCCTGTTGACTGCGCAGTCATTAGATTGTACTTATGAATATAGACGCGCTCAAGGATTATCTCTTCGTGCCGAAAGGACTATTACAAGGCATTGCCATTAGTGCGCGCTTTGCGTTGTTCATCGGCGCGCTGCCTGGGCTGAACGCCTGGCAACTCGCGCAGATTGTTCGGTCGAAGGGAGACCCTGATGTCGCAGAACGAGAGGCAAAACGGCGAGGCGAATGTTCCGTCCTGGGCCCATCTGCGCCTTCCGCCTTTTCCCCAGGTCGCACTCCGGGTTTTGCAACTGGCCAACAAAGAGAACGTGCCGCTGCAAGAGCTGAGCGGACTGATCTCCTCTGATCCAGCCTTTGCCAGCTCTATGCTCCGCGGTTTCCCGCCAGCAGCGTTCTGCAGGCTATCGCGGTGCTTGGCGCTAATAATCTGCAGGGGCTTTGCCTCACCGTAGGCGTGCGCGCGTACATGGGCAAATCGCTGAACCAACCTTGCATGAGAGCTATCTGGCGGCACAACCTGGCCTGTGCCCTGATTGCCGATCAACTGGCTTCCGTGGGCTTCCTCAACCGGGATGTTGCGTTTACCTCAGGCGTCATGCACGACATCGGACGATTGGCGCTGGCCGTGATCCGCCCCAAAGAGTTCGGCGTTTTGCTGGGCGTTCACACTGGCTCTCCCGCCAGCATCCTCAAGCCCGAGCGGGAACTATTCGGATGGGATCATTGCGAGGCCGGCCGGCAACTAATTACGGACTGGAAGATGCCCGCGGAATTTGAACCCGTTGTTTCGGATCATCATGCGCCGAGACAGAACGAGGGCTCCTGGGGCATGACCGATCTAATCAGCGTGGCCTGCCGCATGGCCGACACCGCCGGCTGCCCCGCGTTTCCCGGCTGCGAGATCACGCCGTATCCCGACCTGCTGGAAGAACTGCCCGCGCGGGAGCGTAGACTCTTCCATTCCTCGGTCGAAACTCTAGCCTCCGAAATCGCCAGAAAAATTAATTCCGTCGAAGCGGTCTGACTCCGAGATTGAAAAAGACCGGGTGCCGGGTGCCCCATCCATGCCGCGTTTTTTTGCGGCATGGGTGGGAAACCTCGAGCTTAATCGGCCCAACCTATGAACGGAAAAAGTTCTTCACCAGGAACAGCACGTTCGCCGGCCGCTCGGCCAACCTGCGCATGAAGTAGGGATACCAGTCGTTGCCGAAGGGAACATAAACGCGCACCTTGTACCCCTCCTTAATGAGCCTGCTTTGCAGATCGCGGCGAATCCCATAGAGCATTTGGAACTCGAAATGGCTGGGGTCGATTCCGTGCTCCTTGGCGTAGCTCTTCACCGCGGCCACCATAGCATCGTCGTGAGTCGCCAGCCCGTGGTACTCCGAGCTTGCCAGCAGCATTCCGCCGAGCTTGATAAAGTTCGTGTCCACGTCGGCCTTGCGCGGAAACGCAATCTCCGCCGGCTCCTGGTATGCGCCCTTGCACAGCCGCACACGAATCCCGTTGGCGATCAGATCCTCAATGTCTCTCTGCGAGCGGAACAGGTAGGCCTGGATTACGATTCCAATCGCCTCGCGCAGCTCAGGCTTTGCATGAAGCCGCTCGACAATCTCCATCGTCACCTGCGTAAGTGACGAATCTTCCATGTCGATGCGGACAAAGCTGCCCGTCTTGGCGGCGTGCTGGGCCACGCTCTCGGCAATGCTCTCGGCCAGCGCGGGAGACAGGTTCAGCCCCATCTGCGTCAGCTTCATGCTGATGTTGGCGTTCAGCTTGCGTGCGGCAATGGCGTCCAGCAGTTTGTGATAAACCTCCGCCGCGGCTCTTGCTTCAGCCTCTGAGGTCACGCTCTCGCCCAGCGAGTCCAGCGAAACCGTCATGCCCTGCTTGTTGACCTCTTCGGCCACGCGCAAGGCGTCGTCGATTTCCATGCCGGCTATAAACCGTGAACTGAGCCGGATTCCTACCCACGAGCGTTCGCTGAAGCGGCGCAGAGGGCGATTCTTTGAGAGCGCGATAAAAAATGAACGAAGTACAGGCATTGGTACAATCCTCCCGGAACAGACCATGACTTTCCGGCCAATTTCCGAACCAACTAGTGTCGCACACGAAAATGGGTCGGGGCTGTGACGGGTTGACCGCATGGCGGACTGCACTTCGCAAAAATTCCATAGCGCGGAGCTTGTGCCAATG
>JBEKQD010000070.1:0-42346 GCA_049520075.1 Occallatibacter sp. | reverse complement strand
TCTTGCACCTGCGAAAGTGGCGGAATTGGCAGACGCACCAGACTTAGGATCTGGCGGAGCAATCCATGGGGGTTCGAGTCCCCCCTTTCGCACCAACCTCACTCCCGCTCACCTGCCGGAGTAATCTGGAGAAACCATGAGCCCATCCGCGCAGCAGCCCCAAATGAACCTTGCCCATACACCCGACTACCGCGAGTCCTACGCCAATAGCGTGCAGATCCGTGTGAGCGTTTGGGATTTCCAACTGGTATTCGGCCTTGCCTCGAGCGATTCTCCCGACCAGATCACCATCCGCAACCACGAAGCGGTTTTCCTCAGCCCGCAACAGGCCAAGGCCCTTTGGAACATGCTGGGACAGAATCTGGCGCAGTACGAGCAGGCCTTCGGCACGCTCAACCTCGAGCCGCAGAGCCACAACTTCCCGCAGGGACCGGTTAATTAGACGATCGTATTTGGATCGTGTCCCTATGAGCCGGATTGTCGCTGTTGTCGGTAGTGTGGGGAATGCTTCCTTGGTCAGGACGAATACCCGCGTCAAGTCGTTTGCTGGGAGGAGAAGTGATTGCGATTAACAACAGCACCGATGCAGTTGCAGCGGTGGGCGCGGTCCTCCTGGGAGGACTCACAGTGCTTGCAGGCATGTACGGGTTTAGACATTTCATTACATACTCATCGCTGGATTCGAGGCTAGACGTTCGGGTTTTTGGAACATCAGTCTGCAAGGTGCTTTTGTCGGAAATTGAACAGGTCGAAGTGATCCCCTTTTCAGCTCTGGTTCCGTTTACTCGTTCCTTCCGTTGGGATGTTTTCTTTTCCCAGAAACTGTGCGGCTACCGCAGCAGAGTAGTTGCTATTAAGAGGCGTACAGGACTAATCAAACGAATCATAATCAGTCCCAGCGACCCAGATCGGTTCTCCGATCTGCTCAGGGCAGCGTCGCCTGAAGCGTCGGATCGGGATCTGTGAGGAACGAGCCCTTGCGCTGGATAAGCTTCATCAAGCCGCGCCCCGACGCGCCCTTTCCCGCGTGGATGATCTTCCCGGTCATCTTTGCTGCGCTCTACCTGACCCACTGCACCCTGCTCACATTGCCTTACTACTGGGACGAGGCCGGCTACTACATTCCCGCGGCGCTGGACTTCTTCCACTCCGGCTCGCTGATTCCTCTCACCACGCCGACCAACGCTCATCCGCCGCTGCCCAGCATTTATCTGGCGCTGTGGTGGATGGCCTCGGGCTTTCTTCCCGAGGTGACGCGTGAGGCCGTACTCATCGTTGCCGCCTTCGGCCTCACAGCAGTCTGGCGGCTTGCCATGCGCCTGGTAGGCGTCGCATCAGTCGCCTTTTGGACCGTCGCACTCACGGCCATTTATCCCATCTGGTTCGTTCAAAGCTCGCTGGCACACGCTGACATCTTCGCCGCAACCTGCACGCTATGGGGACTGGTCTACGCGCTGCCCAGCCGCGATCGCAGGCCATGGGCCGCAGCGGTTTGGTTTTCGCTTGCTGCGCTATGCAAGGAAACGGCCATCGTCATCCCGCTCACCCTGGCCATCGTCAGTTTGGTTGAAAGCAGCCGTGCTTCTGGAATGGCGCGAATCCGGTTGTGGCGCGAATCAGCATGGCTCTCGAGTTGCACGCTTCCGCTGGCCGCGTGGTACTCCTACCATTACTTCAAAAAAGGCTTCATCTTCGGCAATCCTGAATTCCTGCGCTACAACGCCGAAGCCAATTTCTCGCCGCTGCGCTTCCTGGCCGCCTTCCTGCACCGAGCCCTCCATCTCACCGCGCACATGAACCTCTTTGTGCCGGTACTGTTGGCCGGGGCCGCGCTGATCCTTGAACCCCGCCTCGACGCGGATGAACACGGAGTCGAGAACCAGCCGCGTCCCGCGATCTCACCCGCCGCGCTGCGCCGCATCTTTCTGGTTTTGCTAATCAATGCGCTGCTGTTTAGCGTCCTGGGCGGCGCGCTGCTCACTCGCTATCTGCTGCCCATGTACCCGCTGGTGCTGCTCATCGTCGTTACCACCTTCTACCGGCGCGTTCCTTACTGGCACGGCCTGGCCGTGGTCTCCGCAGCGGCCTTCATCCTGGGACTTTTCATCAATCCGCGCTACGGCTTTGCCCCGGAAGACAATCTGGCCTACGCCCGCGTCATCCGATTTCAGCAGGCCGGCGTTCATCAGCTTGAAGAGCGCTATCCCGGCGCCACTGTGCTCTCCGTTTGGCCTCTCAGCGACGAACTCAAGCGTCCCGAGTTGGGCTACGTCCGTCAGCCGTTCGCCGTCTATCTCCTCGACAATTTTTCCGCGGCGCAGATCGCACGCGCCGCTCAGGAGCCGGAAAAATACTCCGCAGCACTCGTCTTCAGCACCAAGTACGATCCGCACTCGCCGCTTTTCACGCTGGGGCCAATGAGCAGGGCGCTGGATGAGCGCTACTTCGATCTGCACGAAGACATGCAGCCCGAAGCGATGGCTCTCGCGCTTCACGGCGACCTTGTATGGAAGCAGGAAGAGCAGGGACAGTGGATCGCGCTCATCCACTTCAACCGCTAGTACAGCGTGCAGCTGGAGCAAGCAAAGCTCTGATTCCTGTACCCTTACCCCTCCCGTCTGCTACACTCGCTTGAAACCTCCCTCATGCTTTTCAAAGCTCACAGCGCGGCTGTCTACGGAATCGATGCCAACCTTATTGATGTCGAGGTGGACTATAGCGGCGTGGTTGCGGAGAAGGACGTCTTCCACACCGTGGGCCTGCCTGACGCTGCGGTGCGCGAGAGCCGCGACCGCGTCCGCGCCGCCATCAAGAACTCCGGCTACTCGATTCCGCCTACGCACATCACCATCAACCTGGCGCCGGCCGACCTGAAAAAGGAAGGCTCAGGCTTCGATCTGCCCATCGCCGTCGGCATCCTCGGCGCTTATGGCGCGCTGCACACCAACGACCTGAGCCGCTTTTTGCTGGTGGGCGAACTCGGCCTCGACGGCAGCATGCGTGCCGTGCCGGGCATGTTGCCAGTGGCCATTCTGGCGCGCGAAAAAAATATCCCCAACCTCATTCTGCCCACAGCTAACGCCGCCGAGGCCGCAGTTGTCGAAGGCGTCAACGTCTATCCCGCCTCTTCGCTGCTCGATGTGCTGGAGTTGCTCAACACCATGGTCGTTGGCGTGATTCAGCGCGAGCCTTATCGCGTTGCGACTGAAGCGCTGCTCGGCGAGCTGCAACATTTTTCCGTGGACTTCAAGGACGTGCGCGGTCAGCAGACGGCCAAGCGCGCTCTTGAAGTGGCCGCGGCTGGCAGCCATAACATTCTCATGATTGGCCCGCCGGGCTCAGGCAAAACCATGCTGGCCAAGCGCCTGCCCTCCATTCTCGCTCCGCTCACCTTTGAAGAGGCGTTGGAGACCACCAAGATTCACTCCGTGGCCGGCGTACTCGACGCGGCTGCCGGCCTGGTGACACAGAGGCCATTCAGGTCGCCGCACCACACCATCAGCGACGCTGGGCTGATTGGCGGCGGCATCATCCCGCGTCCCGGAGAGGTCTCGCTGGCGCACAACGGGCTCTTGTTTCTCGACGAGCTGCCGGAGTTTCCCCGCAACGTGCTCGAAGTGATGCGCCAGCCGCTTGAAGATCACACGGTCACCATCGCGCGCGCTTCCATGTCGCTCAGCTTTCCCGCGCGCTTCATGCTGGCGGCGGCCATGAATCCATGTCCCTGCGGTTACTTCAACGACAAGTCCCGCGAGTGCATGTGTACTCCGCCCATGATTCAGCGCTACGTGGCCAAAATCTCCGGCCCGCTTCTCGACCGCATCGACATTCACATCGAGGTTCCGGCGGTGAAATACAAGGAGTTGCGCGGGTCGGCGGCCATTGAAGGCTCGGCCGAGATTCGCGCCCGCGTATTGGCTGCCCGCGAACGCCAGCGCGCGCGATTCCGCAAATTCGGCGAGAAAATCTACTCCAACGCGCAGATGACCACCCGCCAGATTCGCGCCTATTGCGAACTAGGCGAGGATGCCGAACGCCTGCTGGAGCGCGCCATGCAGCAGCAGGGCCTGACCGCCCGCGCCCACGACCGCATTCTCAAGGTCGCACGGACAATTGCGGATCTGGAAGGCGCCGAGAATCTGGCCGTTGCCCACCTGGCCGAAGCCATTCAATACCGCACCCTTGATCGTAGTTATTGGGCGTAAAAGGCGGATCTTCGCGTAGTGCGAAAGATCTCCAGTGTATCTTTGCGTCAGATTGCTAATCTCTCGATGTGTGCCGTACTCAATTTTCAAGTAAAAACTCAATATTTCTGATTACAGAGCGGCGCGGATGAGCGTACTATTCTCCCGTCCAGAAAATCGCATGCAGAGTTGTTCCCTCGCGATCAGTTGGCGCGTCCGAGCGCCTTGTAAGGAGATTGAGCATGAGGAAAACGATGCTGTTGTTGTCCGGTTTGCCAGCTGCCGGCGGCGTAAATGCCGCGGCCATGCCGCGAATCCTTTCCGTGCTGCTTGCATCTTGCGCACTCCTAGGTAGTTCGAGCTCGTTTGCATCGCCGTTGGCGCGGATGAGAGTCCCTCCTTGTGCTCTGGATGCGGCGACGAAGAATTCTCCAGAGCCGGCCAAACCACTGTGGCAAACAAAGCTGAGCGTGGTGGAAACGGATTTTATCGAGTTCATCGCGAAGGATCGCGTTCTAGTCGGCACCGTGAATACCGCTGACATGGGCGGCGGGCTTCAACCGCATGAAATCATTATGTTGAACTCGGTGACAGGGGAGAAGCTCTGGGCCGTGCCCCGAGGCTCTTTTGGCTGGCCTCAAACACTGCTGGCCGTTGATCCAGTGATCTTCATCGAGGGAAGCAAGCAAACTGTCGCACTCAATCCTGAGAACGGCGCCGTGCTCTGGAGCCGCGACCGAGCGGGGGAAACGTCTCTCCTGCTCCCCGCACGAGATTTTATGATCTTTTTGGCCCGTAATGCTGCCCCGATGACGATCTCCGCCGTGAATGTGAAGACGGGCACCGAAGTCTGGAAGACCCCGATCGAGAATTACCCGGTGGATAAGACCACAAGGCTCGACCTCTCGATCATGGGCGATGCCGTGCTTCTCAGCGGACCCGAGGCTGCCGCATTTTCCGCAGCGCAAGGCAAGCTTCTCTGGCGAATGCCGTTCTCAGGAGCTTCTGGTCAAAAAGCCTCGGCCATCCCGCTGGGCGATGATCTTTACTTTTCGGACGGCGCAGCAATCACCAAGTTGGACCCGGACTCTGGAAAACAACTATGGCGCGCGGCGATCAGTAACGGTGCTTTTCAAGCCCTGACGGTAAACAAGCGCAGTGTCTTTGTCCTTTTGAAGGGGAGTGGAGACAATTCGCCGGATTCCATCGCGGCTCTGGACCGCAAGACCGGCACGCAGCTCTGGAACTCCAGCCTCCCTGATCGCGCCGCAAGTCCGATCAGCACTGAGGAAGATTTACTTTTTCTGACAACGCCGGCCAATGTGATTGCTCTGGACGCGCAGGATGGATCGGTGGTCTTCAAGACCGCCATACCAGTGCAACTTCAGTCGCGCCGGCAATTGCCAGATATTTTGCGTATCGAAAGCGGTCGAATCATCGTGGCCAGAGAGGATGGCGTGCTCGCAGTGCGGAAATCAGGCGGCAAGCTGCTCTACGCGGACCAGGTCCCAGGTGGAATGGGCTTTACTTATGACTATTCCACCGCCATGTTTCGACGCGCCTCCTCGGTGCATCGCCGCGGCAATAATGGCCCCGCCGAGCACAGCCGTAATTCAGTCAGCCCCGAGGACAACTATCGCGTGGCTATGGCTCAGCAGCGAGCCGTTTTCCAATCGAGCCAAGCCTACATCAACGCTTCAATGACGAACTCGATGAATATGATCAAGAACGCGACGACCCAGCCTGCCGGCCAGAACTGGTCGTACCAGCAGCAGAAATTTGCAGCCAAAGCTCAATTGGGGGGCGCCATTGCAGTCGCCGGCATCGGGACAGCAGCCGCAGCACTCAGCGCGCTAATAACGGCCAGGATCGCGGAAACTTTTCAGGAAAGAGTACAGCATACCTACCAGACGCACGCGAGTTCATTGCAGGAGAAATTCTATATCCGGCCGAGTTACGAGCAAGGTGCGGGATGGGCGCTTTATGTAGTGGATGTGGAAACGGGAGAAAATGTAAGCATTCCTCTTACATCGGACACCGACGAGAGCCCTAATCCGTATGCGGCGCGCCTGCCAGCCTTTTCCTCGGATGGAACTCGAATCGTGTCCAAGGGCATCGGGCCAAATGCCGAGTTAGAAAAAATGCATAAGGGCATCTTTTACAACGGCCTTCCGAAGGTTGGAGCCTATCCTTCTGTTCTGGCATTCGACCTTGCCTCGCTTCCTTTCACACAGGCTTCGAGTGTCCCCGCAACGAATTCGGTCGACGCGGAAAGGAGCAAGCTGAACGACAAGCTCCTTGCGGCCGCCAACCAGAACGATCTCGATGCGGTGAGGCAATTTCTGGATGCAGGTGCGAATGTCAATGCCGTGGATGCTTACGGAAGTTCAGTCCTGATGCTTGCCGCCGAAGCCTCGGTCGGATCAGGCGGAAAAGACCCCGTCATCGAGTTCTTGCTTGAAAGAGGAGCGGACGCGGACATGAAGGACTCTGGAGGGTTGACGGCCCTTCAGTATGCTGCCCCCCTATTTGTCCCCCCGGGGGCATACAATCCACGTGCAATGAGAGACATCAAGAAGGCCCAGAAAGAGGCCAGGTAAGCGAAGCTCGCCAATCTGGACGACGTTGAAGGCTCGGGACATCATCCATGTGGCCAAGGCTATCCATTTCCGGAACCTCGACCTTCGCTATAGGTGCAAAAAAGGCAGGGAATCAAGGGCCATTTCCTGGAAATAAAGCGGTCTCCTGCCAGTCACCTCGTGCTGGAGAGCCTACATAAGCCATGCAAATAGAACCAGTTAACTCACTCGCATATCGATTCATTTACCAGCCTTATTCATTGCTCCCTTTTCCTGTTACCTCCCGTTAAATAACTATTGACCTGCACGCCAACTCGTTATACATTCAGTATTGCTATCCATTAAAGAGCAGAGATTTTGTTGTGTCTGTGTGCGCTTTTCTGCCGTTTCCCGCATCATATTGAGCTGAGGCTCATCCGTTGATGCCCCGGTGCGTTTATCTCGACCGGAATGGGAACGCAGGGTGGATGGCTCCCAAGGCGGCAATCCGAATCAATGGTACGTAATGAGACCTGCTCCAAACCTGTGAAAGTGCGTCAGAATTTTGAACTGGTTGCTCAGTTTGTGCGTCTAAGCCTTGGTAGTGGAAATTTTTTGGGGGTGGTCCTTGCTGTTTTGACACCCCTGCTGCACCGCCGGCTCCCTCGGGCTCCGGTTGGCGCCAATTTGCTTTAAGGAGATACTGTAATGCGTTCTGATTTGGTTTTTGGGGCACTCTCTCACGTGTCCAATCGTTACCAGCTTTGCCAACTGGCGAGCAAGGCAACCCGCAAGCTGCACAAGCCGAATACACGGCTGCAGGATACCACCAATGAGGTTCTTGGCCGTTTCCAAACCTCTAACCCCGGCTCTGCGGTGTCCCACGTGACGTCCGCTCACGAGCCGGTCGAAGCCCGCCGCGCTGCTTGATCTCGGAATCCGAAGGGTATAGTTGAGTCAGGCAGCGGTTTCTGGCGGTTTGCCGTTCAAGGCAGCCGCGAGCAACGGTGTCCCACGCTCCACTTGATTTTGGGATAGTCTTCCAATGCGGCGCAGTTTGGCCGCCAGCTTTGAAATCCCGCCTGTACGTTCCCGGAACACTTCCCCATTCCGGATACTCCCACTCACATCCTCACTCTTTCGCAGGTGAACATGACCATTGCAGAACTAAAAGAAAAGAACATCACTGAGCTGACACGTATCGCTCGTACCCTGGAAATCCCAGGCACCAGCGGCCTTCGCAAACAAGACCTGATTTTCAAGATTCTCCAGGCGCAAAGCGAAAAAGAAGGCCACATCTTTGCTGAAGGTGTGCTCGAGATTCTGCCCGACGGCTACGGTTTCCTCCGCTCGCCCGATTACAACTATCTGCCCGGTCCGGACGACATTTACGTCTCGCCTTCGCAGATTCGTAAATTCGACCTCAAGACCGGCGACTCCATCAGCGGAAACGTTCGCCCGCCGCACGAGGGCGAAAAGTATTTTGCCCTGGTCAAGATCGAGGCCATCAACTTCGAGTCGCCCGAGGAGACGCGCAACAAGATTCTCTTCGACAACCTCACACCGCTCTATCCCCAGGAACGCATCAAGCTGGAGACGGTTCGCGAAGGCATCAGCGGCCGTGTGATGGATCTGTTGACGCCGGTGGGCAAGGGCCAGCGCGGCCTCATCGTCGCTCCGCCGCGCACCGGCAAAACCATGCTCTTGCAGGCGCTTGCCAACTCCATCTCCACCAACCACCCCGAAGTCGTGCTCATTGTGCTGCTCATCGACGAGCGGCCCGAAGAAGTCACAGACATGCAGCGCTCGGTGAAGGGCGAGGTCATCAGCTCCACATTTGACGAGCCTGCGGCTCGCCACGTGCAAGTGGCCGAGATGGTCATCGAAAAGGCCAAGCGCCTTGTCGAGCACAAGCGCGACGTGGTCATTCTGCTGGATTCGATTACGCGTCTCGCGCGCGCTTACAACACCATCGTGCCCCCGTCAGGCAAAGTGCTCTCCGGCGGCGTCGATTCGAACGCCCTGCAGCGGCCCAAGCGCTTCTTCGGCGCGGCAAGAAACATTGAAGAAGGCGGCTCTCTGACCATCATTTCCACCGCGCTGATCGATACGGGGTCGCGCATGGATGAAGTCATCTTCGAAGAGTTCAAGGGCACCGGCAACATGGAAATCATTCTGGATCGCAAGCTGGTGGACAAGCGCGTCTTCCCGGCCATCGACATCCAGCGCTCCGGCACGCGAAAAGAAGAGCTGCTTATTCCCAAGGAGGACCTGTCGCGCATCTGGATTCTGCGCAAGGTGCTCAATCCGCTCTCCCCGGTCGAGGCTATGGAGTTGCTTATCAGCCGCCTGGAGAAGGTTCGCAACAACGCCGAATTCCTTGCCAATATGAATCAGTTGTAGAAAGGGCCGAGGGAGCGGCTAAAGCGGTTCTCCAGTTGAAGCAGAGGGAAAGCACGAATGCCAAGTGGCTTTTTCCTCAAGAAAAAGCCACATTTCACTGATCTCAAGACTTCACGTGAACTGGAGAACCGCTCTAATATACGGCTGTTGAGAAGGGAGCAAAGATCATGATCTTTGGAGCCCACGTAATCGTATTCAGCAAGAATGCGGAAGCTGATCGCGCATTCCTCCGTGACGTCCTCGGATTCAAATCCGTGGACGCCGGCCACGGATGGCTTATCTTCGCCCTGCCTCCGGCTGAAGTGGCAGTTCATCCTGCCGAAAAAGAGGAGAGGCACGAACTCTATCTCATGTGTGACGATCTGAGGCACGAGATTGCGGCGCTCGGGGTAAAGGGCGTCCGGTGTTCGGAGGTTAAGGAGGAAAGATGGGGTTCCATTACCAGAATTCCTCTTCCTGGCGGAAGTGATGTGGGTCTCTACCAGCCAAAGCATCCAATGGCATTGGCTCGCATCACAAGATGAAGCGCAACGCGCCGGGCTGCAACCCTTTCCGGAATTGCCGCGCGCTGGTAAGATAAGAATGTCGTGGGGCTGTAGCTCAGCTGGGAGAGCGCCTCGTTCGCAACGAGGAGGCCAGCGGTTCGATCCCGCTCAGCTCCACCATAAATCCAACAACCTGTGGCATCCCTCCCATCTCCCTGCGGGTCTTGGTGTCGGTGTCTGTGTAGGAACTCTTCCCTGTGACATCTCGGTGCTGATTGGCTTCCCATCCTTCTCTAGAAAAACGAGAGATAAAGTAGCCACAATTTAGGAAAGTTAGCAATCGGAAGGGCTTAGGGTGTGCCCCCGCCGATTGGCCCCGTCAATCCAATCCAAAAGAGAAAATTCTGCGTCCGAATGCCGATAGTGCAATGGCAGACACTGAACTCGGGGTGCGCCCGCTCCATTCAGACCGGGGCAACTTGGAGCCAATTCCGATTACGGATTCGTGCAACCGATGGAGAAATTCCAACCAAACATCTTCCTGATGGGGTCGAAAGCGATGGAGAGGGACCTGGAGGCGTCCGAGGAATCGAAGACGCCCGAGACGCCAAAGAGGGACGAGGAACTTCGGCAAAGCCCCCGTCTTGGGTGCAGAGGCTTCGGCGCCATCCAAACGCTGCCCGCTAGTGAGCAACCCTGCCCTGCCAGAATCCTGAATCTCAGCGTAGGCGGATGCCTGATGGAATTGAAGGGACCACTGGACCTCGCCGTGGACGAGATAGTCGAGTTGATCTTTAACGTTAACCAGACGCCGTTCCGCGTCCGCGCGAATGTCCGGATACTTCGATCGAAAGGGTTAGTCGGATTTCAATTCCTACAGCTAAGCGAAAGAACTCGAAGGCACCTCGTCGAACTGATCGGGGAGTTGATTGAAGGCCTTGTGAAGCTTCATAAAAAGGACCTTGCCAGTCTTCCACTCAAAAAAGATACGAATCCAGTTAAGAAAAAATACGAATCGCCGCTAAGTGACCACAGCCCTGACGACCCACATCGCCGCTAGTGACAAATTCAATTCCAAGGTCCAACCGAACATCCCTTAGATGCGCCCGGCCGCGCGCAACTCGCCAATCTCCGCCCCGTCAAAAATCCGTGAGCGGATAAGGAAGCGCAGGCCCTCGGCATTGTCCAGCGAGAACATTCCGCCGTGGCCCGTCACCACGTCGAGCGTCAGCTGCGTGTGCTTCCAATACTCAAACTGGCTGCGGCTCATGTAAAACGGCTCGCCGTCTACCTCGCCCAATTGCACATCCGAATCCCCCACCAGAAACTCGCCGCGCGGGTAACACATCGGGGAGCTGCCGTCGCAGCAGCCCCCCGACTGGTGGAACATCAGCGGTCCGTGCTTCGAGCGCAACCTTCGTATCAGTTGAACGGCCTCATCGGTCGCGAGTACTTGCTGAGGAAGTTCCGCCATCGCCGCACCGCCTTTTCTGGGAATCATCAACTTCCTATTCCCTATTCCCTGTTTCTAAAAAAAACCCAGCTTCTTCGGGCTGTAACTCACCAACAGGTTCTTCGTCTGCTGGTAGTGGTCCAGCATCATGCTGTGCGTTTCGCGGCCAATGCCAGATTGCTTGTAGCCGCCGAAGGCCGCGTGAGCCGGATAAGCGTGGTAGCAGTTGATCCAAACGCGGCCCGCCTGAATGCCGCGTCCCAGCCGATGGCACCGATTTACGTCGCGGGTCCACAATCCCGCTCCCAACCCATAGAGTGTGTCATTGGCTATCTCCAGCGCTTCCGCCTCCGTCTTGAATGTGGTCACTGAAACAACCGGCCCGAAGATCTCTTCCTGGAAAATTCTCATTCGATTGTGGCCGCGAAAGACGGTGGGCTCAATGTAGTAGCCGCCTTCCAGGTCGCCGCCTAGATGTGCGCGTTTGCCGCCAGTCAGCAACTCGGCGCCCTCTTTGTGGCCAATATCGATGTAGCTGAGAATCTTTTCCATCTGCTCGCTGGAGGCCTGCGCGCCGAGCATGGTGTCGCTTTCCAGGGGATTGGCCTGCTTGATGGCAGCCACCCGCTTCAGCGCCCGCTCCATAAATTTGTCGTAGATGCTCTCCTGGATGAGCGCGCGGCTGGGGCAAGTGCAGACCTCGCCCTGGTTCAGCGCGAACATAACAAAGCCCTCAATCGCCTTGTCGAAAAAGTCATCATCCTCCTGCAACACATCGGCGAAGAAAATGTTCGGTGATTTGCCGCCCAGCTCCAACGTCACAGGAATCAGATTCTGGCTGGCGTATTGCATGATCAACCTGCCCGTTGTGGTTTCTCCCGTAAAGGCAATCTTGGCCACGCGCGAACTCGAAGCCAGTGGCTTGCCTGCCTCCAACCCAAAGCCGTTCACAATATTCAACACGCCCGGCGGCAGCAGATCGCCCACCAGCTCAGCCCAAACAAGAATGCTCGCCGGAGTTTGCTCGGCTGGCTTGAGCACCACGCAGTTGCCCGCCGCCAGTGCCGGCGCCAGCTTCCATGTGGCCATCAGAATGGGAAAGTTCCATGGAATGATCTGCCCCACCACGCCCAGTGGCTCGTGATAGTGGTAGGCGACGGTGTCGTGGTCAATCTCCGAAATCGTGCCCTCCTGGGCGCGAATGCAACCGGCGAAGTAGCGCCAGTGATCAATGGCGAGCGGCATATCGGCTGCCGTGGTTTCGCGAATCGGCTTTCCATTGTCCCAGGTCTCGGCCAGCGCCAGCACGTCAAGGTTGTCTTCCATGCGCTGAGCAATCTGGTTCATGATGATGGCGCGTTGCGTTGGGCTGGTGTGCCCCCATGCCTCGCGCGCCGCGTGCGCCGCATCCAGCGCCAGTTCAATGTCCTGCGCGTTGGAGCGCGGAATTTCGCAGAAGGGAATTCCGGTGATGGGAGTTACGTTTTCAAAGTACTGGCCGGAAACGGGCTCTACCCACTTTCCGCCAATGTAGTTGCCATAACGCGGGCGAAAGCTCACCTTTTCGCTCAGCCTGCCTGGATGCAATTGCGTTGCCGTTGCCATGTTTCTATCCTCCTCGGGGAATTTCTCGCGTTGCCGCCCAGGAGCAGTTTCAAACCTCCGAACCCTCAGACAGAAACTCTCGCCCGGTGGCACGCACCGGCGAAGGCTTGGGAGACCAGAACTCTGAAAACTGCGAAAGGGGTCGCAGTGCAAAAATGATACACAAATAGACGCACGTTCGGCAGCGCCTGTTGCATGCCGCATCAAAAAAATGTCAACCCAGCCGGAAACCACACAGTCTTGCCGCGTATCCTGTCGAAGAGGAACCACTTGCAACTTCCACCGATTGAGCCGCTCGGAAACCCTGAGCCTGAGAACTCTTCCGCGCCCGTGGCGATTGCGCCCGCATGGCACACCATCGTGTTGGTTGTGGCCATCATCGTGCTTTCAATTCATAACGCCGGGCGATTGTCGGCTATCCATGGCTCCATCGACCGCCTGGCAAGTTACGGTTTCTCGGCCGCGATGGAAGTGGTCATGCTCGCGTGGGTCGTCCTGGGACTGCGGCTGAAGAGAATTCCGTTGCGCTCGCTCCTCGGCTCATTCTCCTTCGACGCACGCTCCATCGCATCGGATCTGGGCGTAGCGCTGATCTTTTGGTTCTGCTCTTTGATGGTGTTGGGCACACTCGGCATCGCCTGGTCGAGCGTTGAAGCAGCACTCGTTCATCGCCAAACACCAGCTCATGTCGCCGGGCAAAGTGGCCAAACGGGAAATGCAGGCCAGACGGGAAAAGCAGAGAAAGCCCTCGCACGCGATCCTGAACAAATCGAAAGACTGCGCGCTCTCAGCCAACTGGCGCCTGCGAATGGTAGAGAAATTGCAGCATGGACGCTGCTCTGTCTGTTGGTCGGCTTCATCGAGGAGATTGTCTTTCGTGGCTATTTGCAACGCCAATTCATTGGCTGGGCGCGTGGCGGTGTGGTGACGGGCGTGCTCGCTTCCGCTGTTGTTTTCGGCTCTGCTCATGCGTATCAGGGCGTGCGCGGAATGGTCTTGCTCACTGTCTTCGGCGCGCTCTTCAGCATGTTGGCATTGCATCGCGGCAGTCTCCGCGCGGGCATCTTCGCGCATGCATGGCATGACTTGATTGCCGGTCTCGCACTCGCTTTGCTCAAGTCGAACCACGTAATCTGATCCGAAACGTGCAATGCCTGAATTCGTGCTCCAAAAAATTGTTGACTATTTTTCCACTATCATGTCGTTTTTCTCTTGACACTTGCAGTGCAAGATTCTATACATTCTTCAACTGCAATAACATTTGCAGAAACGATGCTAATGCATCGAAAGGGAGAATAGGAAAATGGCAACCAAGAAAGCAGCTAAGAAAGCGCCCGCGAAAAAGGCCGCCAAGAAGAAGAAGTAGCGGCAATCCAACCAAAAGGCAACACATCAGGGGAACGCTTCAAGCGCTCCCCTGATCTGTTTTTGGGGAAGAATTAGTTTTTTTAGAAAAGGGATTACACTGGTAGGCGCATGGATCGGAGAGCACGATGACACGCCGCCGCTGGATTGCCGAGCATTGGGACGAGGCCACCGCAACTCTTGTTGGCGCGCAGGCCGAACACATGACCCGCGTTTTGCGCGCACAGCCGGGCACGGAAGCCGACGTGGTGGCGGGCGGCCACGTCTTTCACGCGCAGGTGGCCGCGGTGACCGCTGACCAGGTCCGCTTCAACCTGATCGCCGAACTCGAGGCCGATCCGGCGCTGCCCGTTACCCTGGTGATGGCCGTCTACAAGTTCGATCACATGGAGTGGGCCATTGAAAAAGCCACCGAGCTGGGAGTTGCAGCCATTGCGCCGGTGATCACGCGGCGGACGGAGAAGCATCTGGCTGCGGCGGCAGAGAAGCGAGCGGAGCGCTGGCGGCGCATCGTGCACGAAGCGGCGCAGCAAGCGCGGCGCTCCGACGTGCCCATCCTTTTTGAGCCGATGCCGCTGGCCGCGCGTATACGGTCTGCTTCAGAAGCTACACGAGCCGAATCCGGCACTACGTGCATTGTGCTGGCTGAGCAGGAGCGCACCACTACCTTGCGCTTCGCGTTGGAGGAAGCCATAGCCGCGGCGGGAACTGAAACGCCCAGCCTGGAGATTGCCATCGGTCCCGAAGGCGGATGGGCGCCCTCGGAAGAAGCTCTCTTCGACGCCAACGGCTGGAGAGCCGCGTCGCTCGGCCCACGCATCTTGAGAGCCGAGACTGCGGCCATCGCCGCACTGGCGGTTGTGGCTTCGTATTTGGAATGATTCTGAAGTTGCCCAGGCCTCGGCGGCGAGACCTGGGACATCCGGCGAGCAACCATCTCTACTCGCGGAAAGAAGTAATTACGCTGACTTCCGTCAAAGCTGCCGGATCTCATGCAGCAGTTCTTGAAAGCGCCGTCCTGAGCCGCACGGACACAAGTCGTTCCGCCCCAGTTTTTCGCTGAGATCCTTGTCACCATGAACAACTCTGTGACCTCGTTTGACGTGTGTTTCTGAAGGGAATCCTTGGCGGCGTTTACTGGTTCGCTTGAAAGGAGGATAGGTCGGTGATTTCTTCTTCGTATTGCACAGCGCACCTCCTGGTAGATGTGTCTCAGAATATCATGAGCGCTCAATCTTCCCCATATAGACTCAAATAACCCTCCGCTCCCCACATCTCGCATTTGAGACATGGGATTCACTCAACGCCGCTTCAAAACCTTCGCGTCGGCTGGTCTGAGCGCCGTTCTCAAACTAAAGCCTGTCAACACAAGCGCGGTAACCCAATGCATCAGTGGACTCCAGTCGAAGATGTTCTCGATCAGCACGCCGGCTGTAAAGGCCGCAATCGCCCACGTAAGGCTGCTCGCAAAACAGATCCAGGCCAGCGGCCGATCCGATGGCCGCTCTACCCGCAGCAGGTTTATGGTCGCAATCAACAGCGCCAACACCGCCGCGCAGAGCGACCACAGCATGGTCATGGGCGCATTCTTGTACAACATAAACGTTCCCGCCCCGTGCAGCAGGCCGCCAACGATAAGAATCAACGAAAAAATCCGATCGACGATTTTCATGCAAATTCCCTCACAAGAGATCTTTCCCAGGACACCTTGATTGAGCCGCAGTCACTCCGCGTCTCCCGCGTCTCGCATCTGAAATGTGAAGTTCATTCAGTGATCTGCGGGTGCCCCATACATCGCGCTACTGGGGTCTCCACGGACAGGTCTTCGTCCGTGGAATGGCTGAGCGATGGGTGGGCTAGCACAAATCTCCGTACCCCATCTTCTGCGGGTGTCCCAGCCTTTCGCCGCTTCCTGGCGAAAGTGTGGGAGTCGAAAATCTACAAATGCGCATACTTCACCAACACGCCGGCCAGCGCGCCGCCCAGCAACGGGCCCACAATCGGAATCAGCGCATAGCTCCAGTTCGATCCGCCTTTGCCGGGAATCGGCAGCAGCCAATGCATCAGTCGCGGACCGAGATCGCGCGCAGGGTTGATGGCATAGCCCGTGGTCCCGCCCAGCGAGAAGCCGATGCCCCACACCACGCTTGCCACCAGCCAGGGACCCATTCCAGCCACCGGCCCGTTGGCGGCAACTCCGCGCGAGAAAATCGAGAAGGCCACCACCACCAGCACCGCCGTGCCCAGAACCTCGTTCAGAATGTTGATCCACGGATTGCGCACCGCCGCATTGGTGCAGAAGACGCCCAGCTTGGCTGCCGGATCGGGCGTAAGCCGCCAGTGCGACGCATAGTGCAGCGCCATCAGCGCCGCGCCGGCCATAGCGCCCAGTAATTGCGCCGACCACAGGCTCGCCAATTGCGAATAATTCCCGTTGATGACCGCAACCGCCAGCGTGATGGCCGGGTTCAGATTGGCTCCGGGGCTGCCAAAGGCCTGCGCCACCAGCACGCCACACAGCACCGCCAATGCCCATCCTGTCGTGATCGCCATCCAACCTGAGTCGGCCGCGTAAGACTTGCGCAACGTGACGCCGGCATTTACTCCGTTACCTAGCAGCATCAGAACCAGCGTCCCTAGAAACTCGCCAAACCAAACAGAATGCATCCGTTCTCCCTTACGTCTTCACTGCTGCTGCGAGCACAAAAAGCCTGAGCGCAACCAATTAAGGAATTTGCAGAACTCATGCATTTTGCACTATTCGCCCCGCCGCTGCCAAGAACGCGTCGGCGCCATGCGCGACGATTACGTGCTTGTGGCTGTATTGAGAGAGAAAATTTTGCGGAATCTTTGCGCATTCCTGCGCGAAACAAAACAATTTATATAGAGAGGCTGCGGCTTTCCATTTGAATATAAGTCCCAACGATGAGTTCTCATCGCTGGGACCAGTGCTATTTCTGCGGCAGCGGAGCCGGCGTGGGAGCCTGCGGCGCGGCGCCCAACGGCTGGTCGCCTGTGCCTTCTGCAGGAGTCTTCTTCTTTTCGGATAGCCGGGTCTTGTCGCCCGTAGTCGTGGCTGTCTTTTTCTTCTTCTTCGAAGTATCGCCAGCCAGTCCCAACGGGCCAGCCTGCGTCTGCCTGTCAGCCACTTCGGCCGCGTCAGGAGCTTCGGGCGCCAAAGCATCTACCTTCGGTGCGCCCTTGGGCTGCTTGGCTTGTTTGGCCTGTTTGGCGCGCTCGCTGTAGCGGGTCTTCTGCGTCGGCCTTCCCGGTTCGAGCGGATTCACCGGCTCCTGGCCGGAACTCGCCGTTTGCGATGGCTGTTCTTCGCCCGCGCCCGCGTCTTCGGTCTTGGTCTGCGGCGCACTGGGCAGGGTCTTGATTGGTGCGTGCCCGAGGCGAATCTTTTCCTTCTTGCCCGCATTCATCCCGCCCTGATCAGCTTTGGAGCCCCTCTTGCCCTTTTTTCCCTTTGCGGCAACTGGTTCGGGAGCCGGAGCGGTTTCAGCTACAGGCTCCGCGTGCGCCTTTTGCCGGTAGCTGCGTGTGTTTTCGCGGAAGCGTGTACGCTCCACCTTCTTCTTCTTTTTCGGCGCGGGTGGTACATAGGCGCTGTAGATCGGCTTGGTTTCCTTTGCGCTGGCGCCGCTGTCGGAATAACCCGGCTTGATGTCGATGAAGGCCTGCTCGCGCATGGTGGTCAGATAACCGCGCATGGCCGGTTCCATCCGGGCCATGTAGAAGTTCTCTTCCACCTGCTGCTCCACATCCTTGTATGCTGGAACGCCGCCGGGGATGTGTTCGATCACCTTGAGAATTACGAAGCCCTGACGCGTGCGAATCGGCTCGGTATACTGTCCCGCCTTGAGCACGAAGGTCTGGTCTTCCAGCACCTTGGCCAATGCGCCGCGGTGGAACTGGCCCAGATCGCCGCCCTCGGCCGCTGTGGGGCCGTCGCTGAACGACTTTGCCAACTGGCTGAAGTCGCCGCCGGCATGGAGTCTTGCTTCGATGTCGTTAGCCTTGGCCTGGGCCGCGGCCAGCGCCGCAGCTTCATCCGGCTGCGCAGCGCCTGGAGTCGCCGCCGCAGGGGTGGTGCTCACAAGAATCTCAGCCAGACTCACGCTTTCCGGCCGTGCGTACTCCTGCTTGTGCGCTTCAAAGTAGCGCTCGGCCTCGCCGGGGGTGAACTGAATCCTCTTGCCCACTTCCTGGCGCATCACTTCCTGAGTGATGATGCCGTTGCGGATGTTGGCCTTGAAATCCTCAAACGAAACGCCCTGCTCCTTGGCGGCCTTTTCCAGGTCTTCCATGGTCTCCAGGTTGTATTGTTTGCGGATCTCGTTCAGCCGGTTCACCAGCTCGGTTTCGCCGGTGATGCTTAGCTCCTTGCCTTTGGAGAGCCAGAGCTGCTGGTCGATCAGGTTGCGCAGCAGATCCTTGTGCGCCGCCGAGATCTCCTGCATCGATCCGCCCTTTTGGCGCGCCTCTTCGTCCAGCTCCTTCATGGCCCGGTCGTAATCGGAGCGCGTGATGATCTGGTCGTTGACGCGGGCAACGATCTCTTCGACGGCGCGGCCGGGTGCGATTGCGCCAATGCGAAACCTGCGAGCAGCAATGTGCCAAACACGAATGCCGCCGAATTGCGAATGAGTCTAAAAGTCATAGGGTCAGGACACCGCAGGGCACCACGAATTGTTCCCTGTTGCTTAGACCTCATTGTAAATGGCTGGGGAGCAGCAAAGCGATTTCGGTCAGCGTTTCCACCCTCACCCGCCCACTTATTTCCTTAAAGGTTAGGGTTTTAGCCCGCGTACCGGCTACCGGAACCCCCTCGGACCGCGTCAAATGCTCCAGTGGTATACTTTAGGCCTAAGACTGCCGTTTTCGGCGCTTTCCGAGCGTATGCCCCGACGCAGTCCGGAGGTTGTCCCCGCATATGACTCACCGCGCCCGCCGCGCCCTTTTCACAGTGGTCCTCTTTTTTGCCGTCTGCGCCGTAGTGGGCAGCATTTTGCAGCGCAAGGTGGGAGCCGAGTCCTCGGCCGATGAAAGCCAGCTCCGCGACAGCCTCAAGTCCTTCACCAACGTCTACGCGCTGGTTGAAGAGAACTACGCCGAGCCGATTAACGGCGATAAAGCCGATACCGCCATTTACGACGGGGCGATTCCCGGCATGTTGCGCGTGCTCGACCCCCACTCCAACTTCTACGATCCCAAGGCCTACGCACGGATGCGCGAGGAGCAGCGCGGCCATTATTACGGCGTCGGCATGACCATCGTTCCGGAGAACGGCAAGGTCTATGTCGTTTATCCCGCTGAGGGTGCGCCCGCATTCAGGGCCGGCATCCATCCAGGCGACGTCATTTACGCGGTGGACGGCAAGCTGGTCGCGGTCGATGGCAAGAATCCCGACGGCCTCACCACTTCCGATCAGGTGGCCAAAGCCCTCAAAGGCCCTAAAGGCACCCACGTCCAGGCCACCATGTTGCGCGAGGGCCAGCCCAAGCCGCTGGTCTTTGACCTGATCCGTGACGAGATTCCGCACCCCTCGGTTGATCTGGCTTATGAAATTCGCCCTGGTGTCGGCTACATTCACCTTTCGCAGTTTCAGGAAACCACTGCCGAAGAGGTTGACAACGCCATCGACAGCTTCGGAAGCCTGAAGGGACTCGTCTTTGACCTGCGCGGCAATCCCGGCGGCCTGCTCAGCCAGGCCGTTGAAGTCTGTGACCATTTGCTCGCCAAGGGGCAGGGAATCGTCTCGCAGCGCGGGCGCGCCTTCCCTGACCAGGTTTATACAGCCAACCATGGCAACGGTGGTAAGACCTTCCCCATCGTCGTGCTTGTCAATCGCGGCACGGCCTCGGCCGCTGAAATCGTCTCAGGCGCATTGCAGGATCACGACCGCGCTCTCATCGTTGGCGAAACCACCTTTGGCAAGGGCCTGGTGCAGACCGTCTACGATATGGCCGACCACTCCATGGCGCTGGCGCTCACCACATATCACTACTACACGCCCTCGGGCCGGCTTATCCAGCGCAACTACTCTGGCGTCTCGCTCTACGACTACTACAGCCACGGCGGCGCGCAGCCCACTGACACCGCCAATCGAGAGGTCAAGCTCACTGACTCCGGCCGCACCGTTTACGGCGGCGGAGGCATTACGCCCGACGAAAAAATCGACAGCATCAAAGACAACCACTTCCAGGATTCGCTCCTCTATAAGGATGTCTTTTTTCACTTCGCCCCGGTTTACCTGGCCAACCGCACTGTTGACAAGAACTTCCAGGTCGATGCCGCGGTGTTAGCGGAATTCAAGAAATTCCTTACGAGCCAGGAAATCCCCTATACCGAGGCTGATCTGAACAGCTGCATGGACTGGCTGAAGATCAGCATCAAAGACAAAATCTTCACCATTCAGTTTGGCGAGTCTGAAGGCCTGCGCAGCCGCGCCGACTGGGACCCCGAGGTTCAAAAAGCGCTTACCTTCCTGCCCGAAGCACAGGCACTCGAGGACCACGCCCACAAGGTGCTGGCCGAGAAAGCTATGGCAAGGAACGAATCGAAATAAGCTGTCAGCGGCGTACAAACCAAGAGGCCATCCCGTCGGGGATGGCCTCTTGGTTTGTATAGTCTTCAATTCACTGCATTGCTCTGAACTCAACTGCAGGAGGCTACTTCTTTTCCTGCGCGCTGGATATCTCCGCCAGTACGCTCACGAAGATATTCCTGAACTGCTCGAAGAGCTGTTCCAGTTTTCCGACCTCATCGTCAGAGTCAGTCTTGATTGGAGTTTCGAAATCTCCGCCAACCAGGCGCGTGGCCGCCGTAAGTATGCGTTCCAGGCGTTTGAAAATGAAACGGTTGAGCAGGAACAGCAGTATGAGAATGCCGCCCGAAAGAGATACAAAAGTCAGGACCAGAAGGACATTCTGCGTTTTCTTCATCGAGGAGTAAACGTCTGAAATATCCCTAACGACAAACATCGCGCCGACAGTGTTCCCCGCGGCGTCACGGATTGGGAAGATGCCACGGACAAAGTGGGAATTTCCTTCCTGATACTGCTCCAAAACCGTGCCCTGTTTGGGTATCGTGGCCAGGTCTCCCTGGAAGTCAATGATTCTTTCATTGCCGGTGGTGCTGCCTTCCACCACAAATCCCGCGTGATCATCCCAATTATTGCGTCTCTTCAAGGTCGCGCTAGAATCCGTCCAAAATTGCTTGTCTACGAACTTCTTGTTCAGCAGGAGTCCGTAATCGTTTCCGGTCTGGGCTTTCATTGTGCGCATGAACTGAGCGAGCTCTTCACCAAGTTCGACATAGCCGGTCACCGCGCCCTTGGAATCATATACAGGCCGGATGACTCTGAGCGCAAAGCCGGCCCTGGCTAACTCGTTCGCGGTCACGATGCCATGAGTGCGCGCCACTTCCCGGTCCATAAGCCGATTCAGGTGGTCGCCGAACTTCGCGGGGTTGTGAAGGCGAAGGAAGACGGTCATATCGGTCTCTGGAGTGTGGAACATCCAGTTCGTAATGCCTTCGCTCTTCAATTGCGGATAGAGTGGTGCGGTCAATGCAAGCAAGCGGTCGCGATCTTTAGCCGCGAAGGCATCCCGAATCTGAGCGTTCGCGATCAGAGCATCACCCACCGCCGTCATCTTGCTGATTTCTCTGTCTTCCAAAATCGTGAATAGCTTCTGTGAACCCGTGGCCGCCTCTGTGGCCAGGCCTCTTGAGTTCTCAACTGTGAAGTAGTGCATCAGTCCTACGACGCAACCTGTACCCAACACAAGACAGATAACCAGTGCGATTAGAACTTTGGTTTGAATAGACTTGTAGTTCATCCGAAAACTCCTCACGCGCTGATATTCAGCACATCTTTAATAGCTTGCTTGAGTTTGGCCACGCCCGCCGGGTCATCTGGAGTCGTGGGAGAAATAAACGTCAGCAATCGGCCTGCCTTGAGCGCGATCTTGCCTCGTACATCCGTCGCGTCCAGTCCCTTGGCCGTAATTGTTGATTCAATTAGCACTTTCAAATCGTATAGTTGGCTCACTAGACAAACTCCTTAATCCCGTTGAAGACATCTTTCCACCGAAATGCAGACGGAGGAAGACTCATTCTGACCACCTATCGGCTTGGTCCGACGATTATTTCAATCTGCAACTCCAAATCGCCTGTCACGAACTGATCTTCTCGCCATCAATCTTGTTTCCAATTGGTTGCGCGAATACGTGCGCTCCAGCCTGAAACCGGCCCAAGCGAATGCCGATAGGGGTGCAACTGGAAGTCAGTCGAGGATTGCAGCGCAGGTGCGCGGGCGAGCACGCGATGCCCCAAGCAGCGCCATAGCAAACCTCAGCATTTGTCAATGGAGCGCAAACAATGAAGTATCTCTCAAAAATCCTTCGGCGGGGAATCTTTGGAATCTCCGTTGGACGTTCAAGATTCGCAATTTCCGTTTGTCTTGTCGCACTCTTTACGGGGACGCCGCTTGTCGCGAATGCTCAGGACCCGGTCGATAAAAGCGCTCTCCTCGATCGGATCGAGAGGCTTGAGCGGGAACTTGCCGACGTGAAAGCGCAACTGAAAACTACGCCCGTCTCCGCATCAAGCGCTTCATCAACCGCGACAGCGCAGGAACAGTCAGCGCAGCGAGATGCCTCGGCACTCAAAGCTGCCGCCGCGCAGGCTCAGCCGGCAGCTACCTCAACTGCCAACGGCGCATCCGCAGGCACACAGGCAATAGTTCAGTTGGCCGGTAACGCGCAAGTTCCTAGTCCCGTCGCTCCAGGAACCCGTCCAGGTTCAACCACGCCATCGGCAAGCGGCGTCGCTCCTGATGCTGTTTACAACCTGACCCTCGGAGCCAAGCTGCCGACGGCCAAGGAAGAGGCTAAGCATAAGTTCTTTGAGAGAAAGCCGGGCAGAGATCTCACCTTCTACACACACGGCGGAGAAATTACCTTCTACGGCAACCTCGACGTCTCGTTCGACGACGCGACCAAGGGGTTCAGCCATCTCAACGGCGCAGCGCTGGGTAGCGCCGGCGCTCCTCCGGTCGGTAACGGTGGTTGGTTGGAAGACATTTCCACCAACCTGGCCTTCCTTGGCGTGCGCGGAATCCAGAGTACGAACTTCGACGACGTCAACTTCATTTATCAAATGGAGACCGGGATCAATATTTCGACCACGCCTGGACTTCACGAAAGTAACAGCCAGGAGCAGGACACAGTCGATGGCACCCTGTTCACACGCAACAGCTATATCGGACTCGGGAAAAAGGGCTGGGGCGCGTTGCTGATCGGCAAGACAGACCCGCCTTACAAGCAGTCCACCTCACGCATGAATCCCTTTGCCGGCATGCAGGGCGACTACGGCGTCATCATGAGCAACACCGGCGGCGACAACCGTGTCGAGTTTGGCTACCGGCTCGATCACTCGATGTGGTACACATCGCCGAGTATGCGCGGAGTTCAGTTCAACGCCCTCTTCTCGCCGGGACAAAACCGCGCCGGCGACAGCGACAATATCCCCGCCGGAGAGCCTGATTGCAACGGCGGCGATAATCCAGGAGATGGCGGCCTGTCTCCAATCGCCTGCAACGACGGCAGCTTCAGCGACGTGGTCAGCGGCAACGTGTCCTATACAAAAGAGCCCTTGTACATCACTGCGGCCTATGAGCGCCACATGAAGGTCAATCGGCAAAGCGACATGACCGGCATTTATTCCGGCGGTGTCCCGTCGCTCTACTCAGGGCCGATCACTACCAACGATCCTACTTACAACTTGCAGCCTGGTGACACGTTCATCAGCGAACCCTCCACTTATGCGTTTTGGGTGCCGACCGCCTTCTACAACGCCGAAGTGGCCGACGAGGACGCAGGAAAGATTGGAATCCAGTATGGCTTCTTCCACAAGAAGACCGTGGTTAGCGCAATCGTCGAGGACATGCATCGCTATGTTCCGGGCTATCTGGAATGGCAGAACGAACGGCAGCGGCTGGGTAGCTGGCTTGCGGCCACACAGGCAATCGGAAAATACGACAGCCTTTCTATAGGCTGGGCGCGCGCATACCGTACGCCGGGCGATCCATGTCAGCACGCGGATTGCTTTAACCCAGCGCCTTACTCCGCGCCGGCAGATGGCAATATGACGGCCGGCCGGGGCTCAAACAACCAGGCCGACATGTACACCGTCGCATACAGGCACAGGATCGGTGACGGCTTGGTGCTTTACACGGACTGGGCGGGAACCTACAACGACGAATATGCTCACTACGACCTGGGAGCCGGCGGGCGCGGAGTCACGACGGATTGTCATGACGCCTCAGATGCCGCGGGCAGCGAGTACTCCAATCCTCACTGCTGGACCGGCGTTCATCTGAAGGGAGCTTCAATCGGTCTCGACAAGAGGTTCTGATTCCGGCGGCACGGAGGAAATCCTCAAACGACGAGGCTTTCCTTCGGCCGGCTCGGAAGCAGGTGAAACTGCTGTGTAGTCCGAAACCGAGTATTCGTTGACGAATGTCAACAAACCACTCGAGAGGAGTCGAAACATGACAGCGGGGCGATTTCTACGGCATGTAACGAGAGCGGTGACGGGTACGAAAGTGAAGTTCCTGGTCGTCTCAAAGTTGGTGGGTCTCTTGCTCCTGACCCCCAGCGCGGCTTCTCAACAATCAGCCTTGAAAAGCCCGCCGCTGGTCTCCATGGAGTCCTGCGTCCACTCTTATTCCATTCTCAGTACGCGCATCGGATCGGTTGATGCTGCGCGCCGGGCCGGTAAAATCGCCGCTATCGCTGCGGCCGCCAAAAGCAACAGTACGCTGCCGCCCACCGCGAGTGGATCCGCGACTGGCGTTTCATAAAGCAGACTGCGCACCCAGCGCAGCGCGATCAGCGCCATCGCGAGTCCGGCGACTGTGCCAAGCAAAACGGGCTGAGCGGCCTGGCGCAGTACGAGCCCTATCAGTTCGCTTTTGCCCGATCCCAATGCGATGCGGATGCCGAACTCCCGCCGGCGCAGCGTGACCGAGTACGCAAGTACGCCATACACACCCAGCAAAGCCAACAACAGCGCTGCCGCGCCGAACCCGCTAAGCACAATGGTTTGGAAACGGTCTGCCGCCACAGAGTCGCTGACCTGGTCGTCCATAGACTTCAGCGTTGGAATGGCCACTTGCGGATCGATCTGCCAGATCGTGCGTCGCATCTCCGGCATCAGTGCATCGCTGGATTGCGAACTGCGCACCATGAACGACAGCGTCCACGGCGTAAAAGCCCAATAAGGCACGTAGACCATCGCCGCTGTATCTTTAAGCCCGTTGATGCGCGTGTCCGCCACCACTCCGATGACGGTCATCGGATGGTTGCCGTCCGGGTCGATTGAATCGATCTTCTTTCCCACCGAATCTTCCCCTGGAAATGCCTCGCGCGCAGTTCTCTCTGAAATGAGCACAACGTAAGGATTCGCGCGGTCGCCCGCAGCGATGTTGCGCCCGGAGACGAGCGGGATTTGCATCGTTGTCAGATAGTCCTGACTGATGAATCGGACATTCACAAAAGGCTGCTCTGCCTGCGGCACGGGATGATCCGGACGGCTGAGATTGTCGATCCAGGTTTCACCCGTGAGAGGCGCGGCGCTGGTGAGGGCCACCGACTGCACGCCTGGCAACCGATTCAGAGCCGCCAGCGCGCGGTCTGTAAAGCTCAGCTTTACGGCTTTCATCGTGCCTGAAAAATCGCCGTATTGCGGTGCGAACAGATCCACCTCCGCAAGCGTCACGTGGCTGGAATCGAAGCCGCGATTCTGCTTCACAAGACGCGAGAAGCTGCGCAACGCGAGCGACGTGACGATGAGCAGCACCACGGTGCAAGCCACCTGAGCGGCCACCATCAGGCCGCGCGTACGCTGGCCGTCCTGCGTACTGGCCGCGCGTGTTTGGTTTGCTTTGAGCGCAGCTTGTGGCGCAACGCGAAGCGACCGCAGCGCCGGCAACATGCCGAACACGATTGCCGCTGCTATCGACAAGCCGGCGCTGAACGCAAGCACCTGCAGGCTCACTTTCACTTCATTGAGGCGCGGAAGGTTGGCCGGCGCCAAGGCAAGCAAGAGACGCACGCCGCCAAACGCAAGCGCTGTTCCCGTAGCGCCTCCCGCTACCGCCAATACCATGCTCTCCGTCAGACGCGACCTTACCAGCTGTCCACGGCTCGCGCCCAGTGCGGCCCGCACCGCGGTTTCCCCTTCGGCGTTCACAGCACGAGCCAGTTGCAGATTGGCCAGGTTGACGCAGGCAATCAGCAACACCGCGCCCACCGCCGCAAACAACAGCCAAAGCGCGCCGCTTACATCAGAGGCCACATCTTTCCCAAGCGGCGTGAGCGCTGCGCCCATACGAATGGGCAGGTGCGCTGAAAGCGTGTACGCCTTCTGCAAGGCCTCCAACTCAGCGTTCGCCTGCGCCAGTGCAACGCCGGGTTTGAGCCGCGCAATCGCCTTGTAATTGAAGTTGCTCATATCTGCACTCAGGTCACGCTCGCTCGGCGCCAGCGGCTGAAACAGCAAGGCATCGCGCGCTGTCTCTTGAAATGCGATCTTTGGCGCCAACGCAATCTGCGGGAACCGCACGCCTGGCCCCAGCACGCCGATCACCGTGTTCGGCTCGCCCCCAATCCGTATCGTTTGTCCCACTGCTTTCGGGTCGCCCGCAAAAAACGTTTGCCAACCCTCGTAGCTCAACACCACCACGTGATCGGCGCCCTTCTGGGCATCAGCGCTCACAAAGCCACGGCCTAGCATGGGCTGCACCCCCAGCACCGTGAACAGATTGGGAGAAGCTTTCACTGTGCCGACAATGCGCGGATGCTCTCCCGTCGCAGAAATGCTCATTCCCCTCTGCTCAAAAATCGCAGCGTCTTCAAGGGTCTTCGAATCGCTCTTCAGCCGCATGAAATGACGGTAATTGTCAGGAGCTAACCATCGTTCGCCGTGCTCATCGTCTTGCGCCTCGCGCATCACCACCAGGCGATCCGGCTCGCGAAACGCGAACGGCTTTAGCAAAACCGCATTCACCACGCTGAAGACCGATGTAGTCGCGCCGATACCCAGAGCGAGCGTAAGAATCGCGGTGAGCGCAAAGCCAGGTGACCGGCGCAGTTGGCGAACGGCATAGCGGATGTCGCGTGCGGCTTCTTCGAGCATCGGCACGCCACGCTGTACGCGGTAGCTCTCGCTGACCTGCGTGATGCCGCCAAACGCGATGAGAGCCGCGGTGCGTGCCTGTTGCTCGCTCATTCCGCGCCGGCGATTCTCTTCCGTGGCCATATCGATGTGCGCGCGCAGTTCCTCATCCAGATCGGCATCGAGTTCCTTGCGGCCGAATAAAGCTGCGCAGCGGCTGAAGACTATGCGGGGCCAACTCATATGTGCCTCCTATATCGTGTTTCAAAAATCCGCTTTGTGTCAGGGCACGACTTCAAAGCCTGTCCTGAGCGCAGCCGAAGGATGCCGAAATAACGCAAAAACAATGGGCTTTAGCCCCTGCGAAGACCGCAATCTAAGTGCTCCAGACATTTCTGAAACACGCTCTAATTCGACGGGGCCAGGAAGCGCGCCATGGTGGCGGCGGTGCGCTCCCAGTTTTCGGTTTCCTGCTCAATTTGCTTCCGCCCGCTGCGCGTCAGCGAGTAGAACTTTGCGCGGCGTCCGGTTTCCGAGACGCCCCACTCGCCCTTGACCCACCTTCGCTGCTCCAGGCGAAGCAGAGCAGGGTAGATGGTTCCCTGGTTCAGACTGAGCGAGTTCGCGCTCACTTGTTCGATTCGCCGCGCTATGCCGTAACCGTGCAGCGGCCCCATCGACTCCAGCGTCTTCAGCACCATCAGGTCAAGCGTTCCCTGCAAAACATCCGATTTGCTTTCCAGCACGGCCGCCCTCCTGTTGATTGTCCACCTATAGATTGGCGCATCATAGGCAGAATGTCAACAGGTAAATTATGGTGAACTCCAAAACTGCCCGTTTTGTGTCATGGTATGACTTCTAGCCTGCCCTGCCTTCTCAAACCCATCAACGCTTCCCCGAGCCCGTTTTGCAGATGATTACGATCCGGCAACGCATAATGACCGCATGTCCATCCTCCGCCAGACCGCTCTCCGTCGCAGTGTCGGAGATGCCCCCGGTTCAATATGTCAGGTATGTCCCCGGTCCGTACCCCCACCGGGTACCCCCACCCCCCTATACCCCAGGGGGGTATAAATTTCCCTTGAAACCTTGCAGATTATTCTTAACCCGTTTGAAATCAACACCGCTAGAAAAACGCATAGCCCAAATTCTCTCGCATCATGAGATTTGGCCTCCGAAAATCACCGGAAAAATCCGTTTTTAGCCCAAAAACAGCCCCGAAACATCGCTCCAGCGCTTTTCGCTGACTCGCCGACCCGCTCTGAACCGTCAGGCATGTAACCTCCATCACAGCGCGTCCTCTTTCGCCACTCGTAGGCTCGTGAACGGAGCAAAAGGGGATTTTTCATGCCAGCAATTGCCGTGGATAACGCCACTACCGTTGAGAACCTGCTTGCCGCCTTTGAAGGCGAGTCGAACGCACATGCCAAATACACTGCCTTTGCCGCCAAGGCGGACGAGGACGGTTTGTCCGGCGCAGCCAGCCTCTTTCGCGCCGCCGCGCGCGCTGAGCAGATTCACGCGACCAATCACTCCCGCGTTCTGCACCAGTTGGGCAGCCACTCGGAGTGCGAGATTCGCCCAGTCGAAGTGAAGTCAACTCTTGAAAACCTCAAGGCCGCGCTCAACGGCGAACAGTACGAGATCGATACCATGTATCCCGGATTTCTCCAGGAGGCCACGGAGCGCAAAAACACCGCCGCCATCCGCACCTTCCACGGAGCGCTGGAAGCGGAGAAGACCCACGCACGCCTTTATGCCGAGGCCATCGCGTTACTGTCCGCTGGAAAACGGGATTCGTGGATCGGCGAGGCGCGCGAATTTTACGTCTGCCCCGTCTGCGGCTACACGTCGGAGACCGAAGAGGAACACGAACGCTGCCCGGTCTGCAACTGTCAGTGGGAGCGCTTCGAAATTATCCGTTGAAGCCTGTTTGAGGAAGACGAGACATGCAATTGGCTCGACGGGCGGCAAAGGTTCTCATGATCCTCATCGTCCTTTGTGAAACGGGGGTCGCATGGCAGCTGTGGAGACACGGGCCTCCGATGGAGATGGTGGTCACATCGGACAAGGTAAAAGAGACTGGTGAGCTTTCGTTTAGGATGGTTCGGATTCCGCTCAGCGCCAGCGACTGGACGACGCTCGCGGTGGTAATTGTATTGCAAGTTGCCTTGGTAGGGTTCCTTTGGTGGTCCAATCGAAGGATCGCTCGCGGATGAAGGCTATTCGGAGGGAGGCGGGGGTTTCAACCCCCGCGCGAAGCTAGCAAATCAAGGTGGGCTTCAGCCCCGGAGGGAAAGCGATCTCAAAGTCTCGCATTCCCTCGGCGGCTGAAGCCCGTTTGCATTTACGGCTCGTCGTTATAGATGCCAATCTCCACCTTGCCGCCTTCCGCCTGCCGCGCGCGAAACATTCCGGGAGTGTTGAAACTCCACACGAATTGGCCGTCGGTAGTGATGGCGATAACGCCGCCGTCTCCGTGCAGCGCTTCCAGTTCCTTATGAATCACCTGATCCGCGGCTTGCTGCAACTTCATGCCCTTGAACGCGACCAGGTTGCAGATCTCCCGCGCCACGCCCAAGCGGATGAAGTACTCGCCTGAGCCGGTAGCCGACACGGCGCACGACTGGTTGGATGCGTAAGTGCCCGCGCCGATGATCGGCGAATCGCCCACGCGGCCCGGCATCTTGCCCTGCAATCCGCCCGTCGAAGTCCCCGCGGCGATGTCGCCGGCGCGGTCCAGCGCCACCACGCCTACCGTGCCGTGCATGTGCGCGTCGGCCGACTCGTCAATCTGAGCCACAGGAACAGGCGGCGTCGCTGGCGGAGGAGGCGCGCCCAAAGGACGCGGAGGCACCGGGCGGCCTTCCTTTTGCAACTGTTTCACCAGCGATTGCCAGCGGGCTTCGGTGAAAAAGAAGCTAGCATTCACCTGCTCCAGTCCAACTCGCGCGCCGAACGCGTCAGCTCCCGCGCCGGCCAGCATAACGTATGGCGACTTCTCCATGACTGCCCGCGCCAGGCTGATAGGATGCCGCGTACGCGTCACGCCAGCCACTGCCCCGGCCTTCAGATTCGAGCCGTCCATGATGGAGGAATCCAGCTCATTCTTGCCCTCTGAGGTGAAGACCGCGCCGCGGCCCGCATTGAACAGCGGATCGTCTTCGAGAATATTGATGGTGGCTTCGATTGCATCCAGCGCCGACCCGCCCCGATCGAGCACCCCGGCCCCGGCAGCCTCTGCCTTGGTCAGCGACGCGCGATAAGCGGCTTCGCCTTCGGGACCCAGCTTTGACCGTTCGATGACCCCAGCCCCCCCCATGAACCACGATGGCCCAATGCCCAGCCGGCTGCGGAGCCTGAGCAACAGCGGTCAGCGCGGCCAACGCAAATACTCCGGCAAACAGGCAACGAATGCTTTTCATCTTCAATTCCTCCCGTAACATTCCCTGCCGCTAACCTAGCGGCCCTCCTTCCTAGCCGTCAACCCCGCTTCAGCGCAATGATCGTGCACTCAACATCACTTGCTTATCGCCCTGCAAATCATCGACGCACATGAGCGCAGGGAGTTTTGCCTAACAGAAAAGTTCGCGCGCGGATTCTTGACGATTCCAAGGACGTGACCCCCATCACTGATGGGTGCGCACTTATTCCTGTAATCACTTGTTGCAATAGGGACTCTGAACAACAAGGTTGCTGTAAGCTGAGTTGGACTCAAAACTCTTGCGCAGAATGGCGGTAACAATACTGCGCAGAAGATAAGTCGCCATTTTCAAAAAGAGCTGGCTTGTAAGTCAGGAAAATGGCAGTAACATTCATAAGTTCGTTTGTTTCAGCCCTCGGAAGTTAGTGGGCATATTACCGCAACTCGCGGACTAACAGGATCAGATCGAGATCGGCGCCGGACTAAGTGGAGGCTAATTCAGAAGTGATACTCGATTCAATTCCGCGCACAAGCGAGAAACCTGTCTGCTCATGGAGATTTTCGCGGCGCGCGGCAACGGCCGGACTGATTGCGTGGCTCGCCATGGCTTCACTCGCACTCGCGCAACAGGAGTTTCCGCCGCCCCAGGGCAAAGGACGCGTGGTCGTGATGGCTTCCGGTGTCTCAGGCCCGGCGCATTACACCACAGTAGCCCGCGAGATCGCCGAACTCGGCTACGATGTGGTGCTGTTCGACGGCAACCTGATGCTGGGAATACACGGGGATGGCGTGAAAACTCTCATTCTTGAGGCACAGAAAATGCCACATGCGCTGCCGGGAAAGGTCGCTCTTGTCGGCTTCTCTGTCGGCGGCGGAATGTACTTTTATTTCGCCACGCAATGGCCTGACTTGGTAGCGGGCGAAGTGCTCTGGTACCCCATGAACAACTTCATTCATGACGTGCCCGGTTTCGCGAGCAGATTGAGTGTGCCGCTGCTGGTTTTCGCCGGGGCAAAGGACCACTTTCGCGATGGCTGCTGCCTGGTCGATCTGGATAGCAGGCTGGCAACCGCGTCCACCATGGCGGGAAAGAGGTTCAAGCTCGTTGTTTACCCGGATGCCGAACACGATTTCGTCTATGGTGGAGATCACTACAACCCCAAAGACTATTCCGACGCCTTCAAACAAACTGCGGACATGCTCAAGGTCTATTTGAGCAATTAGCTAATACCTCTCAAGGGGCGGACCCTCAGCGGGAACGAGTATGTCGCACATTTTTATCAGTCATTCGAGCCGGGACACAGAACAGGCCGCGCACCTGCTCACCTGCCTGCATGCGCATGGCTTTACCGAGACATTTCTCGACTTCGATAAGCATTCGGGTCTGGCCCCGGGCGCCGACTGGGAGCGCACTCTCTACAGAGAAATCGCCGGAGCTGAAGCGGTCATTCTGATCCTGACCAAGAACTGGTTCGACAGTAAATGGTGCTTCGCTGAATTCACCCAGGCGCGCGCGCTCGGCAAGGCGATTTTTCCGCTAATTGAGTCGCCCACCGGTGAGACCTTTGTTTCACAAGACATCCAGCATCTCGATCTAGTGAAGGACCGCGAAGGCGGTTTGGCCCTCCTTGCCACGGAATTGACCGAGGTTCTAGTCAATGCGCGTGGCGGCTTCCAGTGGGATTCGACTCGTCCTCCTTATCCCGGGCTGCTTGCCTTTGATGAGGCCGATGCGGCGATTTATTTCGGGCGCGACGACGATGTCCGTCGATTGATAGAACGGCTCAATGCAAGGCGGGCGCAGGGCGGGGCAAGGATGATCGTCGTGCTGGGCGCGTCTGGCTCTGGAAAATCCTCGCTGCTTCGCGCCGGCGTATTGCCTCGACTCAAACGCGACAATCGCAACTGGATTGTGCTCCCGCCATTTCGTCCGCAGCTTCACCCCATGGAAGAATTGGGCCAGACCGTGGCCATTGCCCTTGGTTCCAGTGCCGATTGGAGGCACTGGCGCGATGCCTTTGCGTTAGACGATCTCTCGCATGTGCTTTCCGATCTTGCCCGTGACCTTCGCTCAGCGCACGCGTCGAACGAAGCGCAAATTCTGATTACGGTGGATCAGTCAGAAGAACTCTTCGGCGCAGCGGAGAAGAGCGGAGCCGCGCAGTTTCTGCGCGTTCTCAACGCTATGCAGGACGAGGACCTTCCCTTCCTCGTAGCCCTGACCTTGCGTTCCGATTATCTGGGAGAACTTCAGCAAGCGCCCGCCATGACCGCGGCGTTTGAAGAATTTTCTCTCAAGCCGATGCCTCTCGGGAGGATTCGCGACATCATTGAAGGCCCGGCTCGCGTTGCTGGTCTCTCGGTTGACGAGGCTCTGGTCAGCGCCGCTATGAAAGATGCGGCCACCGAGGATGCGCTGCCGTTGCTGGCCTTTGCGCTGCGCGAACTCTACGACCGCTTTGGTCAAAAGAAGAACCTCACGCTCGAAGCTTACCTGGCGCTGGGTGACGATGCCGGGCAGCTTTCGCCACTTGAAAATGCGGTGCGCCGCAAGGCCGACGAAGTGCTTGCCGCCGCCAAACCCTCCGCGGAAGATTTGCAGGCGCTGAGAGAATCGTTTGTGCCCGCGATGGTGCGGGTAAACTCCGAGGGCGAATATGTGCGTCGTCCGGCACGCTTCGACCTGTTGCCCGCAAGGGCTAGGCCGTTGATCGACCGCCTGGCTAAAGCGCGTCTGCTCATTATTCAAAAAGAAAATGACGAAACCATTGTTGAGGTTTCGCATGAGGCGCTACTGCGCAAGTGGCCGCTGCTTCGGGGCTGGCTCGATGAAGAACGGGAGTTTCTCATCGGCAAGGATCAACTCGAACAGGATTTGCTCGACTGGGAAAAAGCGTGCGCCAGTGACAAAACTGAGGCGTTGCTCTCCGGCCTGAAGCTGACGAGGGCACGAACCTGGCTGGTCGAAAAGCCGCTGCAACTCAGCGAGGCCGAACGCAGATTCATTCAAGCCAGCATCGAGCATCAGGAAGCGGAAGCGGCGCGGCGAGAGCGATTCCGAAGGCGCGTGCAGCAGGCCAGCGTATCCGCGGCCATCGTGCTCGCTGTTTGCCTGGCGGGCGCGATTTGGGAATGGTGGATCGCCGATGCGCGAGAAGCCACGGCCGAATCGCGTGAACTTGCCGCCCTGGTCGAACAGGAGGTCTTGGCGGGAGGCGACCCGGGGGTAGCGCTCCGAACCGCAGTAGCTGCGGCCGAGCGGTCGCCGACTGATCAGGCGCAGTACGCCTTGCGAACAGTCGTGGCGGGGCCGCTCGAACATCTCATTCTGCATCACGGCGGCCCGGTTTACGCGGCAGCATTCTCCGCCGATGGAAAACGTATCGTAACCGCCAGCGGCGACAAGACCGCGCGTGTGTGGGATGCTGCGACCGGGCATCTGACGGCAACTCTCGCCGGGCATAGCGGCCCGGTCAACAATGCATCATTTTCATCGGATGGAAACTACGTTGTCACCGCCAGCGATGATGGGACAGCACGCGTGTGGAACGCCGCAAACGGGAATCTGCTCTCCACGCTCGCCGGGCCTGGTGTTGAAGTACGACAGGCCGTCTTCTCCACGGATGGAAAGCGCATTCTCACCGCCAGTGCGGACCACGAAGCTCGCGTGTGGAATGCGGAAAGTGGCATTTTGCTCGCAACCTTGAGCGGGCATACCGGCGTGGTTCACCATGCCGCGTTCTCGCCTGATGGTACGCGCATTGTCACTGCTAGCCAGGATTCTACCGCGCGCGTGTGGGACGCAGAATCCGGGAAGCTGCTTGTTACGCTGACCGGACATGGCCGCGTGGTTTATGACGCGGCCTTCTCACCCGATGGAGCGCGCATTGTCACCGCAAGCTGGGACCAGACTGCGCGCGTGTGGGACGCCAAAACCGGCCATTTGCTTGCAACCTTGACTGGGCACACAGGCGCGCTTTACGGTGCCGTCTTTTCGCCCGATGGAAAACGTATCGTCACCGCCAGCGCAGACCATACTGCGCAAGTGTGGGAAGCCGATACCGGTTATCCGCTGACGACTCTCATCGGGCACACTGGTCCGGTCAACGATGCCGCATTCTCGCCCGATGGAAAGCGCATTATCACCGCCAGCGAGGACGCTACCGCTCGTGTGTGGGATGCTGATTCCGGCTACTTGCTGGCCACGCTTAACGCCGGGTCCGGCGTAGTCAACGACGCGGCTTTTTCTCCTCATGGAGATCGTGTTGTCACGGCCGGTAACGATGGCACGGCGCGCGTGTGGGATGCGGACATCGGTCATCCGCTCGCCATCCTATCGGGGTATGGCAGCCGAATCTTCGATGCGTCGTTCTCACCCGATGGAAGGCGCATAGTCTCTGCCGGCGAAGATACTAAAGCGCACATTTGGGATGCCAAGTCAGGCAAATTGCTGGCAACAATGGCCGGGCACGGGCTGATGATCTACGCGGTTTCGTTCTCGCCTGATGGAACTCATATCGTCACCGCCAGCGCCGACAAAACAGCGTGTGTGTGGGATTCCCAGACAGGCGGTCTACTGGCCACCATGACCGGCCACTCCGGCCGCGTAAATTATGTAACTTTCTCGCCTGATGGAAAGCGCATTGTCTCAGTCAGCGATGACGGAACGGCGCGGGTGTGGGATGCTGCATCAGGCCAGTTACAGGCAACTATGACCGGGCATAAAGGCCCCGTGAATCAAGCTTCGTTCTCGCCCGATGGAAAGCGCATTGCCACGGCCGGAGCGGACAATACAGCACGCTTATGGGATGCCGAATCAGGCCGTCTGCTGTTTACTCTTCCTCATGCCGCCGCAGTCAACACTTCAAACTTCTCGCCCAATGGGAAGCGCGTCGTCACCTCCAGTTTCGACCGCACCGCAAAGGTGTGGAATACCGCGACCGGCTCTCTGCTGACTACGCTCACCGGGCACGCCGGCTGGGTCTACACGGCGACTTTCTCTCCCGATGGAAAACACATCGTCACCGCAGGAGCCGACCATACGGCGATGGTGTGGGATGCGGTGACGGGTCACCCGCTTGCGACTCTGGCCGGACATACCGCCCGCGTAAACTATGCGGACTTTTCTCCCGATGGAAAGCGCATCATCACCGCAAGTCAAGACAATACTGCGCGCGTATGGGACGCTAATTCGGGCCGGTTGCTAGGCATTTTGACCGGCCATACCGACCAGGTCTACAAAGCAGTGTTTTCGCCCGACGGAAAGCGCATCATCACGGCCAGCAGCGATGCCACGGCCAGAATCTTCATTGGCGACCTCCATGACTTATTGAATTGGGCCAAGCAGCAACTCCCGGCAGATAGCGGGTCGTACTGAGTTTGCAAACCAGCTAACTCCCGTGTACTGTTTCTTCCACTGAGGACGGGGCGCAAGAGGGGAATCAATGGAACCTTCCATCAAGTTGCCGGCCACCATGGCCATAGGATTTACAGGCCATCGCGCGCTCGGCGACGAAGACAAATGCAGAAAATGGATCATTGACTTTCTTGCCCGGCAAAAAGCTTCTGGCGCGGGAGTTGTGTATGGGGTTTCCTCGGTCGCGGCGGGAGGAGACCTGCTGTTTGCCGAGAGCTGCATTCAACTTGAGCTGCCGCTTTCAGTCCTGCTGCCGCTGCCGCGGCAAGAGTTCCGCAAGGATTTCGACGCAGCCACGTGGGCCCGCGCGGAGCAGGTTCTGAGCAAGGCGACCTCGATTGAAGTTACAACTGGCGATGGCACTCGCGAAGAGTGCTACTACGAATGTGGCATCGAAACCGTGCACCAAAGCCGGCTGATGCTCGCGCTTTGGAATGGTGAGGCTTCGCAGGGTCTGGGCGGCACTGAAGATGTTGTCTCCTTCGCTAGAGGCGTTGGAAGGCAGGTGGTTTGGATCCACAGCACCACCGGCGAAGTGCGCACCATGAACGAAAAGGCTGAAAATGAACTCTTCGACGATCCGGAACTTGAATTTCTGAACAGTCTTCCTGATTTCAATGTATCTATTGAAACCGATAAGCCAAAATCTTTGGCCCGAGCATGGTTTCGCAAGGTGGATGAAAGCGCCACGAGGTGCGCGCCACAGTCTCGGCGGCTTGCCGCAATCCCCATCGTTTTCACGGCTTCTGCGGCTATCTTCACAGGAGCCGGATCGTGGGCGCACGAAGTAAAAACCTGGTTGACCATCGGAACGGTGCTTGGAATTCTGGCTGCCGTGTTGCCGGCGATATTGCGGTTGCGGAAAAGGCAGTCCTTCTGGGTACGCACGCGAACAGCGGCTGAGGTGTGCCGCTCGGTTCTGGCCTTCTGGCGCACTCCTGCGCATTACGAAGCAATTGGACCGGAGGTCGTCCCCGAACTGTCCGGCGTGCTCATGTCGCTGAACCTGCTTAGAATGGCTGACCGGGAACGCAGCCAACCGTCGCTCGAAGAATTCAAGCAGCGATATCGCCAGGAGCGCATTGCCGGCCAGATCGACTACTTCTCCCGTCACGCGACGAAGTCAGCCGCCGAAGCCCACCGCTATCGAGCCGCTACATGGATCTCGATCGGATTCGCCGCTGCGGTGAACGTGTGGCTGTTTGTAAGTGGACATTTCTCCGGGGCCTTTGCTCCCGGACCATGGAAACAAAGCCTGTCGCTAGGCGCCTCAATCGCATTCCAAATCGCAACCATCGCCGGAGCACTGCTCGCGGTCAACGATTGCGATCGGCGGAAAGAACGCTATCAGGAATTGCACCAGAAGCTCGGCAGCTGGGATTCGCAAATTGAAGCGTTGCGAACCTGGCCGAGTGTGCTGCGTGTTGCCGGACAGATTGAACGGGCTCTTTTGGCTGAATTGATTGAGTGGCGATCCTTGATTCGAAATCAAAAGATGGAGAAGAAATAGCCATGAAACGCATTCTCACGTTGGACGGTGGAGGAATACGAGGCGTCTTCAGCCTCGAGATATTGCTTCGCATCGAGACCTTGCTGCGTGAGTACTACAGGTCTCCCAACCTTATCCTGGCTGATCATTTTGACTTTTTTGCCGGAACCAGCACCGGCGCAATCATTGCCGCCAGCCTTAGCTGGGGAATGCCGGTCGAGGAAATTCTCGCGCTCTATGTAAAGCACGGCACCACCATGTTTCAACACGTGCCCTGGTACAACCCTTTGAAACGCATCCTGGTTTCGCGTTACGATGCGAAGCCTCTTTCAGACATGTTGCGGCGCACTTTCTCTGAGGATGGGAAAGGTGAAGTGCCGGCCCTGTTGGATACCAAGCGCCTGAAGACGCTCTTGCTGGTGGTACTGAGAAATCACACAACTGGCTCCGCATGGCCGATCAGCAACAATCCCCACGCAATGTACAACGATATCAACCTTCCAGATTGCAATGTAAAAGTGCCGCTCTGGAAGTTGGTAAGAGCCAGTACCGCCGCACCTGTATATTTTGACCCAGAAGAAATCATGCTCGGCGGCAAGCGTCATGTCTTTGTCGATGGTGCGGTAACTCCTTATAACAATCCGGCACTTATCGCCGCACTAATGGCAGTGTTGCCTTGTTACCGGTTGGGTTGGGAAACCGGACCAGACAAGATCCGTTTGATCTCTGTGGGAACAATGCGCTTTTCCCTCGCCGCGGCAGATGTGAATGTGCGCCACATGTGGGTTGGATACCACGCCGCTCAAGTTCCCGCTGCGTTGATTCAAGGTATCGCCCTCGAACAGGACTGCCTTTGCCGCTGCCTTGGTCAATGCATTCACGGAGAAGATATCGATTCGGAGATTGGGAACCTCGAAAACGCAGCGTTCCCTGGACGGAGCTGGTTCAGTTATGCCCGGTACAACAGATCATACATGGGCAAGGAGGCGGAGGAGTTCCTTCGCAAAAACGCGGAAGTTGCCCAGCTCGATGCGGTTCATGCGATACCCGCGTTGCGTGAGATAGGCCGCGCCTATGCGCAGGAACATGTGCGCATCGAACATCTGATTTAACGCGCGGAAGGGAAACAGTGATTGGTTTTCCGAGTTTCTGAGTTGTAAAACTGCGTATTTATGTACTTGGTTGGCCGGGAATAAACAAGCTTTTTCTGTTGCTTTTCGGCATAACTGTGACTTATACTTTGGTCTTCCACGCAGGGTGGTCGATTGCGTCTCGCTGGAGCTAAGATGAGATCAAGGCCGTTAGACTGCATCGTTTCCCGAACGATAAGATTCTTCCCTCTCGCCAAACCGAGGAAAACCTATCTGATACTCTTCGTAATCGGCCTCCTCTGCGTGAGCTTGACAGGCTGCGCGACGAAGCGGTTGAAGATGGATTTCACGGGTTTTGAAAGAGACTATGCGGAGACCTCAAATCGAGAGATGCTCTTGAATCTCGCGCGCCTCGAGAATCGCGACCCAACCTACTTCTTCAAGATTGGCCAGATTACAAGCGCCTATAAGATGGCAGCGTCTCTCACGGGGTCTGGCACGTATGCCACCGCAAGTTCCAATCCCCTCATAGGTGGACCTGCCGGCGGGGGTACCCCTTTCGCAACTTATGAAAATGATCCAATTTTCACATTCATCCCAGTGAATGACGAAACCAACGCGCAGCTACTTTTGAAGCCGGTTCCGGCCGAGACCTTTTACATCCTCTACCAGCAAGGCTGGCGAGCAGATCAACTCGTCCGCTTGATGGTCGATCGAATTGAACTTACCAGGGTTACCTCGCATGGCTGCACCGTTGAAACGCTGCGCAACGCGCCGCCTCCGATTTACATCAAACCGGATGGCGCCGCTGAAGCTGACTATCTCCGCAACCCCGATACACTTTCCAGTTATGTGACTTTTCTCCGGATAAATGCGGTCGTTTACTGGCTGCAAAGGCACGGCTATCTGCTTCTTCGCGGAACAAATACGTTCGTTCCCTTTGACAGCAATTCCGGATTGGACGACACCGGAGCGAACTCTCCCAAAGCTCAGGATGTCGTAACTGCCTCGCAGAAGAACGCCGTGTGGGAACACGTGGGCACTAAGTGGCTTTTAGGGGAGAAGGTGTTTACCCCTTCGTTTTCTCTGTACCCGCTTCAATCGGGAGGCCAAAAGCCTGTTCCCGATATTGCGAAAATCAAACAGGAGATTCTGAATGATCCGGAGATGAAGGAGCTTCGAGAAGGGCCAGCTCTCGACGCGATACTTATGAGCCTTGCCAATGGTTTTTCCATTGAGGGAAACGCAAACAACCCGGAAGCATGTACCTCAGCCTCTGGCGCGCCATTCGTATCTGCCCATCTGGTTATGCGTTCTTTGATGGGACTGATGGCTGCTGCCGCTCAAGAGCAACTTCCGTATGACACGCTTGAGCACGCCAACCCCGCCATTCCCAATAGCCGGTACATTCCGGCTGAGTTACAACTAAAAGAACTGCCAAGATTTTCCGAGGCGGTCCCTGCCATTGAGCGGGTCCCATTGCTGCGCTTGACGGGGATGGCTGAAGATCAAGATATTTCGCCAGTTGTCCAAGTGAGTTACAGAGGGAAAATATATCGCATCGCAGACAAAAAAAGCGCGGATGTCGCGGATAACCAATACTGGAATCGCGACGTTTTTCGCCTGATTAACCAACTCACATCGCAGGTAACCGTAGATATCTCCAAATTCCCGCTCACTGAGATATTGCAGTAGCGCCCCCGGTAAGTTGGCGATCTTGGAGGAATCTCACGAGGACTTGCCGGAGGTTCGTCATGAGTTCTTTGAAATGCATCATGTTATTGGCCTTGTTCACTCTTACTGCATCTCAAATTCCTGCCGTTGCAGCCGCAACCGATGCGAGAATTGATTTTGCATCTCTCGATTCAAGCCATCAGCTCAAAGTGTATGGCACGCTCTACCTGCCCGAAAGCGCATCTGGCCGTAGCCCGGCTGTCGTCATGATTCACGGAACCATGGGAATTGATTCGCGTGGCACTCTTTATCGGGTACCGCTGCTGAATGCGGGAATCGCAGTTTTTGAAGTTAATTTCAAGGACGGAATTTACAAGTCCCCAATCGACCGGCCCAAGATTGACACCTTTCTTCCATTGGCGTTTGCGGCACTTAAAGAATTGCGAAAAGTACCGTCGATAGATCCCGCCCGGATCGGCATCATGGGGTTTTCGCTGGGTGGCGCTATCACTCTGAGTACGGCGCTCGATGAAAACCGCAAAGCATGGATGGGCGACGAAAAAGGATTCGCGGCACACGCGGGGTTTTACCCCGTTGCAAAGGCCTTCATTCCGAAGATTGAAGGCGGCAGTGCGCTGACTGGAGCTCCAATCGTCATCTTTTACGGAACTGATGACGCCTACGGCGACGGAGACCAGGTGCCCGAACTGAAGAGTCTGCTTCAAACAAAGTTTAACTTTGAGCTCACTACCTATGAATATCCGGGCGCCACGCACGGCTTTAATCTCAATGCGCCGCCAATAACCTACTTCGATCCGGCTGCAAAACACATGAGGGGCCATATGGCTTATGACGCGCAGGCGACGGAAGACTCACTGCCCAAACTCGTTGATTTTATGCGCAAGAATCTCGCCGTAAAGTGAACCTCTGAAGTCGCTGCGGAGCCATCCATCATTTTGGCGCGCCGGCAACCATGCTATTCTTGACCCGCAGGTGAGCAGCCCGCGCCGGCCCATGGTCAACCCTATGAAAGATATCTACATTGCCGATCTAGCCAACTTCGACGAAGGCAAGCTCTTCGACGGCTTCTTCCTTGTCCTGGCAAAGCAACAACGCACCACAAAGTCCAACAAAGCCTACTTGAGCCTCATTCTCGGCGACAAGACCGGCCAGTTGGAAGGCCGCGTCTGGGAGCCATCCGACCCGCGCATCGCCAAAGACTTCGAGCGCGGTGACATCGTCAAAGCCCGCGGCAGCGCCTCTCGCTTCGACGACCGGTTGCAGATGAAGATTGACCAACTCCGTGTGGCGCTGCCGTCCGAGGTGGACAAAACCGATCTGCTTCCCTCCACCACATGCGACGTCGCCGAGCTCTGGCGTCAGCTTCTCGGCTTCGTTGATAGCTTCACCAACCCCGACCTCAAGCTTCTGCTCACCACCCTTCTGGCTGATCCGGCCATCGCCCAAGCTTACCGCGAAGCTCCTGCCGCGAAGCAACTCCATCACGCCTGGCTGGGCGGCCTGCTCGAACACGTCATCAGCCTGTGCACCCTCGCCGACCGCGTCGCGCCTCATTACCCGCTCCTCGACCGCGACCTGCTGATGACCGGTGTGATTTTGCACGACATCGGCAAGGTGCGCGAACTCTCGTGGGAGATCGGCTTTGAATACACCGTTGAAGGCAGCCTGTTGGGGCACATCCAAATCGGCACGGCTCTTGCCGAGCGCACCATCGACTCGCTGCCCAACTTCCCGTCACGCCTAAAGACACTGGTTCTGCACATGATCCTCTCGCACCACGGCAAGTTGGAATTTGGCTCGCCGAAGCTCCCCATGATTCCCGAAGCCCTCGCACTCAGCTTCCTCGACGACCTCGACGCCAAGATGCAAGCCATCCAGGTCGAATTCGACAAGTGCCTCCGCGAAGGCAAAAGCCCCGACGAGATGACCGGAAAAGTCTGGGCCCTCGATCAGCGCCAGTTACTCAACACCAGGCGCTGGCTGGCGGAAG
>JBEKQD010000069.1:0-23902 GCA_049520075.1 Occallatibacter sp. | reverse complement strand
GATCTCCTGCTTTCTCTTGGGGGTTTGGATGCAATTGAAAAGCTCTTGCTCATACAAATCGACTTCCGCGGCCCCGGGAAGCTCCTGAGCCGCACATTCAACAATGTGTCAACAATATAGGGCTTTGCTAATCATTTCAACCCTCCTTGGTTCTATTTTCATTTACACTGCGCTTCGCCGGGTGGCACAGGTCCCGTTTTTGGGACCTGGGAATCCATGCCGCAGGCCCCTCCAGTATCCCGCTTTTTGGACTTGAAAAACGACATGGCCAGGTACTCTAGTACCGAGACCGCATGATTCGGCAACGACTTGGATGGGAACGGCGGTCGCCACATGGTTCCCGCTAAGGTAACAGTTGCAGATCCCCATATATGCTAGCTTTGGGAGAACGCTGCAGATTGGGCTGGCTCTAAGCTCGCTTCGCCTTCCTTGAGGTCCATGCGCTCGATGAGTCCGTTCTCGATGGTAAAGAAGTGCCTCACCACGCTATCAGAAAGGACATCGCCCTCAAGGCTTTTCACGAGCTGATGAACTTTGACCTCGGTAATGCCGCCTTCATGCTCGATCACCTCAAGCGGTTCTACGTGAGGATCGAACTCCTTCCACTGACGGGTCCAGTAGGACCGAATCTCTTGCTTCCCGATGGCACGTCCGCCTTCCGATGCCCTTGGCCAGTTTACGTTCTCACTCATGAGCGCCAGGACGCTGTCGATATCCCGACGATTGAAGGCAGAGTAGGCCTGAGCTAGCAATGTCTATGAGTTCGGCATAGATCCTCCCGTGGTACAAATGTGTACTTCACAGTTGATGCACGAAATTGCCAGGTGCTCCAGGTTCCATATTTTGGATCTGGGAATCGATGCGGTCCAGTCCCCAAGCCGCCTATTTTTGAGACTCGCCAACCCACGATGCTGCTAGCATATTAGTGTGAAAACCGAGCCTATTTCGCCTCCGAATCCCGCCTCAACCGCCCAGCCGGTCCCCATGCTCGACCTCAAGCGCCAGTACCAGCCGCTCCACCGCGAACTCCTTGAGGCGCTCGGCAATGTCCTCGAAACCCGCCAATTCATTTTGGGTGAGCAGGTTGCCGTCTTCGAGCGTGCCGCTCAAGCGCAATTGAGCGTGGCCCACGCCATCGGCTGCTCCTCAGGCACTGACGCCCTCTGGCTCGCGCTGGCCGCCGCCGGCATCGGCCCCGGCCACACCGTCCTCACCACCCCTTTCAGCTTCTTCGCCTCCGTCAGCGCCATCCTCCGCGCAGGGGCCAAGCCGATCCTCGCCGACATCGAACCCGCCACATTCAACCTCAGTCCTGTCGCCGTCGAGAAAATCTTCGACAGGCCTCAGGGCGCAGGCCTCCGCGCCATTCTTCCCGTCCACCTTTACGGCCAGTGTGCCGATTTCACCGCCTTCGCACGCATAGCAAAAGAGCGCAACCTCAAGCTCATTGAAGACGCCGCGCAGGCCTGGGGGGCCGAGTGGCAGGGCGTGCGTGCCGGGGCATTAGGCGATGCCGCCGCCTTCAGCTTTTATCCCACCAAGAATCTCAGCGCAGCCGGTGACGCCGGCATGGTCACCACCAACTCCGACGACGTAGCAGAGCGCGCCCGCATGTTGCGCCAGCACGGAATGCGCCGCCGCTACTACCACGATGAAATTGGCTGGAACACGCGCATGGACGGCTTCCAGGGCGCCATCCTCGCCGTCAAGCTCAAGTACATCGACGGCTGGAATCAGCTCCGCCGTACCGTCGCCCGCCGTTATCACGCGCTCTTTCACGCCGCAGGATTGGTCGAGGCCGGCCCTTATCCGATCCACGGCGTTGTCCTGCCCCACGAGGTTCCCGGCACCCGTCACGTCTGGCATCAATATGTCATCCGCACCACGCGCCGCGACGGCCTGCGCCAGTTCCTCACCGAACGCAAAATCGGCTCTGAGATCTACTACCCTGTCCCGCTTCATCTGCAAACGGCGTTGCAGAGTCTTGGATACCGAGAAGGCAGCTTCCCTGAAGCCGAGCGCGCCGCCCGCGAAGTCCTCGCCCTGCCCATCTTCCCCGAACTCCGCGAAGACGAGCAGCAAACCGTAGTCTCCGCCATCGCCGAGTTCCTCAGTTGACCACCGCGCCAAAGTGGCTTGTCATTCTGAACGATACGCAGCGTCAAATCCAGGAGCCTCTTATCCGGATTGCTAAGGCAACCAATATCCGCGAAAAAGCCATATGCGGTCAGACAGTCCGCAATCAACGACCTTCTGTCTTGCGAACTATGCTTGGATTTTGTGCGCTTTGTTATCTTGGATTGAAGTGAACAGCCTCTGCCGTGCCTCGCGATTATCCCACCTCTCGGCTTCCTCACTCAGTGCATAGCGTCCCGTTAGGAAAGCCATGCCCTCAGAGCCAATCGCGGCATATTGATCGTGGATTCTCCGGCACAAATCACAAATCTTCAAATGCTCTCTCAACTCAAGTTGGTCTGCCATGCCCAGCGAGTTGGTCTGTGCCAGAGCACTGAGCTCCTTGAATCGCTTATGATCGTTCGCTCTTTCAGTTCTACGCACGATGATTCTCTTCGCACTTCACCTTGTATCTAGAAGAGGTGAAGATGGCCACTCTCCATGCCAGGAAACACTCTCGCGTCAAACGTGCCGGTGCGCCTGAGTTCTCCTTACAGCCACCCGTCCGGAAAAAGAACCCCCTTTCCCGGGTGGGAAGGGGGGCAGGCAGGTCACTCAAGACGTAGCGATCCGGGCACCGTGCACAACAAAGCTCGCTCGCTCTGCGATCTCACAGGCACCGCAAACCAGCAAAACGGGCGTCGGCGTCATTCGAGATCTGAGTCCTTCCGAGGACTGGGAATTACTTTTGGTCGGCCGGCGGGTTCTGCACAATGAATCTCGCGTTTGCAGTATCGAACTCTTCCAGATAAGTGATGCCGTTACCGACGAACGTCACTACACCGGTATAGCCCGACTTCCCCTCAACCTCGCGAGCATCTATGGTCACCGTCTTTTTGTCTTCCGTTTTGATGGTCAATTGCACCGCTGATCCCGATTTTTCTGACCACGTCACGCTGCAATGCCCCTTTGGCAATTGAACGTTACCAACGCGGGCGTCCGCGGGTATTAGAAATACATAGGAATTCTTCGCTCCAAACAGAGGAATGGATGAAAGCGTCAACAACAGACCAAGCTGCAAAATCCGTTTCATAGAATCTCCTTCTTAGCACTGGCTGATGCTTTGAAAGCCTCAGTAGGTGAAGGATATGCGAGTCTTGATTTGCCGAAAAGGTGCATCGTGCAGCAAACCCCGCATCGGCTAACTAACAGCTTTCTTTATAGCCAGATAGAGCCAGCAGAGGCGGTTGTTTCGAGGAATGTATGATACATCATACGCGGGGGAAGATGACTCTTACCAGGTCCTGATGGCAATCACGGTCGGAGGGCCCGGATGACCGTCAATGACATTTGTTTCTATGATGGCTTCAAGGTTGAGCTGGTCCCAGTTTTTCGGAGCCCTTTGAAGCATCGCATCCAAGTAGGTGGGGTTGGAAACGACTTCGCCCGCTGCTAACGTCCCTTCCGGGAGGATTCCGCCCAATATAATCACCGGCTGGCCGGTAACATCGTCATGAATTCGACCGACAATGGCATAATCCTTTGCCAGTTTTGTATTGGGAACTTGCCATTCCGACGCCCAGAATCTCTTTTGAGCGCTCTTGCGATCTACAAGCCTCCGGCTGTGCGAATCGTACTCAAACCCGAATGGCAGGTCCTGGGTGACTCGCATAGTCCAAACATTATCAAATGCTCCGATGAGCACAAATGGGCCTTCGCGTAGCTGCGTAAAACCAACATCCGAGTCGGAGACGATACGGAATGAGCCCTTTTTCGAAATCAGCGGAACAAGAGACCTTGCCAGAGCAGTCACATCGGACACATCAAGGCTGCCGATAAGGGGCGCGCCTTCTGAGTCGCTGTTGAGGAGCTTAGCGTCTGATTGCGCGCGCGTACGATCAACAGAATCGACGGGTTGGCCCAGGCAGAATGTCACTCTGCTTGTGGTTGATGTAAAGGGGCCCCAAAACCGTTCCATGCTTGACGGATGACTCGGAAGCTTGACGTGTGCCACCACAAAACCGGCAAACACGGCGCAACACAGTGCAATTGCAGCTATAACCCAATGGCGTATGGTGAACCTTGAATATGGCCGTCCCGCACTCACCAATGAGGCCCCCGGGTCAACAGGATCTTGAAAAGATGGCTCTGGATTCTGCTCTTGATTTAGGCCTATTCGCGAGATAGTAGGCTCTTTGAAACATGGAACATAGGCGCCCACCGGAAGTTCGATGACTAATTCCTCTGCATGATCGGGGTTGTAATAGTACTGGCTGAGTCTCTTGCGAACCTCAGCCGCTGTTGTGCGAACGACTGGATCAAGGTTCACATCATAGCTTGGCTCGCGTCCAAAAGCCTCGACACCAATGATCCGTTCCTTGAGCTCGGCGGCGTTGCCAAGCAGTGTTTGTTCAACTGTGTACGCTAGTAACACGGGGTAGCGCTTGCTATGCCTGAATAGAGAGTGTGATAGCAGGCGCCGCAATTGCTCACGAATCAGCACGGCATTCGGTATCGATTCCGCAGGGTTAGCGTCTTTCTCGGTTTGTCGCGACACCGGCATTCTCAACCTCGCCCGCAGTCTGATCATACAGGGTGCCGATTGCTGCAACCGTTAACGTCGAATGCACTTTCCGGCGGTTCATCCGCCGTTGATCTCGCGGTTCACGCCACGTTCATTGATTTTTAGGAACAAAAAGCAGGTTTTATTTCAAGGCAAGAACCCCAAGCAACCAAACCTATACCCGCATTCCAGACTCCCTCGACAAGTCCCGCGCCACATCAAGCGCCATCGCCAGGTGCCACATCCTTTTCGCGTTCTTTGCGAAAAGGGTGGGATCGCACGCTCTACCCCGTGCTCGTGCCAACAAAAAGCCCCCCGCCAAAAGGCAGAGGGCTTTTCCGTTCGCAACAGGTTGAACTGCTTCAGTTGCTGAAAAGCAATACGCCGGCGGGCTTTTCTTCTGTTGATGTTTCGTCGGCGGTGATGGGGCGATAGAAGAGTTGGTTTGCGTCGAGATAGACCTCGAGGAAGGCTGGCCGGGCAGTGATTTGACCGGAAATCAGGGCTTCGCTCAACGGGTCTTCGACGTAGCGTTGCAGCGCGCGGCGCAACGGACGCGCGCCGTAGCTGCGGTCAATGAGAGTTTTATCGAGAATCCACTTCTTGGCTTCGTCGGTGACCGAAATCGTGATGGCCTTCTGAGCCAGGTTGGCGTTCAGACTCTGCACCAGCAGATCGACAATCTGAATCAGGTCGCCGTCGGATAGTGACTGGAAGAGGATGATCTCGTCCAGGCGGTTGAGGAATTCGGGGTTGAAGGTCTTCTTCACCTCGCCCTTTACAAGCTCCTCCACCTTGTCGCTGACAATGTCCTCGCGGTCGCTGGCGAAGCCGAGCCCCTGCTTCTTCTGCAGATGGCGCGCGCCGATGTTCGAGGTCATGATGAGGATCACGTTCTTGAAATCGACCGTGTTGCCCAAACCATCGGTCAACTGGCCGTCTTCAAAAACCTGAAGCAGAATGTTGAAGACATCAGGGTGTGCCTTCTCGATTTCATCAAGCAGGACAACCGAATAAGGCGAACGCTTGACGCGCTCGGTCAACTGGCCGCCCTCCTCGTAGCCCACGTAGCCCGGAGGCGAACCGATGAGCTTCGAGACGGAATGTTTCTCCATGTACTCAGACATATCGAAGCGTATGAGCGCTTTATCTGAGCCAAATAAGAATTGGGCCAGTGTCCGCGCCATCTCCGTCTTGCCCACGCCGGTTGGTCCGAGGAACAGGAAGCTACCAATCGGCCGGTTAGGCGATTTCAAACCCGCCCTCGACCGTCGAATGGCCCGAGCCAGCGCGCTGATTGCCTTTTCCTGGCTGATAATGCGCTTGTGCAGTTCCTCTTCCACGCGCAGAAGTTTTTGCGTCTCTTCTTCCTTGATGCTGGTTACAGGCACGCCGGTCCAGCGGCTGACCACGTCCTCGATGTCTTCGCGGCCGACGATGCCGCTGGCCGAGTCGTCGAGGTGGTATTTGTCGCGCAATCCGCGCAGAGACTCACGCTCTTTCCGCTCCTCGTCTGAGTAGAAGCGCGCTTTCTCGAATTCATGATTCGCAATCGCCGAATCCATCCGATGCACAATGAACTTGATGCGCTTTTGCACCTCTGTGATTTCCTCGGGCAGCGAGGTCTGGCGCAGCTTGACGCGCGCGCCGGCCTCGTCGATAAGGTCGATTGCCTTGTCCGGCAAAAAGCGATCAGGAATGTAGCGGCTGGAGTGCGAGACAGCAAATTCGACCGCTTCATCGGTGTAGCTCACCGCGTGGAATTTCTCATAGCGGTCCTTGATGCCATGGATGATCTTGATCGCGTCGGACTCGTTGGGCGGCGGCACCTTGACGGCTTGGAAGCGGCGTTCGAGCGAGCGGTCCTTCTCGATTGATTTGCGAAATTCCGCTGGTGTCGTCGCGCCGATGCACTGGATTTCTCCACGCGACAGCGCCGGCTTGAGGATGTTGGCCGCGTCCAGCGAACCTTCGGCTGAGCCCGCGCCCACCAGCGTGTGCAACTCGTCGATGAAGATGATGGAGTTCTGATTTTCCATCAACTCTTTCATGATGGTCTTGAGCCGCTCTTCAAACTGGCCGCGGTATTTGGTCCCGGCCACAATGAGCGACAAATCCAAACCCAGAATGCGTTTTTCGGCAAGGAAGCTCGGCACTTCGCCGTCGGCGATGCGCTGCGCTAACCCCTCGACGATGGCGGTCTTGCCCACGCCCGGTTCGCCGATGAGGACAGGATTGTTTTTGGTGCGGCGGCAGAGAATCTGCACCACGCGCTCCAGTTCGCCGTCACGGCCGACTAGTGGATCGAGCTGCCCGTCCATGGCTGCCTGGGTCAAGTCGCGGCTGAATTCGGCCAGCAGGCTGGATTCGCGCTGGCGCTGCTGCGGCGCAACTTTCTCCTGCGTGACGCGGCCCAGGTCTTCGCGAATCTGCGCCAGTTTCAGGCCACGCTCCTGCAAAATCTCCGAGGCAAAGCACTTCTCCTCGCGCAGCAGGCCCAGCAGCAAATGTTCGGTGCCAATGTGTTTGTGGCCCAGCCGCTCGGCTTCCTCAGCCGCGTAGGCCAGCACCCGCTTGCACTCGTTAGAAAGCGGCAGGTCCACAGAGGTCGAGACCTTTTCGCGAATAGTGGTGTGCTCTTCAATCTGCTTGCGAATCGACTCCACCGATGCGTGCGAGCGCAAGAAGCGATTGGTCAAAGCCTTGTCCTCGCGCAGCAGGCCGAGCAGCAGGTGCTCGGTCTCGATATAGGGTGAGCCGAATTGGCTGGCCTCATACCGCGCGAAGAAGATCACGCGTCGTGCCTTCTCCGTATAGCGTTCGAACATGATGTCCCCCTTGTTTCGGACCTCTGGAGGCCGTCGGCGAAAGTGACCGTCCGGTTCATCTGCCGGCTTCAGCCCAAACGCACGCGCCTGGATTTAACCTCGCCGCCGGGACACGGGGAGTGCAAAATCGGTCCCGAACAGCCCTTCAGGATGGCCGGAAATCTGTCACCCGTCTCGCCCGGCGTTCAAGCTGCCGCAGTGATTTCCATCCTGCCTTTATCAGCCCGGAAGGGATGAGCCTACATCCTACTCCCCGGCACCTCACCTAATCTGACTCAAAAGCCACATCGAACGCTACTTTTTCTCTCGCGGATTCCTGTCCGCCAAGCCCACTTGAGCAGCAGCGGCCAAACTGCCCATCCGGGTGCCGTCCAGTTTTCCCGCCTCCAGGCGCAAGGCCCGTGTACATCGCGCAGCCAAATCAAGGTTATGCGTCACCAAAATCGAGGTGAGCCCATGACTTGAATGTAGCCGTTCAATCAGATCAAAGACCCGTCCGGCGGTCATCTCGTCCAGGTCGCCTGTAGGCTCGTCGGCCAGCAGCAGACGTGGATTGTTGACCAGTGCACGCGCAAGTGCCACGCGCTGCTGCTCGCCGCCGCTCAGTTCTCCGGGCCTGTGGTCGCCGCGATCTTCAAGGTCAACTTCCCTCAGCCAGCTAGCCGCTGTCGCCAGAGCTTCCTGCTTGCGCACGCCGCGCGCCATCAGCGGCATAGCCACATTTTCCAGAGCGGTGAACTCCGGCAGCAAATAATGAAACTGCCAAACGTATCCGATTTCGCGATTGCGAAATGCCGCCGCATCGCGCTCGGAGAGCTGGGCCACGTTGATTGTGGCGCAGTGTACCGTTCCCGCGGTAGGCGCATCCAACGCGCCTAGAATGTGCAGTAACGTGCTTTTCCCTGCGCCGGATTGGCCCACGATTGCCACCATCTCGCCGGTCTGAACATCGAAGTCAAGCCCGCGAAAAAGGGTGAGCGCACCGCGTGCGGTCGTGTAAGTTTTTTCGAGATTGCGAACCTGAATGATGGGCGGCTGGCCGGCTTTGGCAATCGGCGATTGCGATTCGGACTTTGGCCGCAACTTCGACTCCCGTGCGATGCGGGCGTCCTGGCTGGCAACCGCTGGAGAGGCTTGGGTCATCCGGTTGGCCTTATTTTACCGTGTTGGGGCGGATTCCGCTGCTACTGAGTGTCTTTGGTAACGTCGACGAGCCAATGCGGTGTGAAAATTCATGCGCCTTTCAAGGGCACGGCTCTCGCAGCAGACCATCCCGTTGCATTGAAAGGGCACAGCTTCAAAGCCTGTCTGAGCGCAGTCGAAAAGTGCCGCAAACGCTATAAAAATGCTGGGCTTTACAGGTTGCGGAAAAACTCATAGAGCGCGTGTAGAGAAGCTGCCTTGTTGTCCAGCCGGGCACTTCCTTTGTGTCAGGGCACGACTTTAGTCGTGCCGTAAACACTGCAAAAACAGCGCGGCCTTTAGGCCCTGAAAGACGCTGTTTTTTCAAATCGAAAGAACGCCAGTTATTACTTCTTGTCCGCAAATGCGCCAAGATTCATCCGGGCAATGCGGCCATTCGGTCCTACGACGAAGGGTAGCGAGAGCGCATTCCAGTTTCCGTCGTCGATGGGTTGCCAGGTCTTGCCGTCGTCGCGGCTGACGTCGGAGCCATTGGTGCCAACAGTGATCCAGAGTTTTAGACCCTGGATCCATTGGACCGATGACCGATAACCGTGCGGTGGGATTGTGGAAGCGGTCCAGTGCCCGCCGTTATCGGCGGACCAGACGGCTGTGCCAGCGGTTTCGTTGGGCTTGGTGTAGTCGCCGCCTACTGCGACCTCAAAGAGTTGCAATCCTACCACTTCACTTGTTGACTTTCCATACTTGATCAGGACATGGGAATTGACTCCAAATGCTCCGGCGCTTTCAGCACCTGCAGGAAGTGGAATCGAGACTTTGTTCCATGTCCTCTCCAACACTGACCCGTCGTTCAGCCAATAGCGGCCGTTGTAATTGAGCCTTAGCTCTTCGCTCCCCTCATTAATATTAACGACGAAGTCATTCGTCGCGTTGATTCGAGAGATGCCCCCATTCGAGGCTGCGAATGCCTTGCCTTCAATTCTCAATAGTGGGTCGTGTATCCGGGTCCAACTGCTGCCGCCATCGCGCGTCTCAAAGATGGAGAGCTCGCCGCGAACTGAATCACCCAGCAACAATCCGAACCCTTCGTCGCTTCTAATCGTTCGTTGTTCGCGCATAAGACTCAAGCTATCGAAGAAACCGTATGGAGCGTCTGGGTTCTTCAGGATCAGTCTCCACGTCTTGCACCCATCCTCAGTCTCATAGAGCCGGCTCTTATCGCCCGGCCCGGAGGCCATAACGACAGCCGTAGTCGCGTCCCACGCCTGCACGCCGCGAAAGTCGAGCGTCGCGCCGTCCGTTGCTGCGTCCGGAACAGCGCACTTCGTCCAGTGCGCACCGCCGTCAATGGTTTTCAGCACTGTCCCACCGGTTCCACTGGCCCAGGCAACCGTTCCATCCACCGAGTCAATTCCGCGCAGGCTCGCGGTTGTGCCGGAGTCCTGCATCTGCCAAGGAGCATTCACCGGGGTCGAGGACTGGGCAGCAACAAAGATCGAAAAGAGAAACAGAAGCAGGCTAAGCCTTATAACTTGCATGGCACGCAGTATAGCCTTGCGCTCCACATCAATGCCAGACGGTTTCAGTAGTCGATCTTGTTCGGCGAGGCAATCCACGCGGCAAAGCTCGACCAGGCTTCGTCGCCGAGCAGTTGCATAGTGAGAAGTTTGCGTTCGGCGCTGTCTTTGCGCAGTTCGCTGTAGAGAAATGCGTCGTCGAAGCCGGCACGCGCCGCGTCACCTGCGCTGGCGCCGTAGTAGATGGCGTCAATCCGCGCCCAGTAAGCCGCTGCGAGGCACATGGGGCAAGGCTCGCAACTGGTATAGAGTTGGCAGCCAGCCAGTGAAAACGCGCCCAGAGCCTTCGCCGCCGCGCGAATTGCATTCACCTCGCCATGCGCCGTGGGGTCATGCACGGCGGTCACAGTGTTCACGCCCTCGCCCACAATGCGTCCGTCGCGCACAATCACCGCGCCAAACGGCCCGCCCGCACCGCTTACCACATTCTCCGTGGCCAGCGCGATGGCGCGGCGCAAAAACTCGGGATTTGCCGATGGCTGCATTGCTAATTTGCTCCAGGGCTTCTTCGAAGGCAAGTAAAAATATAGCACAGGCGTTGCGATGGAATAGAGAATAGAGAATGGAAAAACGCGGCGTCACTCTCATCGGCCGCGGCTTAGAGCATTTTCAACTTAAGTGGTAACAAAATTCTGGGTGCCCCATCCATTTCGCGTAATTTGCGAAATGGGTGGGATAGCACATCTGTCTATTTCGACAGTAAACACCAGAACCGAAAATGACCTAGAATTCCAGCATGGCCGTAGCATCCTCTTCGCTTGACGCACTGAATGCCCGCATCGTTGCCTGCAAGCGCTGCGAGCGGCTGCGCTCGTACTGCGCCGAAGTTGCGCGAGTGCGCCGCCGCGCCTATGCCGATTGTGTGTATTGGGGCCAACCTGTGCCTTCGTTTGGCGATCCGGGGGCGCGTGTGCTGGCGCTGGGACTGGCTCCCGGCGCGCATGGATCCAATCGCACAGGGCGAATGTTCACCGGTGACGGTTCGGGCGATTTTCTTTTCCCCGTGCTTCATGAGGCCGGCTTCGCATCACAGTCCAGCGCCGTCTCGCGCAGCGACGGTATGAAGCTCACCGATTTGTGGATCAGTGCACTTGTCCATTGCGCTCCTCCGGGCAACAAGCCTTCGCTTGACGAACAGCGCAACTGTGCTCCCTGGTTGGACGAAGAGATGAGCCTGCTCACGAATTTACGCGTGGTAGTGTGCCTGGGAAAAATCGCCTTCGACGGTTTGCTGGCTCATGCGCGGCGCAGCGGCCAACTCACTTCGCGCTCCGGCTTCGTCTTCGCTCACGGCGCGGAGTTCACATTACCCAATGGGTTGGCAGTGATTGCGAGCTATCATCCCTCCCTGCAAAATACCAACACCGGCAAGCTCACACGTCCCATGCTGCTCGGCGTCTTCCGGCGGGCAAGGGAACTGGCAGGGATTAGCTGAAGGCCTGTTTCCGGATACGCGGCGATTCTGAATTACTTTGAGATCAGCAAAAGCAAGGACTGACCGCACTGGTTGTAAGTGCTGCCGCCGCCGCCGATGAAAACTTCGTTGCCTGGGGTCAGCCAGGTATTTGGGCCGTCGTTCCAGTTGCAAGTGTCTGTCACGCGGTGCCAGTTCGTGCCGATGGGGGGCGCTGGCAAGGTGAACGTAACGCTGCCTGACCACCCGTTAAAGGCGATAAAGATCGAGTTGGCGTCGCCGAAGGAAGAGCCATTGATGGTGTAGGCGATGGCATAGTTGCTCGCGTTATTCCAATAGTCTGGATTGGCAGGTGCCCCGCTGGGTTCGTACCAAGTTACTTGACTCGCGGTGTACCAGGTTACCGGACGAAGCGCCGGATGCGCCTTGCGGAAAGCAATAGCCCGCTGCGCAAAGTTATAGAAGTTAGATTGGTCAGTGCTCCAGTTATAGTTAAGCCAGTTACCCGGCGAATCCAAGTTATAGGCGTTGCTGTTGCATTGAATCGTCCGCAGGAATTCATCGCCTCCCTCCATCAAGGGCGTGCCGGCCGATAACATTTCGAAGGCCAAGCCGGTACGCGCGGCGCGGCGTTGGTCGGCTGCCGCGCCTCCTTGATCCCAGCTATAGTTCGCGGTTGGCCCGCCCGTTGATGGACCCCACGGCCAGGCCTGCGTATTGTTTGGACCGTTGCAGGAGTATGTGTCATTCAGCGTCAATCCATCATGCACATCGATGTAGTTGGTAGAATTCCACGGCGCGCGCCCGCTGTTTTGAAAAACGTTAGAATACCCAGTAAAGTCAGTCGCATCCTGACCGATGGAGATGGGCATATTTCCCAACTCGTTCTGCGCCTGGCGCACTGTGTTCTGAAAGACCCCGTTCCACTCCGACCAGCCCAACGGGAATTGGCCTTGATCGTTTTGGCCTGTGGCTGTCCAGGGCTCGGCATAAAGGTCAAGTCCGTTGCCTCCGTTTGCCGGGCGCACGGTGAACTCTTTCAGAATGCGGTTGATGGCGACATTGGAGTCCGCCGCATCGAAGTTGAATCCCCCGTTGGGGCAGTTCGGCGCAGCCGGTTCATGGGCCTGATTTAGGCAGTTATTGCCCAGCACCGGAGCCAGATCGAATCGGAAACCGTCGATGCCCATAGTATTGGTCCAATAGTCCAGCGAATCGACGATCACGTTTTGCGCGACCGTGTTGTAGGTGTTGAAATTGCCGCCGGTACCGGAGTTGTCGTAAAAGTACTGATTGTCCGACGTCAATTCGTAGTAAGTCACATTGTCCAAACCACGCCAGGAAAAGATGGTTGCTGTCGTAGGATCGGTGCCCGCCCACGTCCCACCTTCGTCGGTGTGGTTGTATGCGACGTCCATATACACTTTGATGCCGGCGTTGTGAAATGCGGCCACCATGGCCTGAAACTCAGCCGTCGGACCGCCCGGCGCTTTGTTATAAGCGTAGCGGCGATCCGGAGCGAAAAAATTCTCAGTCATGTAACCCCAATAATTCTGGCCCGCATCTGAGCCCGGAGTCGCGTCGTTGGCGTCGTTCTGCGCCTCCTGCATGGGCTGGAATTCAACGGCTGTAATGCCCAGGCTGGCCAAATACGAGGCCTTCAGCCCTGCGCCAAGATAGGTGCCCTGATAGGCCGCCTGTGTATTTGGATCTTGTTTGGTCAGCCCGCGAAGATTGACTTCATAAATCACATCGTCCTTTTGCGCGCGCGTCGGTTTTGTGCCAGTGCTTTGCCAGGTGTCCGGGAGCACGATTCCCTTGGGAGCATAAGTACCGCTGTCGATTGCCCGGTAAGATGCGCCAGACGCGAAGATGGTCCCGTCCTGATTAGATGCGTTGAGCGGATCCTGGCTGATCTCCTTTGCATAGGGATCCAGCAGAAGCTTATTGGGATTGAAACGGTTTCCATTCGCATCGACATCTAAGACGAAGCCCACCGAAGACCCCTTCGTCCAACTCGCGCTATATGGCCAATTCGGACCCCAGGCGCGGTAGCCGTAATAAACCGCCCCTGTAATTCCCGCTGCATGAATGGTTGAAACCGGAACCGTCACCGCCCAAACATTGCTTCCCGCCGGCCTGAGAACTTCCGTCAGCGACTCCTGCGCGCCGTAACCGGCCGGGTAGAGGTAGAGCATCATGTAAGTGGCTTGGGAAGAGTAGACGCGAAACGTAATCTCTGTCTTCCTGGAGTTGTAAGCTGCGCCCAGGTTCATGCTGTTGATCGATGCGCGGGCATGCACCGGCAACGTAACTGCTATGCCGGCACACACCAGCACAGTGGCGAGAATCTTTTTGCATTTCATTGTTCTGCCTCACTTTGTGTGGGAAGTAAGATTCACAAAATGGAAGCCGCTGCGCCTGCCGTGCGGGATCGCAACCGGCGAGTCGTTCTGAATTGCTGAATTACAACGGAGGGAATGCAAGAGTTGCTCGTGGCATCGCCATCTTCGGGTTACTTATTATCGCTCAATTTTTCATTCGCAAATAAAAATTCTGCATGCAATATTCTTCTTGATCAGCACTGCTCGGCCTCTGGAAGTAAACTGAAAAAGCGATGGATTCATTCTCGGAACAAATTTTGAAAGAACTGCTTCCTGCGGAAAAGGACATTCTTCCCGCGGCAACTGCGCACTCAGGCAAGCGGAAGCAATCGCCTCATGCAGACCATTGGTCTGCGGCCGTGCTGTTGGAGCGAGCGGCGTATCTGCACAAGCTGGCGAAGAACGGCGACGGCTCGGCCAGCGAGACGCTGAAGGAATATTCGCACCACTGCGCGATGCTCTCGTTTCGCAGCCGCGACGGCGAGGCCGAGGTGCATGAAAACTTTGCCGATGTTTTCTACGTGCTCGAGGGTCGCGCTACGCTGGTTACCGGTGGCGCTGTGGTGGGCGCTCGATTGACTGGGCCCGGAGAGACGCGCGGCTCATCGGTTGAGGGCGGCGTGCGGCAAGAACTAAGAGCGGGCGATGTGGCTCACGTTCCGGCTGGCCTGCCTCACCAGATGCTCGTGGCCAGCGACAAGACGGTGACCTGCCTGGTGATGAAAATTGAAGAGGATCAATAGCATCGGCCTTTTGATCGATGAAGAATTCCCGCCCGCCGAGGGTTTCGGCCAACGCCTTCACGGCTGCAAAAGATGCAGTTTCCGTGAAGATCAAGTGGACTGTGAGGCGTCTTCCCGGTGATTGCGGCGTTGTTTTTGAGCGGAATGATCGTTTGGTTGGCCGGCGCGTCGGCCAGCCTAGCCCTGTGGCGCCGACCGGCGAATGCCCGCCGTGTAGGCTGCGGTGCGGCGCTCGCAGGTTCGCTCCTCAATCTGGCCGCTTCGGCAGCGGCAATCTTCAGTGCCAGTCCCGTCTTCATCGGCCTTCCTTTCGGCAACCCGGCTTTCAGCTGGGCCGTTCGGTTGGATCCGCTGTCGGCCTTTTTCAGCGTGACGCTGGCAGCGCTTGCTGCGGCCGTTTCTCTGTATTCATTCGACTATCTAAAAGGCATGGAAGGTCGCCGAAACCTGGGCGCGTTCGGATTCTTTTTCAACCTCCTGCTCTTGAGCGTTGCGCTGGTTTTCACCGCGTCGAATGCGTTCTTCTTCCTGGTTGCTTGGGAAGTCATGGCGCTGGCGGCTTACTGCCTGGTCAGCTTCGAGCACGAAAAGAAGAAAGCGCGTGACGCCGGAGTGCTTTTTCTGATCATGTCGCACGCCGGTACCGGCCTGCTGCTGATTGCGTTTCTGGTTCTCGCATCCGCGTGCGGCAACCTCGATTTCTCAAGCTTCCACCTGTTGGCATCGCGCATGTCGCCGCTCCAACAGGGCACGGTGTTTCTGCTTTTCTTTTTCGGCTTCGGCGTGAAGGCGGGCGTTGTTCCGCTGCACATCTGGATTCCCGAGGCGCACCCGGTTTCGCCCAGCAATGTTTCCGCGCTAATGTCGGGCATCGTACTCAAGACAGGCATCTACGGCATGGCGCGCGTCTTCTTCGATTTCTATGGAACGCCTCCGTTGTGGATGGGAACCGTGGTGCTCGGGCTCGGCGTGGCTTCGGCTCTGCTGGGGGTGCTCTACGCGCTAATGGAGCACGACCTGAAGCGATTGCTTGCGTGGCACAGCATCGAGAACATCGGCATCATCCTCATCGGCTTCGGCGCGGCGCTGATGTTTCGCGCGTTGGGGCAGGCAAATCTTGCCGCGCTTGCACTGATCGCCGGTCTCTATCACACCTTCAACCATGCCATGTTCAAGGGGCTGCTCTTCATGGGCGCGGGTTCGGTTGTGGAGGCCACGCACACGCGCAACATGGAGAGAATGGGCGGGCTGATTCGCCGCATGCCGGTGACGGCTCTGTGCTTTCTGATTGGCGCGGTGGCCATCTCTGGGCTACCTCCGCTCAACGGATTTGTGAGCGAGTGGCTCACCTATCAGGCGCTCCTGGCCGGCTTCGGCACCACGCAAAGCCTGACACGCCTGATGTTTCCCATCGCCGGCTCACTGCTTGCGCTTACCGCGGCATTGGCAGCGGCCTGTTTCGTCAAGGCTTTCGCCATTCCGTTTCTCGCGCTACCACGGAGCCCGGAAGCAGCGGATGCGCGAGAAGCCTCGTTTACGATGCGCGCCGGAATGGCGGCACTGGCTGTGGGATGCATCGCGCTCGGACTCGGCGCAACTTGGTTTGTGCCGGTCTTCGATCCCATTACGCAGCAGACTCTCGGCGTTCGCTCGAGCTCCGCGTTGGTGGCTGCCCACGGCTGGGCTTTGTCTCCGGGAAGGCCTCATGGAGGCACAATTTCGCTTGCCGGGATGGCGCTGTTCTTTCTTGTCGCCGGCGTAGCGCTCGCGATTCCGTTGGCCTTGCGCTGGCGTCGCCGCTCGGTACGTGGTCCGGCGTGGGATTGCGGTCTGCCGGGTTTAACCGCTGACAACGAGTACACCTCGACAGCTTTCTCCAAACCGTTCCGCATGATTTTCTCCGCGCTCTATCGCCCGCGCCGGGAGATTCAGGCGGAGTATGAAGTATCACCCTACTATCCCAGCGCAATTCGCTTCGAAAGCGAGATCGAACACCCATTTGAAAAGCGCCTCTACAATCCGCTGCGCGATCGGATTATGGCAGCGGCCAATCGAATGAAGGGGATTCAGGCAGGTAGCATCAACCTTTATCTCGCCTACATATTCATTACGCTGATTCTGCTCTTGCTGTTTGGAGTGCGCGGATGATCGAGCGGCTGATGGAAAACGCGGCTCAGTTTCTCCTCCTGCTGATACTCTCGCCGTTGGTGACGGGAGTCATTCGCACGCTGAAGGCGCGTCTGCAAACGCGGCGCGGTCCCGGCATCCTGCAGCCGTACAGGGATTTGCAAAAGCTCTTCAGCAAAGGCATGGTGATTCCCGAGACTGCATCGTGGATCTTCACGGTAACGCCCTGGGTAGTTTTCTTCAGCACAATTCTCGCGGGGCTGATGATTCCCATGGTTGCCGGCGAAGCGCCGCTGGGTTTGTTTGGCGGCGTGCTCGCAGTGATTTATCTGCTGGGGCTGGGCCGCTTTTTTCTTGCGCTGAGCGGGATGGATAGCGGCAGCTCGTTCGGCGGCCTCGGCAGCAGCCGGGAGATGACCATCTCGGCTTTGGCCGAGCCGGCAATGATGATGGCAATCTTCACTGTTGCAATCGGCGCGGGGTCGACAGGTCTAACTGAAATCGCCGGGGCCGCTATCGGACAGAATTGGCGTTTTCTTGCGCCTTCGCAGATGTTCGCCTTTGCCGCGCTGTCGCTTGTATTGATCGCGGAGACTGGCCGAATTCCCGTGGACAATCCGGACACTCACCTGGAACTCACCATGATTCACGAGGCCATGATCCTCGAGTATTCCGGCCCCTATCTGGCGCTGCTGGAGTGGGCAGCCTCAATCAAGCAGCTCTTGCTGATGACTCTGTTGATCAACTGCTTCTGGCCGTTTGGCCTGCAACCGACGTGGCTCGGTTTCGGCGCGGTGGTTGGAATCGGCTGGCTGCTCGCAAAGTTGCTGCTGTTAAGTTGCGCGATTGTTGTGCTTGAGACCGTGAACGCCAAGATGCGCCTTTTCCGCGTGCCTGAACTGCTGGCGGTGGCCTTCACTTTGGGGTCGCTCGCGCTGATCTCAACGTTTCTCTTCTGACGCTTATGATGCCTGTTCCTGATTTGCAATTCGGAGAACGAATCGTCACGCTGATGGCGGCGCTGGTGCTGGTCCTGCAGATTGCGATGGTCTCCCAGCGCTGGATCATTCTCCACATCCGCATCTTCGCCGTGCAGTCATTTTTCCTCGCCATGATTGCCGCTACCATCGCCTGGTATAACCACGCTCCGCACATCTACATCGCCGCCGTGCTCACTTTGATAGTCAAGGTGATTTTGGTGCCCGTTATTTTTGAGCGCCTCGTGACACGCATCGAAATTCATGAAGAGATTGAGCCGATTGTGAATGTGCCGCTCTCGGTGTTGATCGCGGGCGGGCTCACGCTGGTGGGTTATGTGGTTGCTGAATCGTTTTACCGGCCGGACGAGTCTGGCGTAGGTCACAACGCGCTTGCCGTAGCCATCTCTCTTTTTCTGATCGGTTTCTTTACGATGATCAATCGCCGTAAGGCACTTACTCAAGTTTTGGCGTTGCTGTCGCTGGAGAACGGATTGTTTCTGGCCGCCATTTCGCTCACTTATGGAATGCCATTGATAGTGGAACTGGGGATTTTGTTCGACGTGCTGGTTGCTGCGATGGTGTTGGGCATTCTGGTTTATCGCATCCGCGAGACTTTCGAGTCAATGGATGTGAGTCGGTTGCGGAGGTTGCGAGGATAGGATGCTGCTGATTCTCCTATTGCTGGTCCCTGTTGTCACCGCGGCCGCGTCTTACTACGCGCGTCGGCGCGAGGTGATGGAGAAGGTGAACCTGGCTGGATTCGGCGCGGGCTTCCTTGTCGCCATCGCGCTGGGAGCCCAGGTGCTCACCCGTGGCACTGTCTCGCTGGCAAACGGTTTCTTCTATGCTGACGCGCTCAGTGCGCTGGTAATTCTACTCACTGCTTCAGTTGCTCTGATTTGCGCCACTTACTCGATTGGCTACCTGCGCGACGACCAGCAAAGCGGGGAACTGGGCGACGACTCGAGCGGCAAGGAGCAGCTTGCACAGCTTCGCATGTACTACGCGCTCACGCCGCTGTTCGTTTTTTCCATGCTCTTCATGGCGGTGGCCAACAATCTCGGAGTGATGTGGGCAGCAATGGAAGCCACAACGCTGGCTTCGATTTTTCTGGTTACCTTTTACGGAAAAATCACATCGCTTGAGGCCGCGTGGAAGTACGCCATGATCGGCGGCGTGGGTTTGTCGATGGCGCTCTTCGGCACGTTAGTGACTTACTATGCGGGGCACAACCTGACCGGTTCCGCGGCGCTGAGCGGATTGAACTGGTCGGTGCTGGCGCAGCACTCCGCGCAACTCGACAAGACATCGATGCGGCTGGCCTTCGTCTTGATTCTTATGGGCTATGGAACCAAGGCTGGCCTCGCGCCCATGCACACATGGAAACCGGATGCGTACAGCGAGGCGCCGATTCCATCTGCCGCGCTGCTTTCTTCCGCGCTGCTGAACTGCGCTCTCTACGGCCTCATCCGCTTTTACATCCTCACCAGCGGATGCCTGGGCGCAGAGTACCCCAGCCGCCTGCTGCTCCTCTTCGGTCTGCTCTCCATGGGCGTCTCCGTTCCGTTTGTGCTGGTGCAGAAAAACTATCGCCGCCTGCTGGCGTATCACACCATCGATCATGCCGGCATCATGGCGACCGCGCTCGGGCTCGGCGGGGCGCTGGGCAGCCTGGGCCTCATGCTCCACATGACCTTTCACACCATCGCCAAAGCGCTCTTATTTCTGTGCGCCGGCAACGTCTATCAGCACTTCAAGACCGACCAGTTTTCCGAAATCAAAGGCAGCGTGATTCGTGCCATGCCGTTGACCGGCGTGGTGTTTCTCATGGCCATGCTGGCGATTATCGGTATGCCGCCATTCAGCCTGTTTCAGAGCGAGTTTCTCATTTTGCGCGCCGCCTTCGATGGCGGACATGCGCTCACCGGCGTTCTTTTCGTGGTATTCAGCACGGGCGTCTTTGCGGGCGCGCTGCTCCATGTGGGCGGCATGATTCTCGGTCCCGGCGCTGGCGGCGATGCTCCGGTGGCTGCGCGCCGGCCCTGGCGCAACGGTTCTGTGCTTGCACTTGCATCGGCATTGATCATAATCGGATTCTGGGTGCCGGCTCCATTGTTCGAATTGATTAGCAGAGCAGCGCGTGTGGTGAGCGGACAATGACGCCTCTTTTTGAAGAACTTCGCGAACGCTTTCCGGGGAAGATCGCCTCCGTGAAGGAACTGATCCTCGATCAGGTGACGGTCCAGCTGAATGACCCCGACGTCGCCGGAATCGTCCGGCATTTTCTCACCGAGTATCAGGCGCGGCTGGTGACCGTCTTTGCCGAGGACCGCGTGAGTGCGGAAGGCGTTTTCTACAACTACTATCTCTTCGATCATCCGGGCGATACTGCCTGGGTGATTCTGAAAGCTCCAATTCCCGGGGATCATCCGTCGTTTCCTTCGTTGGCCGCGGAGCTGCCTTCAGTCAATTGGCAAGAGCGCGAGATTCAGGATTGGTTTGGCCTGGAAGCCGTCGGGCATCCCAATCCGCGTCGCGTAGCGCTGCACGATAACTGGCCCGATATGCATCCGCTGCGCAAGGATTTTTCGCTCAATACCGTGCTGCCGCAGTTCGAAGGCGAGCGGCACGTCTACCGGCCCGCGCACGGCGAAGGCGTCTTCCACATTCCGGTCGGCCCGGTTCATGCCGGAATCATCGAGCCGGGCCACTTCGATTTTGCCGTTGCTGGCGAGCCCATCCTGTACCTGCAACTGCGCATGTTCTACACCCACAAGGGCACCGAAAAACTGTTCGAAAATATTCCAATTCAACGCGCGGTTTTTCTCGCCGAGAGCATTTCCGGCGATTCGGCGTTCTCTCATGGCTCGGCTTTCTGCGGGGCCGTGGAGCGTGCTGCGGGAATCGAAATTCCGGCGCGTGCTCAATGGATGCGCGTCATTCTGCTCGAACTGGAACGAGTTGCAAATCACATCGCCGATGTTGGCGCCATCGCCAACGACGTCGGCTTCGTGATTGCCAATGCTCACGCCGGACGCATGAGAGAGATGGTGCTGGGCCTGAACGAAATGCTTACCGGAAGCCGCGTGCTGCGCGGCATAGTGGCCATCGGCGGCGTGCGCAGAGATTGGCGGCAAGCACAGGTGGAATCCATCGAAAGCACGCTTGCCATGGTGGAGCGCGAGTTCAGCGATCTGGTGCTGCTCCTTCAGGCGTCCAACTCAACCCGCCATCGCCTGGAGCGCACAGGAATTCTACGTCCGGAAAAAGCGGCAAAGCTGGGAATTGTCGGCGTGGCGGGACGCGCCTCCGGCGTTGATCGAGACGTTCGGCGCGATCATCCATACGAGGCGTATCGTCACTTGTCTTTCAACGTCCCCGTCTATCAGGCGGGCGATGTGCGCCATCGCATGAAAGTGCGCATCGATGAAGTGGCCGAGTCGATCCAGATTATTCGCGATGCGGTAAGCCGTTTGCCGGAGGGCTCGTACCGCGCGCCGGCGCAGCCTATTCCGCCGGACCGCTGCGCGATGAGCGCGGTGGAAGGCTGGCGCGGCGAGATCATTCACTGGGTCCGCACCGGCGAGGGCAATTGCCTGGAACGCTGCAAGGTGAAGGATCCCTCCATCAACAACTGGCCGGCAATCGTGGAAGCTGTGGAAGGCAATATCGTTGCGGATTTTCCAGTAATCAACAAGAGCTTCAACCTGTCCTACTCGGGGACGGATCGGTAGCGCGATGTTCAAGATCCTCCAAAAATCGTTCAGAGTTGGCACGGCGACCGCCGATTATCCGTGCCTCTCGCCTCGCCTGGCCGAGCAGTTTCGCGGATGTCCGGAGTTTGACTTTGAGGGTTGGAGCGATGCGCGTCCCGCGGCCCAAGCCTGCCCCACCGGGGCCATCGCCGTCCGCGACCACGACGGCGCGCGTCAGGTCACTGTGGACTACGGTCGCTGCATCTTTTGCGGCGAATGTGAAGCGGCCTCCAAGGACGGTGCGGTCAAGATGAGCCGCCAATTCGAGCTTGCCGTTACCGCTCGCCGTGACCTGCTTCTCACCGCCGAATACGCGCTCAATTCCGATGGCAGCCACGCTGAGTTGAAGTCGGCCACCATCGGCCCAGCCGCTGAGGAGCCCGGCAAGAGGATAAGTATGGCCATCGAAGACCTCCTCGGACGCTCGCTTTCGATTCGCCAGGTGGATGCCGGCTCATGCAACGGCTGCGAACAGGAGATTGTTGCGTTGAACAATCCGGTTCACGACATCGAACGCTTCGGCATTCATTTTGTGGCTTCGCCGCGCCATGCCGATATGCTGCTCGTCACCGGCCCCGTTACGCGCAACATGGAACTGGCGCTGCGCAAGACCTGGGCCGCGACTCCGGAGCCGAAGATTGTGGCAGCCGTGGGTGCATGCGGCATCAGCGGAGGCATCTTCGGCACGAACTACGCCTCGCTCGGCGGAGTGGATGCGGTCATTCCCGTTGACGTTTACATCCCCGGCTGCCCGCCCCGCCCGGAAGCGCTGCTGCACGGCATCCTGTTGGCACTGGGCCAGGTGCGGCAACGCATTGCGCGGGCGCGGCTCCTCGGGGATTAGCTCGCAAGCGACAAGACAATCACGCAGTGTAGGTCGGCACTTAGCCGACGCATCCTGCTCTATAAAAGCAATGAGCCCCTTCACCGTCAGGCAGAAAGGGCTCATTAAGTTTCAAATGGGTTAACTCAGCTCGTCAGCCCGCCTTTTCCAGCAAGCACAACGACAGATCGCGCCGCTCCACCATATCGCTGGTGATTTCGATGTCGCGGACTCTCTTGTTGTTTGGCAGGTGGTACATCAGGTCGAGCATCAGCTCTTCCAGAATCATGCGCAATCCGCGCGCGCCCACCTTGCGGGCCAAAGCCTCGCGGGCCACGGCGGCGGCGGCTTCCTGGGTGAAGTGCATGCGGACGTTCTCGTACTCAAACAGTCTCTGATACTGCTTGAGGATGGCGTTGCGCGGCTTGGTGAGAATATCCATCAGCGCCGCTTCGTCCAGCTCGTCCAGAATGCCCATGACAGGCAGGCGGCCGACAAACTCTGGGATCAGGCCGTACTTGATCAAATCCTGTGGCTCAGTCCGGCGCAGCAATTCGGTGTCGCGATGTGAACGGGATGTCGCCGCATCGCCCTCAACCGCGTCGATGGATTTGAAGCCAAGCGCCTTCTTGCCCACGCGACGGCCCACCACGCGCTCCAGGCCCACGAAGGCCCCGCCGCAGATGAACAGAATGTTGGTGGTGTCGACGGCGGTGAATTCCTGGTGCGGGTGCTTGCGTCCACCTTGCGGTGGCACGTTGGCCACGGTGCCCTCGAGAATCTTGAGCAGCGCTTGTTGCACGCCCTCGCCGCTCACGTCGCGCGTGATGGAGGGATTCTCGTCCTTGCGGCCGATCTTGTCGATCTCGTCGATGTAGATAATGCCCTGCTGGGCGCGCGTCACGTCGCCGTCGGCGGCTTGCAGCAGCTTGAGGATGATGTTCTCCACATCCTCGCCCACATAGCCGGCCTCGGTCAGGGTGGTGGCGTCGACTATCGCGAAGGGCACGTCGAGCATCTTGGCCAGTGTGTGAGCCAGCAGCGTCTTTCCAGATCCGGTGGGTCCGATGAGCAAGATGTTGCTCTTGCTCAGCTCCACTTCATTGTTGCGCGTCTTGTTCATCTGGATGCGCTTGTAGTGGTTGTAAACCGCAACCGCGAGCTTCTTCTTGGTCTGGTCCTGGCCGATAACGAAGTCGTCGAGGAAGTCCTTTACCTCCTGCGGCTTGGGCAGATGGCCGGCGACATTGGCGGGATGGGCGGCATCAGCGCCGCGGTCGTCTTCGAGGATCGAGTTGCAAACGGCTACGCACTCATCGCAGATATAGGCGCGAGGGTAGTCGCTGGGCGACGAGATCAACTTGGCCACGGCGTCCTGTGACTTATGACAGAACGAGCAGCGTAGCGCTTCTTCAGGTCCCGTGCGCGTTTTCATGTTCGTGCTCCCTTT
>JBEKQD010000068.1:0-24412 GCA_049520075.1 Occallatibacter sp. | reverse complement strand
ATTCCCCGGCACATTTGCCAGTACCACGGAGACGGCCGATTACCTGCTTCACTCGTGGGGGCTTGCCGCTCATCCGGTGGTGAAATGGGGACCGATGAAGACGCAAATGCTGAGCGAAGTGAGAGCGGGCGGATTGCAGGTGGTAGGTTTTGCAGGCAACTCAGCGCTCGATCATGTGGACCAACTTAACTCTTTGCCGGAGTACCTGCGCTGGTTGGAGAAGAGGTGAGGTGTCAAGTTCGTCCCGAGGAACATAACCTATATGGTTACTGACACCTTGATAATCCGACTCGATGAGGAACTTTCTGCTCTTCCTTGCTTTCTTCCTCTTGCTCCCGCCCAAGCCTCTGGGGTACATTGGGCTGAGCCATAGGAGGCAAGTTCTTTTATGACCACGCTTTCCGTTTCCCCTATCCTGGCTGCCCCAGGCGGCAGCTTTCTGCTTGAATCCCGCACAACAGATGAAGTCTTTACTCCTGAAGATCTGAACGAAGAACAAAGGCAGGTTGCGTCGACCGCGGCGCAGTTTGCACGCGACGAGATTCTGCCCAATGCGGCTGACATTGAGGCGAAGAAACCGGGCGTTTTGGCTGGACTGCTGCGCAAGGCCGGCGAACTGGGCTTTACCTGCGTGGACATTCCCGAGGAATACGGCGGCATGGGGATGGACAAGATCACCTCCACGCTCATTACCGACCACTTATCGGTGCTGGCCAGCTTCTCGACGGCCTTTGGCTCCCATGTCGGCATCAGCTCGCTTCCGCTGGTCTGGTACGGCACCGAGGAGCAGAAGCGGCGCTATCTGCCGAAGCTGGCCACGGCAGAGTGGGTTGGCGGCTACGGGCTGTCTGAGGCCAGTTCGGGCTCCGACGCCACGAACGTCCGCACGCACGCCGCGTTGTCGCCTGACGGCGCGTACTACACGCTCAATGGCGAAAAAATGTGGATCACCAACTGCGGCATCGCCGGCCTCTACACCGTCTTTGCCAAGATTGTAGACACGGCGTCGGGCACAGAGAAGTTTTCGGCTTTTTTGATCGAGCGCGACACGCCCGGCCTGACCGTGGGAGCCGAAGAACACAAGCTGGGAATTCGCGGCTCATCCACCTGTCCGCTGGTGCTGGACAACTGCAAGATTCCCGCAGCCAATCTTTTGGGCGAGGCGGGCAAGGGTCACCATATCGCATTCAACGTATTGAATGTTGGCCGCTTCAAGCTGGGCGTGGCCTGCATCGGCGGCGCACGGCACGCGCTGGGACACATGATCCGCTACGCCAAGGAGCGGAAGGCCTTCGGCAAAACCATCTCGGAATTCGGACTCATCCAGAGAAAGATTTCCACGAGCGCCACGCGGCTCTACGCCGCCGAGAGCATGGCATACCGGACTGCGGGCATGATTGACGCCGCGCTTGAAAAGCTTGGCCCTGATGCTTCCCGTTCGCAGCGCGACGTTCAGCAACGCATCGAGGAGTACGCCGTCGAGTGCTCCATTCTCAAGGTTTACGGCTCAGAGATGCTCTCGCTGATAGCAGACGAACTGGTCGCGACCATGGGCGGCTACGGCTACGTCGAGGAGTACCCGGCGGAACGCTTCTACCGCGACGCGCGTATCAATCGGATCTTCGAGGGCACGAACGAAATCAACCTGATGATCATCACCGGCTGGCTGATGAAGCGCGCGCTGAGCGGGCAGTTGGCGCTGTTGCCTGCGATCAAGAAACTGATGGACGAGGTGATGCAGCCGCCATCGTTCGAGGCCGGTTCAGAAAATGGCGCAGTGCTGGCGCATGAGGCCGAAGCGCTGGCCGCGGCAAAAAAGATTGCGCTGTTCGCCGCAGGGGTAGCCAGCCAGCGGTTCATGACCGGGTTGCAGGAGCAGCAGGAGGTGATGGCCGATCTCGCCGCAATCATCATGCAGGTTTATGCGCTGGAGTCTACGCTGCTTCGTGCGCGGAAACTCGCCGCTTCGGGCAATGGTTCTGCGAAGGTTGCGGCGAATATGACCGGTCTGCTGGCCGATGAGACGATGGCTTTGGCCGAGCAGGCAGCGCGACGTGTACTTGCGGCCTGCGGCGAGGGTGACCTGCTGCGAACGCAATTATCCATCCTGCGCCGGCTGGCCAAATTTACACCCGCCGACGTGGTGGGACTGAGCCGCAGCGTGGCTCGGCATTGTATCCAAGTCGATCGGTATCCGCTGTAGCTTTGGCGGATTGGGAGAGTAGCCGAGCTTAATTCGGTGCGCCGCTGGTCTCTGTGTCGGCGAAGGTACATTCGTTGCACTGACAGACGCGGCGCAGATACTCCCATGAGTAGATGCCGCTGGTATGGCCGTCGAGCCAGTTGAACTGTATGGCGTAGCGGCCTACGGGGTGAACGCTGGCGGGCTTGGCGGGCGCGGTGTACATGGGCAGCAGGGCGGCGGGCTTGAGTTTGGGCTGGCCGGCTTTGCGGCCCTCGGCCTTGCGCTCTTCGACACAGGTAGCGCAGGGACAGGCCAGGCGCAGCCACGCAAAGCTCCATGCGCTTTTGTGTCCGTCAATCCAGTCGATCTCCATGCCCTTACCCTCCGTGATGAGCACACGGACCTTCTCTGGAGTGATGCTGATGCGGGGCAGAGGACGCTCGGCCTCGCTCTGGCGGGCTTCGTCTTCTTTGGGGGCGATGCGGATGCCTTCGTGGCTCATATGTACAGTTTACAGTGAACCGTAATTCACAATAGGCTGCGACGGACTGAGGAGCATCTGCTATTGCCGGCTAATGTCTTCCGTCGTAGCGCACTTTGAGACTCAGAATCGAGATAATCAGCGCCAGGGTGGCGCTATTGGCGACAATGACCGGCAAGGATCGGATTGCGATGCCGTAAGTCAGCCACAAAGCTGCCCCCAAGCCCATAACCAGAAACATGGCCGCCGAGATGCCGTGAGCGCTTTTGCTCAGCCAAATGCTGTGGAGTTGAGGCAGCAGACAAGCAGTAGTGCAGAAGCCGGCGAGCAGCCCGACCAAATCTGTGATCCAACCGACATTCATACTAGGGATTTCTCCAGAAGAACCATGCTGCCATGGAAAAGCCTATGAGAATAACCAGGCCGCGAAGTACCGCCTGCGGTACGCGCCGGGCCAGGCGGGCCGAGGAATAACCGCCAACGGCGCAGACAACCATGGCCACCAGACAGTATCGCCATACTACTTGGTTGCTCACGGCGAAGATGACGACGGCGACACCGTTGGCCAGCGTGGTAGAGACGACTTTGAGGGCATTGATCTCTTGCAGGTCCTGGAAGCCGAAGAGTGAGAGCACGGTGATGAGCAAAAAGCCAGCGCCGGCGCCGAAATAGCCAATGTAAAAACAGACCACCATGGTCGCGAGAAAGACATACATCCGGCGCGGTGGACGAGGTGCGCTCTCGACACTGCCATGGCGTCTGTCCAGCCTGATGCGGACAAACCAGCGGGAGACCGGGCCGCTGAACGCGAAGATCGAAGCGGAGATGACCAGCAGCCAGGGAACCAGATGCAGAAAAGTCATCTGCGGCGTGTTGAGCAGCACAAGAGCGCCGGCTGTGCCGCCGATGAGTCCGGCCATGCCCATGGGCCAGACGAGGCGCAGATTCTTGCGAATGTCCTCACGATAGGCGGCGATTGAGGTGAGCTGGCCGGGCCACAAAGCCACCGTGTTGGTGGCGTTGGCCTGCACCGGCAGAATCTTCATGCTCAGCATCGCCGGAAAGGACAAAAACGAGCCGCCGCCCGCAACGGCATTGAGCACACCGGCCAAAAAAGACGCAACGGTAAACCAAAGCCAGTGCCAGTCGATAAAGTGGGAAGGAGCGGCGAGCTGAATCATCTGTTTTCGATTGTAGAAGGCTGATGGGCAGGAGATGGATTCCCAGGGAATTAGGGCGGGCGTTCCGAATAGGCGCTTTGGTAGTTCGGGGAAACTGCAAGAAATGAGGTGCTTATGAAGAGGTGCGTTGCATTTTTAGCCGCGACGATTGTGCTGATGGCTTGCGGCGTGCCCGCGCTGCTCTCCGCGCAAACCCCTGGCAAAACCGACCCGTGGGCCGGGGTTCGTTTTCTGTTGGGATCATGGGGAGCAAAGACCACCGGCGGAATGGCGCAGGCGCAGGCTTCCGCCGGTTACGCATTCCGGCTGGAATTGCGCGACCATGTGTTGGCGCGCCGCTCCAGAAGCGGCGCATGCAATGCCCCGGACGACTTCGATTGCCAGCACAGCGATCTGTTCTACGTTTACCCCTCAGGCAACGGACAAACACTCCAGGCCATCTACTTCGACAATGAGGGCCACGTCATTCACTATGACGTTTCCACGCCCAAGCCAGGAACCGTGGTTTTTCTCTCGGATCCTGCACAACCAGGGCCAAAATTCCGGCTGAGCTATCAACTCCTCGACGGCATAATGACCGGCAAATTTGAACTGAAGATGCCAGCCCAGACGGAGTTCATGGGCTACCTGGAGTGGAGCGGGAAGCGGCAATAGGGGCTGAAATCCGGGAAGGCGAAGTGTGACAATAGTCCTGTAATCTTCGTAAGTTATTGAAAATAAATAATGATATATTTCTCTAAAATATGAGTGCGATGCGCGCATATTTCATGAATCATTTGTGCTATGATTTCATCAGATTGGTTGAGCGGCCGAGACTCATAGGCTCGGCCCCACAATCGTTATCAATCAGGAGGGAAACAATCATGGCAATCACTCGTTGGGATCCGTTCCGCGAAGTCGTAGCATTACAGAACCGCGTCAACTCCCTGTTCCGCGATTTGAACGAAGGGGATGACCCGGTGGCGGCAGCCAGCTTTGTGCCGGCAGTCGATATTTATGAGGATGCGCAGAAAGTAATGTTGAAGCTCGAAGTGCCGGGCGTGGATCAAAAGGACCTGGATGTTCGCATCGAGGACCACACGCTAACGGTCAAGGGCGAGCGCAAGTTCGAGTCCGAGGAAAAGGAGCAGAACTTCCATCGCATCGAGCGGCGCTACGGCAGCTTCTATCGTGCATTCACGCTGCCTTCCACAGTTGACACTGAAAACGTAGCGGCCAGCTACAATGCGGGTGTGCTGAAGCTGGAACTGAAGAAGAAACCCGAGGCCCAGCCGAAGCAGATCGAAATCAAGGTCGCGGCGTAAAAGCAGTGGTCAGTGGGCAGTGAACAGTGGTCAGTTTTGATCGCTGACCACTGTTCACTGATACCTGTCCACTGGAGAAAAAATGGCTATTCGTTGGGAGAAACTTACCGTCAAATCGCAGCAGGCGATGGAGCAGGCGCAGGCGCGCGCCACCGAACTTGGAAACCCCGAAGTGCTGCCGGTGCATCTTTTGTTGGCGCTCATTGAGGATCGCGAGGGCGTGATTCCCGCGGTGCTCGAAAAGATTGGTGTACCCACCGAACGGCTGGAGACTGAGCTGCATCAGATCGAGGAGAAACTGCCTCGTGTGGCTGGAGCGGCGACGCAGCCGGGCCTGAGCCAGGCGTTGAATAAGGCTTTGGAGCAAGCCTTCCGCGAAGCCACGAACTTCAAGGATGAGTACGTATCAACGGAACATTTATTGCTGGGCGTGGCGCACGTAAAGGGGGAAGCTGCGCACGAGGCGCTGGCAGCTGTGGGCGCGACGCGTGAGGCGATTCTGAAGGCGCTGACGGCAGTGCGCGGGACGCAGCGTGTTACGGACCAGAATCCCGAAGCGAAATTTCAGGCGCTGGAAAAGTACGCCAAGGACCTCACCGAACTTGCGCGGCGCGGCAAGCTGGACCCGGTGATTGGGCGTGACGAGGAGATTCGCCGCGTGATCCAGGTGCTGAGCCGGCGCACGAAAAACAATCCTGTACTGATTGGCGAGCCGGGCGTGGGTAAGACGGCCATCGTCGAGGGCCTGGCGCGGCGCATCATTTCGGGCGACGTGCCGGAGAGCCTCAAGGACAAGCGCGTGATTTCGCTGGACCTGGGCTCGATGCTAGCCGGAGCAAAGTATCGCGGCGAGTTCGAAGACCGGCTCAAGGCGGTATTGAAAGAGATTGAAGAATCGAACGGCGAGATTGTGCTCTTCATTGACGAACTGCACACGCTGGTTGGAGCGGGCGCGGCCGAGGGCGCGATCGACGCAAGCAATATGCTGAAGCCGGCGCTGGCGCGCGGGGAGCTGCGGGCCATCGGGGCGACCACGCTGAATGAGTATCGCAAATACATTGAGAAGGACGCGGCGCTGGAGCGGCGCTTTCAAATTGTGTACGTTGGCGAGCCGAACGTCGAAGACACGATTGCGATTTTGCGCGGATTGAAGGACCGCTACGAGGCGCACCACAATGTGCGTATCAAGGACGCGGCGATTGTGGCCGCGGCAACACTGTCGCATCGTTACATCAGCGACCGATTTTTGCCGGACAAGGCTATCGACCTGGTGGACGAGGCCGCGGCTTCGCTGGCTATTCAGATTGGCTCGGTGCCGACGGAAATCGACCAACTGGAGCGCGAGGCAACTTCACTTGAAATTGAACGCGCCGCGCTGAAACGCGAGACGGATTCAAACAGCATCGAGCGGCGCAAAGTGGTGGACCGCGAAGTTGCCACATTGAAGGAAAAGATCACGGCGCTGCGGGCGAGATGGACTCGCGAGCGCGAGGCGATTAGCCGCGTGAGCGAGTTGAAAAAGAAGATTGAGGCGTTGCGCTTCGAGGCAGAGGAACAGACGCGCAAAGGCCTGCTCGACCGCGCCGCACAGATCCAGTATGGCGAACTGCCCAAGCTGGAAGCTGAGCTGAAAAAGTTGAATGCCGCGCAGGACGGCGCCCAGAAGGGCGGCGCAGTCGCACGACTGCTGAAGGAAGAGGTTGACGAGGAAGACATCGCCGGCATCGTGAGCAAGTGGACAGGAATTCCTGTCTCGCGCATGCTGGAAGGCGAAGTGAAAAAACTTGTCGAGATGGAAACGCGGCTGCGCGAGCGGGTTATCGGGCAAGACGCGGCGTTGACCATTGTAGCCAATGCGATTCGCCGTTCCCGCGCGGGATTGAGCGATCCGCGGCGGCCAATTGGAAGCTTCATTTTTCTTGGGCCGACAGGCGTGGGCAAGACCGAGACCGCGCGGGCGCTGGCCGAGTTCATGTTCGACGATGAGCAATCGATGATTCGCATCGACATGAGCGAGTACATGGAGAAGCACGCTGTGGCCAGGCTGATTGGCGCGCCTCCGGGATATGTTGGATATGACGAAGGCGGGCAACTGACCGAGTCCGTCCGGCGCAGGCCTTATGCGGTGATTCTCTTCGATGAGATTGAAAAGGCGCATCCGGATGTTTTCAATATTCTGCTGCAGGTGATGGACGACGGCCGGCTGACCGACGCCAAAGGGCGCACGGTGGATTTCAAGAATACTGTGCTGATTATGACTTCCAATCTAGGCGCGAACTTGCTGATTACCGACGCGCTCAAGAGCGAGCATGATTTCGACATGGCGCGCGAATCGGTGATGCGCGTGCTGAGAGAACACTTCAGGCCGGAGTTTTTGAACCGCGTGGACGACATGGTGATCTTCCGTCCGCTGGGCGTTGCACAGATGAGCAGGATTCTCGATCTGCGGCTGAATGAAGTGAGCAAGCTGCTCGAAGACCGGCAGATTTCGCTGGAACTGACCGAGCCTGCGCGGCAACTGATTCTGGCTGCGGGTTCCGATGCTGCCTACGGAGCGCGTCCGCTGAAGCGCGCCTTGCAGCGCATGGTGCAGGATCCGCTCGCTATCAAGATTCTCAACGGCGAAGTGCTGCACGGCGCACACGTGCGGATTGATGTGGACCGTAAGACGAACCAGTTGCATTTTGAGCCGATGGGCAAAGAAGCGATGGCGTAAAAAAACAGCGGAGTTAGCGGTGTTAGCCGCGCTCCGCGCTTGTTAGCGGTGTTTGCGAGTTGCGCGGCTGGCTGTTTACCAGTTAATTAACCACATAGTTTTGAAAATAAATATAGGGGGGTGGGGGAGGGGTGGGTTTCCGCTTCGGAGTTTTCCCACCAACCTCAATCTCCTATTGTGCCGCAGTATAGGTAAATCTTCTGCAACCACCTGCGGCGTGAGCGGCACTTCGCCCAGGCCCAAAAATCCGGATCTCCACACCCTACGGACGAAGATGTGTTCGTGGTCTGGAGATCCGGGGTCAACGCATCACGCAGGGTCGTTGCTTCCGCTAGCTGGAGCAGCGGTGCCGCACCAGCGGGAGCGCATCTCCTGGCGGAACTTGTCGCGTTCCTCGGGGGTCATCCGGTCCCAGTTCTCGGGTTTCGGCCGACGGGAGTTGGATCGATCGGAACCGCCATGACCGCAGCCGAGGTTGCCGAAAAGGATGCGACAGAGGACCATCAGTCCGAGGGCCTGCCATAAGTTGATCGGACGCCATCCGGTCAAGGCCGGGATCAGCCAGTTCCAGAGATGCATGACCACTTCGCCGCCAATGGCGATGAAGGCTACCAGCGCCAGCGGACCCGCAACAAAAATCCATTTGTTTCTCTTGACCCAGTTCTTATCCATGGTGCAATCCTCATTTCTTCGTAGACTCGTTGTGAATGGCCTGCAGACGCCGGCGGAGATGCAGCACGGCATAGCGCTTGCGCGAGAGCAAGGTGTTCAGGTTCAGGCCGGTTTCCGCCGATAACTCGCTGAAGCTGCGGCCCTCGAGTTCGTTAGCGAGAAAGACATCCCGCTGTTCTGCGGGCAGTTCAGCGAGGGCGCGTTCCAGTTCATCGAGAAGCAGGCCGCGGAGGTAGAGCGCTTCCGGCCCGGCATCGCGGGAAGGAATCAGGTCTTCAATCCGCAGCAATTCGCCGTCTTCGTTCTCCGCCGCCGCGTCTGTGAAGTTCTCCGGCCTCTTTTTGCGGAAGAGGTCGGTGATGCGATTGCGGGCGACGCGGAAGAGCCATCCGGTCACGTAGTCGATGGGCATCAGCAGGCGGTGAGCCTGCACCAGTTCGTAGAAGACCTCCTGGAGCAGATCTTCGACGTCGGCTTCGTTTGGCACCCGCTTGCGGATGAAGTTGCGCAGCCGGGACCGCTCTTCCGCAATGACCTGGGAGATTTGGCGGTCTTGTTCGATCATCGCGGCTGCGCTCATGGCCTCACCCATCCACTAGTGAAGACGAACGGGGGGCGAGAATATTGTAGAGTCTTTAATCAAATCAAAGGTGGGCGGAGGTTTGCAGTTCTGAAGGTTCCCCGCCGGACCTCAAACGTCTATTGTGACGCGGGGGAGTAAATCTTCTGCAACCATCTGCGATGGGGATGGCGCATCTCTCAGGTCCGAAAATCCGAACCTGGGCACCCGGGTTCAGTTAATCCCCCGGCCAGCAATGGATTGGGCCGGAAAGCAACCGGCGCTCGAAACCCGGTAGAAGGGATACTTCAACAGCGTAGGAGACTACCGAATTAGCAGTCTCATCGATGTTGCCACCGTACCCTGAACATACCGGCAGCGGCTGAGAGTTCAGCCCCGCCTTGCGCATGATTTGCTCCCAACACTCGCCCTTCTTCTCAGGAATCGAGCACTCTGCGACATCGATTCGTTGGTAGCGCAACACCAATCCTCTTCCATCGCTGACAAAGCGCAGCTTCTCTTCCTTTCCCGACTCCCTTGAATCTTCAAAGAGCTTCTTTCCCGTTGATGCATCGAAGATGCCAAACGGATATCCCCCGTTGAAACCGTCTTCGGCATTGAGAAAGACAAAATTACCCTTCACTCCAGCAAAATAACCGCTCCAATCCTGGGGCTTGATTACAATCTCGTTGCCGCTATTCTCCTGCGTACAGGGTGGCGGGTTGGATGCCGAAATTGGAGCGATCGAGATCCACTCATCCCCCTCTTGCTTCAAATCCAGTTCCTTGACCACAAAGCCTGGATAAAAGTTGCACCTAACTTCACTGTGTTCAGGGTTATTTCCGGCAGAGTATTCGGAGACCCCAAGATCCACTACGACTTTGCGTAGTGGTTCGTCGAACGAACCCTCCTGCGGTGCAGCCTGCGATTGGGTTTGCGTGGTTTGCAGAGAAGGCGGGCTCTGCACTGCTGGCAGTGGTTGAGGCTGCTCGCTCATTGCGCGCATTGAAATTCGATACGCAACAAATACTCCGACAGCACCAAGCAGAACGACGATCAGTGCGATCCATACGACTTTCTTCATGGATTGCCCACTTTCTGACTTCGATCTTATTGCCGCAATTCTACCAGCGTGGCACCCTGCCCGCCTTCGTTTTGGGGAGCTTCGGCGATGGTAGCTACATGGGGGTGAGACTTGAGGAATTCGCGGACGCCGCGGCGGAGGATGCCTGCGCCGTGGCCGTGGATGATGCGGACTCGCTCGAGGCCGGCGAGGAAGGCGCGGTCAAGATACTGCTCCAACTCCTGCGTAGCTTCGTCCACAGTGCGGCCGATGAGGTTGATCTCCATGCGCAGGGCGTCAGTGTTGGCGCTGGTGACGGTGACGTGAACATTCTTCTGCTTGCGAGCGGCGGCAAGCGGGTCGGCTTTTCCAGTTGCGGCAGACTCTGAACCAAGAGGCGTGGGAGGGGTGCACTCGTCGCGCTTGACGCGCATTTTGATGGGGCCGAGAACGACTTCAAAGATGTCTTTTTCAACCTCGCGCTGCACGACGGCGATCTTGTTCATTGACTTGATGCGGACCTGATCGCCCGCCGCAATGTGCTTGAGGATGTGTGGCTGGGCGTCTGCGTCGCCAACATCCGCTCCGGTGCGGTGCGCAACGACGGTTTGGTTGAAGCTCTCTTGAAATTCGCGGCGCAGTCGCAGGATGCGGCGTTCGGCTTCCTTGGATAATTTCTGTTGTCCGGCGCGATCCTCGATGGCGCGCACGGTTTCTCGCATTTGAAACTCGAAGTCCTTAAGCAGCGAGGCCAGCTTGGACTCAAGCTCTCGCGTGCGATTGCGCGTCTCGACGTCGCCTTCGCGCTCGAGCCTGGCGCGTTCCTGATTGAGCGCGTACTGTTCGACGCGAGCTGCCTTGCGATCTTCTTCGAGTTGTGTGAGATCGCTGTGGAGCTTATCGAGGAAGCGAGCAATATCCACCTGCTGCGAGCCGAGACGCTGACGGGCGTTGGTGATGATGGCGGCGTTGAGGCCGAGACGCTCCGCAGTCTGGATGCCGGCAGACGCGCCGGGGACACCGAGACGGAGTTGGTAGTTGGGTGCGAGAGTGAGTTCGTCCACGCCAGCCGCAGCGTTGAGCACGCCATCGGTATTGGCGGCGTAGACCTTGAGCGAGGTGTGGTGCGTGGAGATGAGCGACCACGCGCCCGCGGTGAGAAAGTGGCTGGCAATGGCGACGGCCAGCGCGGAGCCTTCTTCCGGATCGGTGGCGGAGCCAAGCTCATCGAGCAGGACGAGCGATTGCGCGCCGGCCAGACGCGAGAGGCGGTCGAGGTTGACGATGTGCGCGGAAAATGTGGAGAGCTCCGCTTCGATGGATTGCGCGTCGCCAATGTCAGCGAGGAATGCAGTGAAAACAGGAAAGCTGGCTGCCTCGGCGGGGACGGGCAGACCGGCCTGCGCCATCATAGCCAACAGAGCCGTGGTCTTGAGGGTGACGGTTTTGCCGCCGGTGTTGGGGCCGCTGATGATTAGTTGGCGTTCGGCGGCGGTGAGCTCGAGAGTCAACGGGACGACGTGGCCACGCGTCACGCGGAGATGCCGTTCGAGCAGGGGATGGCGGGCTGCTTCGAGGCGCAGAAGATCGGGCGCGATGACGGGAGCCACACAGTTGTAATCGCGGGCAAAGCGGGCGCGGGCCTGAAGGCTATCGACGAGCGCGAGAACGCGCGCGCCCTCGACTAAGGATTGAGCATAGCCGCCCACCTGGCGGGTGAGCGCCATAAAGATGCGGTGAATCTCAGCCTGCTCTTCTTCGATGAGGCGGACAAGTTCGTTGTTCTGCTCGATGGTTTCAAGAGGCTCGACATAGACCGTCTGACCTGACGAACTGACACCGTGGACCACACCGCTGACCCTCCGCTTGAGTTCGCTGCGAACGGGGATGACGAAGCGGTCGCCGCGAATGGTGATGAGGTCTTCCTGCGTGGAGCCTTCGGAGGCGAGTTTGCGCAGGGCGGCGCGCAGGCTTTCTTCGATGACGTGCTGTTGGCGCTCCTGTTCGCGGCGAATGCGGCCCAGCTCGGGCGAGGCGTTGTCGGCCAGCGAGCCGTCGGGCTGGATGGTGCGCTCGATGGATTCGGCGAGCGGACGAAGACTGCCGGTCAACGCCGAGGAGAGCTGCGAGAGGCCGTATAGCTTGCCGACCAGGCGCGCCGGTGGCGACTGAAGCAGCGCTTGCCAGGAAGCTACATCGTTTGCCAGACGGGCGATGGCTTGCAGTTCGTTGGCTTCGAGAGCTGCACCTGGAATCTGGGCTTTGGCGGCGTGCTGCGTGGGATCGAAAAGTCCGCCGACAGGGATGGAGGTTTGCTCTTCGAGCAGCAGGCGCATTTCGCCGGTGAGCTGATGCTGGAGGGCGATCCAGGCTTCGTCGGTAGAGGGCTTGAGATCGAGAATCGCCTGGCGGCCAACCGGGGACGCGGCAAAGCCAGAGACGAGAGCCAACAACGGCTCCCATTCTAGAGCGGCAAAGTCGGCGTCAACGACAGGCGACGGGATGGGATCGAGAAGAGGCATACCCAATGATTATCGCAGTGCGCAGATGATGTTTGGTGTGATGGTTGTGGCCTCCCATGTCCCAAAGGAGGGACATGGGGCACCCCGATTCTAGTTGGGGATCACAGTTGGTTTCATCTCGCTTTCCCAGCGGGCGACGACGGCGGCAGCCATGCAGTTGCCTATGACGTTCATTGCGGTGCGACCCATGTCCATCAACGTATCTACACCGAGAAGCATCAGGACGGCGGCGGTGGGAATTTGGAAGGAGCCGGCCACAGCCAACAGCACGACGAGCGTGGAACGAGGCACGCCGGCGATGCCTTTGCTGGTGAGCGCGAGAGTGGCCAGCAGGACGATTTGTTGACCGATGGAAAGATGCATGCCAGCGGCCTGAACTGAAAAGAGTGCGGCCATGGAGAGATAGATAGTGGAGCCGGTGAGGTTGAAGCTGTAGCCGGTGGGAATGACGAAGGAGACGATCCAGCGTGGCACGCCGAATTCTTCCATGCGCTCCATGGCCAGTGGCAATGCGGCTTCGGACGATGTGGTGGCGAAGCCAAGGGCGGCAGGCTCGGCAACCGCAGAGGCAAATCGGCGCAGGGGGATGCGCGCTACGAGCAGGATCGGCACAAAGACTGCAAGAAGGAAAATCGCCAAGGTGACATAGTTGGTGACCAGGAGCTTGGCCAGCGGCAGCAGCGTGGCGAGACCCATGCTGCCAATTGTGTAAGCCAGCGCGGCTCCGGCGGCGATGGGCGCGGCAACCATGATGATGCGCGTGAGACGGAACATTGTCTCGGTAAGCGATTGCAGAACGGAGAACAGGGGCGCCCGCTTCGGCTCGGGCAGCATGGCCAGCGCAACACCAAAGAGCAGCGCGAAGACGGCGACCTGGAGGATCTGATTTTGCGCAACGGCCTGGGCGATGTTTTCCGGGAATATATTGAGCAGAATCTGCTGCCAGCCTTCCGGGCGCGCAGCGGGCGCTACAGCCTGGATGGAGGCAGGCAGCGTGACTCCGGCTCCGGCCTGCGATAAGTTGATGGCGACGGCGCCAAGAATCAAACCAATGGTGGTGACAACTTCAAAGAAGATGATCGACTTGAGCGCCACGCGACCCACGCCGCGCAGTTCGTTATGGCCGGCGATGCCGGTGACGATGCCGCCAAAGATGAGCGGCGCGACAATCATGCGAATGAGGCGCAGGAAAATGTCAGCGAGGAAGTGGGTTTGCGCGGCGATGGAAGGCGCGTCCACGCCAAGTTCTGCGCCGGCTAACATGGCGAGGAAGGTCCACATCAGCAGCGAGCAGCGGCGCACGGCAAAGGGAAGGAACAGGCAGAGCGCGGTCCAGCGAAGGACGGCGGCAAATTGAGCGTAAACATGGAAGAGACCGGCCGCAGAGCCTGCGGCAAAGAGCAGGACTGCGGCGAGGGCGAGCGCGCGAACGGCCGCATTGCCGGATTGCGAAATAGGCGGCGCGGTGGTGGGCGTCATGGATGAGCCTTGAGGGTTCAAGGACTCCATTATCCTATGGCAATGCCGGGTTGCGCACGGATCAGGCGGCGCACGACAGGGCGAAAAATCAGCAAGTGCGCGTTCTAATTCTCTAGTTTTTCGACGATTCGGCGGCAGGCGCAGAAGAAGCGGCGGCTACGGCGGGGCAGGCAGCGCCACAGCTTCCGCCGCAAGGAGTTTTAATCTCGGCTGGAGTGGGCTCCATGGAGGGCTTGTCGCTCTTGCCTGGGTAGTCATTCACATAAAATCCGGCGCCTTTGAAGTGGAGGCGCGGCGCAGTCAGCGGGCGTTCTAGTTCGCCGCCGCACTCGCGGCAGACAGATTCCGGCTTGGAACTGAAGTTTTGGATTTTTTCAAAACGGTGACCACATTGGGTACAACGATAGGCATACAACGGCAAAGTATTCACCCCTCGGGGACCAAATCTTACACTACTCCTATTGTATCGGCAGAACGGTAATTATCGGTAAGCATCTGAGGTGCGGCAGACAGCGCTTGCGCGCCATGAAGTCCGCTGATGGCCTTCTCTGGATCACCCCAGCAACGGAGGCCTGTCGTTACCACCACAAGAAGCAAAGACCGCTTCTTGTGGACCCCGGTCGCTGGGGCGCCTAGATCACAGGCTCAATGCACTGCAATGAGTACAGATGCGGAGTGGTTCTCCCACTCCAGAGTCAGCTTGCCGGTCGTGCCACCGAGGGCCGCAAAGGCGTAGGTCAGATTCTCGACAGGCGCGAGCGGCTTGCTCATGGTCATCTTCACACGGCCCAGGTCCTGCGCCTTGTCATATTTCGTGCCCCACTGGCCGGTTTGCTTGTTCACGATCAGAATCCAGTTGTCCGGATCGGCGACGTCAACATACAGGGAGTAGTCGCCCTTGGGAACCTTCAAACCGCCTACTGTCAGGTCCGCATCGGTGTGCAGTTTGGTGGCGCCATTGGCGCCGGCGCGCCAGACCGGATAGGTGGGGTCCTTGCTGATGAGGCCGCCTTTGTTGAAGATTTGCCCCGCGCGGCCTTTGACGGCGGGCGAGTTGTAGGTGACGGTGATAGTTTTGCCGGCAATGGTCGTCGATGCTGTGGCCGCCGGACTTTTTGGCGGCCCTTGCTGGGCGGATAGAGTGGCGGCTACGATCAACAGTCCTGTACAAACCAAAAGACGCTTCATAATTGTTCTCTCCGTGGGAAATAATCCTTGCCGGAGGCGCAAGCCCCGACGCGATGATTGTCGCACCGCGCGGCTCTTTTGGGGAAATGTCGGCGCGGGGTGCGATATACTCCAGACGAAACGAAAACAAGGGGGTTTGCTATGCGTTTTAGTGGATTCTTGAAGATGGCGACGGCCGGAATGGTGGCCGTGGCGATGATGGCGCCGGGAACGATGAAGGCGCAAGCAGGCGGCGACATGGTGCAGAAACCGGGGGATTTGCAGAAGCTGGTTCCGGCAACCGTGTTCTACCGCGGGCAGTTGGCGCCTACTCAGTTAAGGAACTCCGGTGGCGTAAAGTTTTCCGACGGGTTCGTTGTGCTGGCCAGCCTGGTGGACACCAGCGGCTACTCGACCGGCGTGCAGGCCAAGTATCAGGCTTACTTCATCACCGAAGTTTCCCTCAAGGTGGGCGGCGAGAACCTTCCCGCGGGCGTTTATGGCGTGGGATTTGTGGGCGACAAGTTTGTGGTGACCGATGTGGGCGCGCACGACGTGCTGACGGTGAACTCCGGCGACGATGCCGGGCTGAAACGGCCTGTGCCGCTGCAAGTTGTGGCCGACGCGGCAGGCGGCTTCCGGCTCTACGCCGGGCGCAAGTACGTGAGTTTCAGCAGATAGCGGTTAGTGGGCAAGTGGTTAGTGGCCGGATGCTCCGGGTTTCGGAAACGGGATCCAGGCATCCGGTTACGCTGCCTTTTTGATCCGCATTGTGACCCGCATCCCCGCAATGGCGGCCATTCTTACTAAGATATCCAGGCCAAATAAGTCGATTTTGCCGTGGATGAGGTTGGAAATGCGCGGCTGGGTCACGCCGAATATCCTGGCAGCTTCGGCCTGTGTTAAGCCTTCGCTCTTGATGTGGCGCGTGAGGGCCAGCATGAGCGAAGAACGAAGCTTGAGGTTCTCCGCCTTTACCGGATCGGGTTCGATCGCGTCCCACACGCTTTCGTAAGCCTTGTTCTTCTTCATTTCCCAATCTCCCGTACCAGCTCTTTATAGCGCCGCTTAGCCAGTTCGATGTCTCCGGCGCTCGTCTTTTGCGTCTTCTTCTGAAAGCAGTGCAGAACATAGACCGCGTTCGCGAATGTGGCGGCATAGATCACGCGAAACGCTCCGTCTTTCTCGCGAATCCTGATCTCCCTCACGCCGTGGCCAATGCTGCTCATCGGCTTCCAGTCATCGGGATCATCGCCTTCCTGCACCAGAAACAGTTGAAAGCCTGCTTTTCGCCGCGCTGCCGGCGGAAAGTGGGACAGATCTTCCAAAGCGCTGCCGCGAAATTCGATGGGCCTTGCAGGTCTATCCACGGTGCAAGTATACAGAATTTTGCATAATTGATACAACTGATTTGCAGGGCGGGGTTCGTGCTATCCCTGGTCCAAGAATCGAGGGTTGCGGCAGACCTCTACGCTGCCTTCTTTATACGCATTTGTGATCTGCAACGCGGGTCAATTCTGGAATAAGCTGTAGCATTCCCTCAAAGGCATAGGTAATTTGGACTCGACTGGATTTGAGTGGATAAAGGACCATGGGGTGTCCTCTTCCACCTCCGGGCAGCCGTGAGTCAGGATTCGCCCTCCGCCGGAGACCACGATCTCAGCGTGAAAATCGATTGGGAGGGATGCCTGCATGGCTGCAAAGAGCGCCTTCTGGGCATTTGCGTGCGCATCGCTGACGTACTCGCCGAGGGGCAAATGGACTCTCTTCCCGGTGCTTGAATCGACCACGGTGCGGCTGAAAGAAGCAGCTTTCATACGCTCATGCAGCTGTACGTACTCGTTATCATGGATTTCGATTCGGGCTGTAAACCGCATTGGAGAGGCTCCTTATGCACTATCTTTCCCCAATCTATTGCGGTCCGTCCAGGTTTTTATAGGGTTATTCTCGGGTTTTGTCCCCCTCGGTACCAAAATCCTAACGGGGCTACGGGCGGTGAGTTGAGCTTCTCGGGAACCAGGCCTGCCCGCCGATGTGGGGATTGGAGACCGACCGGGATCGAATCAAAGGCTCGATGCAAAGAAAGTCGGACAGTGGAATTGACGCCATTATTCTGATATGGTAATGTTCCAATTAGAATTAAGGAGGACGGAATGTCCGAGGAAACCAAAACCGTCTCTGCCGTGCCCGAGAGGGCAGCAGTACCACCTTACGTCCCGTATCGTACCCTCAAGAACTTTCTGGAAAACTTGAAGGCCTCGATTCCGAGTCGGATTGATCGAAGCGTAATGGGATCGATGTCAGGTGCGACACAGTCTCAGTTGGCGGCTTCACTCAAATACTTGGGACTCACGTCTGACAAGGGGCTTCCGACTGAACGTCTGGCGAAGGTCGTCAACTCGGAAGGCCCCGAGCGCCAGAAGAATCTGCGCGAAATGGTGACCCAAGCTTATCCGTTCCTATTCAAAGGGTTTGATCTCCAACGAGCCACAACCCGGCAGTTGGAGGAAGAGTTCGGGCGGGCTGGCGCAGGTGGACAGACAATCCAAAAGTGCATGGCCTTCTTTATGTCCATTGCGAAGGAGTCTGAAATATCCCTGTCGCCGCATATCCGTCCATTTCAAGGGGCTTCTCGTGCGCCGCGACAGAAGCGAGCTACGTCACCGGGTGCAGGAGTTGCTGAGCGGGACCCCGAGACATTCGTTCAATCCTCGGGAAGCACTGACGGCAATTTGTCCTGGGCTCAGTTGCTTTTAAGCAAGTTCCCCAGCTTTGATCCTGCTTGGCCGGATGAGGTTAAGACAAAGTGGTTCGACGCATTCGACAAGTTAATGAGGCAGGATGGGAATGTGCGAGGGCCATCATGAGAAGAGCCGGAGCCTGCTGTCATCACGCTTGCCGTGACGGTAGGCCAAAACAGAAAGGCCCGAATCGCTGATCTCTTGGCGGGGACGCGATTCGAGCCGTGGTGAGCTGCTAGCTTCTGTCCGCCCCCGGCTTGCGATGAGGGCGATTGAGGAGAGGTGCCGCCTTTACAGGTTTGCGGCGTTGTGAGCCGCGTGCGGTGTGTCAGCACCTGGAATCTAAATTCCTACCTCTCCGCGTTTCGATTGTATTACAAACCGGGAAGCATTTCCCAGAAAGTTCTCGGATATAAAATGGCAACCACGGGCCTTTCGGGGCCGTACAATTTGACGACCGATGGCGTGTCTGCCGCTGTACGGCAGAAGTCGCCAGGCGCATACGCGTTGGGAGCAACAAAGGACGATTCCTTCGCGGTGCATTATGTAGGACGCTCCGATACTGATGTTGCAGGGCGTCTTCAACAGCACGTTTCTGAGTGGTACCCTCTCTTCAAATGCGGCTACCTAGCAAGCCCAAAGGCTGCGTTTGAAAAAGAATGCCATCTCTACCACGACTTCAACCCGCCCGACAACAAGGTGCATCCGGCCCGACCATCCAACTCAAACTGGAGTTGCCCGGTCTGCAACATTTTCGGCTAGGGCTTTCCTCACAGGTCATGTGACCTAAACACCAAGAACGCGGACCTTGCGGTCCGCGTTCTTGTTTGTGTGGAGGGTTTTGCCTTTTTATGTCCGGGTTGAAACCCGGACCCGCCAGCTAGGCGTAAAAGCGCGGGCGGGGACGCCCGCGCTACAGTCCGGCTTACACCTTCGCGAGGACTTGGCCGGTGAGGCGTTCCCGGATGAGTTCGTGGCCGTGGGCGAAGAGTTCTTCCAGCGGGAGTTTGCCGGAGTCTACTTCGGCGAGTAAGTCGCGCTGGGCGGCGTACTCCTTGTTGACGACGCCCGCTTTGGATTGCAACATGCGCCAGGCCTTGCGGCGCTCTACGCAGAACATGACTAACTGGCGACTAAGTGCGTAGTAAGTGGTTTTGCCGGCGTCTTCCAATTGGATGTAGACACCGAAGTCGGGAATGAAGGCGCGGTGGCCCGGATTGAGATAGCGGCGGTAAACCACATCCTGCTGAGTTATGCGGACCAGCATGTTATCGAGCGGGATGAGTTTGGATGCCGCTTCTGGCTTGATTTTTTTGAGATGGTTGCGGAAGCGGGCTTCGGTGGTGCACCAGTGGGCGACAGTGTAGTGAGAGGTTTCGCCGGTGACCTTGTTTTTGGTCTCGTACCAATCCAAATCAATCGAGGGATTGCCCTTGATGTCGAGAGCTTCCTGATAGGTTTCGCCAAGGCGAGGATTGAAGACAAACTCGGGTACGCCGCGGCTGTCGCGGACGCGCTGGGCCTGGAAGAGCGCCATGTCGTCGGCGACGCCGTGCTCGGGCTGGCAGGTGGTGAAAGCCTGGAGGAACATGGTGCCGCGATATTCCAATCCATCGAGAATGGCGCGGTAGAGCTTGGGCGCGTTGGCCATGGAGACCTGAGCGACGAAGGGCGATCCGTGACCGGCGAGGAAGGTTTCAGCGACGGTTTTCTTCTCCGTGTTCTTGCCCTGAGTGGCCGCGCCGAAGGTGTTCATGTCGCCGCCGCCGAGCATGGGCGATGAGTCGGAATTCTGGCCGCCGGTGTTCGAATAAACCTGCGTGTCGAGCATGAGGACCTTGACGTTGGGCCGGTTTTGTAGAACGACCTTGGAGACATTCTGATAGCCGATGTCGCCCATGCCGCCGTCGCCGCCGACCGCCCAGACCTTGGGCAGCTCGACGATTTCCTGATCGGTCATAAGCGCGTCAGTGAAGTGGCTGAGGTGGTAATACTGCTCGGCGTCGATTACGTTGGTGTCGCGCGTGAGGAGTATGTCGGCGAGGCGCTCGGGAATGACGGAGCGGCGGGCGTGATCGACGATGAAGCTCTCGCCCATGAGCCAGCCCACCGTGGCGCCGTCTTGGAAGAGCGAATTCATCCACGGGTAGGGGTGAGGATTGTTGGGCGCGGTTGAACCGTAGACGGTGTTGCATCCGGTGTGGGCGGACATGGCCATGACGCTCATGCCGTTGGCGAGGCGGCCATCAATGGCTTGCAGATTTTTGTGGTTGAATGCCTCAGTGAGCAGGACCGCTGCGATGCCTTCGACCAGCTCGGCGTCGCTGATGGGGCCGTGAGTTTTTTCATAGTCCGCGATGCGGGCGCGAGTGTCTTTTTCGTCTTCGCCGCCGAGGCCGAGGATGAGATGAGCGATGGCTTGACGGAGCAGATCGTATTCCGCCTGGTTGCGGGCTTTGAGCACGGCGAGACGCGCCACGCCGCGCTTTTCAAGATCGCCGGCTTTGGCAATGAAGCGGTCGCTCTTGGCGTGGAAGACGGGGCGCATGTAAGCCTCAGTGACAGCGGCGATGGAGCGCAGAACGCTCTTTTCTCCGCAGCCTGCGCAGGCGCCGTCGCCGGCCACCAATGCGTCATATGTCGAGCGCACCATGAGCATATTGCGCAGGGTCGCGGTTTTGGAGTCTGCGGGATTGGCGGCGTTGTAGAGGCCGAGAAACTTCTGCGAAGTGTCGGGCAGCAGGTCAAGGAAGTTAGTGCCGGTGGTGTGTTCGGCGTTGACCTCTTCGGTTTCCGCAACCATTTTGAGCGCCATGTGGTCGCCGCAGGCGGTAACGCAGGCCGCGCATCCCTTGCACAGATCGGAGACAAAGATGGAGAAGATGCCGCCTGTGCCGGGAGCTTTGCGCTCGGGCGAGGAGAAGATGGCGGTCACCTTCTGGTAGGCCATGGGAACTTTGTCGAGAATGGCGAAGAACTGCTGCTTGGCCTGAGCGGAAAACCCGTCGAGTGAATTGGTGACCTCACGAAGGATGGTGGGCAGCGGCGTTCCGGCCTTCGTGTCAGTGACCATGCGCTCGCGGGCGAGCTTTTCAATCTGGGGCAGCGCAGCGATGAGCTTCGTGCGGTCTGCGACGCTGGCGACGTAGTGATTGACGGCGGTGCGCAACAGCGTGCTGAGGTCCTGCGCGGTGTTGGGCAGAGCCGTGTCAGGGCAGACCGAGATGCAGTCCATGCACTGCGTGCAGTTTTCCGCGATGAAGTGCGGAGTCTCGCGGCGAGCGACGTATTTGGATGCAGTGTCACCGGTTGCAGCGGCGACCAGGCCAATAGCAGAGAGCGGCGTCGCGGGCTGGTTATAGCCGAAGTGCGAGCGGAACTCGGCATCGAAGCCGGCGAGAGTGGCCAGCGGCGCACGCGCGGCCTGACCTTCAGGCAGTGCGTGGGAGCGGCATCCGGTGCCGCATGCGGAGCCTTCAGCTGCAGGGACGGTTTCGAGAATGGGCAGCAGCGCCTGGCCGCGCAGGGACGAGTGGTCGGCTGCGGTGAGCGCGCCGATCGCGATTTCCGTGACCTGGGTGTAGCCCTGCATCATGACTTCCATGTTGGAGTCGACGACGGCTTCGCCTAGCTTGCCGAATTTCTTTACGTATTGCTCGCGAACGACAGCGCGGTATTGCTCCTGGGTGATGCCGAATTCCTTGAGCAGCGTGCTCACAGCAAAGAATGCCCCGAGGAAGGCGTTGCCCTGCATGCGAAGTTGCAGGTCCGCGCGGTCAGTGGCTTTTTTTGCTATTTCAAATCCGGGAAGCGTGAAGACGCGAATTTTCTTGTCGATGATCTGCTTGCGCGCCCAGAGCGGCAACTGTTCCCATGCCTGCTCGCCCTGCTGATCGGATTCCCAAACGAGCGAGCCGCCTTCGGCCATGCCGTCGAGTGGGTTGGTGTGAGTGAAGGCTTTGGGGTCGCAGCAGAGAACGACAGTCACATGGCGCAGGTCGCAGTTCACGCGGATGCGGTCTTTGGCGGCGACCATGAAGTATGAGGTGGGCGCGCCTTTTTTCTCCGAGCCGTACTTGGGATTGGCGCTGACGTGAATAACTTCCTTGGGATTTCCCAGCGAGTCCTTGAGACCGTCGCGCTTATAGATCAGATCGTTGAGGTCGCCGAGGATGGCGCCAAGATTTTTGCCGGTGGTGATGGCGCCCCATCCGCCGATGGAGTGGAAGCGCACAGCTACCGCGCCTTCAGGCAGCAGCGACGGGGTCTCTTCGCCAAGAACCGCGTAGGGATGGTCGATGCCGAGAACGAAAAAGTTAACGCCGTCGGCAGCCGTCTTGCCGTCCTTGCGGGCGCGGCCTGCGGTGGCAAATTCGTAAGCGCCGATGATTTGCTCGGGACGGAAGTCGCGCGAGCCGAGGCCGTAGCTGCCGCCGTAGATCTTGGGGACTTCGGCAAGAGATATGGTGGGCAGGCCTTCGACAGACTGGACGGCTTTGGAGAAGGCGGTGCGGATGTCGCGGCCCAGCGGATTATCGCCGGAAAGAGCTTCGTCGGTGCGCTCGAGGATGATGACGTTCTTCTTGCCTTTGAGCGCGTTTATGATGGCGGCTTCAGGGAAGGGACGAATCACGTTGACATGGATGGAGCCCACACTCGCTCCGCGCGTCTCGCGCAGATAATCGACCGCGGCCTCGATGTTTTCAGCGGCGGAACCGAGGGAGACGAATACGGTTTCTGCGTCTGAGGTTTTGTACTCGCTGAGGAGACCATAGTTGCGGCCGGTGAGCTCGGCAAACTTTGCGTAGGCGGCTTCAAGGAAAGCAAGAATCGGCTCGGCGAAATTGTTGCGCCGCGCGACCACACCTTGCATGTAATGTTCCTGATTTTGCACGGGGCCGAGAAGGATGGGGTTGGCGAGGTCCATCATCTTGGGCACGCGGCGGCGGGTGGGTCCAAAGAGTGTGCGCTGAGCCGGGGTGGGGCAGTCGATGATGTCGTCGGGCGCGCCGAGGAATTCACGAATCAGCTCCGACTCATGCTTGTAGAAGGTGCGCTCCAGGTGGGTGGTGAGGAAGCCATCCATAATGTTCATGCCGGGTGTGAGTGAAAGCTCAGTGACCCGGCGCAGGATGAGGGCCTGATCAGCGGCCTGCTGCGCGTCCTTGCCGAAGAGCATGATCCAGCCTGTGTCAAGCGCACCATAAATGTCGTCGTGGCCGCAGTGGACGTTGAGAGCCTGCTTGGTGAGGGCGCGCGCGCCCACTTCAAGCACCATGGTGCTCGCCTTTCCGGGAGCGTGATAATACTGCTCGACGCCGTAGACGACGCCTTGGCCGGAGGTGAAGTTGACCACGCGCTTGCCGCATACCGAGTGGGCGATTGCGCCGCCCTGGGCCGCGTGCTCGCCCTCAGTCTCAATGGCAATGGTGTTCTGGCCGAAGACGTTCAAGTGGCCTTCGGCATAGGCCTGCTGGAATAGCTCGCCACCCTCCGTGGAGGGTGTAATCGGATAGAAGACGCCGGCGTCGGCGATGCGTGTCTCGGTGTGGTACGAGACGAGCTGGTTCCCATTAGCGGTGACACGAATGCCGGGAAAGCGAGCGGCAACAGTCATGAATCCCTCTCTGTAGGTACGGTTTTCCCCATGTTAACGTTTTTGGAGCCGGGTGGGACGCCTGCTCGGCGAATGAGCTGAGGCTGAGTGATCTCCAATAGGCCGCGCAGCGATGCAGCAATCCGCCGGGGAAGGCAGCCTATATCTATTATCTACCGAAAATCGTATTAGCGGAGACAGCGTACCATGTGGCGAGATGGACGGTTTCTTCTCCATCTGGGCTGTTTCGGTCCCTTTCGAGGTCAAGGCAAATCAAGGGCACTTAGGCGGGGAATCTGCAATTTCAAGGTGCCTCCTTGTTTGATGCTTCAATTTCGTCTTTGACTCCAGGGTTGAAAGGCTGGCCTGCGCACGATCTTTAGCTCCGGGCTTTCCTGTAGATTTGATGCGTCAATCCCGGCTTCGACTCCTGTGCCGGAACCGCAGGCAGGGGCTTATTGAAAGGGAACGGTCCGCCGCGGAGATCTTTGCCGGACCAGGCTTTTTCCCAATGTAATCTTGCGTTTGCGAGGGAGCTTTCGAGCTTTACTATGTGAGTGAGGATTTTCTGCGATGAATTCCGTCTTGAAATTGCGCTTTGTCCATCTTTTCTCTCTGGTAGTTGTTTCCGGCACCATACTTTTCGCGGGCCGGGCTGTCGCGCAAAGTGCCGCCGATGCCGCAAAGATTGCCGCCAGTTTACCGGCCGACACTCACGCTGTGATTGATCGCCTCTCCAGCCTGCG